>CAWGFJ010000008.1:0-725638 GCA_963821855.1 uncultured Prolixibacteraceae bacterium | reverse complement strand
TATTCATTATTCAAAACGACATCCGTACATTGGATACGCAAAACGAATGGTATTATAATCCGTCCACAAAAAAAATCAGTATTTATAGTTCAAGTAAACCAACCGATGTTAAAGTTTCTACTACATCTATATTGGCATCAGTTTCAAAAAAAAACCATATTGAATTTGTAAATATTGAATTTACGGGTTCAAATGATAAGGCCATATCAATAGAAGCTTCGGATAATATTAAAATAGGCAATTGTAATATTAATTATTCAGGAGCTGTTGGCGTTTTCGGTACTTTAAATATAAGTAAAAATTTAACAGTTGAAAATTGTGCTTTTAATGAATCAAATGATGGAGCGATTGGTGTTCCTGCCGTTTTTACAAATGCAGTTATTAGTAATAATACAATTACTAATACGGGAATGATTTTCGGAGCAAACAGACCTATAACAACATATACAAATAATGCAGCCGCACTCACTGCAATAAGTGCAGAAGGTCCTGGTTCTACGATTGAATACAATACAATTGAAAACACCGGATTTAGGGGTATTGAGTTTTCAGGAAGTAATGTAACCGTTCAATATAATTATGTTAGAAATTTCTGCCAGATAAATCATGACGGAGGGGGAATTTATACATTAACGGGGAATAATATTAACTTATTCCGGAACTGTTGTCAAATATAATATTGTTATCAATGGTTCTACTGTATTTGAACCGGGTCATGATATAACCATAGATGGCGGGATTTATTTAGATGTACTGTCAAATGGGATAGAGGTTCATCATAATACAATTGAAGCTCCGTTAGCAGTAGGTATTCGGATTTGACGGAAACCACAATGTAGATATACATAATAATAATATTTTTAACTGTTCAGAGGGTTTTAGGTTTGCAAAGGATGTTACTTTCGCAATGTTTCAGTTACCCATAATACTGCAATTGTAAAAAATTCAGATCAGTATATTTATCATTTATCGATGCCGAAAGTGTAATAAATGGAATAACATCTGACTATAATATTTTGGACAGACCAATTGATAGAACAGGTATAATTTGGTATTTTGATAAAGACGCAAAACCGGTAAGAGATTATAAATCATTAAGCGAATGGAAATCTTATTCAGGGGATGACATCCATTCGAAAAGCGCACCAGCCATCAATAACATCTGAGAATGATTTACAACTTGAATATAACGCAACTAAATCGTCCAAAACAGTTTCACTCAGTCAACCCATGATTGACATGGAAGGTACAAAATATGCAAAAAGTATTACTTTACCACCTTACTCCTCTGTTATATTAATGAAAGATGCGAATCCGGATCCTGTTTCGAATGACACGCCTGTTTCTAATGATGGAATTAGTAAAAATTTAGGCAACACCGAAGTTTACGGTTCTTCGGTTACATCGCAATACACGAGGGCAATACCGTTTACTTTTACTGAAGATGGAGTTATAGAAAGTATTTCCATTTATCACAATGGAGGTACCGGGAATGTATTGCTGGGAGTTTATTCCAACAATTCAGGAAAGCCAGGTTCATTGCTGGGTGTAACACCTTCTACCGCAGTAAATGGAACAAAAGGATGGCAATCCGTTTCGTTATCAGGTCCAGTTTCTGTAAACTCAGGAGAAACGGTTTGGCTGGCCTGGGTATTTGAAAATAATATTGAAGTAAGATATGAAGTTGGTACCCCGGGAAGAGCCCAGACAAGTAAAAAATGGTCCGGTGGAATGCCATCTTCATTTGGAACTTCTACAATTATAAATACCAAGTTTTCTATTTACTGTAGCTATTCTACCGGAGTTTTTCCACCTGGAACATCAATAGATTTAGGCAACACCGAAGGTTTTCAGTTCGTCGGTTACATCGAAATACACGAGGGCAATGCCTTTTACTTTTACTGAAGATGGAAATATAAAAAGTATATCCATTTATCACAATGGAGGCACCGGGAATGTATTGCTGGGAGTTTATTCCGACAATTCAGGAATGCCAGGTTCATTGCTTGGTGTAACACCTTCTACCACAGTAAATGGAACAAAAGGATGGCAGTCCGTTTCACTATCAGGTCCTGTTTCTGTAAACTCAGGAGAAACCGTTTGGCTGGCCTGGGTATTCGAAAAAAATACTGAAGTAAGATATGAAGTTGGTACCCCGGGAAGAGCCCAGGCTAGTGAAACATGGTCCGGTAGGAATGCCATCTACATTTGGAGCTTCTGCAATTTTAAATACCAAGTTTTCTATTTACTGTAGCTATTCCCCGGTAGGAACAAAATCTGCAAAAATTTCCTCCGAAATTAATCAAGATATTGAAAAGACTGAACTTCAAGATATTGAAAAGACTGAACTTAAGGTTTATCCGAACCCGTTTAGTGACAAATTACGGTTTACATTTGTTGCACCCGAATCGGTAAATGCACGCATTGACATTTATGACTTGACCGGAAGGATCGTTAATACCGTATTTGAACAGCCAGTAGAAAGAGGAGTTCGTTATGAAGCTGAATTCAGGCCGGAAGCTGATATCGACGGTATGTACATTTATCGTATAACCATGATGATGATGCCATTTACAAAGGGAAAGTGATATTTAAAAAATGAAATAAGCTAATAGAAGAGTAATGATTCAAGAATACAAACTATTAAACTTCTTTTATAATTCTTTCGCGAAACACTTCCAACAATAGCAGATCATAAAAAACTATGTTAACGATGACCTCTGATAATCAGATTATAATTAGTTTCTATGCCTAACGAAGCACCATTTTAATTATTCTCATTGTATCAATTCTATCAAATCCGCAGACCACTCCTTATTTCATTAGTATTAGATTGCACTTTCCTCTCTTGGGTCGTGAAAGGAAATCTAATAGACTCTTTTAATTAAAAAAAATCTTCTAAATAAAGGGAATATTAAATTTGCAATGAGTTTCCAGCGTATAATACCTGAATATAATCTTTTATTGAGAAAAGAGATTTTACCTGAAGTTTGCTTAAAGACTTCAATAACTCATTTTTATCATAACCCATCACTTTCAAATCTTTTTCATTTAATTGGTGGATATATTTCTTAACCTGTTTTATCCTGTATTTATTATCAAAGATTATTTCCCAATTATATAACGATTTTTTTTCAATGGTGTGTATTTTTTTGTACCGGTCGGGTCACCCATTCTCCCTTTTGTATCTTGTTTCGAAAAATTCTTCAACATTGTTGGGTCAAAAGAAATTTCCAGATATTTACAAATTTCAGACACATATTTTTCCGGATTTGTTACAAATTCTTCGTATTGCACTGCAGTAAGATTTATCCTTTAGTATTTCATATCCTTCAGACAATAGTTGCGGCCCATTAATTAGGTCATTATTGTATCGATGCAATCCATTTAATGTGCCCTTACACCAGGTTTTCATAACTGAGCTTATTACCTGTAACGGATTCCTAAAAAGAAATATAAATTTTGCATCAGGGAATATTTGCGCGATTTCGGGTATAATCAGATAATAACGCGGGGTTTTATCCAGGAAATAGGTTTCACCATTATCGGCATTGTTTATCATAGAGTGATGTAACAAATTTATTTAGTTCTTCGTTGTAATCTTCTGTTGTTTTTGGTAAATTCTCAACAAAATCATTCAAGGCATAAAATGCATTGCAATGTGAATATTCTGCAAGAACACCATGCTGTTTTTGTGCATAAAGGTAAGGCAATAAAATCCAGGGTTCGGCAAGGCTTGCAATTTCATTGTGGCTCATTAAAACGCGTTGTAATAAAGTTGATCCGGAACGGGGCAGTGAAAATATAAAAATGGGTGATTTCATATAAATTATTAATATTTTTTTAAAAAGAAATTGTAAGAATTCCTGTTTTCTGTTTAACTACTATTACTTTTATGATATTTTAATAGTTACAGCATGCTGTTGCTATTGCAGCACCATTTGCACCTTGAATTGGAATAAGAACACATTTAAAACAAGGTTAATAATTGCAGAGAAAAGATAATACTTCCAGTAATCTTTTTTTAATTAGCATCAGAATAAAAAATAGTTTTCATAATAATTATAAATCTTAAGAATCTTACTATAATTAAATTATCGTTTTTTAAATCGGATTGGAATAGACCAAATATTAAGCCTTATTTTGGCAAAAATAATTCTGCTGATATTGTCGAGAGAAACTGTTAGAGCTGTTGCTACTGCAGCTCCCAGGGCACCATACATTTTTATTAAAAAATAATTCAGAATAAGATTAAATACAACAAAAACTGACGAAATCCATGCTTGTGTTTTTTCGAGGCCGCACATTGCTAATATAAGTCCCGATGCTCCTGTTCCAATGTTAAAAAACTGACCGATACTGAGAATAATTAAAATCGGATATGCGGATTGGAATTCGACTCCCCAGATTGACAATATAGTTTTCCCGAATAAAATAAAGATAAGTACTGCAAATGATGCAATTCCGATTAAACCTAAAGTAACCGACTGCACCATTTTTTCCAATTCATATTTTTTCCCTTCTTCATATAAGGCAGCAATTTTTGGGGAAACAGCCGCATTTGTAACCTGTAAAAAGAAAATGGTAAGCAATGCAACTCTTGCAGCAACTGAATATAGTCCAACCATTTCTGAATCTCCCAACCAGCCCAGCATAATTACATCGGCGTTGGAGGCTATTACAAAGGTCACAGAGACCAAAAAGAGCGGTTTTGCAGTCTTTAATAATTGTGCAGTAATAAGCTTCCTTTTTGTTTTTATCTTTGAAAGTTTTCTCCAATAAGTACCCATGCTGAACGTAACTGCCAATCGTCCAACTCCATATGCAAGAGCTGCATTTAATACTGTAATCGGCTTACCAGACAACCAAAAACCGGTTAAAATCAGAGCGACAACTGCCGTAGACAATGTCTGGTCCACCAGGTTACTTTGCCATATTTTTCGGTAACCAATAAGTGCTAATGAAAAAATTCTGGAGAATACCTGTGGTGTCATTGCAATTAACGCGATGATTAACGGCCATTTTAATTTGGGTTCATGAAATATATTTTCAACCAGAAACGATGACAGCATAACCATTATTATAACTATTACTGCAGATATCATTCCATTGATTATATAAGATGTAAACATTACGTTTCCTACATGAATCTTGTCGTTTTTATTATAAGCGATCGCCACTTCCTTGACTATAACTTGTTTCATTCCGAAAAGACTCACAACAAGCAACAAGTTAATGACCCTGTTGGCAAGATTTAAAATACCTAATCCTTCGGCTCCAATTGTTCGTCCCAGAAAAATGCTAACTCCCAAACCTATAATCATTCCGGCAACTTTTACGACGGTAGATGAAAAGGATTTCTTAATCACTTCAATCGTATGACGATCGATAACTTTTAATTTCTATCGGGCAATGCTGATAAGTCCATTAACCATTATAAAAAGGATATTAGATTATTTAAATACCAAAGAGATATCTGTATAATTTGTGAAATTATCTTATGTGAAAAAAATTCCACTCTTACTCTATTCTAAACGATTTTTTTCTGTTACATATTGACTTACACATATGTTATATTTACATGAATCCAGATCAGAAAACTTAAGTACTATATATTGAAACTCCTGACTTTCAAGCACCAAAAGATTTCATCGAATTTACAAAGTTTTTGTTTGAGCTTATTTCGGTATTTATTTTCACCTGCCTTTCCCGTAAAAGGCATTATTCATTTCTTCCGGCTCTTCCACCCATTTGGCTAGTTCGCGAAGTATTAAACACTCTTACCATAAAAAAGTCTTGTTTTTGTATTTCGTCTGTATCTTTTACTAAAAACTTATAATTGTACCGAAGAGCCGGCAATTCAAGATATCTCCAGCATTGATACCATTTGCTAAAATAAGACTCAAATTTTAATCCGAATCTTCCTATCCGTTTAACAGCTCTTTGAAGAAACGGACATATTACACCGATTTAACGACAATTTGTCCCATACAATTGCTTCGCTCCGTCTGCTTGTTTGTTGTAGCATCGGAATTATCTCTCGAAAATATCTGGATAAACTTTAAAATTTCATGCGTCATATTAAAGTACAATTTGTATTACTTTCTGTTTTACTTCTTTTATAGCATTCACAATATTTTTAGATTTTTCATTCATTTCAATACAATTCGTACTACATATAACACATATCAACCGAAAATATCATTACATAAATCTTTCTCGTAATTTATCATAAAGTTCGATGTCTAAAGAATTATATTCCCTTATTGCATTAATAGTTTCAACATCCATGTCCTCAATAGACACTCTATTAAATGTATTATTTATTACTTTATCTTTATACGACCCTTTAGGAATGTTTACTGTTTCAATCAATTTATCCATAAACTCAGGAATTTTATCTTGAAAACCTACATGATCATATTTATTAATAATATTATCAAAAGCTAGTTTGATTGCGTTCTCAGGAAAGTTTTCTATTTCCTCTTTATTCAGGCCAGAATATCGTTTGACATAAAAATTTCCTAATTCTTCGTTATCAATCTTTGAACAATAATCTTTTAGCGAAACAGTATTGTTTAATACTTGTTTATGCAAGTCGTGAGCTTTCCTCCTCTTTACATAATAATAATGAGAAACTATTCTATCTATTGGTTCCCTGAACACAATTACTGCAATAGCATCTTGCCTTACATAGTCAACTAATAAATTTGCTAAATGTCCGGTTACTAATTTGTAATGATTTCTTTTCTTCTTAGAATATTTTTTAAACTTATTTACATTAGCAATAGTTACACTTGTTCCAAAGGTTAATCTGGAAGGGTAGTAATTTCTGAAGAATGTATTTACGGTTGTTCCTCCACATTTATGAATATGATCAAAAATAATTGGTCTAGGTTTTATACGAAAATAATTATATTCACTCTTGATTTTAGTAATGATTTTGTTACTAATCTTATTCATAACATTGATTTCATGTTTTTACAGCAATTTTGGCTTATAACGTTTTAGATAATTCTAAACTTTAAATTGGTTAATAACGATAAAGTAATAAAGGAGCTAGAGTGAGTGCAACGAAAGTATGCAACATTTTACTTTACAATCGGTGTTAGATATCCTATATCGGAAACATTTTTCATCATCATTCTTTTTTGAATACCCTTTAACAATGGTTTCGAATCAGAAATTAAAAATATTAATGCAAATATCTGCATCAATTCCTACTAAGGTATTTCATATAAAAAATTGCAGTGAATATTTAGTTTGTAACAAAGTGTAATAATTTACCCTGCATTATTTCACAGGGTAAATTCTTCCTTCAGCCAGATATTGAATTATGCTTTCCAGATTTTCTTCATTTTTGGTTGGATCGAAATTTAATTTTGCTTCAGTAGGCACTTCATATTCCAAATCCACTCCCGGAAGTCCTTTTGTTTTTCCCTGCTCAAGAAGTTCGTAGAGTTGCGGCTTGTTCTTTTTGCAATATTCCAGCGATGCATCCATATAAATTAAATGAAATCGTTCAGGGCCAATTATTTCAGCAACCTGCCTGCGAAGCGAGTCATTTCGGGTTATAAAAGAGCAAATCGCAATTATTCCCTGGTCGTTAAGCATTTTTGCAATATGGGCAACACGGCGCAGATTTTCGGCCCGGTCGGCAGGAGAGAAATCGAGTTCGCGGCTTAAGCCAAAGCGAACTGAACTACCGTCAATCAGGACTGCAACTGCCCCGCTTTCAAATAGTTTACGTTCGAGGCTAAAAGCGAGTTCATTTTTCCCGGAACCATGCAGACCGGTAATCCAGATTGTTTCGCCTTTCTGATTATATTTTTGTTCGTACTGATCTTTATGAATAAGTGATTTCCCCTGCGCTATTTTCTCCTTGTCGATATCGGAAATCCTCGATGGCAGATTTTTGCTTTCCAATCTATCGATAATCATACCTACTGCACAGGTGTTATGGCTTACCGGATCAATAAAAATAAACGAACCGGTTTGCCTGTTCTTTTTATATGGATCGAAAAACAGCGGTTTATTGGTTGTAATTACCACACGGCCAATTTCGTTGAGCCTGAAATTTTCTACACTTTGTTTTTCCAGTGAATTTACATCCACCCTGTATTTTACCTCGTCGATTCTTGCTTTGGTTGTGTTGCTGGTTTGTTTGATATAAAACTGAGTGGAGAGATTCATTGGATTTTCGTCCATCCAAACGAGCATGGCTTCAAACTGGCGTTCCATTCGCGGCAGGTTATCAGGGTGAACCAGCATATCGCCACTCGAAATATCAATTTCATCTTCAAGTGTCACCGTAACCGATTGCGGCGGATATGCGTATTCCAGTTCTCCGTCGTATGTAACAATCGATTTTACCTTTGACTTTTTTAGCGAAGGCAAAACCATTACTTCATCACCTTTCGAAACTACCCCTGATGCAACGGAAGACGAGAATCCGCGAAAAGCGATATCAGGCCGCGAAACGTATTGCACCGGATATCGCATGTCGGTAAAGTTTCTGTCACTGCTGATATAAATATTTTCCAGGAACTGAAGCATGGAAGGGCCGTGATACCATGGAGTACGATCGGATGTTTCCACCACATTGTCGCCTTTTAATGCCGACATTGGAATAAACTGAACATCGGGAATATCGAGCTGGGCAACAAAATTCCGGTAATCGTTTCTGATTTTTTCAAATACATCCTGGCTGAAATCAACCAAATCCATTTTGTTTACTGCAACCACCACATGTTTTATTCCCAACAATGAAACCAAAAATGTATGACGTTTAGTTTGTGTTATTACACCATAGCGCGAATCGATAAGAATAATGGCAAGGTTCGCGGTCGAACCACCTGTAATCATATTCCGGGTGTATTGCTCATGCCCGGGCGTATCGGCAATAATGAATTTTCGCTTTGCTGTTGAAAAGTAACGGTAAGCCACATCGATGGTAATTCCCTGTTCGCGCTCCGCTTTTAATCCGTCCAGTAACAATGCATAGTCGATGTCTTCACCTGCATGGCCTATGCGTTTACTGTCGCGTTCCAAAGCCGACAGTTGGTCTTCATATAACATTTTGCTGTCGAACATTAACCTTCCAATCAAGGTTGACTTTCCATCATCTACCGAACCGGCTGTCAATAAACGTAAAAGATCTTTTTGCTGATCCTGGTCGAGGAAGGCTTTTATATCGAGATTTTGTGTTGTCATTTTGTACTTGTTGCTTGTTGCTTGTTACTGTTGCTTGTTGCTTGTTGCTTGTTGCTTGTTGCTTGTTGCTTGTTGCTTGTTGCTTGTTGCTTGTTGCTTGTTGCTTGTTGCTTGTTGCTTGTTGCTTGTTGCTTGTTGCTTGTTGCTTGTTGCTTGTTGCTTGTTGCTTGTTGCTTGTTACTTGTTGCTTGTTGCTTGTTGCTTGTTGCTTGTTACTTGTTGCTTGTTGCTTGTTGCTTGTTGCTTGTTGCTTGTTACTTGTTGCTTGTTACTTGTTGCTTGTTGCTTGTTGCTTGTTGCTTGTTGCTTGTTGCTTGTTGCTTGTTGCTTGTTGCTTGTTGCTTGTTACTTGTTGCTTGTTGCTTGTTGCTTGTTGCTTGTTGCTTGTTGCTTGTTGCTTGTTGCTTGTTGCTTGTTGCTTGTTCTTGTTGCTTGTTGCTTGTTGCTTGTTACTTGTTGCTTGTTGCTTGTTGCTTGTTGCTTGTTGCTTGTTGCTTGTTGCTTGTTGCTTGTTGCTTGTTGCTTGTTGCTTGTTGCTTGTTGCTTGTTGCTTGTTACTTGTTGCTTGTTACTTGTTGCTTGTTGCTTGTTGCTTGTTGCTTGTTGCTTGTTTGCGTTCCAGCTTTTTTCAACGTACTGGATGAATTTATTAATTTTCTTTCCTAAAATTTCGTATTCCGAAAGAAGATTTTCCCAACCTATTTTATCAGGATAAATTTCAATGATTGTTTCAATCTGGCTTGTACATTCATCATTCGATGCCTGAGAGTATATAAGAAATTTTATAAAATCTGCTTTGTATTTTCTGCGACCATAACCTTCAACAATCTGATCTTTCACACTTTTTGATGATCTACGAACCTGACTTCCCTGCTCATAAATTTCAAACTTTGGAAGCTTAAGACTCAAGTGATGAACCTTAACAGAAAGTTCGAATGCGATTTTATAAATTTCGAGATCTCTGTAACTACTCACAACGGGTAATTTTTTAATGCGTATTGTATAAATCTGTCATTCGGTAACCTATGACCAGTACCCAGCAACCAAACCAGTAACCAGTAACCAATAACCAGTAACTAGTAACCAATAACCAGTAACCAGTACCCAGTAACCAGTACCCAGTAACCAGCAACCAGTCCCCAAGCATTTAAAAATACCCTTCCCGTTTTTTCTGTTCCATACTTGCTTCCTGGTCGAAATCGATAACCCGGGTTGTTCGTTCCGAAACAGTTACTGTCATCATTTCTTCCACAATTTCTTCTATAGTTTCGGCATTAGAATCCACTGCGCCGGTAAGCGGATAACATCCGAGGGTTCGGAACCGTACTTTTCGCATTTGTGCTTTTTTTGCCAATTCTTCAGGCATGCGGTCATCGTCTACCATAATCAGGTTTCCATCCATGTCGACTATTGGCCGTTCTTTTGCGAAATAGAGCGGGACAATCGGAATATTCTCCAAACGAATATATTGCCAGATATCGAGCTCTGTCCAGTTTGAAATTGGAAATACGCGAATCGATTCACCCTTTTTTATCCGGGCATTATAAATGTTCCATAGCTCGGGGCGCTGGTTTTTTGGATCCCATTGGTGAAACTGATCGCGAAAGGAGAAAATTCGTTCTTTGGCACGCGATTTTTCTTCATCGCGGCGAGCTCCTCCAAATGCCGCATCGAATTTATATTTGTTTAATCCTGCAAGTAAAGCCTGGGTTTTCATAATATCGGTATGCACTTTACTTCCATGGGTGAAAGGTCCAACACCAGCTCTGAAACCCTCCCATATTACTATGCACGATTAAATCCCAGCCTTTTTCTTTTGCATAGTTATCGCGGAATTCAATCATTTCCCTGAATTTCCATTTCGAATCGATATGCATTAACGGGAACGGAACTTTTCCGGGATAAAATGCTTTTTCAGCCAATCGGACCATCACAGATGAATCTTTTCCGATTGAATATAACATTACCGGATTTTCAAATTCTGCCGCTACTTCACGGATAATGTGAATGGCTTCAGCTTCGAGTTCGCGTAAATTGGAGAGAGAGTATGTAGATTCTTCAGACATAATATTTTATTTCAAAAATTAAAGTTAGATGAATTAGAAACCGGATAATATTGATTTCACAGTTGAGAAAGATAAATATTTCCGGTAACGAATTTCTAACAAGTAAAAAACGTTGATGCTTAAATGTTCAAGTGATTAGTTTTCCGAATAGGTGTAATAGCTATTCAATTTTGGATTTCGATCAGTCGAATTTTTGATATTTGATTGCTTACAAATGAGTTAAATATCTTTTGAAGGATCAAATTTTATTTCAGGAATAACTTTAATTAATAATTCACGGACTGTATAATCGAGGTTTGGATTTGCATTATCTACTTCAATGAATGGATTATCCGGCTTCTCAAATGGTGCAGAAATTCCTGTAAAATTTGGAATTATTCCGGCTCTGGCTTTTTTATATAATCCTTTAGGATCGCGATGCTCACATACTTCCAACGGTGTATTTACAAATACTTCCAGAAAATCTTCTTCTCCAACAATTTCTTTCGCCATTTGTCGCATTTCGTTGGTGGGGCTAATAAACGAGCATATCAGAATGATACCGCAATTCATAAAGAGTTTGGCTACTTCTGCAATTCGTCTGATATTTTCTATTCTATCTTCTTCTGTAAATCTCAAATTTTTGTTAATGCCGGAACGTACATTATCACCATCTAAAATCTGACAGAAATAATTTAACTCGAATAGCCTTTTTTCGAGTAAGCTTGCCAAAGTTGTTTTTCCGGAACCCGAAAGCCCTGTAAACCAAATAACTTTTGCATGTTGCTTGAGATAAATCTCCTTTGCTTTTCTGTCTTTTATTTTATCAAAAACGGGGTGGATTTCACTGTTCATTTGGAAAAATTTTTAAGTCAAATTTTTTTTCGGAATTCAATAATTTCTATCTGAGACAATTTAATGATTAGTTTTAATATACGAATATACGTCGATTAAGTGTTAAAAACTCCATAACCACGGAATTAATATAATACTTAAAATAAAAGTTAATACCTGCAGTGGTGCACCAATTCTAAAATAATCACTGCCCGAATAGTGGCCAATCGATTTAACTATCAAATTCGCTCTGTATCCTCGTGCCGTCATAAAACTGGCGGCGCCGGCAATAGCAATGGCAATGAAAAAAGGTTTAGGATTGGAATTTAACATTTGAGCTGCCACATCGGCAACCGGAAATACCAGGGCAATTGCAGCATTATTCGTAATAATTTCGGTTAAAACAGCCGTTAACAAATACAACACAGCCATAACACCTATCGGGCCAAGTGATTTTACAATATCTATAGATTCGAGCGCCAGCGCATTTGCAATACCCGTATTTTGTATAGCTTTACTAACTGCGAAGGCGGAAGCAATAGTTATAATTAAATCCCAACTCACATTTTTTGTATAATTTTCCTGTGGTAAAATTTTTAGCCAAAGCAATAAAAGAGCGCCTAATGAAACAAAAAGGAAAATGTTTAGTCGAGTACCTAAACTCCAAAAAACAAGCTCATTGATTACAATTCCAGCAACCATGAAAGTCAAAATAATCAAGGCTATCCATTTTTTTCGATTTGTTTTTTCAATTGGAAAATCCTGCACATAATTCATTAAATAAAACATGTGCGTAGAACCCCAGTTGGTCGCAAAGTTTTCGGTAGCCAGTAAAACTACATTGTCGCCAACTTTTAATTTCAGATTATTCAGGTTTGTAGTGATTCTTTCGCCGTTTCGGTGTATTGCAATTACCACAGCATTAAAATGTTCGTAAAAATTGAATTCAGCGATGGTCATACCCAAACCTGCAAAGCGGGGAGCTAAAACGACCTCGTACTGTTTTAATTGAAGTGGATCTTCGTTTTTTAAATAATCGATTCCTTTTAATTTAATATCCTGTTGTATTAAAATATAATTTAATCTGTCTGAACCACCGACAACAAGGATATCATCATTCGACTGTAATTTTATTGAACCTCGACCAGGCTTAATTATTTTGCCATTTCTTTCAATAGAATGAATTTCCAAACCATTCAAACCGGGTATGTGGCTGTTTTTGATTAACTGACCTATAAATTTGCTGTTTTCGGTTAACTGCAAACTATAATAGTAATCTTTTACATCTGTAATTTGCATTTTAGGATTTACTCGTTTTCCCGGTAATAGCCAGTTTCCAAAAACAGCCATATAAATAAATCCCATTAAAGCAATAAAAATCCCAAGTTTGCCTAATTCAAACAAGTGCATTCCCGGATAACCACGCTCAAGCATAAGTCCGTGTATCACAAGGTTCGATGAAGTTCCTATCAGCGTACACATTCCGCCAAAAATGGCTGCATAAGATAATGGTATTAAGAATTTTTTGTAAGAAATCTGCATTAAATCAGACCACTTAATCAGAATTGGCGCAACATTTACAACAATAGGAAGGTTATTTAAAAATGCAGAAAGGAATGAAACAGGTATCATTATCCGGGGAATTAAGTAAGGCATTCTGCTCTTTTTTCGTGGTAAATATGCCTGCGCCAGACGCGAAATAAGGCCTGATTGCTTAATTCCTTCGTTAACCAAAAACAGAACCATAATAGTTAAGACTCCGGTATTTGAAAATCCTGACAGCATTTCTTTCGATGAGATTATGCCAGTAGACAGAAATATTATAGCCGAGCTAAACAATATAATTCCTGGCCGTAACACACCGAGCAGAAATGCAACGATAATATATGCAATTACCAGAATAACTATGAAAATGTCAAAATTCAAATTTAATGGAAATTAGTATTTATGTTATTTTTCAGAATTAGATGGTGTAACAAAAGCAGCTATGCTCATAACTTTTATTTGACTATAAAATACGGGTTTAACAGATTTTCCTTATTATAACTTAATTCGTTTGAAAAGTCGGTGAGCCAGATTTTCTTCCCGGCAGCATTTGCTATAGCATGCCCTGCAGCAGTATCCCATTCCATTGTTGGCCCAAATCGCGGATACTCATTGGCAACACCTTCTGCAACCATGCAAATTTTCATTGAACTACCTTTAGTTATCGTATCGATATCCGAATGTTTTCTTTTTATTTTTTCTAAATATTCCTGTGTTTCTGCATTTAAATGAGATCGGCTGCCGGCAATGGTATAAGTATCGTTTGATTTCTCCAATGGGATTTTTGTACCCTTTAATTGGATTGTTTCCCAATTGCATTGCGTTTCCGCGTTTTCGAGTTTCCATGCACCAACGCCGGTTATGCCCACATATAATAATTTTTCTACCGGAATATAAATAACACCTTCAGTTGGTACGCCATTCTCTATTAATGCGATATTAACTGTAAATTCTCCATTTCGTTTAATAAATTCCTTTGTTCCGTCCAAAGGATCGACCAACCAAAATTTTTTCCAGTTTTTCCTTACCGAATAATCAATGGATTTACCTTCCTCGCTCAATACCGGAATACCGGTTTCATGCAAAATTTCTGTAATTATTTTATGACTGGCTTTATCCGCTATCGTTAAAGGTGAATTATCACTTTTTCTTTCGATTGAAAAATCGGCGTTTGGGTCGCTGTAAATTTTTAATATTTCTTTTCCGGCTATTATCGCCGCTTGTATTGCATAGTCGATCATTAATAAAAAAATTAATCTGATATAACAGAGATTATTATATTCAATATTTTAGTTTTCATTCCATTTCTCTTTAACATGTCCGATAAATTCTTTTCCAAATATCCAGCCGATGGCTACGATTCCTCCAAGAAAGATCCAGATTATTAAAATTAAAGGCCGGTTAGGCTTCGATTTTTCAATAGGAACAACCACAGGCTTAATAATGGAGAATACAGGAGTGTCTTCTTTGACTTTAATTTGTGCCTGTTCCATTTGCTGCGCCAGTTCAGAGTATACATTAAATGCCAGTTGAAATTCGTTTTGCAGGCGTTCCTCATCGGTTCGTGCCATAGCGGAAATTACATTTTTATTTCTGTCACGAAATTTAGCCAGATTTGACTGTGCTATTTCAAATTCTTTTTTCTTTTCTGCCAGTCGTTCTTCTATAAATTCAAGCTGTGCAGATGCTTTCTTGATTTTAAATTCGGTGATGTACTGCTGCAATAAATCCTGTCCTTTTTGAGCAACCTGCGCGGCCAGTAACGGTTCAGGAAATCTGGAGTTTAAAACAACATATCCTTCCTTGTCATTGGTTTCAAGCGTTAAATTATCAGAAATTATTTTTCTTATATTGTTCTGATCTTCAGATAAGTGAATAGTACTTGTTTCGCTTTCGCCTGAACTTACTTCATTTTGGCCTTTTACCGCTTTCAAAATTACTCCGGGTAAGCCCAATGGTATATTTGGCGATGGTTGAAAAAAATCCAGGTTTATAATATTCGGTATAATACTCGAAAATTGAAACCGGATGATCGACATCTGAAAAAGAAAATGGAGTATTCATAATCTCAAGCTGGAAAGGTACGCTTTGTACAATTTGCGGATAAATATATGGTGAAAGCTCCGTTGTTTGCAGGTTCATATCTAAATTAAACCCAGCCATTGCCGCCAGTGAAGAAAGACCGCCTAATTTTGATCCCTGGTTGGAGATTTGTGGTACAAGAGTTGATGATGCAGTGTATTGTTTTGGCGAAAACAAGGCTATTAACAATCCGATAAAAGCAAAAATAATTACCGTGTAAATGATTCTTTTTCTACCATTCCAAATGGTTTTTGCCAAGGCAATTAAATCAATTTCATCGTCTGATTCTGCCTTTTTATCCTTTTTTATTTTTTCAGTCATATTTTGGTAGCGATGGTTAATTTATTGTGTGAAACGTAATTAATGAATCTTATAATAAATATTACTATTTCGTAATATTAGCAACTGTCGCAATAGAAACTGCTATTGAAGCAATCATACTGGCAAGAGCGAGCCATTTACCTGCATCGGCAGTATTTCTTTCCGGTTTCTCCGGTACAATTACCTGGCTCCCTGGTTCTACCTGAGGATATGAGTTGAGAATAAAATTTCTGGTAACCGCTGTGGTTCCGTTTGCATAACGGACATAAGTTTTTCGTTTAAGTGCATTGCTGTTAAAACCTCCGGAACGATCGATATAATATTTGGCATTTTTACCTTCTTCAAATGTTATAGAAAACGGATTTTGAACGCTGCCTTCAATCTTCACTGTTTGCATAAATTCAGGAATATCAATTCGATCTCCGTTATTTAGAAACAAATCTTTGCTGCTACCCGGATGGGTTAAAATATTTTTTAGATTAATGGCAACCCGCTCATCGCCGAGTTCATCTGAAGATCTTTGCAATGTGGCTCCTTCAAGAAATGCCTGTGGTGTTACCCCACCAGCCAGTTTTACGAGATCAGAGATGCGCTGATGTTTATCAGTAATGGCAAAAGTCCCGGCATGTTCCACTTCACCTGTAATAACGGCAGTTTCTGTTTTTCTGTAATTGGGAGCCCTGCGTACTGAAACCTGATCGTAGGGTTGAAGGACAAGGTCAGCATCGTTTTCTCCAAGCTTAAGCGATCTGGAGATATTTGCAATTATAATGTGGCCAACCGTTTCCGAAAGTTCGGCAGCTTCCTTATACGAAAGTCTCCGTGCAATTTCAATAAAAGTACTATCGGCGCCTTCGGTTAATCCGCCTGCAAGAAAAAGTACATCGCCAAGAGTTAAATTATCGGACCATGCAAACTGGCCGGGATTTAAAACTTCACCATTAACAGTAACATTAGGTTGCTCCTTAAGCTGAAAATGCGATTTTATAAGAACCACATCTTCCGGAAGCAATTCAATATTTCTTTGGTGCGTAGCTATTTCTTTTACGCTGAATGCAACCGACGTTGTTGAAAGATCGGGATTATAACGTGTAATTAAACCGCGGTTTTGAAAAGCATCGGGTGTAAGGCTGTCTGCTTTCATTATTAAATCGTACAATGTTAATCCTTGTTCCCATTCGTATTCCCCCGGCCGGTATACAGCGCCTGAAATTGTAACTCGGTTTTCAAATGTTTCCTGTATTGCACCGTTTCTAATCTCATCGCCATTCTTTAACGATGTAGTTGATATTTTTTCGAAGGGAATATCCAGAATCTGATATCCTTGCTGGCTTTTTCTGTAGATTTGAGTTTTTGCCAAATACGCATCTTCGGTGAAACCACCTGCAAACCGGATAAGGTCGTTTAACATTTCACCATCCGTTAACTCGAAAAGGCCATTTCTTTTAAATTCGCCTTTTACGCTTACTCTTTTTTCTGCTGCCGGAATAAATACGATGTCTTCATCTTTTAGAATAATATTATCCGAAGGATCGGCATTTACCAGAAACTTATAAATATCGAGATTTTTTACGACGTTATTATCGCGTATAATTTTAATGTTTCTAAATGAACCAATACCATTTGGGCCGCCCGAAAGGTAAAGTGCATTAAAAACGCTTGCAGTTACAGGAAGCGTATAGGTTCCGGGAGTGGTGACTTCGCCAACCAGGCTAACCTGAATGGATTGCAACTGACCCATGTTAATTTGTGCAAAGGTTTTTGGATTATTTCCGCTCATATCGGCATAGATGGATGTCAATCGCTCTTTAATCTTTTTTTCAGCATCCTGAAATGTAGAACCGGCAATGTACAACGGGCCAACATCAGGAATGAGGATTTGCCCGTTTTTATTCACCGTTAACTGATAATTATTTTGTGAATTTCCCCAAATGTTAATTAGAATTTGATCTCCTATACCAATTTCGTAATTCTTTGGCGTCTGGATATTTACGCTTGGATTAAATGTCAGATTTTTACTGTTAAACAAATACGAGCCGAAAACCCGTCCCGAATTATTAAAATCAGCTTCTCGTTGCGACTTTTCCACGTCTTCCTGTTGTTCCAGAGTTTCTGATGCTTCCTGAACGGGATCTGTTATCACTCCTTCACTTTGTGTGTTTCCTTCCTGCAACCGGTTTTGGAAATCCTGAATTTGCTGTTCTGTCGCACCTTTTTGTCGTGCCAGATTGGCGGCATCCTGTGGCGATAAACCTGCATCCTGAAGCGCTTGTTGTGCCTTTTTTATATCGGATTGGGGCAGCGATTTTACATCAACAGATTTTACATCCTGGGAAAAACCTGCATGCGCGAAAAGTATAAATAATAGTAAGAAAAGAGTTTGTTTTACCTTGATTTGCATATGGTTGAATATTTAATGGTTCAAAGATAAAAGTTTTGTATTTAGTTTGTTTGAATTATAAATTACTAAGCGTTATAATATTTTTTATACCATTTAACGAATTCTGCAATTCCACTTTTAAGATCTGTATCCGGTGCATAACCATAGTTTGTTTTCAGGGAATTTACATCGGCAAATGTTTTATATACATCGCCTGGCTGCATGGGCAGAAATACTTTTTCAGCTTTTTTATCAAGAGCGTTTTCCATAGTTCCGATAAAATCCATGAGTTTTACCGGATTGCCATTACCAATATTATGAATGGCGTACGGAACACTATCTCTTTCTTTTTTTACCGGGGAATTAATCACATTTGTAACTCCTTCAACAATATCGTCGATGTATGTAAAATCGCGTTCAAGATTTCCGTGGTTAAATACATTAATGCTTTTGTTATTTGTAATTGCATTCGCAAAAAGTATGGGCGCCATATCGGGTCTTCCCCATGGGCCGTAAACGGTAAAAAACCGAAGACCTGTTGTTGGAATACTGAACAAATGACTGTATGTATATGCCATTAGCTCATTGCTTTTTTTTGTTGCCGCATATAAACTTACAGGATTATCCACTGAATCATTTACTGAAAGAGGCATTTTATCGCTGTTTCCATATACGCTTGAAGAACTAGCATAAACCAGGTGTTTTATATTATTATGCCTGCATGCCTCAAGAATATTAATAAATCCAACAATATTACTATCGATATATGCATACGGATTTTCAATACTGTATCTAACACCTGCCTGCGCTGCAAGATTACAGACTATATCGAATTTTTCATCTTTAAAAAGCTGATTAATTTGCTCTCTGTCTTCAAGATTCATTCGGATGAACCGGTATTCCGGGAAATCAGAACTTTGAACTGTTTTATGCCAATGTTGAGCATGTTTTGAAATTCCACTTTCTGCAAGTCGGGCATATTTCAGTTCAACATCGTAATAATCGTTAATATTGTCGATACCAACAACAGTGTTTCCCTCTTTTAGAAGCCTTTTTGCCACATGGAAACCTATAAATCCTGCTGTGCCGGTAATTAATATTTTCATTTGGAATTTTTTTCCCGTTCCCAAATTTGCAGGGAAGGTTTATTTTTAAAATAATCGCTCATTTCTGATGATGTAAGCGTTAAATACCGAATTTTGCGATTTAATTATTTTTTCTGTTTTAGTAATTAATTCTTCCACAATGCCGGTTTCAATGTTTTCTCCAACCATCACCAAATCAACGATTTTTGAATCTCGTCCGATGGCAAAATCACCGGTTAGATAAGCCTTCTCCAGATCGCCAATCTGACTGATAACACGCTCAATCAACTTGTCGATTCCAACAAATTTTTTTAAAATATTATTAATATCGTTGTATAAAGGATGTTTTGTATTTGCAGAAAAATATTTTCTGTTTCCCAGAATTTCAGAGCTGAGCAAACCAGCTCCTTCAAGGCGATTTAACTCTACTCTTATGGCATTGGTCGATTCCCCGAATTCCTGTTCCAGGTTGCGTAAATAACTTTTTGTCTGACTGTTCAGAAAAAATTTCAGCAGTAATTTAATTCTTGTTTTTGAAGTAATTATGGAATCGAGCATTAACCTAAACCTTCTTTATAAATTTACACGGAATTACGTGTCAGTAATTCAGGAAGAAATAATAATTGATATTGTGTTTTTTTATGAACAGATTATACGGCTTCGCCTTCTCAGTTACATAGGATTTGTATGAGCAGGTAATTTACGTCCGGTTTGAGTAACAAATGTACTCAATTAAGCTAAAGTTAAGCATATTAAAATAGCTTATTTATTAACTTCGATTTGTTATTTAATTGTAGTTTAAATAATGCAAGTACTTCAAACATATTGCCTTATGTGTTTTGTGCCAAACCTATGTATATTAACCAAACGATTCATTGTTAATTCAAGGTTAAGTAAAATATAAATTTGCGTAAAAGTTTTAGCTTATTATTGTAAACCTAATTTAATATGTTGAAAATGTTTTCAGGATTCGAACAAAAGAAACTCTAAAAATTTGCCCGGAATCTATCTTGCAAATGGCAGGTAATCATTCGAAGAAGGTATATTTTTTCCCTTCGATTTACTTTTTTTAGCCTCTCGTTTTTTACCGCCCGAAGTTGGTTTTGTGGAGTAGAAAATTCCAATTCTTATTTCTGAAAATACTCCGGTTAAATCCAGCCGGTTTCCGGTTTCATCGTAATTATGTACCACATCCAGCAAGTCGTAATTCACGAAATTTAAATCGAACGAGGTAAGCACATAAAACTGATTGGATATATTTGTTCTAAAGCCTGTTCCTAAAATAACCACACCTGTTGAAAGATTGGCGTAATTTTCATTCCCTTTACCATAAATAATTTCCTGTGTTTCGGTATCTTTTAATTCTGAACGGTAATTTAAATATCCTGCTCCCAATTTTAAATATGGATTGAAATAGGAAGATTTTGTAACCTTCAGAAGGTAATATCTTAAAAATAAATTGGGTTTAACCAGATTGTTGTTGTATTCCAGCGGATCGACAATTTGATTTGGCGGAAGTGGAAAAGCATCGTGATATCCCTGAGCCGATAATGTTAACGGGTCATCGATATTTCCGGATAAATGCGAAAAACTTAGTCCGAAACTGCCTTCCAGATGAGGCGAAAAGTACTTCGAAATCTCAAGTGACGTAGAAATGCCATTTGCATTGTTAAATTCAACAACCGACTCCGAAAGTCCGTTATATTCGCCGAGAAGTTTTGAACTTCCCACCTGTATTCCGATATTAATACCACTCTCAAAATCGTTTTGTGCCGCGCTAAATTTTGATAACGTTAGTGCCATGCACATCAACATGAAGTATTTAGCATGACTGACTGAAAATGGCGTTTTTAGAAATTTATTGAACAACCTAAGAAATAAATTTAACATAGATAATTAACAGAATAAAAACTGTTTTATTGTATAATTTGCAACGATGTTTATGAATAATTCATGGAATGAAGAATTTTCAGACACAGCAATAAAAAAGCCATTCAGTAAAAAAAGAATGGCTTTTTTATTTTCAAATTGATATTTATCTCTTTTCAATCCAATCTGCAATCCAGTCACCAACCTGCGAAGTTTTATATGATTTACCTTCAGCAATATCAACGGTAACGTAACCTTCGGACATAGAAGCTGCAACTGCATCACGGATAATTTTGCCTTCATCCATTAAGTTGAAAGCATATTCAAACATCATGGCAGCCGAAAGAATCGTGGCGATTGGATTTGCAATGTCTTTTCCTGCAGCCTGCGGATACGAACCATGTATCGGTTCAAAAACCGAAGTGTGTATTCCAATGGAAGCTGAAGGAAGCAGTCCGAGAGACCCTGTGATTACACTTGCTTCATCGGTAAGAATATCGCCAAACATATTTTCGGTAACCATAACATCGAATTTTGAAGGCCATTGAATAATTTGCATTGCAGCATTGTCGACGAGCATGTGTTCTACTTCAATATCCGGGTAATCTTTTTCCATTTCCTGAATAGTTTCTCTCCACAGTCTCGATGTTGCAAGAACATTGGCTTTATCAATTGCTGTAAGTTTCTTTTTGCGTTTTCCCGCAAAATCGAAAGCAAGTTTTACTACACGTTCTATTTCTTCTTTTGAATACACATTGGTGTCAAAAGCTTTTTTCCCGTTTTCGGTTCTGCCTCTCAATTCGCCATAATAAATCCCTCCGGTCAGCTCACGAATAATCATGAAATCCGCACCCGCAACAATTTCCGGCCGTAACGGAGATTTATTGATTAATGACTTGAATGTACTAATGGGCCTTATATTGGCATATAGTTGCAGCTTTTTACGCATTTCCAGCAGTCCCTGTTCAGGACGTATCTTTGCTGCAGGATTATTATCGTATTTTGGATCTCCGATTGCCCCAAACAGAACCGCATCGGAATTCATACAAATATTGTGTGTATTTTCGGGATACGGATCTCCGACTTCTTCAATGGCCGTTGCACCTACAATTCCAAATTCATAACGTAAACTGATGATTGAATTTTTTACCAACTGCATCGATAACTTTTACCGCCTGTTCAACGATTTCCGGACCGATACCATCACCCGGTAATTTTGCGATCTTAAATTTCATGTTTCAATTATATTCTTTCAGCCACTAAATCACCCACCTCGGTAGTTGAATATCCCATTCTGCCTGCTCCCATATCTTTCAGTTTATTGGCAGTAACATCCATTATTGCATTTTCAATGGCCAGGGCTGCTTTTTCTTCCCCAAGATGGTCAAGCATCATTGCACCACATGCGATTGCTGCTAATGGATTAATTACATTTTTGCCCGTATATTTGGGAGCTGAACCACCAATAGGTTCAAACATTGAAACGCCTTCCGGATTTATATTACCTCCTGCGGCAATACCCATTCCACCTTGCGTAATTGCTCCCAGATCCGTAATAATATCGCCAAACATATTTCCTGTTACAATTACATCGAACCATTCAGGATTTTTTACCATCCACATACAAGTGGCATCGACATGGTAATATTCACGGGTTATTTCCGGGTAATCTTTTGCCCCGATTTCATGGAATGCCCTTTCCCACAAATCGTATACATAAGTTAAAACGTTTGTTTTTCCGCAAAGTGCCAAAGTGTTTTTTTTCTTGCGCTTTTGGGTATATTCAAAAGCGAATTTCAGACACCTCTCCACTTGTTTGCGATTATAAACCATACTTTGCACGGCTACTTCATCCGGAGTTCCTTTCATGGTAAAACCTCCTATGCCAGTATACAAACCCCCTGTATTTTCCCTTACAACTACATAATCGATATGTTCGGGACCCTTATCTTTAAGCGGTGTTGAAACACCAGGGTAGAGTTTTACAGGCCGTAAATTAATATATTGGTCAAGCTCGAAACGAAGCCGAAGCAAAATGCCTTTTTCCAGAATGCCGGGTTTTACATCAGGGTGACCGATTGCACCTAAAAAAATGGAATCGAATTTGCTCAACTGTTCAGATGCTGAATCGGGGAGTACTTCGCCTGTTCTTAGGTAGCGATCCCCTCCAAAATCAAATTCTTCATAATTTAATTTGAATCCGAATTTTTGTGCGGCTGCCGATAATACCTTCTTACCTTCTGTAACTACTTCCGGGCCTGTTCCGTCGCCAGGCATTACTGCAATGTTGTATGATTTGTTCATGAATATGATTTTATGATTTAATATAATATTTGTAATTTTTTGAACCGCAATAATACTATAAATTATCTGTAATCGGATATAATAGGACGCTAAGATTTATTTGCAACGGGCTTTACAGTTTTCAAAGCCTATTTAATAATTGCCATTTCAATTCCATAGTCCGGAAGCAATACAATGTTTGGTTTCATTTTATTTAATCTTTGTTTTTTTATTCCTGTAAGTTAAATTGTACGGTATCTTTGTTAATTTCGACTATGAAAAATTCAAATGTACTGAGCCTTTCAATCTTATGTATGTTTTCCGATAGAATTTGATTTAATTCAATATTCGAACAATTTCCGAGATTTATTTTAATAAGTTTCTTCGGAGTTTTATTAATATAAAAGCTATTTCGAAAATCTGAATCCTTAGTAATAACTACCAGATTTTTTCGGTCAGCATATTCGCAAATTTCGATGTCGGATGAAAACCATTTGTTTAAGACTTCATTAACATGTATTGTGTTAAATCCTAGTAAATTAAGGTGTTTTACAGTTTTGTAAGAGATGTGAACATCACATAAAAATTCCATTATGCAACATCTTTTATAGGTTTGCCCGATAGATTGAGTTTTGCATAATTCAAACTGGCAAGTATATCTTCTTTTTCCAGTTCAGGATGGTCTTCAATTATCTCATTAATTGTCATGCCTGAACCTAATAAATCGATAATTACTTCCACTGGCCATCGCATGCCTCGAATACATGGTTTGCCGTGACATATTTCGGGGTTAATTGTTATTCTCTCCAGATAATTCATTGTAATTCTATATAATTATTGCTAAAATTACTTCAAAAAAACTGAATGGCAAATTATGGATATTTACGGCACAGTATATTTATTAATTACGAAATGCTACTCAGAATTTTGTCAAGCAAACCAGGTTTGAATTCATTTTCTAAAATATTCAGCATTTTAATTGTGGCTTTAATCGCAGCCGCATTCTGATCGGGATCGAGGCCTTTGGTTTTGAATTCACGGCCGTTTTCCCATGTAATAACAGTTTCAACCAAAGCATCGGTTTTTCCACCGGGTGGAATAGTAACTACATAATCGATAAGTTTTGGTAACGATTTTCCTAACCGTTTATAAACCTTGCGAAGCGATTTAACGAATGCATCATACTGCCCGTCACCGTCGCTGAATTCTTCGTATTGCTTGCCATCGATTTCGAGTGAAACATTGGCAACCGGCCTTAAGCCCATGGTATGAGTAATGGAATAATTGTTGACCTTAATTTTCTGTTCAACGAAATCATTGTCGAGTACATCAGATACAATATATGGCAAATCATCGTTTGTTACTGTTTCTTTTTTATCGCCCAGTTCGATGATTCTTTGTGTAACTTTTTTGAGAGATTCGGCATCAAGTTCAATTCCCAGTTCTTCCAGGTTCTTTTTAATATTTGCTTTGCCTGAAGTTTTTCCCAAGGCATATTGACGAATTCTGCCAAAACGTTCGGGCAACAATTCATTGAAATATAAATTATTTTTATTATCACCGTCAGCATGTATTCCGCTGCACTGTGTGAATACAAATTCCCCAATCAACGGTTTATTGGTTGGTATACGAATTCCTGAAAAAGATTCAACCAGGCGAGAAACTTTGTTAAGGTGAGTTTCATTTACGCTTGTAGTCATCTTTAAATGATCCTTAATGGTAGCGACAACGCTTGAGAGTGGTGCATTTCCCGCGCGTTCGCCAAGGCCATTTACGGTTGTATGTACACAGCGAATACCAGCTTTTACCGCATGAAAAACATTTGCGATTGCAAGATCGTAGTCGTTGTGGGCATGAAAATCAAACTTTACATCCGGATAGCTTTGAATCATTTCCGTGCAGTAATCAAATGTTTCATCCGGATCGAGAATACCCAAAGTATCAGGAAGCATTATCCGGGCTATTTTTTCATCTTTCAAATTTTTGATCATAAAATGCACATAGTCTTTTGAACTACGCATTCCGTTTGACCAGTCTTCAAGATAAATATTCACTCTGATGCCCATTTGATCGGCATTCGCAATCACCTTTTTTATATCTGAAACATGTTGTTCAGGCGTTTTTTTTAATTGTTGAGTCACATGCTTTAGCGAACCTTTACAAAGCAGGTTAACAACTTTTCCTCCAGCATCGGCAATCCATTGAAGCGATATCTTATCATCGACGAAACCCAACACCTCAATTTTTTCGAGATGACCTTTTACGGCCGCCCATTGCATCACCCGCTTCGTTCCTTTAAATTCACCTTCGGAAACCCTTGCTGAGGCAATTTCAATACGATCGACTTTTACGTCGTCCAGTAAAATTTTTGCTACGCTGAGTTTTTCACCCTCGCTGAACGAAACTCCGGATGTTTGTTCGCCATCGCGAAGGGTGGTGTCCATTATCGTGAGGTGCTTGCCATTTACTTCTGCTGTTCTGCCTGTCATCGTACTGTTTTTAATATTTTTGCAGCTCTTTCATTTTGCTGCTTCAAACGCTTCAATCTTATCTTTCATATCCACGAGATAATCAATGTCGTCCAAACCATTTTGCAAACAATGCTTTTTATATGGATTAATGTCGAAACTGATTGATTCTCCGGTTGATGAAATAGTAAAAGTCTGTTTTTCCAAATCCACTTCGAATAATGCATTCGGATCATTATCTATTGTATCGAAAATACTCTGAAGAAATTCAGGAGTAACAACAACGGGCAACAAGCCATTGTTCAGTGAGTTCCCTTTGAAAATATCGGCAAAAAAGCTTGAAACAACCACCCTGAACCCATAGTCGTAGATCGCCCAGGCCGCATGTTCACGGCTTGAGCCGCTTCCAAAGTTTTTACCTCCTACCAATATTCTTCCCGAATATTTCGCATCATTTAATGGAAAGTCTTCTTTCGGACTTCCATCTTTATTGTAACGCCAATCGCGAAACAGATTATCTCCAAATCCTTTTCGTTCAACTGCTTTTAAAAATCGTGCAGGAATTATCTGGTCGGTATCCACATTTTCTATTGGCAATGGAACCGCCGTTGTTTTTATTACTGAAAATTTATCGTATGCCATTTTTATGCTATTTAAGCCAAGAACTTTGAGCTGAGAGCTTTTGATTAGCTCTTTCTCTTAGCGAATTATCGTATTTTACATTAATTCTCTGGGGTCGGTAACAACTCCTTTTACAGCTGCCGCAGCTGCAGTAAGCGGACTGGCAAGCATTGTTCTTGCACCTGGCCCCTGCCGGCCTTCAAAGTTCCTGTTTGTTGTTGAAACTGCATATTTGCCTTCAGGAATTTTGTCTTCATTCATCGCAAGGCAAGCCGAACATCCGGGCTGACGTAATTCGAATCCCGCATTTTCAAGAATTTCAACCAATCCTTCTTCCCGAATTTGAGATTCTACTCTTTTCGAACCCGGAACCAGCCAGACATTTACATTATCCGCTTTTTTCTTCCCTTTTACAAATTGCGCAAAAGCTCTAAAATCTTCAATTCTGCCATTGGTGCAACTTCCCAGAAAAACGTAATCGACCTGTTTTCCAATCATTGGGTCGCCCTGTGCATAACCCATGTACGCCAGTGATTTTTCATAGGTTTTTTTATCGCTTCCATCGGCGCCATTCATTACCGGAATCGTTTTGGAAATGCCAATTCCCATTCCCGGATTAGTTCCATAAGTAATCATGGGTTCAATGTCGGCAGCATCGTAGGTATATTCGGTGTCGAAGACAGCTTCTTCGTCCGATTTAAGTTCTTTCCATTTCGCGAGCGCCTTTTTCCATTCTTCGCCTTTTGGTGCAAACTCACGGCCTTTTATATAGTTAAATGTAGTTTCATCCGGTGCAATCATACCACCGCGTGCTCCGCTTTCAATACTTAAGTTACAGAGTGTCATTCGGCCTTCCATACTTAAACTGGTAATCGCAGTTCCTGCATATTCAATAAAATGGCCGGTTCCGCCACTGGTTGAAATCTGAGATATTATATATAAGGCAATGTCTTTTGCAGTTACACCTTTGCCTAAAGTTCCATTTACCGTAATCCTCATTTTTTTCGGTTTAGGCTGCATAATACACTGGCTTGCCAAAACCATTTCCACTTCGCTTGTACCAATGCCAAATGCGATTGCTCCAAATGCGCCGTGAGTTGAAGTATGGCTGTCGCCGCAAACGATGGTCATGCCCGGTTGGGTAATTCCCATTTCGGGCCCGATTATGTGAACAATTCCGTGGCCTTCCGATTGTAAATCATGATAAACAATATCATTTTCGGCGCAGTTCTTTTTCAACATTTCCACCTGGTTACGCGAAAGCTCGTCTTTGATTGACAAATGCTGATCCTGTGTTGGGACATTATGGTCAGGCGTTGCTGTTGTATTTTCAGGACGAAATACTTTCAATCCCCTGTTTTTCAAACCAAGGAAAGCCACAGGACTTGTAACTTCATGAATAAAATGTCGGTCGATATATAATACATTTGGGCCTCCCTCAACCTTCTGCACCACGTGTGCATCCCAAATTTTATCAAATAATGTTTTTGCTTCCATTTTTAATAGTATCAATTTTTTACGATGGATTTCATCTAATTTTGAACATTTGCCGGTTGCGCAACCGGTATCTTGTTAATTGCATCCAAAAATGCTTCAACCGATGCTGTAATAATATCGGTGTTTGCTCCAAATCCATGGAAAATGGTTTCTTCATATTCAACCTGCATATGAACCTTTCCAATATCGTCGCTTCCTCTTGTAATTGCCTGAACAAGAAATTCTTCAATTACAACCTGGCGGTGAATTATCTGTTTAACTGCCTTTATTGCCGCATCAACCGGGCCGTTACCTGCTGAAGTTGCATCAAATTTTTCTCCGGCAATATCGAGGCGAACTGTTGCCATCGGCATTAAATTTTTTCCTGTTACTACCTGCAGGAATTCAAGTTTTATTCGGCGTTCCTGACGTGTTGCATCACCTACAAGCAAGGCAATATCATCATCGCGAATATCCTTTTTCTTATCAGCAAGTTTTAAAAACTCATCATAAACTTCATCCAGTTTTGCTTTTGTCAGCGTAAATCCGAGTAATTCAAGACGATGTTTTAAAGCTGCACGTCCGCTTCTTGCTGTCAGTAAAATAGCCGATTCGTTAATACCTACATCGGTCGGATCCATAATTTCGTAATTCTCGCGGTGTTTTAAAACCCCATCCTGATGAATTCCCGACGAATGTGCAAATGCGTTACGGCCAACAACTGCTTTGTTGGGTTGGACAGGCATGTTCATTAATGTAGAAACCAAACGGCTGGTTCCGAATATCTTTTTAGTATTGATTCCCGTATCAATTTGAAGCGCCTTATAATGCGTTTTCAATGTCATTACCACTTCTTCCAATGAAGTGTTTCCTGCGCGTTCGCCAATGCCATTAATGGTAACCTCGGCTTGTCGTGCCCCATTTAAAATCCCTGAAATTGTATTTGCAGTTGCCATTCCCAAATCGTTATGACAGTGAGTGGAAATAGTTGCTTTATGAATGTTTGGAACATTATCGATGAGATATTTAATTTTTGCACCAAATTCATGGGGTAGCGTATATCCTGTTGTATCAGGAATGTTTACAACAGTAGCTCCGGCATTGATAACTGCTTCGATAACCCGCGCCAGATATTCATTCTCAGTTCGTCCTGCATCTTCTGCATAAAATTCAATGTCTTCCACATATTTCTTTGCATATTTTACTGCTTCAACTGCGCGTTCGATAATGGCTTCAGGATTTGAATTCAATTTGTGGTAGATATGAAAATCGGATGTTCCAATTCCGGTATGGATGCGGCTTTTTTTTGCGTATTTCAACGATTCGGCTGCAACATCTATATCTTTCTGAACTGCACGGGTCAATGCACAAATGGTTGGCCACGTAACTGCTTTTGAAATTTCGACCACCGATTCAAAATCACCGGGGCTTGAAATCGGAAATCCGGCTTCGATAATATCGACACCTAAGTCCTGCAAAGCTTTAGCAACCTCAATTTTTTCAACTGTATTCAACTGACAACCGGGGACCTGTTCACCATCCCTCAGGGTTGTGTCGAAAATATAAAGTCTGTCACTCATGGTATAATTTTATTTGTAATTTATTCGTCAATTTTATTCTGTTGGTTGGTTAATTAAATTGTGTTGCATTTGTAGCATAAAGCCGGAAGTTCGTTGAAGATACTTCCGACTACCCATGTTTTTATAGTTATGTTTCATTGTATTCACTTCAGATTTAACAAATTAATTGTGCTTCTGTTTTTTTATATCATGAAAAAAGCCATCCTCTTTGGTTGAGAATGGCTTTAAATTTTCCAATATCTTTTAATAACATACCATTCTCATTTCTTCTTAATTAGAAGAATAATACCAAGAATGAGGCTAAGAGCAGATATGTTTATTGTATTTTTCATTCGTTAACTTACAATCTGCTGCAAATATGACAATATTTTTTTAAAATGAAAACAAACATGCCGTTTTTGTTAATGAAATTTCAGATTAAGATAATTTACTCCTGTATTGTTCTGAAATCGATTACATTCTAATTTTACTGTTCCAGGCCAAGCTCTTGTTTTTGTTTTTCTTTAAGCATTATTTCTTCGCGCTCTTTTGCGCTTTCACGTTCAAAAATATCGTATTTCGATAGCGGCCTCAGGTAAATTTTCCAATCGAATCCGGGAAGTTTTTTGTCCTCTTCCGTTAAGTCGAACAGCGGCTTCAGTTCTCCTTCAGGCGCCTTAAAAAATGCAATTTTGTAAATTTCTCCATCTTTAAAGATAATTGAGATTTTGCTGCTTTCTGCTCTGTTTAATCCAACAATCTCTTGTTTTTCGCGCACGTAATAAAGCGTTTGGCCATTTCCGTCCACATCTATATTCCGAAGTTTTTTATTCACAATATAACCCACCATTTCCTTTCCTTTAATCTGATCATATCGCCCGGAATCCTGCTTCGAAATAATAAAGCTGTTACGGTTCATATGTAACTGGTCGGGTGCATTGGTGAATTGCTGAAGTTCGATTAAATCGGATGAAATCTGGTGATTGTCGGACCATATTATCGGATTTTGATGCAATTGTATAATGGAATCTTTTGTGAAATAAACCATCGAGTCACATATTCCCTGTAAATCGGAACGGAAAAAACGAACGCCGTAGTAGGCAGAAATTATTTTTTCACCTTCAATGGTGTCAGGGATGGTTCGTAATGTATCGGCATGCAGATATAGTGTATCAGCATCGTTGTAATTCATGTAAACAGCCGAATCGGTAACCATTGCGGTTCCAAGTGAATCGCTGTATTCTGCCATTTCACCAAGGATTATCGACTGATTTTCTTCATCTTCGATTCGAACATTTCCACGTGCATTTCCCTGCTTTATTTCTTTGATATATTTAATGTATTTAGCTGAAATTTTTTGCGTTTTGTTTGAGATTACCGGCTTTTTAAGCAATTCGGCTTCACCGGTTTTTGAATCGTACCAGCCATTTTCGGCATAAAGTGTACTTGATGTATCGCGAATGGTAGTTGGCCCCTGGATATTTATACGCCCTGTTTTTATGTTATAATTTACAGTATCGCTTTCGAGCCTGAAGTTTTTGTTTACACCAACCACATCGAGGTATAAATTCATTAAATCCATATCGACAAAATACTTTCCAATCTGGCTTGTAATAGTGGTTAAGCTGTCCACTATTTTTCCTTTGTCGTCGTAATAACTAATTTTTGCAGCCAAATCGTAATCGAGCGTATCGGTGTAAATATTGGTGGTTTTATTTATTAAATGGACATTTCCCCAGGCTTGAGCAAAACTTTTGTCGCCATCGTACATAATTCTTCTGGCGTATAAATGAAGCGTGTCGCCTTGCTTTAGATGAACGTGGCCAAATGCGTCAACACGGTTGGTTCCGTTATAATTATACAGGCTATCGCACCAAATTAGTACATTTTTATGACGAATAAGCACGCTGTCGATCAGGCGTTGTGCATTAGCAATAATTTTCTCATTCGACTCAAGCGTGCCGGCTCTTAAGATTTCAACTGTTTTTCGTTCCTGCGAAAACGCAAAGGCAGAAATGACCAAAAGCAAAAAAGTAAGTTTTAAACGATTGAAGGCCAGAATAATATTGAACAGTTTTTTTTGCATTAAAGCAATTTATCGATAATATTATCCACAGAAATATTTTCGGCTTCGGCTTTGTAGTTTTTAATAATCCGGTGTCTTAAAATAGATGGTGCAATTGCTTTAACATCTTCAATATCAGGAGAATATTTTCCGTGTAAAGCTGCATGTGTTTTCGCTCCAAGCACAAGGTATTGCGATGCACGCGGCCCGGCGCCCCATTTCAGATACTGATCTGAAATCTCTGCTGAATTTTCTGTTCCGGGCCTTGTTTTTGCAGCAAGTTTAACTGCATATTGAAGTACATTGTCGTTTATCGGAACCTTTCGGATTAAATTTTGGAAGTATATAATCTCCTTTCCTGTAATCACTGGTTTTAATTCTACTGCAAACGACGATGTGGTATTTTTCACAATGGTAAGTTCATCGTTATATTTTGGATAATCGAGCCAAACGGAAAACATAAAACGGTCGAGCTGAGCTTCGGGCAGGGGATAAGTACCTTCCTGTTCAATCGGGTTTTGTGTGGCAAGAACGAAAAACGGATCTTCAAGAATAAAATTTTGTCCGGCAGTGGTTACCGCTCTTTCCTGCATTGCTTCGAGCAAAGCCGACTGGGTTTTTGGCGGTGTCCGGTTTATCTCATCGGCAAGAATAATATTGGCAAACAATGGTCCTTCAATAAATTTGAAATTTCGTTCGTTATCCAGAATTTCAGTTCCGATTATATCCGATGGCATTAAATCGGGTGTAAACTGAATACGGTTATATTTTAATCCAAGAATTTTGGCAATAGTGGTAACGAGCAATGTTTTCGCCAGGCCCGGAACACCAATTAAAAGTACATGGCCACGGCTAAACAACGATATTAAAACCTGGTTAATAACATCATCCTGACCATAAATAACTTTGGTGATTTCCTTTTTCAGTTCATCAAATTTCTTTTGAAGTGCATCGAGCGCTTCCACGTCGTTTTTAAAATCCATTATCGTTGTTTTTTTGTCGGCGATTTCAATTATTTTATCCAGTGATTGAAATTAAAATTACAGTTGGCATAGGTCGGATCGATTCGGATATACGTGTCGGATTGTTTGTCGGCAACCCAATCGTTAAACACCTGTTCTTTCTTTTTTGTAAGGTACATATCGGCAAGTTGCTGGTAATCATCCTGCAGGTTGGCTTTATGTGAATCGATTTTCCTGATAAGTTTTACAATTTTAAATACAGTTTGCTGACTTTCTTTATCCACCGTTTCAAATGGCGCCGAAATTTCATTTTCATTCATGTTTGTGAGGATTTTGCTTGCATCCGGATCCAAATCTTCTGCCGAAAATTTCGACGACATTGTATTTGGATTGATAGCAATTCCACCATTATTACGGGTATTTTTGTCGAATGAAAAAATTCTGGCTGCTTCTTCAAACGGTATTTCATTTTTACGAATTATGGCAGCAAGACTGTCGAGCCGGTTATATGCTTCTTCTTTTGCTTCAACCGAAATTTTAGGTTTCATAAGAATATGGCGAGTGTTGATTTTTTCGCCTTTTTTATCTACTAACTGAATAATATGATATCCAAACGAACTTTTTACCACGTTTGAAATTCTGTCGCCTTTTAAATTAAATGCTGCTGCTGCATAAGACGGATCCAATTCGGCGCGTCCCATGTAACCAATAACGCCACCATCTTTAGCTGAAGGGCCTTCGGAATACAAAACTGCCATTGTTGCAAAACTTGCTCCGTCTTCAATTCTTTTTTTCAGTTCACGCAATCGTGCTTTTACGCGGTTTTCTTCTTCCAAATCAACCTTTGGCTCGAGCGTAATCTGTGCATATTCATATTGAGTTGGAATAGTTGGAATTTCTTCTTTTGTAAGGTTTCTGAAATTATACCGCACTTCCGATGGCGTAACTTCAACATCGTTTACAATTTTGGTTTTCATTTGCTGGCTCAATAGCTGGTTACGGATTCCTTCCTGCATTTCCGCTTTAATCTCAACAATCGACTTTTTGAAGTATTCTTCCACCGCTTTTTCGGAACCCATATACTGAATATACATATTCAGTTGCTGGTCCATCGACTGATTTACCTGGTTAGGAGTTACTTCAATTAATGTATCCAGTTCGGCTTCAGCAACCAGTAATTTGTCGATAAGGAAATTCTCGAGGATTTCACATTTCATATCGCCTTCGGAAGTTATTCCCTGTGCCTGCTGATCGATATTCATTCGTTCAATATCGCTTTTCAGAATGATATTTCCGCCAACTACGGCAACAATCTGATCTACCACTTTATCCTGTGCAATTGCGATTGTGGCCAGAAAAATTCCTAAAATTATGATTCCTGTTTTTTTCATTATTTTATTGTATTTCATTGCTATCAAATAATCCGGTTTACAAGCTAATTTTATTCAGCCGATTCAACATCGTATATTTTAAATTTATTTTGCCGGACTCCTTCAAGATAAATATTTTCTTCTGTTTCCTTTAAAAATTCAATTTTACGCTGATTCAAAATCAGGTTCTTAATATTGTTTTCAACAAACTCGAGCGGAGCTTGTTGATTTTTAAGCCTGTAATCGCGAATGCTGACAAGATAATAATAATTTGAATCTCTCAATTCAATTTGTTTATTACCGGTAAGAAACCGATTGTTATCGTTAATTTCGTTAGGAATATTATTTTTTACCACATCCAAATCGACCCAGTTATCGGTGAAAATATCGAATCGTTTTGCATATTGAAGAGAGTATTCACGTAATTCGCTCAATCCGGCTTCACTCGTGTCAGCCGTCATGCTTTTTAATAATTTCGGATTGGCAACCTCGCTTGGTATTTTTACAAAAATGGCTTTTACTATATCTTTGTTCAAATTAAAATTTTCGGGATGCGCATTGTAATAAGCCTGAATTTGAGCTTCTGTAACCGTTGTATCCATGCGCTGTCTCATCAATTCATTTTTATATTTATAAATAATTAATGAGTTTCTGTAATCCTGTAATTCCCTGGAAACATCTTTTTGCTGAAGCGTTAAATTTTCGTTGGCTTTTTGAATTACAAGTTCTTGTTTTACCCACTTTTTAATGTAATCATCGGCCATTGAAGCGCTATCGGTTTTATCGAGATTAATCGGAATTATATCCCTGATTTCATTCAGATACAATTTTCTTTCGCCAACCTTTGCAACTATAGTTTCGGCGGTATTTTGCGTATCTGAACATTGAATCAGCAACAATCCGGTAATATAGATAAACCCATATTTCAGAAGCGCTTTAAACACCTTCTATCGTTTTTAGCAATTTTTTATTGACTTTGATTTTATATTTTTTACGCAATTCTTTAATCCAGTTTTCTTCGAGATATTTTTGATAATCGGAAACATACAAGCCGCGTGCTTCATCGAGAGTTTTAATTTCAGGAGGAATTTTGTCGCCACGAACAAAAGTTAATGCGCTGTTAAAATTATCGGGTTCCGGGCCATTCCAAACATAAAAATCAACCACCGGATTACTGCCTTTTTCCCATGCGCCTTCAGTATAGCTGAATAAATTATTCTCCTTGTTAATCAGATCGGCAATTTCTTCCGGCGTCATTTCTTCGGCAAAATAATTTTCGACCTTATCGCGGGTTTCAGCATCTTTACAGGTAATTACTAATCCTTTGAAACGCTCTTCCCACATATGTTTTTTATCCATTTTGTCGTAAAATTTGCTTAGACCTAAAGAATCTTCAGCAGCATAATTCCAGATTTTTTCTTCGGAAATATTAAACAATAAAATTCCATCGTGATATTCCTGCATCAGATACCTGAAATCGGGATGTTTTTGTTCGAGTTTTGAATTTTCAAGCTTTGTAATGGCGTCGATTTCCCAGTTATCGTAAAACGATGTGTACAATCCCTGTTCAATTTTCTGATCAGCAAGATATTTCTGAAAATCGGAAACTTTGTAGCTTTTACCATCAATGTTGAACAGCTCGAAATCGGCATCTTTTAAATCTTTCTCAATATATTTTCCGCGAAGTTTTTCCATTCCCTTCGTTGTTCGTATTGAAATTGTATTCTTCCTTAATATCGTTGATAAAAGCTTTTTTGCTCGTAAGCGATCTTAGCGGATCACGCTTCATGTTGCTCACAATTCCGTCTTTAGCCTGCTCATACGAAGGCACCGGACGCGCATCAATTTTCTTAATGATATGGTAGCCATAGGGCGTTTCTATCACTTCGGAGATATCGCCTTTATTCTTCAGTGCAAATGCCGGCCCGGCAAATTCAGGAATCATTCTTGCCGCCGAGAACCACTGCATTTCGCCACCGTTTACCGACGAACGTTTATCATCGGATTTAGCTTTAGCCATTTCGGCGAAATCAGCGCCATTTTTCACGGCTGTATAAATACTGTCGATTTGAGTTTTAAGCTTTGCCTTTGTTTCCTGAGTCATGTCTTTTGGAAACATTTTCATGATATGGGCAACTAAAATATCACCTTTGTTATCGCGAATGTCGTTTACCTTTATTAAGTGGTATCCAAAATTGGTTTTTACCGGTTCTGAAATTTCGCCAACGGGAGTGTTGAATGCTGCGTTCTCAAACGGCGTAACCATTTGAAATGCACTAAAAAATCCGAGATTACCCTTATTTGTTTTTGCCGAAGGATCTTCTGAATATTCGACGGCTGCTTCTTCAAAATCTTTTCCGGCAATAATTTCCTGCCTGATTTTTTGTATTTTATCCAGCACTGCTTTGTCCTGTTCGGGCGTGGCATCTTTATCCACTTTCAGCAAAATATGACTTGCATTTATCTCTTTTGTGGTACGATCATAAAGTTCCTTAACCATATCTTCGTTGTACTTCACATTGGTTAAATATGGTGCAGCGAGTTCTTCACGATAACCTGCCAGTTCATTGATAAATGCAGAAGCCGTGTCCATTTTCAGGCGTTCAGCTTCAATAACCTTTAACTTGAAATCGATAAAAAGTTCCATATACTCTTCCGGCGTTTTTTTATCCGATTCATTATATAAATTGTTATTGTTTTTCTTGTAAATTCGCTCGAATTCGCCCTTGCTTATTTTATTATTACCGATGGTTAAAATGGTTTCGTCGTCCTGCGAAAATGCAAAGGTTACTGTTGAAATAACAAACAAGAATGAAAAGAAAATGCGATTCATTATACTAAATTTTAAAATATTCAAATAATTAAACATGAATAGTTTTTATTTATTGTTTACTATTCAATAGGTTAATTTAGTCAGGAAACTGTTTGGTTTTGATTACTGCCGGCTGCTGTAGTTTGGCGCTTCACGTGTAATCGTAACATCATGCGGATGACTTTCCTGTACTCCGGCATTTGATATTCGCGTAAACTTCGCCTGTTGTAACATTTCTATATTTTTTGCTCCGCAATAGCCCATTCCCGCGCGTAAGCCGCCGATTAACTGAAACAGCACTTCGTAAAGTGAGCCTTTGTATGGTACACGTGCGGCAATTCCTTCCGGCACCAGTTTTTTAATGTCTTCTTCCATATCCTGGAAATACCGGTCTTTTGAGCCTTTTTGCATCGCTTCGATTGAACCCATTCCGCGATACGATTTAAATTTTCTCCCCTGGTATAAAATAGTTTCTCCGGGCGATTCTTCAACACCGGCAAATAATCCGCCTGCCATAACTGAATTCGCTCCTGCTGCTATTGCTTTTACTATATCGCCCGAATAACGAATTCCACCGTCGGCAATTAGCGGAATGCCTGAGCCTTTTATCGCTTTTGCTACACTGTAAACTGCCGATAACTGCGGAATTCCAACACCTGCTATTACGCGCGTAGTACAAATTGATCCGGGCCCGATTCCAACTTTTACCGCATCGGCGCCGGCTTTAACCAGTTCAATGGCAGCTTCAGCAGTTCCAATGTTTCCTGCCACAATATCTTTCTCAGGATATTTATTTTTGATTTTTCTAAGCATTTCAACAACTCCTCTGGAATGTGCATGTGCAGTGTCGATTACCAAAGCATCAACCTGCGCTCTCACTAACTCATCCACACGATCGATGGTGTCGGTAGCAATGCCTATTCCTGCAGCTACACGCAAACGTCCTTTTTCGTCTTTACATGCCAGCGGTTTATCCTTTGCTTTGGTGATGTCCTTATAAGTTACCAGCCCGATTAGCTTGTTGTTTTTATCGACAACCGGGAGTTTTTCAATTTTATAATTCTGAAGAATATCTGCCGCTTTTTCCAAATTAGTGGATTCTGTAGTGGAAATCAGGTTTTCTTTCGTCATCACTTCAGCGATAGGGCGGTTCATGTTGCGTTCAAAACGCAGGTCGCGGTTGGTAACAATTCCCACCAGAAATCCATTATCGTCGACAACCGGTATACCGCCTATTTTAAAGTTAGCCATTATATTCAGTGCATCACTTACTTTTTTTTCGGCAGTTATTGTTATCGGGTCGTAAATCATACCATTTTCGGCACGTTTTACTGTTGTAACCTGGTGTGCCTGTTCTTCAATTTCCATGTTTTTATGGATTACACCAATTCCGCCTTCACGTGCTATGGCAATTGCCATCTTATTTTCAGTAACTGTGTCCATTGCAGCGGTTACAACCGGAGTGTTAATAATTATGTTTCTGGTGAATTTTGAAGACAAATCAACTTCGCGCGGTAAAACATCTGAATATGAAGGAATTAATAATACATCGTCAAACGTTAACCCTTCAAATTCCACTTTGTCAATTAAAAACGACATGTTATTCTTTTTTAGTTTTTAAATAATCCGCAAAACTACAAAAAATCATGAACTAAAATCGAATAAATTTACCGCCCGGATGGTTTGACACAATAAAAATTGTTAAACCTTAAAATGATTTCTTAATTTGTATTAATGGAAAGTTTCAAACAAATACTGGCGCGCTATTGGGGCTATTCCGATTTTCGGCCATTACAACTCGAAATCATCGAATCGGTAAACCGCGGGGAAGACACGCTTGGGCTTATGCCAACCGGTGGTGGGAAATCGGTTACTTTCCAGGTATATTCTCTTTCGAAAAAGGGAATTTGCGTCGTAATTACTCCCTTAATTGCATTAATGAAAGACCAGGTTGAAAACCTTAACCGCAGAGGTATTAAGGCATTGGCAATTCATAGCGGAATGTCGCCAGGTGAAATCAAACTTACTATGGATAATGCGCTGTGGGGCGAATACAAATTCCTGTACATTTCACCAGAACGCTTAAATTCAGGACGTTTTAAAGAGCGGTTGGAACAGATGGATGTAAACCTTGTAACTGTGGATGAAGCACATTGTATTTCGCAATGGGGTTACGATTTCAGGCCAAGTTACCTAAACATCATTGAAATTCGAAAGATTTTGCCCGGTGTAAAAATTCTGGCTTTAACTGCCACAGCCACACCCAAAGTAGCCGATGATATTCAGGATAAGCTGGGATTCAAAAAGAAAAACGTTTTAAAAGTTTCTTTTCAGCGGGAAAACCTAAGCTACCTGGTTCGAACGAAAGAAAACAAAAACGGTTATTTAATTGATACGCTTAATAAAGTCAAGGGTTCAGGAATTGTTTATGCACGCAGCAGGCGATTAACCAAAGAGATTGCTGAAGAACTGCGAAAAAATAAAATCAGCGCCGATTATTATCATGCAGGATTATCCAACCACATACGAAGTGCAAAACAGGATGCATGGCTGAACGGAAAAACACGTGTAATTGTAGCCACCAATGCGTTTGGCATGGGAATCGACAAGCCCAATGTGAGGTTTGTAATCCATTATGATCCTCCCGATTCAATGGAAGCGTATTACCAGGAAGCGGGCAGGGCAGGCCGCGACCAAAAGAAATCGGCTGCAGTGCTTTTGTTTAACGGCGCAGACAAAACAAAACTGAAAAAGCATGTTACGGTAGCATTTCCTGAAATAGCATCGATAAAGCGAATTTACCAGGCGCTATGCAATTATTTGAAGGTTGCTGAAGGATTTGGGAAAAACCAGGTATATGAGTTCAGTTTGCAGAGTTTTGCCCAGGCTTTTAAATTTCAGCAGGCAATGGTTTACAATAGCCTGAAAATTTTGCAACGCGAAGGTTATGTGGAATTTACCGAAGAAGTGGACAGTCCTTCACGAATACATTTTACCGTTTCGCGCGACGATTTGTACAAGTTTCAGGTAGCCAATTCCGGTATCGATGATTTTATAAAACTGATACTCCGTTCATATACCGGGCTTTTTTCAGGTTATGTAGCCATCGATGAGGAACTTCTTGCAAATCGTTTTGGAATAGATCAGGAAAAAGTATATAATTATCTTAAAAGTCTTCGGAGCGCCAAAGTAATCGATTACATTCCGCGAAACCGGACTCCTTTCATCTATTTTAATAAGGAAAGAATAAATATTGAGCGTTTAAAGATATCGAAGGAAAGTTACGATTTTCGCAAAAAAGAACTCCTGAACAGAATTGATGCAGTTATTAATTATGCCACAAGCACAACACATTGCCGAAGCCAGATGTTACTGGAATATTTTGGCGAAACCGATTCGCCACCCTGCGGCACCTGCGATGTTTGCACATCGTTAAAAACTATGCAACTTACTTCTTTTGAATTCGAGAATACCGGAGAATTGATTCGCAAAATTCTTGAAAATCCGGTTTCGTATGAAAAGCTTCTTCTAAAACTGAAAGGGGACCAGCAAAAAATGAGACATATTATTAAATGGCTGCTCGATAATGAAAAAATTGTATATCGTATTGATAATAAACTGGAGTGGAGAGAGGGTTAGTGTTCAGTCTCAGTTTTCAGTTGCAGTTTTCAGTCGCAGTGTTCAGTCTCAGTGTTCAGTCTCAGTGTTCAGGTGTTAAAGTTTAAATCGCGAAACGCTCTGTTTTGGCTCTTAATGCATTGCTCTTTGTTCCATCGTGTTTTTTTTATTTGCGACTTTCAATTTGAAGCATAGAGCCTTGGACTAACGGCCTGGATTTTCCAAATCGAAAATGCAGAATAAATCGATTTTGTTTTTATATTTATTCACCAAAAATCATCTGCAATAAATAACCAAAAACCGACAAATGATTCGACCTATCTTGACGCTCATTTTAATGCTTTGTATATTGAACGTTTTTTCCCAAAAGCAATTGTTAAAAGGTTTTGTTGTTTTGGAAACCGGCGATACCATTTCCGGCACGCTAAAAGACAAAAATTACTATTCCGCAAGCGGAGTACGGTTGCATCAGGGTGTTGATAAAATCAGGTATTCAAAAAGAAAATTGTCAGAGATACATCTTGGTGCCGAAATGTATGTAAAAAGTGATCTTGACATTTGGTTCAAAAGATTTTTCAGGAAAGAAGCAGCCGGGAATGTAAACCTGTATACGTTCAGAAACTCGAAACGGCTCGGCGGATTTGATACCGACATTAATTCCGGCCGACTGATTCCGGCGATTCGCTTTTATTGCAGCGATTATCCAATCCTCAGAGATACCATTCAATATACCAACAAAAGAAACATCGGCAAATTTATTGAGCGCTATAATATATGGAAATTAGCAAATCCGGACAGTAAATCGTTTTTTGAAGAAAAAATTCACAATAAACCTCCGCTTAATTTTAAGATAAGTTTCCTGCTTCCCGGGGCAGGTTTTGAGTTTGGTATCAGCGATAAAATTTCACTGAGCGCGATGTTGAAAAATGAATTCGGATATGGCCAATCGGTTGGCTGGATATTAAATCCGTTTTTTGATACCCAATTGCGATATTATCATAACATTGATAAACGCAGAGCAGAGAATAAAAGAACTTATAAATATTCAGGAAATTATATTTGTCTTTTAAATGTTTATGCTCCGTCACATAAATTCAATCTTACTGGTGTGGAATATGGCTGGCAAAGAATGGTAAATAAACACTGGTATTATAATGTAGGTTTAGGCGCGGGAATTTCGGCAAGCGGGATTCAACATATTTCAATTTTATATGATATTGATTTTGGATATAATTTTTAAATCCCAATCGTCGGATAAATTCGTTCAAATCTTTAAACGATCAATAATTTTATATTTCAATAGTCTGCCAGCAGATATAATATCCACTAATAGGTAGCATTGGATATAATATTAATAAACAAATAAAAAACAGCTCCTATAATTGCTGCTATGCCGGCTTGTTTGGAGCTTTTCGGACGATTTTCCTTCCACACCAGATACATAATAAGTCCGATCAATGGAATAAGAAAACAAAGTATGACGATGCCACCTGCACCCTTGTCATTAGTTCTGGCTGATTGTGAAGAATTCGAAGCCGCCGGTTCCCCGGCATTCATCGCCGGTTTTCTTTGCGGATTTTGGGTTGTAGTGTCTTTAGCAGTGGCACTTTGTCTGGCAGCATCTTGCGAAGTTGTATTTTGTGCCTGCTCTACCTCTTGAAGTAATACCGTCATTTCCTCTTTAACCCTTGCATATAAATCCTTTCGCCGGCCCAATTCGTTGAGGGCTTTTTTTACATCAACTGCATTGCCGGTCTCACGCAAATGATCCCTCAGACGGTATAAAAATGAAAACTGTTGATCATAACTCAGTACTTCGGGTTGACTAATTTCATCGAGGATACGTGCCAGATAGGAGATAGGTACATCCGGTGGTTCAGGCAATGGATCAGGAAGTGCACCTGAAACATCGATTGCTGCCAAAGACTTATGCAGCGAGAGAATGCCGGCTTTATTTCCTCCTCCGTAATCCACAATTTGTCGCTTTAGCAATTCGGGAGAAATACGGTCGAGATCGATTTGATCGTTTAGCCGGACAGGTAAGAGTGTCTTATGAAGTGCAAGCGCATAATGATACTCAGTGCGGCATGCTTCCGACTTTAAAAACGACTCTGTTAAAACTGTGACAAATACATCGCATGCCCGGATTTCGGTGAGAATAAGATCCCACCATTCCTGTCCGCCTGTTAGCTGTTGATCCATCCAGACAGTGTGCCCGAGGTCGCGTAAATCCTGGGAGAGCTCGCGAACCATTGGCTTATCGACACTGGAATAGGATAAAAATATTTTGACCATTTGATTTTACAATTTGTATTTATACCAGGTTTGCTTTAGTTAATTATGTGATTAGAAAAGCAAAATAAAAGTCAATAAAATACGAAAAAGTTTGTTATTAGAAAATATTGTAGCCTGATAAATTAACGATGCAGCAAAAGAAAAGCGGAAAATCGATTTTCCGCTTTTCGACAAAAAATAAAGTATCATTTATTCCGTAACTGCGCGGTATGCATTTACTCTGCCTTTACCAAAAAATAATGATTTTCCTTTACCATCGATTTTATCGGCTGTTTTAAGAATTTGCTTTGTCACTTTCTGCGGAGTTATTTTGCCATTGTACTTGGAAATAATCAACGCGGCTACCCCCGAAACATGTGGCGCTGCCATACTTGTTCCGGCAGCAAAATAATAACTCTCGCTGCTTGCACTTAAAATCATGTCGTACTGCCATCCGTTTTTATTGAAATAATCAAAATCGCCGCCCGGTGCAGCAACGCTTACCAATGACCTTCCAAAATCGCTGTAACTGGCAGGAATATCAAAATTTGCTTCATTTCCATAGAATAAATCCCTGTACCAGTAATTGGGTGCGGTTGCCGATACTGCAATTACATTATTCAATTCGGCAGGCACTTTAATAATAGCGCCATTTCCATCAAAATTAGATCCGCCGTTTCCTGCAGAGCAAACGATAACAGCTCCTTTTTTATATGCATAATTCACGGCGCGCTGCATAGCATGAATCAAACTTTGCATATAAGCCGCGGGGATTTTTTGTAAAACCCCATTTTCATCCAAATAAAATCCGTTGCGGCTAAAGGTAGCTCCCAAACTCATATTTATTACATCGGCACCATTATTTGCTGCATATACAATTCCCTGGTTTATCCAGCTAAAAGCGCCGGAGCCATTTATTTCCGAAAGCACTTTAACAGCTACTATCTCTGCTTTTGGTGCTACTCCAATTATACCGAAATTATTTTGCGCTCCTGCAATTATTCCCGCTACATGCGATCCGTGATGAAAATAAAATCCGGGTGCAATGTCGTAATCTTCTCCCGGCACAAATGAAGTTGAAAGTTTGGTATTCAGGTTTGGTGCCAAATCAGGATGATCAGCATCGATTCCTTCATCGAGAATAAAAACGCGGGTTTTTTTCCCGGTATATCCTGCGTTCCAGGCTTCCGGAGCATCAATGGCATCCAATCCCCATTGTAATTCAAAATAAGCTTCTTTATCGCCGATGCTTGGCGGGTTAGCTTCAGCAACTTTTTCAGGCTCCAGCCACATTGCCGACAGATCGGGAACCACCGCCTTAACTTTTGAAAGCTTAGCGACTTTTGATTCAAAGCTGCCATTAACCGGCTGAACTACAATTACTCCGATTTCGGGAATCGTTTTTACAATTTTGCCATAAGCAGATAGTTCTTTTTCAATGCCACTAGGTAGCGTTTCAGATTTGGTAATAACCATAAAGTTATTTTTCTTCGCACTTTTTAGTGCAGGAGAATCCTGTTCAACGATGTCTTCTGTTTGCAGGAGATCTTTCTGACATCCGGAAATCAGTCCGAGGGCTAAAATTACAGATAAAAGAATTAGTGATTTTGTACGTAACACGCATTGTTTTTTCATATTTGTGAATTTAATAGTTTATCCAAACAATTTCGACTATTAAAAATCAGAATCCTATGACTGAAATAAACTGAACAAAATGGTCAGAAAGATAGATTGAATTTGGCCTGAATAATGCTTGAATTATTCCGGTTTTCGACAGTGAATAAAAAATCAGCAAAACTTTTTTCAGGCGTTAAATACAAAATGGTACAAAAAAATGAAGCTATGAAGATGAAGTAATTAATCAATAAATACATTTGAATGTTTTCATTTCATAATTGTTTTATCAACCTAAATATGAAAAGTAAGTTTTCATATTTCTATTAATAGTTTTGTTGTGTCGGGGTAAAATATGAATATCGCGAAGTTTTAAGCGAAAAATAATGAGCGTTACACACAAAGCGAAACGCTCAGTATTATGGTATGAATTTATTCTTCAAAACAATATAACGAATGAAATCCGCGTAATATCAATTTATTTCCAACAATTACCGGCGATGCATGGAAATTGTCTTCCACTTTATTCGAAGCAAGAACTTCAAAATTATCACCAGCTTTTATTACAAGGCAAATATTGTCGTCAACAATGTATATCCGTGAATCGACACCGGTTGGCGACGAATACAAATCGTTGATTCCTTCCAACTTAACCTTTTCATATTTTACTTCCCCGGTTTTTGCATCGAGGCAACTTAATTCACCGTTATTGGCACGCAGAAAATAATATCTACCGCCCATCAAAAGTGCATCTGGTGTATACGATGTATTCTGGTTATACGACCAGAGAATTGCATTGCTGCCGGTGATATCGCCTTTTGCTTTGGCCAAATCAATAGCCATCAATGCATTTCCACGGTAACCACTCATCGCATATAAAATACCATCGGCATACTTCGGATTTGGTATAACATTTCGTGTCAGTCCGGCACAGGTCCAGATAATTTCTCCTGTATTAAAATCATAACTTCTGATAAGATTGGTTGCACATGTAATCACCTGTGGTTTTCCGTTCACTTCAACCACAAGCGGCGTTGCCCATGAACTTCCTTCATCCCGTTCATCGGTCCAAACCATATTTCCGGTTTTAGTATCGAGTGCATAAATGTGTGAATCTCCTTCGTGGTCCCACTGAATAAAAAGCTTGTCTTTATACAGGTAGGGCGAGCTTCCTTCGCCAAAACTCATCACTTTTTTCATTTGTCCGAAATCCTTTTGCCAGAGAATGTTTCCTTTAAAATCGAGACAGAAAATTCCGCGAGAACCAAAATAAGCATAAATTCTTTCGCCATCGGTACAAGGCGAACCGGATGCCCAACTTCCAAGTTTATGCGTGTTCTCTTCCGGCTTTTCGCTGGTAACTGTTTTTTCCCAGATAATTTTTCCATCGTTAAGATTTAGCAGAATTACCTTGTAATCGAGCACTAAATCCGTGGTAGTTGATTCTCTCCATTCTTCCATATCTACCGAAGTTGCATCGTGTGGAACAGCTGTTAAAACAATTATTTTATCATCCCATACTATTGGCGTTGCATGCCCTTTTCCGGGAATCGGGATTTTCCATTTCATATTTTGTGTTTCACTAAAATGAATGGGAGGATTTCCTTTTGTGGCAGCTCCTGTATTGTTTGCGCCTCTCCATTGTGGCCAGTATTCATCAGGGTTAACTTGCTGAGCCTTTGTTGAAAAGCTCAAAAACAGTATCGCAATTGTAGAAATAAAAACTGAGATTTTGGTCTTCATAGTGTTAGTTTTGAATGATTTCTGAAATTAAGACTAAAAAATATTGTTCAGGTTTAATACCCAATGACAAAAATAAATATCAATTTGAATTTATGAAAGGCATGATTATACGTGATTTCTGTTATCCTTAAATTCCTTTCAGAATAATTTTGCCGAACAATTTAATCGAATTCGTTTCGAAAAGATCGAAAAATTGCGTCATAATTTACACTGACTTTTCAAACTTTTCTTCATTTGTCAGCCGTCTGATTTTTATATTCAGGTAAGCAAACAAAATACTCATTAACGGACTGATTAAATTAAAAAATGCATATGGAGCATATGCTAAGGTTGGCACTCCCAGAACCCGTGCCTGTGTTGCTCCGCCTGTATTCCACGGAATAAGTACGGAAGTTACCGTTCCGCTGTCTTCCAGCGTCCGGCTCAATACTTCAGGTTTAAGTCCTCTTTCCTCAAAGGTTTTACGATACATCCTTCCCGGAACAACAATGGCAATGTACTGGTCGGAAGCGGTTGTGTTAAAGAAAATACAGGTTCCAACCGTAGATGCAATTAAACTGCCTGTACTTTTGGCATATTTGGTAATCGGTTGTGTGAGTCTTTTTAGTAATCCCGCCGATTCCATTACGCCGCCAAATACCATTGCCGATAAAATAAGCCACACGGTATCAAGCATTCCCCGCATTCCTGTAGTGCTTAACAATTCATTTACATTTTCATCGGGCGTGATTAGGGATACATCGCCATACATCGCCTGCATTACGGTTATATACGAAGCCTTCAGATAATTACCGCTTACGCCGGCAACGTTCTCAATAATTTGCGGCTGGAAAATAACGGCGAAAATAGCTCCAAGCAAAACTCCTGTAAATAAAGATGGCAGTGGCGGGACTTTCAGGATGATTATGGCAAAAAGAATGGCAGGTACGAGAAATAAGAACGGGCTTGTATTGAAAGTTTCACCGATAGCAATTTTTACATTTTCAACGTCAACCACCGCTCCCGAAAAATCGTAATTAAACCCGATAATCAGAAATATAATTAAGGTTAGTGTCATTGTTGGAACCGTGGTATACATCATGTAGCGGATATGTGTAAACAGATCGGTTCCGGCCATTGCAGGAGCAAGGTTGGTAGTATCGCTTAATGGTGATACTTTATCGCCAAAATATGCGCCACTCACTATTGCCCCTGCAACCATCGCCTCGTTTATGCCAATTGCTTTTCCAATTCCGAGCAGCGCTACCCCTATGGTTGCGATGGTCGACCACGAACTTCCGGTAGCAACACTTACAATGGAGCTTACAACAACCGCTGTAAATAAAAACATCTTAGGATTGATAATATCCAGGCCATAATAAATCATTGCAGGAACAACACCGCTTAACATCCAGGTTCCGGCTAATGCACCTATAAGCAATAAAATTAATATAGATGGCATGGCTGAACCAATTGTCGAAACGATTTTATCACGGATTTTCCCCCAATCCAAACCCAGACGAACCGAGATTACGCTGGCAATGGCAGCGGCAAGCAACAATGCAATCTGATTTGCACCGGCTAAGGTGTCATCAAAAATAAAAACATTGCAGGTTAATAAAACTATTAAAACAAGAATTGGGAAAAGCGCTGCAATAATGCCCGGTTTATTCTTCATTCAAATTTAATTTCCAGTTTAATCGAAAAAAAAGAAAGCAAACTAACATTTTTAAATTGATTTTGCTTCTGAGTTTGACAGATAATTTTAAAGAAAATAATAACGTTGTAACCAGATAATGAGAATTTAAGTTTCAATGTCGTTTAGTTAGTGATAGCGGATTTCGACTTCGCTCAATCTGACAGTCACCCTGAGCGGAGTCGAAGGGTGTTAGCTATTCAAATTCTCATCATTTCTTTCTTAACTAAATGAAATTGATTTAAGTTTTGAGATTATGCGTATGGCTATTATTTCACTGAGCGTAACTTTCACAATGTATTTATAGCCCGGCGTTTATATCATCAATCAGAAATATTAAAACTAAACCACATTAAATTTATTTCGTTCAAAATCCGGCAATTCAAATTTCTGCACATGGCTAATAATTTATTGTTTTTATCTTCGTTTCTTTAACATCGAAAATGGTTTTATGAAGATAGTTATACGGAAGATTTCACTTTTATTTTTTCTTGTTTGTTGTTCAGTTGTTTCTGCTTTTGCTCAGCGAAGCAACGGCATTGCTGTTCAGGGTAAAATAAATGTTCAGCAAGGTACAGTTGAAGGCGCCATTATTCAAATGTACCGCGATGGTAAACGGTTAGATAACTATGGCGTTGGCTCCGATGGAAACTATAAAGTGGAACTGAATTACAATCACAAATACGATTTGATTTTTTACCGTAAGGATAATTTTTCACAGAAAATTGTAGTTGATGCATCTGTTCCGGCAAGCGTTCTGCAAAAAGATCCAATATTTCCTCCATTTCCGTTAAACATTAATTTATTTACCGAAATACCCGGAATCGATAAGTCTTTCGCTGAAAACACAGTCCTGAAAATTTATTACAATCCCAGTGTCGACAATTTTATTTCAGAAACGTATTATAACGACGCACAAATTGCCAAACTCATTGAACAGGCAAAACTGCAGTCACAGGCAATTGGTAAGGAAGCCGATTATTTATCGAAACTAACACGAGCCGAATTGGCTGAATTGCGCAAAGAATACAACGAATTGCTGGAACAGGCAAGCAAGGAATACAGCGATGAGAAGTTTCTTGCTGCGCTCGATGGTTTTAAAGCTGCCAGTAAAATTTTTCCCAACGAACAATTCCCGAAAGACAGAATTGCTGAAATTAACGATTTGCTTGGCTTAATGATGGTTTCAGCAGAACTCGACAAAGCGCTTGCCGAACGTTTCACTGCATTGATTAAAGAAGCTGATTTGCAGTTTAATCAGAAAAAATACAACGAAGCCAGAAATGCTTACAATCGCGCATTGTCGATAAAACCGGAAGATTCATACGCAAATAGCCGGATAAAACAAATAAGCGAAATCCTGAAACAGCAGCAGCAGGAACAACAGTATACCGATTTAATAGCACAGGCCGATGTTTCTTTTAAGCAATTGTTGTATAACGATGCCAAATCGAAATACGGAGAAGCGCTTCAATTGAAGCCGTCCGATGCATATCCGAAATCAAAAATTGCAGAAATCGATGAGATTCTGGCAAAACAGGCAAAGAATGCAGAAAAACAGGAAAGCTATAAACAAGCCATGTTACAGGCCGAAACCATGTATGAAAAGCAATTTTACGATAAAGCTATTTCATCCTACGAAAATGCATTAAAGTTTAAGCCCGATGATCAGCTTGCGACACAAAAAGTTGCTGAGATAAAAGCAATAATGAAGGAGCTGTCGGATAAAATGTTATTCGAAGATTTAGTGAAAAATGCGGATAAAGCCTATAAAAAGGAAGACTATCAGACTGCATTGACATCGTATTCACAAGCAGCAGATTTATTTCCGGCAGATAAACATGTTACAGATCGGATTAGATGAAATAAACGGAATTCTTCAGTTAAAGGAAAATTTTGCCGACCTGGTTTTTAAAGCCGACAACCAGTTTATTTCCGAAAAATTTGAGGCTTCAAAGGATTTATATCAGAAAGCGCTGGCAATTCGAGCCGACGACAAGCATTCGCAGGAAAGGGTCAGTGAAATTGATGAGATACTTGCCTCAAAAAATGTGGATAATCAATACGATGCAATAATTGCACAGGCCGATGAAGCATTTACCGGAAACAACTGGGAAAGTGCAAAAAGCAAGTACAACGATGCGCTTGCATTAAAACCAAAGGAAAAATACCCAAAAGACAAAATTTCAGAGATAGACAATAAACTCCGCGATATTGCAAAAACCAATCAGGATTACCAGCAGGCAGTTGCAAGTGCCGACGGATTTTTTAACCGCAAGGAATATGAAAAAGCAAAAGCCGGGTATGCCGGCGCTGGTAAATTAAAGCCGGAAGAAACTTATCCTTCGGAAATGATTTCAAAGATTGAAAACCTGGTAGAAGAGCAAAAGCGTTTGGCTGCAGAAGCAGAAGCTGAAAGAGTTCGTTTAGCTGAAGAGGCAGCGAAAGCCGAAGCCGCACGTTTGGCAGCAATTCAGGCTGAAAAGGATAAGGATTATGCTGATGCAATTACAAAAGCCGATAATCTTTTCAACCAAACAGAATACGAAAATGCACGAAACGAATACCGAAACGCATTAACTATAAAACCGGAAGAAAGCTATCCAGAACAAAAGATAGACGAAATCGGAACTTTGCTGGCACAGCTTTCGGCAGCACAAAAAGCTTACGAAGAAGCGATTGCCATAGCTGACCGCGAATTTAAACGCGAAGGTTTTGATGAAGCCAAAACCGCATACAATGATGCAAAATCGGCAAAACCAGAAGAAAGCTATCCAAATGTTATGCTGGCAAAAATCGATTCGATTGTAACCACACGGGCACAGCTCGCTGAAGAGGCGGCGAAAGCCGAAGCCGCTCGTTTAGCAGCAATTCAGGCTGAAAAGGATAAAAATTATTCTGATGCAATTACAAAAGCCGATAATCTTTTCAACCAAACAGAATATGAAAATGCACGAACTGAATACCGAAACGCATTAACTATAAAACCGGAAGAAAGCTATCCACAACAAAAGATAGACGAAATCGGAACTTTGCTGGCACAGCTTTCGGCAGCACAAAAAGCTTACGAAGAAGCGATTGCCATAGCTGACCGCGAATTTAAACGCGAAGGATTTGATGAAGCCAAAACCGCATACAATGATGCAAAATCGGCAAAACCAGAAGAAAGCTATCCAAATGTTATGCTGGCAAAAATCGATTCGATTGTAACCACACGGGCACGACTTGCCGAAGAAGCCGACTGCCAGCTGAAGCCGCCCGACTGGCAGCAATTCAGGCTGAAAAGGATAAAAATTATTCTGATGCAATTACAAAAGCCGATAATCTTTTCAACCAAACAGAATACGAAAATGCACGAAACGAATACCGAAACGCATTAACTATAAAACCGGAAGAAAGCTATCCACAACAAAAGATAGACGAAATCGGAACTTTGCTGGCACAACTTTCGGCAGCACAAAAAGCTTACGAAGAAGCGATTGCCAAAGCTGACCGTGAATTTAAACGCGAAGGATTTGATGAAGCCAAAACCGCATACAATGATGCAAAATCAGCAAAACCAGATGAAAGCTATCCAAATGTTATGCTGGCAAAAATCGATTCGATTGTAACCACACGGGCACGACTTGCCGAAGAAGCTGCGACAGCCGAAGCCGCACGTCTGGCAGCAATTCAGGCTGAAAAGGATAAAAATTATTCTGATGCAATTACAAAAGCCGATAATCTTTTCAACCAAACAGAATACGAAAATGCACGAAACGAATACCGAAACGCATTAACTATAAAACCGGAAGAAAGCTATCCACAACAAAAGATAGACGAAATCGGAACTTTGCTGGCACAACTTTCAGCAGCACAAAAAGCATACGAAGAAGCGATTGCCAAAGCTGACCGCGAATTTAAGCGCGAAGGTTTTGATGAAGCCAAAACCGCATACAATGATGCAAAATCGGCAAAACCAGAAGAAAGCTATCCAAATGTTATGCTGGCAAAAATCGATTCGATTGTAACCACACGGGCACGACTTGCCGAAGAAGCCACTGCCGCTGAAGCCGCCCGTCTGGCAGCAATTCAGGCTGAAAAGGATAAAAATTATTCCGATGCAATAACAAAAGCCGATAATCTTTTCAACCAAACAGAATACGAAAATGCACGAAACGAATACCGCAATGCCTTAACCATAAAACCGGAAGAAACCTATCCGCAGCAAAAGATAGACGAAATCGGAACTTTGCTGGCACAGCTTTCGGCAGCACAAAAAGCTTACGAAGAAGCGATTGCCAAAGCTGACCGCGAATTTAATCGCGAAGGTTTTGATGAAGCCAAAACCGCATACAACGATGCGAAATCAGCAAAACCTGATGAATTGTATCCCAGTGAAATGCTGGCAAAAATCGATTCGATTGTAACCACACGGGCACAATTGGCAGCAGAAGCAGAAGCTGAAAAAGTTCGTATAGCCGAAGAGGCAGCGAAAGCCGAGGCCGCACGACTGGCAGCAATTCAGGCTGAAAAGGATAAAAATTATAATGATGCGATTACAAAAGCCGATAATCTTTTCAACCAAACAGAATATGAAAATGCACGAAACGAATATCGAAACGCCTTAACCATAAAACCGGAAGAAAGCTATCCGCAGCAAAAGATAGACGAAATCGGAAAAGTTTTGGCTGAACTTGAACTGGCCCGAAAGGAAAAGGAAATACAGGATAAGAACTACAATAATTTAATTCAGCAGGCCGATCGGTACTTTACTACGAAAAGCTACGATCAGTCGAAAGGAAAATATAACGATGCGTTGGCGCTGAAACCGGATGAATCTTATCCAAAAGAACGGATTTCTGAAATTGAAAAAATACTTCAGCAACAAGCTACTGATGAACAATATCGTAACGTGGTGCTTGCTGCTGACGGTTATTTTAAAACCGAAAAATATCTTCAGGCTAAAGATGAATACGGAAAAGCGCTTGCATTAAAACCCAACGAGCAATATCCCAAAAACCAGATTTCAAAAATCGATGATATTCTGGCGAAGGAACAACAACGGATACTTGCTGAAAAAGCAGCTGCGGAAGATTTGGAGCGCAGAAGTGAAGAAATCGCACGCATGACTGATGAAATGGAAGCCCGTGGTGTGGAAAGCGAAGCCGAATTGAATTCATTGTACGGCGACTATATCAAACAGGCTGACGCATTGTTCGGCAATAAGCAATATAATGTTTCGCGTGGCTGGTACTACAAGGCGTGGGATGTAAAACCCGATGAAAAATATCCGCCGCAACGCATTGCCGAAATTAACCGGCTTGTCGGCAGCTTATTATCCAGTCAGACCGACAGAGATTACCAGAAATTTATCGATTTGGCCGATTCCACATTCCGCGAAAACCAGTTTGCAGTTGCGCGTGGCTGGTATAACAGGGCGTTAAGTGTAAAATCAAATGAAATATATCCGAAAAATCAAATAACAGAAATCGAAAAGAAAATTGCAGAACGCATGGCCGGGCAATCGGGGCAACAGTTCGACAGCAATATTCAAAAGGCTGAAAAGGCCTTTGCCGATGCCAGCTACAATGTTGCCCGTTTCTGGTACAAAAAGGCGCTGGAATTAAGGCCTAACGATGAAGATGTAAAGAATAAATTGACAGACATTGAAAATGCATTGAAGTAAAATTCAATGATTGAAATCTTTTGAAAAGCTGTTTGTCAGTGTTTCGTCAACCACATGCATTGATAGGGCATTAATGTGCTATCGCTTATTTTTTTGCCGGAAATTAAATCCAGTTGAAAACTATTTAATGCTATTGGCAGTTTAAAATTCTGTTTCTTATCCGTCAGATTAACAACTGTAACTATCTTTTGATTACCCGATTTTGAAGTTCTTATCAATCCTATAAACTGGCTGCCCAGGTTTAATATTTCCTGCGTAGCATTTGGATGAAATGCTGTTTGTTTTTTACGAATTGAAATTAGTTTCTGTAGCGATTCGAAAACTCTTTTTTGTATCGTACCATTTTTTAACAGCTCTTCAAGTTCTTCCAGGTTCCACTTTCTACGGTTGATAGTGCGGTTATGTTTGGTCTGTTCAACTCCTTCAATATAATTTGGTGTTGCAGTTAAACTGTGAATATAAAACGCCGGAATCCCCTGAAAGCTCATCATTACAATTTGCGAGGCGAGAAAACGCTCCACCTGAAAATTATCGACGCCGTTTTTTGTGCCTTTCAATGCATCGAAATAGGTAATGTTTAACTCGTACGGATTTTTGCTTCCATCAGGATTTGATCTGAAATTGACAAAACCACCGAATTTCTGCATGTTTTCCACCAGTTCTAATATTTCATTTTCGGGAAGTAGTCCTTCCAACGGACGAACACCAATTCCGTCGTGTGATGCCGTAAAATTGAAAAAAGTAGTTTCGTTATTTAAATTGGGTAAACTCTTTGCCCATTCATTTAACCATGTCGAATTTCCCGAATGTAACGCATGCAAAAGGAGAGGAGGGAGGCTAAACTGATAAACCATGTGCGCCTCATCATTATTTCCGAAATAGCTCAGGTTTTCCTTGTTTGGAACATTGGTTTCAGTGAGAATAACTATGGAAGGATTGATGTATTCGGCAACTTCGCGCAGCAATTTTACGACTTCATGCGTTTCCGGCAAATGTAGACAGGAGGTTCCCGCTTTTTTCCAGAGGAATGCAATGGCATCGAGGCGGATTATTCGCGCTCCTTTAGCAATGTAACCTAAAAGAATATCAATCATTTCAATCAAAAGAGCAGGATTCGAAAAATTCAAATCGATTTGATCAGCGCTAAAAGTGGTCCACACATGCTTAATTCCATTTGCAGTTTTGTATGGCGTTAAAAGCGGCGAACTTCGTGGCCTCACAACCTGTGAAAGATCGGTTTCAGGATTTTCGGTGATAAAGAAATCGGAGCCTTTTCCTTTTTGCTGAAGGAAATTTTGGAACCATTCGCTTTGGCTCGATGCATGATTAATTACTAAATCGGTCATTAAACCGAAATTTTCAGTCAGCGATTTTATATCATTCCAGCTACCGAGTTCAGGATTGACTTTGCGGAAATTGATGACAGAGAATCCATCGTCGCTGCTAAACGGGAAAAATGGTAAAATGTGAATTACAGAGAACTGATTAACGAGGTTTTCAACAAGAAAACGATTTAATGTTTGCAGCGGGACTTCGCCTTCTTTTCGGATGCTGTCGCCATAGGTGATTAAAACCACATCCTTTTCGCTCCACTTCTCTTTGTTATTTTGAGTTTTGGAATATTTTGAAATTGTTGCAAGCAATTTCGATTTCAGTTCTTCGGAATAATAATTTTTATAAATAAACCGAAGTCGCTTTTCCAGTCTGGTCAAAAGGGATTCCTGAAAATTCATACTTAATTATATTATTTGAGGATGGCGTTGTCATCTTCCACAATCTGGTAAAACTCTTCAAATATTTCGGGAAAAGCGCTTTGCACCCGTTTCCAGTTGGGCATTACAGGAACCATATCAGGATTATTCAGAAAATTAATTCCCGATTGATAAACGTTTTTCACAAATAAATCGATGACTTCTTCTTCCTTGTGAAAATCATATTTTAGCCCGTTCATTGCTGCATCGGCTTTATAAAGTTCAACAAAATCCAACGCAATTCTCCAATAAGTGGCTTTAAGCGTCCTGAAAAATTCGGTGCTTAGTGTAATACCGTCGGAAGCGAGTTTTGCGAATATTGCACGCGAAATATCACGGCTCATTTTTGAAAGTCCTTTTTCGGCATCGTCGGAAGAAAGCGATTGATGTTTATGATCGTAGTGGTCGGCAATTTCAACCTGGCAAACGCGGTTTAAAGAATTGTTTCGTTCAACTTCGTTTAAAATACCGATTTCCAAACCCCAGTCGTAGGGGATGCGAATGGTTTTGATTATATCCGCGCGCATGGAAAATTCGCCTGCCAGCGGATAGCGAAAACTATCGAGATATTCGAGATAATTATGATGTCCGAGAAGCTTTTTCAGCGTTCGCAACAACGGAGTTACGAGTAGCCGAACTGCGCGTCCGTGCATCCGTTCATCATCGACTCTGAAATAATAACCTTTGCAATACTTGTAATTGAATGTAGGATCTGCCACGGGGTAAATCAGTCGTGCCAGCATCTCGCGGCTATAGGTTGTAATATCGGCATCGTGTAATGCAATGGCTTCCGATTTTCCGGTCGAAATCATATAACCAAAGCAAAACCATACATTTCTTCCTTTTCCGGCAACCGACGTGTCAATTTTTTTTGAGGCCAGCTTTTCCTTAAGGCTTTGCATTTTAGGTCCGTCGTTCCAGATTACACGATGATGTTGCGGTAATTCTGAAAAATATTTGAGTGATTTCCTGTACTCAGATTCATCAGCCTGGTCAAGTCCAATCACAATTTCAGAAATATAAGGGATATCTTTTAGCACTTCGATAATGTTTTTCAGAGCCGGTCTTGAAAGCTCTGAATACAACGATGGGATTATTAGTCCAATAGGCCGGTGCTTACTAAAATGTTTTAGTTTTTTTTCCAGTTCTTCGTAGGGACGCGAACGCAGATTGTGTAATGTAGCTACAAAACCATTTTGGTAAAAATCTCCCATAATTCTCTTTTTTTAATATAAATATTGTGATAAGCTATGCGATGCAAAATGGAAATGCATCTTTTAAATATAGTTAAAACCATTTTGAAATCGGGATTTGGTTTTTGCTAAAGGTAAGAAATTAACTCAAAAATAAGAATAAAGATTATTTTATATTTTATATACGAATAAAAAGTCAGGAATTTGTTATTAAATTAGCATTTATGTAGAACGCTACAAAGATCGCATAAACATACTTATGATAATGGGTTTTAATTTTCTGGCAATAATTTCATGGTCGAAGTTTTCTTTTAAGACTTTGAGGTTATGCAAAACCACGTGGTTTCGGTATTTTATATCAGTAAGCAGCCGGTACGATTGGTCAACCAATTCAGCAGTTATTGCAGTGTTATCGATGGCTGGCAGAATAAAACCAAGTTTTTCAATCTCTTCTTTGTAAATCTCATATTTGTTGATTACTGCCGGAATCCAAGAGAAATCATTTCCAGAAGATTGTTGCCAAATCCTTCCACTTCGCTGAAATAGGTTCCTAAACCGCCATGCGCCGCGATTACCGAAGGGATTTCCGCAAATTTGTAAAATTTCTTATCCACAATAATATCGCGATGCGACAGCACATGATGTTCGCCAAATATTAAAAGCACATTGCTGTCGGGATCGGCTTTGCACTTTTCAGTATAATGCACATACAAATTGTTCAGGTAGGCATTTTGCTCATCGCCGGAATGACCACTTACCATCAAAGCAACGCACTTTGGATTTCCGTTCTTTTTAAATTTCTTTTCAAGTTCGAAACCCAAATCAATTGCGAGTTCGATTTTTTTGCGTGGAACTACCCGCGTATGCTGCAGAAGTATTACAGTGTCTTCCAATGAAAATCCCTTACTTTCAGCTTGTTGTTCAAGACCAATATCTTTGAAAAATGAATTGTTGTAGTTGTCTTGCGGAGGTGCAACAGGAACTTCGCCGTCAGAAGTTAAATGCTCCCATTCCCATGGAATATCGGAAGTGTTTGGAACCACTGCCGTACGATTCTCAAAAAACCGGTCGATGTCAAGAGTTTTGTTATACATGCGGAAGACTTTTTTCCCCAATTCAATCTGTTTTTTGTTGATAAAAGCAATGGCATTGACATAGGCTCCAGGCACATATTTCAGATACTTTTGAATAACCGGATTTGGGTTGGCGAAAATTGCGCGCTCAAAATAGGAATCGTGCCACCAAACCATCAATTTCGGCCATATAATTCCTTCGGCTTTAAGCTCTTCAAAGTAGTATCCCAAACCAACTGCGGTAATAAAATTGTACGGATGCGATGTATTGTGGGCAATAATCAGATCGATGTAATTCTCATCGACCCATTTCTTAATTACATTTTTTGCATATATCGCATTTTCGTGAATAAGTTCATCCAAACCTTCCACATTTTCGTTGTTGTAATTTACCAGAATTTGTTTGTGTACTTCACTTTTGTGCCAGAAAACTTCATCGGTTTGTGCATTAAAACGTGGTGAAGAATGCGCTCCCAGAAAGAAAAAATTGCCGATGTTAATTTTCATGTATTTCGACATCGCTTTAACGGTTTGGTCGATAACGATGGAAACGCCGTCGTTTTTTCCAATCAGCGAGTGCATTATTCCAATGCGAAGTTCACTTAATTTCATTCAATTATTTCTAAAAGTTGTTTTAATTCTGTAATAATAAAATCGGGTTCTATGCCATTTATCCGTTCATCGTTTTCCCTTAAGCGAAGTGAACGTTCGTCGCCGGCAAATAATGCGGTTTTTAAACCTGCTTTATGTGCAGTGTAAATATCTTTTACCATATCGTTTCCCACAAAAACTGCTTCCGGTGGATCAATATTATATTTGTTTTTCAAGGCCGGAATAAGCTTGTGAAACAGTGCGACATCGGGTTTTCCACGAAGTTCCTTAAATGAAAAAACCGATAAATCGGGATCAAACAAATCGATTTCCAGTTCTGATGTTAGTTTTCCCGACAAAAAGAAATTCATTAAAACAGGCGTATAAAACTGTGCGTTCGAAACAATACCAAGTGGAATTCCCTTTTTGTGGATTTCGCTTAAAACTTCTTTCATTCCAGGCATTGGAAATACTTTGTTGCTCAGTACTTCAAAAACAAAAATGCAGTCGGCTGCCGATTCATTGCCACTTAGCGAAATCAGGCCGGCTTTCTGCGCTTCTTCAAGCATATTATTCCATACCTTAAAAATCTCTATTTCGGGATAAGAATGGCCTTTTTGTTTTAACTCTTTATGGTTCAGTTTAATTTTTTCGGGAAGTTGTTTAAGAATAAAACCGGCAATATTTTCAGGGTTTTCATTCATATTATATCCACCGGCACGAAGTGCTGTAACCATATTGTCAACCGATAAATATGCCTGATCGACATCTCCCGACGATGAAATCAGTAAAGTTCCGTAAATATCAAAGATAATGGCTTTAATTTTTTTTGGATCGTCGTTATTCTGTCGCAGTTTAGGCTCAAAACCTGTAGTTTGCGGATGCAGTTTTTCAAGATTTTCCAGCCAGTTTTTTATATCGGTTTTGAAGTTTAATTCCATATCCTTTTAAAGAATATTTTGTTTTTATCAGCTTCTTATTCTTCTCGATTATTTCGGGAAGCACTTTTTCAAACAAAGCTTTTAGCTGTGGATTTTGTTCAAATATTTTTTGCTTTTTAATCTTGTCCGTTTTTATTTCACTGATGATATGCATCTGTTTCTCCATATCAAAATCTTTAAAATCTCCGTTAAGCTGCGGAATTTCAATTTGTTGATAAAGCTTTGGAAACAGAAAACCATCGGCAAGAAAATCGCGTGTAATATAATCGATGTCGCGGCCTGCCACCGGCGTATTTAACAACCACGGTTCGAGATAAACCATGCCAAATCCTTCGCGGTAACTTGTGGTTATGCAAAAATCGCTGGCGATTAAAAGCTGTTCAAAATCCACTTTGTTACCTGCTTCGAAAACCACCGGAATTTTTTCATCATTACAGTACTTCAACCACTTCTTGTAGATTTCAATTTCTTTTGGATTTTTTGGTGGTTGAGTAACTACAAAATTTGCATTTTCTGAATAAAGGACCGAAAGTAAAATCAGTTCGCCAATATTTTTTCGCTGAATAACACGAACCGGATAAGTAACCAGCAATTTGTTTTCATTGAGTTGAAGCACAGAACATATTTCTTTTTTTGCTTCTGCCTTATTTGTGATATCCAAAGTTGTATCGAAGGTAACCGGATTTGGCAGCCATTCAATCCTGTCTTTCTGAATGCCATATTTTTGTAACCGTGCATAATCAAACGAATTTAAAACGCCATAATGATAATTGGGAAGTTGAGGATACATCACTTCCTCGATACGGTGAAGAAAAATATCCGAAATTATATCTTTTAAGAATTGATAATTCGACGGTCGATCTTCAGCAAAATCGTGCGCATGGTTAAAAACTTTGGCGCCTTCTTTTGCCAGTAAATAAACCGCATAGGTAACAATCGGGTTTTTACCAAGGTTCAGGTTATGAAAATGTAGAACTGCATCGGTTGGCAATAAATTTCTGATTTTCCGGTGAACCCGGTGCAATTTCATCATCGCTTCTTTGTCGGAATATTTTCGGTGTTCGAGGTAATTCAAATCTTCGATGATATGCAATTCCGCTCCTTTTAAAATAATAGTTTCCGGATTCGGACAGCTGCCCACCATAACTTTAACCTGAATTCCCTGCAAACTTTCGATCTGCGAGTCAATAATTCGGGTAACGCCACCGGGATTCAAATGACTATGTGCGATAACAATTTGCATACATTTACTTTCAGGCTTAAAATAAGGAAATCGGATTGAATTTTTGTATACAGAGTGATTTGAAAAGAAAGGCTTAACTAAAAACTATCATTTATCCTTTATCCTTTATCCTTTATCGTTCACAAATTCCAAAACATCGCCAGGTTGACAATCAAGCGCCTCACAGATTGCTTCAAGTGTGCTAAACCGAATGGCTTTTGCTTTTCCGGTTTTTAATATGGAAAGATTGGCAAGTGTAATATTCACTTTTTCGGAAAGTTCGTTCAGCGACATTTTCCGCTTAGCCATCATCACATCAATATTTACAACTATGGCCATAATTACACGGTTAGTTCGTTTTCGGATTGAAGTTCCACGCCACGCTTAAAAATCTGGGATACAATAAATATTAATCCGGTCATAAACAAAAATTCACCTGAATTCCAGTCTTCATGAATTTGCGAAGTGTATTTAATTAACCAACCGGCATACGCGCTGCCAAGCAAAGCAAAAATCCAGGTTGCGAAGAGTGAATAACTGATGTATTCCAGCCTGTGGGCTATATCAAGTGAAAACGGATTTGAAAGCTGAATTTTTGAAATAACTTTCACAACCATCCACCAGACAATTGCTTTAAGCGATGACATGATAATTAGTATTGCCACCATTATGCTGTAGTAGGCAAAATTATACTGTCTAAGTTCCAGTAAACTTAATCCCTGGTAAAGATTTCCTGCACCTTCAGGGTTAAAACAACTTATAACGTACGAAATAAGATAAGCGCCTGTGCGAACCATAAAGCCAAAAAAAGCAACCCAGGCTAAAATTTTTAATACGGTGAGTACTTGCTGGGTTTTTGTTTGTAATTTGAATTTCATATCTGTGTCTTTTAATTTTATATATTTTGCAAATATCGATAATAATTTATTGAAAAACAATAAATATAGTCTGAAAAACAATAAATATTTATTGATTGCATCACAATTTTGTCATTTGGAAATGAATTGCGATCTGGAAAAGAAGGAGAATACTTTTAATAAAGAATTTGAATGTGTTTCGCTTTTCTGTGAAAGACAAAGAATTTAGGAACCAAATCCGGTTGTCTGACGTTAATGCAAAGACGGTAATATTGTCTGAACGCAAATTTGAAATAATATAAAAATGAAAGTAAGTGTTGTCTGTGACCATGCAGCCGGAAATTTTACAGAAATATTAAAAGAAACTGTTGTGAAAGAAGGACATGAATTGGTTGTTCTGTCACCTGATATCGCATTTGACGACTATCCTGATGCAGCGGAAGTTTTGGCAAAAGCTATGATGAACGGCGAAGTGGAGCGTGGAATTTTAGTATGCGGAAGCGGAGTGGGAGTGGCTGTTGCTGCCAATAAGTTTCCGGGAGTGCGGGCAGCGGTTTGCCACGACAGCTATTCGGCACATCAGGGAGTGGAGCACGATCGCATGAATGTGCTTTGTTTGGGAGCAAGAATAATAGGGACTGAACTTGCAAAAGAACTTGCGGGTATCTTTCTTTCCGCTAAGGTTTCAGATGAAGAGCGCCATGTCAGACGCTCAAATAAAATTGATGCAATCGAAAAAAAATATTCTAATAAGATTTAGAGCCAGGCAACAACAATCTGTCTGTTATTAAAAATTAAGAATTCCCTTTATTTATTGGTGCAAGGTTTATAAGTAGTTCCTTTCTTTTGGGCTACGCTTTATACACAAATATGAATTTGATAAATGCAAGAAAATAAGAAATAAATAATAAGCCCGCCTGGATGAGCCATTCGGACAGGGAATAACGAATAAAAAAGTGTTCAAAAAACAAAAAAACGAAAGAATATTGCTTGATTTCTGATTTCTTATTTGTTATTCGATATTTCTTATTTAAACCGTTTATAATTTTTTCTAATTGATATTCCCAAAAAGATGTGTATAAAGAGTAGCCTTTTTGGGGAGGCTAAAAGGGGCTTCTATAAGCTTAAATTTACCAAATCATCACCGGCTCCCAAATCCAGCAATTGTTTTTTTATGTCTTCCGCAAAATTGTCGGGGCCGCAAAGATAGAATGGCTGATCATAGTCGGAAACATGTTTTTTCAGGAAATCTTTGTCTATTCGTCCATAATAATATTTACTGTCTTTCTGGCGCGAAATTATATTGACAAAATTCTTACCCAGCATTTTTTCAAATTCATCGGCCATAAAGATATCCTCTTCTTTTTTATTGGCAAACAGTAATGTGCTTTTGCCCACTTTTCCATCGGCATACATTTGCCGTAACAGTGCGATAAATGGCGTTACTCCTGTTCCTCCGGCGATAAAAACTCCCGGGCCTTTGTTGTTAAACGAATCCCATGGGTCGGTAATAATATAACCGTCGCCTTCTTTTAGTTTCGAAAGGGCAAGCGTCATACCATTATTACCGGCATAAATTTTTATAGTGAATTGCAAAAATTCATCCTTGTTTAAGCTGGTCATCGTAAATGGCGCCCAATCATCCTTAAATTTCGGGTCGTCGAGAGTAGCTTCGATAGCCTGCCCGGCTGAGTAAGTAAACCCTTTAGGTTTTTCGAGTGTAAATTGAATGACATCGTGAGTGAGCCATTTCTTTTGAGTTATCGTGACTTTATGTTCCATATTCGTATATCTTATAATTCTTTCAAATTATAACAGAATACGGTTAAGGTTGTTTGAAATGTTGAAGGATTCCGTTTTTTACCGATAGGTGATGTTCTTGTCTTTTCGAATGAGCTTTTTTTAACACGAATAATTTATGAATTATTCTATCGGCAAACCGGACGTCTAAGGTTCAGCACAACTTTTTATCAATCGTTAAACTTCGCCGAATCACGTTCGGAGCAGGCTATCTTGTTAAAATTAACCTGAATTTCATTCTAAATAAAATTAAGGATTAATGTAGATTAAAACTCATCAATATCCTGCCATTCCGTTGTGTTATCGTTAACTGCTATCCAAATCAACTGATCTAAGGCCGTGGTAAAAGAACCGGCATTGTTCCGTGTATTGCAAAGAATAACCCAGCAGAATCCATTACTTGCCCGGACAAATTCGGTAGCAGTGCCCGGCAGGCTTCCGGTATGCCACCAGTTATTGGAACTGTTTACCGCTATTCCACAGGCGTAGTCTTGACTGGCAGCGGTTGGCATAGTTAATGTGTTTATACTGCTTGAAGAAAGAATATCAGGCTTATTATTAAATCCATCGAAACGAACAAGCAATCGTGCCATATCGGTTGCTGTGGAAATCCAGCCGCCATGCGCATCCATTCTTGTAATATTGTAAATGTAAGGATTTTCGCCAGCCTGACCGTAATAAACCACTTCATTGGTTTTGCGCTCTGCTTCAGTGTTGCCTGCAATCTGCATTCCTGTTACTCCTGCCGGTTCAAGTACATTCTTTTTCACATACTGTTCGTACGATTGTCCGCTTAATTTTTCAATTACCCTTCCCAGTAAACAGTATCCAAAATTGGAATAATCGTAATGTGTTCCCGGTGTATGAGAAAGCGGAAGATTATCCAGTGTCCACGAAATAAGGTCATCCTGGCTTATCGATACGTCTTTAAACATGGGATCATTCGCGCTATTGCCCCAGCCGCCACTTGTATGATGCAATAACTGGCTTATTGTAATATCGGTAATATTAGGGCCATAAGGTGGAGTACCATATTTGGTTCCTAAAATACCACTGCTTCCAAATATCTTATCTGTTAGACTAAGTTTTCCGTTTTCTTCCAGTTTTAAAATTGCCAGCGCCGTGATTACTTTTGATACACTTGCCAACCGGAATAAACTTGTATTGGTTACTTTGTTATTCGACGATTGATCTGCCATTCCGTATGATTTCGCATAAACGAGTTTTTCACCTTTAGTAATAGCAACCGATAGCCCCGGAACGCCATAATTAGTCATAAACTGGTTCACAGCATCATCCACCTGCGGGATGTCCACCTGGTTTTTGGTGTTCGGACCATCGATATCATCATCTTTCGAGCATCCGGCAAATACCGCCAAACCACTCAGAATCACAAAAAACAGCGCCATTTTCTTTTTCATTGCATTTGATTTAAATTTATTATAATCAATGGAAAACATATAACTATCAGTTGGAAAAATTTGCATTAAATTCTCCGTCGGATACTGTAACAGTGGAACCGTCGCTGCTGTTATAGCCTACAAACGAAAATGTCCCCCATATATTTGTGTCAGAAATTCCTTCAATGTTTAACCGGCCATCAGGGACACCACTCGGATTCGATACCTGAACGTCGGTAAAATTATACTTTTCATTTACCCATGATTTTCCTGCCTTAAAATATTTCAAATAAAAATCGTTGACTTTTCCGGTCTGTAAATCTGATTTGTCAAAGGGATGGTCAAACATAACACGTAACCTGATATACACTGCAGAATCGACATAAGTGGCCATTTCGAGGTAATTTTCTGCATCGCCGCTTTTGTTCACTATAGAGGCTGAAAGAATACCCATTTGTGCGGAAAGCGTTTTACCGTCAACTTCAGCCTTTATTGAATATTCTTCGGCCGGCTCGTCAGTTATATCATCTTTTTTGCACCCGGCTACTAAAATCATTAGGGAAATTACACTAATCAAAATACGTTTCATAATACTCTTATATAAATTTATTTAATCCTACATCGAAGCAGGTTGAAAATGTCATCAGACTTTAAGGATTTCATTTTTTTCAATACTGTCCGATAAAAGATGGACAGATTCCTCACTTCATTCGGAATGACAGCTTTTGAGTGTGTTCGCTTTTGGGAGGGGTGAAACCTAACCCATTGTCATTCTGAGCGATCCGTCAGCTGACCGAGAAGCGAAAGAATCTTTTTCATAACAATAAATTTAACCGGACAACATTGATTTTTTTTATGAGAATTGCAAGCTTGCTATAGAACCCTTTCGCATTAATTTATAGCCTTGAATCAGATCCAGGTGATACTCCGTCGTATGATTCTCAGCTTTTCTCCTGTTCTTTTCTAATTCAGACAAAAAAATCTTTTCTTTGCAGAAAATTTTGAAGATGGAGAAGAAGCGGGTAAATGTGGTGACGATGGGTTGTTCGAAAAACCTGGTGGACTCGGAGGTTTTGCTTAATCAACTGGAGCGCGGAAAGTTTGAGGTGATGCACGATTCAAATGAAACGGGATTTGATGCAGTTTTTGTAAACACCTGCGGTTTTATCCACGATGCCAAACAGGAATCCATCGATATGATCCTTGACTATGCCGAAGCCAAAAAACGCGGTGAAATCAGCAAACTGTACGTGATGGGCTGTCTATCTGAACGTTATCAAAAAGAATTGGAAACCGAATTGCCCGAAGTGGATCGCTATTTTGGGAAATTCGATATGAAGGCCATGGTCGACGAACTGAAAGTCACATATAACCCCGAATATATCTACGAACGAAAAATTACCACTCCATCGCATTTTGCGTATCTGAAAATTTCGGAAGGCTGCAACCGTTCGTGTTCGTTTTGTGCCATACCTAAAATGACAGGCAGGCACAAGTCGCGCACCATCGAAAGCCTGGTGATGGAAGCCCGATACCTCGCAAAAAAAGGCGTGAAGGAAATCTTGCTGATTGCACAGGATTTGTCGTATTACGGCATCGATATTTATGGAAAAACCCGGTTGGCTGAATTGATAAACAAAATTTCGGAAGTAAAAGGGATTGAATGGATTCGCCTTCATTACCTGTACCCGACAAAGTTTCCATACGAAATTCTTCCGGTGATGCGTGAAAATCCAAAAGTCTGCAAATATATCGATATGCCTTTGCAGCACATTGCCAACCCTGTATTGAAAAATATGTTGCGCCATGTTACCCGCGAGGAAACTGAAAACCTGATAAAACGAATAAAAAATGAAGTTCCTGGAGTTGCGCTGCGAACAACCATGCTGGTTGGTTTTCCGGGCGAAACTGAAGCCGATTTCGGGGAATTAAAGGAATTTATCGAAGAAGTCCGGTTTGAACGTTTGGGAGTTTTTCCCTATTCCAACGAAGACGGAACCTATGCCGCTGAAAAGTTCGCTGACCGTTTATCCGTCGAAGAAAAACAGGAGAGGGCCGATGAAATCATGGAAATTCAGCAACAAATATCGGCTGAAATTAACCGAAACAAAATTGGAAATATGTATAAAGTCATCATCGACCGAAAAGAGGACGAATTTTTTATTGGCCGCACCGAATTCGATTCCCCTGAAGTGGATGGCGAAGTGCTTATAACTTCAGAACAGGAATTGAAAAAAGGCGAGTTTGTTATGGTTGAAATTACAGGCGCAGAAGATTACGATCTTTACGGAACCATCGTAAAACAGAGTATTTCCATTTCATAATATTTCTCCACACTTCGCTGAGTGTAAATGGCTTTTGGTATTCAGGAAATTCAGCAACCTTTAATTTCCCTATGTGGTTAGATTAAGAAGAAATACTGGTTTTTCGGGGATAAATTTATCTAAAAATAAGGAGATTGCCATCAAAAATATCTCTACATTAGAAGATTCTAATTCATTTAAAAATCGATGTAATGAAAAAAATATTCGGATGGTTTTTAATACTGCTTTTATTTTCATGTGCGCAAACCCCACAGCCAAAAATAACCTGTTATGCCTGGATGAGCGGTCCCGGAAAAGCTACCGATGCTGAACTAAAAACAAATTTTAAAGATTTAAAGGAAAAAGGTTTGGATGGGCTGATGTATAGTGGCGGACACGATCCGGAAGTGTACCGGCGAGTGGGAAAAATTGCAAAAGCTGCCGGACTGGAATTTCATGCATGGATTCCAACAATGGTGCAGGGCAAAAATCCGAAGTTAAAACCTGAATGGTATGCAGTAAATGGTTTGGGAGAATCGGCTTACGACAAACCGGCTTATGTCGATCATTATAAATTTCTATGTCCCGACAGGCCGGAAGTTTACCATTTTTTGGAAGAATTATATACCGATGTAGCCGATGTTCCTGAAGTGGATGGCATTCACCTTGATTTTATCCGTTTCCCCGATGTAATACTTGCCCGCGGATTATGGGAGAAATACGGACTGGTTCAGGATAGGGAATTCCCACAATTTGACTATTGCTATTGCGATAAATGTGTTGCCGATTTTATGGCAAAAACCGGTATTGATATAAAAGCCGTGGAAGATCCTTCACAAGTTGAGGAATGGAAGCAATTTCGATATGATTTGATCACAGATATTGTGAATCGTTTGTCTGATATGGTTCATTCAAAGCATAAAAAAATTACAGCCGCAGTTTTTCCTGGGCCTTCATTGGCTAAAAAAATGGTTCGGCAGGAATGGGATAATTGGAACATCGATGCTTTTTACCCAATGAATTACAACGATTTCTACCTCGAAGGAACCAAATGGATTGGTGAAATGTGTAAGGAAGGTGTGACCAGCTTAAATAACAAGGCGCCTTTGTACAGTGGATTATTTATCTGTCCGGAACCGGCAAAAAAAGCAAGTGAACCCGATCCGGAAAATCATGGATTAGTACCCGAAGAACTTGAAGCTGCCATCCGCGAATCGATGGAGAACGGGGCAGCAGGAATTTGTCTGTTTACACCGGGGCGAATGACCGACGAAGATTGGGTGATTTTTAAAAAAGCGATTCACGAACCGGCGGTTAAACCTTAATTCTAAACGACTTAGTATATAATGTAATTGATGTCAATTCAATTTTATACGTTAATACTTTAGCCTCATTCAAACCTGAACATTTACAGAAGATTTATGGTTATATCGTTATTGTATTACAGGTATGAAAAAAACAAAAAACTGGAAGATTAAACTGGGTATTTTTCTGATGATTTTTTCAGGTGTTTTCTTTGCCGCCACTTTTGTTATTCCACTATTTGATATACCTGTCCGCTTTAAAGTGATTGCCTCTACTACAAGCCTGATATTAATGGAAGTGGTTTTTTGGAGCGGTGGCTTACTGGTTGGAAAGGAACTTTTCTCGAAATTCAAAAAGCAGTTAAATCCTAAAAACTGGTTTCGAAAAAAGAATAAATCAACAGATGAACAGGTTTAACAAATCTGATATCGGTAAGATCAATTACCTGCAATTTGAACAAAATCCTATATGTGTATAATCTTTTTTTTCAATTTGCGGGCAGTCATGCCTAATCAGAAATTTTCATTTTGATTTACAATTATCATTTTCAAATTTTTGTTCAGCATTACTTTTGATGAATTTTGAATTTTTTCGAAATGAGTGCTGAAACCAAGAAATAAAAAAGCCCCGCTTTGTACCAGGGCTTTGAATTTCTTTTACATAAATTTTTTTAGAATATTTTCAAACCCAAAGAGAGCATAAACGTGGCGTTTTTACCGTCTTTACCTTGCTGCGAATAAAACTCGTCAAATGCATTTTCCATTCTTGCATCAAAAGTTAAGAACAGAACATCGACACCCAGTCCATACTGGAATCCAAAATAATGGTTACTGTAAAAGTCTTTATTAAAAATTCCATGGTCTTTTACATCCGATTTTGTAATCTGGCTAAAAACCGGGCCGGCTAAAGCATGAACATTAAAGGTGCTGCCTTTAATAATTTTAACGCCTAACAGAACAGGCACATCAACCGTACTGAAATCGAATGACGTTACTGTAGATAATGTTCTCGATTTAACGTCGCCTCCTTTGCGACTAAAATAAACTTCAGGCTGAATAAAAACCCGCTCGCCGCCCACTCGCGCGAAAGCTCCGATATGAGATTTAAGTACAGTGGATGAATTATAATCAGCTAAATCGAGACTTATTTTTGAAAAATTAGCGCCACCTTTAATCCCCAAATCGAAGGTTGATTGGGCCAATACAGGATAGATAAGCATAGATAATACAATAAACAAAACTGACTTTTTCATGACTTATATTTTTATAAATAACGATTTACATTCTCTTAAATTATACATCGCCAATTAAAATAAAAATTATACCGATAGGGTATTTAATAATCTGATAACACAAAATTTATGCCTAAGCAAGACAAGCTTTGAATTCTTTGTGATCCTTAATAATCTTAAAATTAGGTGGTAATTCCGGATTATTGACATGAATCTGCCAACCTGTAATAAAAATTTTTTGTTGCTGAAAAATGTCATTAATTTTTATCAGGTATTCTTCGAAAGTGTTTTTGGGAATTGAATTTATAAATGCAGTAAAAACATAATCTACTTTAAGGTGTAATTGAATTTTCACGAGGTCTTCCGACGGCACTACCTGCCCCAGATAAACCACATGGTAACCCTCCTTTAGCGCCAGATATGAATAGAAAAGAAGGCTCATTTCGTGCAATTCATGATCGGGTAAAAAGAAAAGCATTGTCATGCCGTTGCTTTTCACCGCTTCCAGCTTATCAATTTCTGCAATTAGCCGCTGTCGGAAGATATTGGTTATAAAATGTTCCTGTGCAGGAAATATAGAACCAACCTGCCAATAGGTTCCAATACGTTGAAAAAGAACAAAAAACACATTTATTACCGCAACTTCCAAGCCTAATCTCGCAATAATTTCCTTCGTTAACCGGTTAATTCCAATTGTGTCGAAATTCAGCATCATTAAAATTAATCGATCGAGGTAATCCGATTCTGAACTTTTTACTTCGGTAACCGATAAAACACGCTCTTTTATTTCTTCGTGATCTAACCTTGAAATCTTTGATATTTTAAAGCCGTTATTTACAAGAAGAGAAACATTGAGGATTTTTCTTAAATCTTCATCGTTGTAAAACCGTATGTTTGTATCCGTTCGTTTCGGCTCCAGTAAGTTGTATCGTTTTTCCCAAATTCGAATTGTATGTGCCTTAATTCCCGATAACACCTCCAGGTCTTTTATGGAGTATCCTTCTGGCTTCATAATTTTGATTTTAGCTGTAAGTCAAATAAACTATGCCTAATAAACACCTTTTTATTCAATTTGTTTAAACTTGATTATTTCAATCGTAAACAAAATATTCAAACAAAAGAAATCAGATTTATTTTTTAAGCTCGTAAGATTATTTCATTTTTGTAATCGCGTAATTTTCAATTTTTATAATGAAAAAAATAGTATTGATATTTTCGCTGATGTTCTCTGTGCTTTATATTTTGGCACAGCAACAGTATGTTATTGTTATCCATGGCGGAGCCGGGGTTATGTCGAAATCGCTGATGAACGAACAGGAACAGGAAAGGGAACATGAAAAAAAAGACAATATTGGAACGGTTGGCTGTGTTGTTCTTGACCAAAATGGTAACTTATGTGCCGGAACTTCAACCGGTGGAATGACCAACAAAAAATACGGGCGCATTGGCGATTCTCCTGTTATTGGCGCAGGAACTTACGCCAGCAATAAAACCTGTGCAGTTTCATGCACCGGTCATGGCGAATATTACATACGTTTGGGTTTTGCCCGCGACATTTCGGCATTAATGGAATACAAAAATATGAGCGTTGGTGAAGCATGCCGCGAAGAAATAAGAAAACTCTCTGAACTTCGCGGTGACGGTGGTGTTATTGCTGTTGATGCCAGGGAAAATATTGCCATGGAATTTAATACCGGCGGAATGTTTCGTGGTTACATAAAATCGACAGGTGAAAAAGAAATTGCAATTTTTAAAAATGAATAAACCCGCGACAAGCCATCTATGAAATTTCTATATCCTACATTTTTATTTGCACTGTTTACTATTGCCATCCCGATTATCATCCACCTTTTTAGTTTCAGGCAATATAAAACGGTTTACTTCAGCAATGTCGATTTTTTAAAGGATATTAAAAAGGAATCGAAAAAGAAATCGAGGTTAAAGCAACTGCTTTTGTTGCTGGCCCGGATTCTTACCATTATTTTTCTTGTTTTCGCTTTTGCACAGCCTTATATTCCCATAAATACAGATACGCAAAAACAACCAAATCAAATCGTTGCCATTTATGTCGATAATTCATTTAGCATGAATGCACTTTCGGAACAAGGACAATTGCTGGAGGCTGCGCGCAACAAAGCGCTTGAAATTTGCATGGCTTATCCGCCGGGAACAAAATACAGGCTTTTTACCAACGATTTGGAGCCTAAGCATCAGAATATTTTTAATAAGGAACAATTTATTCAGCAGGTTTCCGAAATACATACGTCACCGATTGTGATTCCGTATTCCATGATTTATAACCGCTTCTCGCTGCAAAACCAGATTTTTGAAGGAGGTACAGATAAAATTCTTTATTTCATTTCCGATTTTCAGCGAAACGTATCGGATATAGAAAACTTTGGCGATAAAGAAATATTTTGCTATTTCCTGCCTTTGGTTCCAAACCAGATAGCCAATTTATATATCGATTCCTGTTGGGTGGAAGTTCCTGCCCACCGGTTAAAACAGGAAGAAGAGATTTTCGTGCGGATTAAAAACAGTTCCGACCAGGATTTTCAGAATCTTCCGTTAAACCTGTATTTAAACGATTCCATTAAATCGATTACCAACTTTTCGGTAAAAGCAAATAACGAAATTACCGCCTCGTTGAAATATAACAATAACACAAGTGGTTCGCAGCTTGGTAAAATCGAAATTTCGGATTATCCGTTTACCCACGATAACCAGTGGTACATTAGTTATTATGTTGAACCTAAATTAAAAGCGCTGGCTATATTTAATAAGAATAATGATTCGCAGGAAGGCCTCGAATATATTTCGGCATTGTTTGAAAACGACGATTATGTCCAACTCGATGAAACAAATATTCAAAGTTTGCAAATCAGTTCGCTTAGCGAATACAATACCATATTTCTTATTCATCCTGAAAGTTTTTCAAGCGGCTTTTTAAACGAGCTGGAAAATGCCGTGGATAATGGAACTTCGGTGGTTTTATTTCCTGCGAACAAAGCAAATCCTTTAACAAATAACACATTCCTTTCTGCATTTGGCGCCAACCGAATTACCGGAATCGATACCACAAAACAAAAAATTTCGGGCATCGACTTCGATAATAACTTCTTTAAAGATGTTTTCCGCAAACGTGAGGAAAATCCGGTTTTGCCCGAAATCAATGGTCATTTTAAATTTGAAAACAACGTTCGAACCAGCGAAACCAGGTTGCTATGGTTTCAGAACAACGACAAAGCGCTTTCACAATTAAATTTCGGAAATGGTAAAGTTTGGGTTTTTTCATTTTCACTGACAAATGAAAACGCAGCATTTGCAAGAGACATACTGTATGTTCCAACTATTTACAATATTGTTTTGAACAGTCTGCCCAACCAGAAAATGGCATATAGCATTGGTAAGAATTCGTTTTATGAAATTCCAGGCAAAGAAAATATAAATCTCAATTCGGCCATCGAAGTCGAAAATAAAACCTCAGGCGAAAAGTTCATTCCTGCAAAGAGTATTACCAGCAGGGGCACAAGATTGGAATTTGACAGTCAGATTAATGCAGCCGGTCATTATTTTGTACGAAATGACAATACTGTAATTGCAACTCTTTCCTTTAATTACGATCGAAAAGAATCGGATTTAAGGTACCTGTCAGGAGAAGAACTAAACACAAAAATTGAAGCTGCACACTTAAAAAATGCCCGGGTTGTTTCGAATGTAGAAAGCAATTTCTCTGAGATTCTATCAGAAATTCAAAATGGAAAGCAACTTTGGAAATGGGCTTTATTGCTCGCTTTATTTTTTATTTTGGCTGAAGTTACCATTGCCCGGTTTATGAAATAGCGCTTTTATTGCAGATCGTCACGGTAATTTCGTAGTATTAATGTTTTCCTGTTTTAAAATCGCAACATATGTTGCATTCTTTTTTCTAAGCAAAAAATAGTTTTGTAAGCAAAAACCAATCGTTAATAATTAACGGTGATATAACTTTAAACTGAAAGCAAATAATCAAAATACATTTAAGATTTTAATGATCAGAAATTTATTTGGCAAAACCTGACATTTATAGTCTTTTTTTAAAATCAGGGTTATTAGCTTTATAAAAAAAACCGGGAAAAATGGCTAAAGTAAGAGGCGCAGTCGTGGTTGACAAGGAAGGTTGTAAAGGTTGCGGGCTATGTGTCGAGGCGTGTCCCAGCGATGTACTTGAACTACACATGGAAGTCAACAGCAGGGGATATCATTATTCATATATGAAAACACCGGAGGCATGTATTGGCTGCTCCAATTGTGGCGTTGTTTGTCCGGATACGTGTTTAACGATTTACCGGGTGAGGGTATAAAAAATTAAATAATTATGGGTGAACTAAGGCTAATGAAAGGCAATGAGGTGCTGGCCGAAGCGGCTATCCGTTGTGGCTGCGACGGATATTTCGGTTATCCGATTACACCTCAGTCGGAAGTTATGGAGACTTTAATGATGAGGCAACCCTGGAATTCAACAGGTATGGTGGTGTTGCAGGCAGAAAGCGAAGTTGCTTCCATAAACATGGTTTACGGCGCCGGTGGAACGGGGAAAAAAGTAATGACTTCATCTTCCAGTCCGGGAATAAGTTTAATGACTGAAGGAATATCGTATATCGCAGGCGCCGAGATACCTTGTTTAATTATTAATGTGCAACGCGGCGGACCCGGATTAGGAACTATTCAGCCATCACAGGCCGACTATTTTCAGGCGGTAAAAGGCGGAGGACATGGCGATTACAAATTAATCGTGCTTGCTCCCGCATCAGTTCAGGAAATGAACGATTTTGTCGACCTTGCTTTTGAACTCGCGTTCCGCTACCGCAATCCGGCAATGATTCTTGCCGACGGCGCTTTAGGGCAGATGATGGAAAAAGTGGAGCTGTCGGATTACAAAGCCTGCTGGACGAAAGAAGAGATAGAGAAGATATCTGGCAGTTGGGCAAGCCTTGGAAAACCTGAAACACGGAAAAAGAATGTAGTTACTTCGCTTGAGCTTGACTCAGACAAGATGGAAGAAAATAACCGCCGTTTCCAGGAAAAATACCGGACGATGGAACAAAAGGAAACCCGGTACGAAATGATTCAGTGCGATGATGCAGAATTTGTTTTGGTAGCTTTCGGTACATCATCGCGGGTTTGCCAGAAAGCGGTGGAACTGGCCCGCAGCAAAGGATTAAAAGTGGGCTTGCTCAGGCCAATTACACTGTTTCCGTTTCCTCAGGCAGCGATTAAGGAACTGGCACGAAAAGTAAAAGGATTTATATCGGTGGAAATGAGTGCCGGACAAATGGTGGAAGATATCAAACTTTCGGTTTACGAAGCAGGCAGCAACGCCCGGGTGAATTATTTTGGCAGAATGGGCGGAATTATTCCAACACCTGAAGAGGTGGTTGAGGCATTGGAAGAAAAATTTTCATGGGAATTGAGTTATGGAGTTACAAGATCTTATTAAACCTGAAAACCTTGTTTACGAAAAATCAAAGGTTCAGAATGATGCTATTATGCATTATTGCCCGGGATGTTCGCATGGGGTAGTGCATAAAATTTTAGCTGAAGTTATTGATGAAATGGGAATCCAGGAGCAGGCAATTGGTGTTGCGCCGGTGGGTTGTGCGGTTTTTATTTACAATTATATCGATATCGACTGGCAGGAAGCAGCACACGGCAGGGCACCGGCAGTGGCAACAGGAATCTCACGTTTAAATCCTGATAAATTTGTGTTTACTTACCAGGGCGACGGCGATTTGGCATCCATCGGAACCGGCGAAATTATGCACGCCTGTAACCGCGGCGAAAACATCATGGTTATATTTATTAATAACGGAATTTACGGGATGACCGGCGGACAAATGGCGCCAACTACACTCAACGGCATGGTGACTTCAACCACTCCCGGCGGAAGAAACATCGATTTGAATGGTTACCCGATGAAAATTACCAACCTGATTGCACAGTTGCCGGGAACATCGTATGTTACACGCCAGGCGGTACATACAGCAGCGGCAGTACGAAAATGCAAACGCGCCATTAAAAAGGCTGCCGAAAATGTACTGGCAAAAAAGGGAACCTCGTTTATCGAAGTGGTTTCCACCTGCAACTCTGGCTGGAAAATGACTCCGGTTGCGGCAAACAAATGGATGGAAGAAAATATGATTCCGTATTACCCGTTGGGCGATTTAAAAGACAGTATAAAAGGCGAACCGGTTTCTGAAAATTAAAAAACAACAATCATGACAGAAGAAATGATTATCGCAGGTTTTGGCGGACAGGGCGTTTTATCGATGGGGAAAATTCTGGCGTACTCCGGAATTATGGAAGACAAAGAAGTAACCTGGTTTCCGTCGTACGGACCTGAAATGCGCGGAGGAACGGCAAATGTTACCGTAATTGTGAGCGATACACGAATCAGTTCGCCCATTTTACAGCATTTTGATACCGCCATTATTCTGAACCAGCAAAGCATGGATAAATTTGAAAAATCGGTAAAACCGGGCGGAACACTGATTTATGATCCTAATGGAATTACGCATCCGCCAACACGTACCGACATCAATATCTACAAAGTGGAAGGCACCCGCACAGCTGTGGAAATGGGTAACCCAAAAGTGTTTAACATGATTGTTTTTGGCAGCTTCCTCAAAGTTCGTCCGATTTTAAAACTCGACAATGTGGAAAAAGGCCTCGAGAAATCATTGCCCGAACGCTATCATAAACTTATTCCGCTAAATCTGGATGCCATTAAAAAAGGACAGGAAATTGTGGAAACGGTTTTGGAAGTTTAAAAAAATAAATCTCTTGACTTGTCGTGAATTTTCCCTCTTTTCTTCCCATAAAATAGGAGAATGAAATAACGGAAGTTACAATGTATGAACATTCATTGTTTTGATATTTCGTTGAATTCGAGTAAATTTTGCATAAAATTTTAGGGCGGCAAAGTACAAAAATGTACAATGTCAGATAGTAATAACTTTAAAAGGATAATCATGAAAAAAACGCTTAACTTATTAATGCTCATTCTTTTCCTGGCACCTCTGCAGAAAATTGCATCACAGAATCTTGCATCTGACATTCCCTACATGAATCCTGCCAGTGAAGAGCAATATCTCGACATTTATACACCCGCTAATGCACAGAACCTCCCAATTGTCTTTTGGATTCATGGTGGCGGTTGGCAGACAGGTGACAAGACTAATGTTAATTTGAAGCCACGTGTATTTACAGAGCATGGTTTTGTTTTTGTCTCCACAAATTACCGACTGTTGCCCAATGTGGTCATGGATACCTTAATTCAGGATGTCGCCAGGTCTCTCGGTTGGGTGCACAAAAATATTGTCAGGTACGGAGGCGATCCCAGCCGGATATTTGTGATGGGACATTCTGCCGGCGCACAACTTGCAGCCCTGCTTTGTACTGACGACCAATATATGAAAGAGCAAGGCGTTCCGTTTAGCCACCTCAGGGGTTGTGTGCCTGTTGATGGTGATACTTACGACCTGCCGGCAATTATTATGACTGAGGAGGTACGATGTGCTGTACACGGTATGCCGCAACCCAATTTTGGGCATCGTGTCAAATTTGGCAACGATCCGCAAAAGCACATTGAATTTTCTGCCGTTACACATGTGGCCAAAGATAAAGGTATACCACCATTTCTGTTACTCTATTTCACGGGAAATCCTTATACAACAGCCCAGGCCCGGCGATTTGGCGCTGTGCTTAAAGAAGCTGGAATTCCTGTCCGGATATTTGGTGAAAAGGATGAAACACACGTACAACTCAATGATAATCTGGGTCTGCCGGACGACCCGCCAACTATGGAACTTTTCAGGTTTCTGGAACCTTTGATTGGTGCAAAGTAATAATTTTAATAGGTGATTTTATTACGCACTAATGGTTTGAATACGCAACAAGAAGTTGGACGGTAAGTTAAGCTATACGGTCAATTTTTGATTATTATTCAAATTTCAAATTCTTCTATCGTTTTATGTCCCAAAGCTGAGTGCCTCCTTCTACTATTGTACCATGTTTCTATTCATTTGAACAGGGATAAATTTGCATGATCATGATTTTGATAAATTCCGTTAAAAACAGCTTCAACTTTAATGATTTTAATTCCCGGTAATAAATTTTACCACGTCTTTTTTGAATTTGGCCAACTCTTCAACGTTGGTATAGAACATGTGCCCGGCTTTATAATAATTCATTGAAATATTACCCTGCAACTTTTTGGGCAGGTTTAAATGGCTAAATGTGTATTCTGTGCCCAGGAAAGGTGTTGCCAGGTCGAAGTACCCGTTCTCCACCATCACCTTCATGGTCGGATTTTGTACGATGGCTTCCTTTAAATCATCAACAACCGAGCGTCCGCTCCCGCCACCCAAAAAACCACGCTGGCCTCTTTCGCGGGTCCAACTCCAGGTAAATCCGTCTAACGATGACGCAGAAAAATTATACTGCATATCCTGTCCAAACTTCAACTCATTATGATAATACGACATAAAGCCCATTTGATAAGAAGGCGAAATAGCCGCACTTTGTGGATCATATATGGGGAATGTACTCAACGGATCGAGCGTGGAACCTGTGTAGCGGAGATCATACCGGCCTACCGTTTCGCGCTCGTCTTCAAGGATTTTAACAAAGAATGCCCGCACATTGACACGAAGATCAGCCTTTTCAAGATAGTCTTTGTCGAGGCCGGTAAACTTCGACATTTTATCAATTACAGCCGCTTTTTCGGATGCCGGTAGGTTATCGCCTTTCATCAAAGCAGTGTTATATTCTCCAACAGCAAATTCACGTGCTTCCTTTAAAAAAGCTTCGAGGTCGGCCGGCTTCGGCGAAATTTTATTATGATACCAGGCTGTTGCAGCATAAGTGGGCAAAAACAACACATAAGAAATATCATCACCTCCCTCGAAAGTTATCGTTCTCAAATCGATTACATTGGAAACCAAAACAATACCATCAAGGGCAATACCATAGGTGTCTAACAGATAAGGAGCCAGTCCGGCAGAACGGAAGGTTCCGTAGCTTTCGCCCAACAAAAATTTAGGTGAAGACCACCGGTTATTTTTACTGATGTAAGCGTTTATAAAATTGCTGATGGAAGAGATATCTCCGTCGACACTCCAAAAATCTTTATTCTCTCCTTTGCCAACAGCACGTGTAACTCCCGTTCCAACAGGGTCAATCATTACAATGTCGGTTAAATCGAGAATAGAGTATTCATTGTCCACAAGTGTAAACCCGGTTTTATTAAAATCGGGATCATTGACTACCACACGCCTGGGGCCGATAGCTCCCATATGCAACCAGATTGATGCTGAACCCGGACCACCGTTATAGGCAAGAGTAACCGGCCTTGAGCCCAAATCCGATATACCATCACGTGTGTATGCTACGTATCCGAATTGCGCTATTACTTCATCGTTTGCATTTTTAATATTCATTGTAGCAGCCGCTGCGGTATAATTGACAGTTTTTCCGTCAATTTTAGTGCTGTGCTGAGTTATACTTTCCTTCAGTTCGGGTATCGGTTTTTCTTCTTTTTTTTCCTGCTTTTCACCCGGTTTGCCTTGTGGCTGCTGAGCATTTACCGTCGTCGATAATATGGATACCAGTATCAGCACCCATGCGAGTTTTGAGTAATGTATTTTCATTCTTATTTGTTTAATGATATGAAAATAATAATTGATATACTGAATCTCTCTTTTTTAATCCTGTTTTTTGCCACAAGGTAACAATTAGTTCGGAGTTCAGGGTACAGTATTCAAAGAGTGAAGCGATTTAGCGCGGAATTTATGTCCACTACGTTTAAAAGATTTTTCAATAAATCGTACAAATGCAAAAAAAAAGCCGCGGTAAGGAACCGCGACTAATTTTGTTCAGTTACAAGTTCAACTTATCGTTGAAGTATCATTTTGTTGGAGAAGGTGTCCCCATCGTATTCAATCCGATAGTAGTAAACACCTGTTTTGTTTTGTTTGGCATTCCAAACAATTTCATGGATTCCAGCCGGCATCTGTTTACTTGCCAGTTCTTCCACTTTTCTGCCAGCCATATCATAGATTGTGACATTCACAAACGATGGTTTTTCAAGCCGGAATTCGATGGTCGTTTCCTGAGCAAACGGATTTGGGTAATTCCGGAATAACCCGTTAAATTCTTCTCCATCTGAATTTGCAATTTCGGCATCGGCAGATTTGAGCATCGATGGCGGAATTGTCGCTTCATCCATACTGGTATTACCGTTGCCGTCTGTGGCGGTGCACCTTAGCGTAACAATATCTCCTTCAACCGATACCAGGTTTCCACCGGAATCGAAACTGAATTTGTATTTATTTTTATCGCCTTTTGCACGAATTACCTGTCCGTTGCTTACGGTTACTCCTCCGTTGGCTAATACTGATGCCCAAAAGGAAGCAGCATCCGGAGCCTTAACACTCACGGTATTTTTCTTCCGTTTAATATCGAGCGAATATTTCTTCTGATTCTTCAGCGTTACCGATGGATTAACAAGTTCAGGTATTTTTATCACCGAAAGAGAGGATACTATTTCTGTGCATAAATCTTTTGCTGAACAGGATATTTCGAATTCTTTTGGATGATTCGTCTCCAGGAAATCTGCTTCGACAAGCGGCCCGGTTGTATCTTCGATGGTAACAGTGGCATCATCCGAAGATGTATTTCCACATTCATCTTCTACCATCAGCGTGATGATATGCACCCCAGTTGGCAAAACCACTTCAGCCGTTGGGGTGGAAGAGGGGCCTGCTATGATGGATCCGTTTTCGTACCAGGTGAATTGTAGTATTCCGTCCTCCGGAACAGTTGTGGAACTTCCATCCAGAACAAGAGCAGTTCCCGCCGGTCCCTCGCATTCGGCGGTGACATCAGCTGCATCGGCAACGGGAAGCTGATTGATACCAAAAACTTGCAGCGTTACGGTTACGGGGTCAGAAAAACTTCCATTATCGTCCCGCACTATATATTGAAAACTGTCTGCTCCGGTATATCCTGCATCCGGCACATAGATAAAACTACCGTTGGTAACAATCGAAGTCAGGGTTCCGTGTGGCGGCGCAAAATAGTTGGACACAATTATCCCATCTCCGTCGGGGTCCGTGTCGTTTGACAAAAGTCCGGGAGCTGCAATGGTAAGTGTTGTTCCTTCGACAACTGCATAATTGTCGGTTATCCCAACCGGCTTTCTGTTATCCGGTTCGCGCACCGAAATATGAACTGTTATATAATCGGAGAAGTTCCCGTTTTCATCACGGATTATATATTGAAAACTGTCATCTCCCGTAAAACCGGGCCCGGGAACATAAGTAAAACTTCCGTTGGTTACAATCGAGGTTAGAGTTCCGTTGGGAGGAGCAAAATAATTCGATACAATAATATCGTCGCCTTCCGGATCGGAATCATTAAAGAGTAAACCGGGAGCAGCTATGACCAGCGGTGTTTCTGCTTCTGTCGAATAAAAGTCCTCACCTCCGTTAGGAATTCGGTTAAATGACTCAACTACATCGATAAAAACCGTTACCGCTGTTGAAAAATTGCCATTCTCATCCTGCACGATATATTGAAAACTGTCAGTTCCTGTAAAACCAGTTGCGGGAACATAAATAAAACTTCCGTTGGTTACAATCGATGTTAACGTTCCGTTAGCTGGCGAAAAGTAATTCGAAACTATAATGTTATCTGCGTTTGGATTGAAATCATTTATTAAGAGTCCGGGAGCCGCCACTGTCAAAGTCTGGTCTTTTTCCACGGTAAAATGATCTTCATATTCAAATGGCAATTCACCTGCAGCGATAACATCGATAGTAACTTCTACCTGCTCGGAAAAAGCTCCGTTATCATCCATTGCCCGCTATTGACAATCGTCCGTTTCCGTAAATCCAGGTTCAGGAACATAGGTAAAACTCCCGTTGGTTACAATCGAAGTAAGTGTTCCGTGCGATGGAGCAAAATAGTTGGATATGATAATGCCATCACCGTCAGGATCATATTGTTGAACAATAAACCGGGAATAATTCACTACCAGGCTGGTTCCTTCTACAACGCCAAAATGATCGGCATTACCTACTGGTTTTCTGTTAGTCGGTTCCATCACTTCAATACTTACATTTACAGGATCAGAGTATGCTCCGTTATCGTCCAGAACGATGTATTGAAAATTGTCTGTACCTGTGAATCCGGCTTCGGGAACATAAGAAAAACTTCCGTTAGTTACAATCGAAGTCAGGGTTCCATGTGATGGAGCAAAATAGTTGGAAAACTATAATTCCGTCTTCGTCAGGATCAAAATCATTCGACAATAATCCGGGAGTGGCGATAGATAACTCGGTTCCGTCATAAGCTATAAATTGATCGCTCATTCCCACAGGCTTTCTGTTAAATGGATCAGTTACTTCGATCGTTACCGTTACCTGTTCCGAATAATTGCCGTCCTCATCTAATAACAGATACTGAAAACTGTCTTGATCCCGGTAAACCCGTCTTCGGGTTTGTAGTTGAAACTTCCGTTTGTGACGATTGAAATCAGCGTTCCATGCGAAGGCGAAAAAATATTTTTTAACAATAATGTCCTGGCCTTCAGGATTCATATCGTTCGTCTAAGACCGGGAGCGGCAACCACAAGGTTCTGGCCTGCCTGTACGGTATACGAATCTTCAATCCCAACGGGTGAGCCATCACAAGGAAATGCTTAAAACCCTCCGATATTTCTTCTGCTGATTTTAATTCAAGACGCATGGTTTTTGGTGGAACGTCGAATGTTGGCGCTTTGCTTTTTAGTTTTGTAAAAGTTACTGGTAGGTTCAAACTGTTCCAGCTGCCCAAAACTGGCAGATGTTGTCTGACCAATTATTGTTTTTCCAGGTTTCCTTTAAAAGAATTCTGTTCCTTCACAACAGGTTGTGAATTTACGCAATTCTATTATTCGTTTTTCCGTGCCGACAAAATGCACTTTATTAACAACAAGAAGGCTACTGTCAAGCCCTTAAACTGGTTGAAATAATCTTCCCAATATCTTTTAAATTTTAGATACAATTTAAAGACTATTTAGTATTTTTCCTAGACGGTCTGTTAGTGCTAAATTGATAATTTTTTTTTAATGTTTAGGATAGATGATAAACGATTGAAAGTTTAAACCATTTAATTCTCGATTTAAATCAGGAGATAGAAAAAATTGGGCCTTCGGAGATCTGGTATTCCTGTCTCAAACTTGTAAGTCTGATTAAGGGTTATAAATTTAAAAAACTCAATAAATTGTATGGAGTATTAGAGGTTGAATGCAGTTCAACGCAAATTGTTACGTGTCAGACCGGAGAAACAACAACCGGTGAAGTGTGGTTTCAAGGAGGTACTTCAAGCCTGGCCCGCGATGCCACAACCGCACTCTTCACAATTAGAGCTTATTCCTTTATTCGTTTTAAATTCAAATCCTGAAAGTCAAAACTAAAGTCGATATCAGGGGAAATGCCTTTCATGGCAATTGCTGTTGCTTTTCCGTTTGATGAGTCGAAAGAGGCAAAAGCATCGCAATTCATGTCACGGTAGTTCCATTTAATGGCAAAGGTATTGGCGTTGTAGTAAAACATCCGACCTGTAAGTTTTGGCGAGCGCAGGGATTTCATCCATAGCTCATTGTCTTTCTCATAAACTACCACCTCACCAAACCAGTCATCTTTATAGCGGCCAGTGAAATTGCTGGTTTCGGGTGAAACCCGGCTTCTTCAATCTGTTCCAAACGGCATCAACTACTGAATCTGCTTTCGATTGTCGGTTTTCCAGAAAATTTTCTGCACGTTCCACCCAATCAGGTTTTCACACCCAGGATTTTGTCTTCAATTTCGTTGGCAGAATTGCGTAATGGAAACCACCGGGTTCGGTATTGCTAATACTATAATGCCTGCTTTTAGTTCCGGAATCATGGTTATCATCGAAAGCATGCCGGCAGTCCGCCTGAGTGTTGCACAATTGTATAACCGTTTTCGTCGCGAAGGTTAAAACCAAGGCCATAGCCACGGTAATGCGTGTTGTAATCGCCGCCACCAAAAGCGTTGTACCCCATATTGGTATGTATCCGCCATTGTTCGCCGTGATTTTTTGCAGAAATGCAGCGATCGGTATGCCCTTCGCCGTAAACGCCTTCGTTTAAATGCATCAGCACCCATTTGCTGAGGTCAATAAATTGAATAAATTCCTCCTGCAGCACCGAGTGACGCATCGTCTTTTGTATAACTTTCAATTTGAACTATTTTATTTGTTTCGGTTTTGTGTGGAAGGTAAATTGGTATTTCCGGTAAGATTTTGAAAATACTGCAACGGAGTTGCTCATGCCCAGTCTTGCCATAATTTCTTCTTCCACAAATTTATCCCATGATTTTCCGCTCACACGGTGCACCACTTCTCCGGCGACAATATATAAAAGGTTATCGTAATCGAATTTAGTTCTGAAATCGGACACCGGTGTTTGATATTGAAAGCTCCGGAGTACGTCATCGACGGTAAAATCGGAGCCATCGGGAAAAAACATTAAATCGCCTGCGCCTAAACCCAGGCCACTTCGGTGAGTTAGCAAATCAACTATAGTGAAATTAGCGGTTACATACGGATTATACATTTTAAATTCGGGGATATATTCGACCACCTTGTCTGTCCAGTTGATTTTTCCCCATTTCCACCAATATTCCCAAAGCGGTGGTTGTAAATGCCTTACTGTTTGACGCAATGGCAAAGAAGGTATTAGCGTCCACTTTTTTACTGGTTTCAACAGAAGTAATTCCATAACCTTTCAGTAGGGTGGCTTTGCCCTCTTTCAATTACCGCAATCCCAATGCCCGCCATGGGGAATTTACTCATCGACAGATTTACAATGGAATCGAGAAAACCCGATGTTACTTTTGGCTGGGCAAAACTGATGAGGGGAAACATTGCGAGGAACAGGATGATTTTATACATACCACATGTTTTAATGGTTTAGAACGTTCAACGTGAAAACTTCAAATTTTGCCTGTTTATTATTATTCCGATTTTTTGATGAGTTCAATCAGGTCTGCCAGCTTGCTAATTTCAATATGGGCCTTTAATTTATCTGTATGGTTGTTGACCTGATTAAACCATATGGTGAATAAATCAGCATCCATAGCTCCGTTTATATCGGTTTCGATACTGTCGCCCACGTACCAGATTTCCTGGCTGGGCAGATTCATCATTCGGATGGCCATTTCGAAAATAAAAGGGTGGGGCTTTCTTATTCCAGTAATCTGCGCTTGAAATAATAAATGAAAAATATTTAAGCAAATTCAGATTTTCAAGAACACCGGAAATAATCTCCCTGGAAAACATGGAGTTTGAACATAATCCAAGTTTAATATCGGTGCTTTGCAGAAACCCGAGCAAAGTTTGTGCTCCGTCTATCAATTTATATTTCGTTGAATAATTATGATATTGCTGCTCGATTTCATAAAGATGAAGTTTGAAATTAATATTTAGTTTATCGAAAATAATACGGAGAAATTCCCGGGCATTTAAACTCTACATTGTATTTCTCCTTTGTATCATGTAATAAAAGATGGGTTTCGTCAGCAGCAATTTCAATTTGTTCCGGGCTAATTGAGGTATTTGTGGCCGAATGTTTCATTATGGCTGCAAATCCGTTAGCGGGCGAATAGAAACTTCTTTCAATGAGTGTATTCCCTAAATCAAATATAATCCCCGCGGGTTTTTTCATTATTTAATCATTTATCCAATGAGTATATGTTTCAATTCTTCTCGCAAGTTCAATTCTTCTACCCTCGTATACGGCGTGAGTTTTAGCCTGTGTGTAGGCAATTTTAACGTTTTCCCATTTATTCGGATTTGACGCCAGTGGCGCGGAACAACCTTTAACGATTAATGCGGTGAATGAATTAATATTATTTTGAAGGCAATATAACGACCGCGAATGCCCTTCGGCCACATAAAGTTTTCCATCGTATAATTCCAGTACGGGTGGCACAAGTAGCTGCTTGCTCCCGCTTTTTGTTACTATGGCGCAGGGTTCAAAAAGTGGTAGATTTATTTCTTTATAAAAATCAACAAGCGTGCTAATCTGATTCAGTTTAAATTCGCGTACATACTTTGTTAATGGAATAATATCTTTAATTTCCACGGTTTCCAAAGAAAATGTACAGTTTCTGTAAAAAGGCACATTTTTCATTTTTTTATTCAGTTCATCCGGATTAACTTTTTCAATCGTTGGCAGGTATTTATTTGTTGTCTCAGAGAAAATATCCTGAACCGTATTAAAAGCCAGGTCAACAATAACATTGTCGCTTGCACCCATATATTTTTTTGCCACATTCGACTCATTAACATCGGTATCGGGCAGTATAACCAATTTTGAATATCCCTTCGATAACGGATTCGAAATAATTCCCCGGAAAGAAGGTTTTTCATTCATGCTTTTAAATACCACGTTACAGCCAATTTCGTCCAGAAGTTTGAGTCTGATGGATTCTTTTTCTTTTTGCGTGGAATAGTAATAAGCAATAAAAATATTTAAACCTCTTTTTCTGGCTGCCGTTAGCGAAATTATCAATGGGAAAATCCAGTCGCGCTGATTGGTAATAATGTATAAATTTTTTACCGCCGATTGTAATATAAGCCGGTATTCTTCGTATAATTCACCTTCGCTGGCTATAATTGACGATTGTTTTGAATCGGAATTTTCGGCTTTTTCTTGGTACAATTTTTCAATCGATCGCTGAATTTTGTTTTTTACCGGGCCTAATGCAGCATTTAAATTGCCGTCCTGGCGATTCGGATTGAAGGTGATATAATTTATCCCCAATAAATCGCTTGGTATTCTCAGGTCGGAACCCTCCGGAACAACAATGAAATTATTTTTTCGTCCGAGCTTACCGATAAACAGTCCCAGCTCGAAAATTACATTGTCTCTGGTAATGTGCTTTTCCTTATCTCTTATTTTTATAACATCGTCGCCGGAGAAAATAAAAGCGGCAAAATCAAAATTCTGCATTTTTTCAGTCAAATCTTCCAGGATAAAACCTGAAGGTTCAAATATTCCCTGATCCCACACAGTAACTTCGATTTTCGGTTCTAACATTCTCCTGAAGCGCATAAGCAATGTCGGTACTTTCGGACGATGAACCAATAAATAATTTAGGTCTCATTTTTTGATCTTAGTTAATTTTCATTCGTGAATCTATATCCGATTATTACTATCATACAATTTAGCATAACTCCATTAAAAATAGACATAATATCAATAAATCGGAATAACGGGGGCCGGAAAAATTAGCAGTTTTTCAGTAATCAGTAATCAATAGCCTGATAGCAGGTAGCAAATTTCCAAAGTTACTTCAAAATTCACTCCGACCGAATGGGAATTCATTCAGAGCGGATACATATTTTCTCATAACGGAAGCATCATACAGTCTTTCATAAATGCAATGTATTTTCACCATATGCAAATTCCTGGTTCACGAAAGTTTCATTTATCTTGCCGCTTTTCGCACTAATCACCTGTCCGTCAACTACAGCTACTCCACTGTTTGATAAATTTGAAGCCCAAAATGCAGCAGCAACAGGAGCTTTAACACTAACCGTGTTTTTCTTCATATCAGTATCGAGTGAATAATTTTTATAATTCTTCAGATTTATGTCGAACTTTTCATATTGGGAATTAGAATTACAAATTCTGAATTTATCCAGACTTCTATCTGATGAGATCCGATGAGAATTTGCTTAGTAAGGCAATGGTTAAGTGTTTTTCATTCTTCGAATCTGTACAATGTCAATAATGAACATCGTATTTCAACTTAATAAAGAATACCTGATAAGTAGTTTCCCATCCTTTTTCCAGCGTATCCATCCTGTTCCCTTTTTCTGGAAGTTACCGTTCACCAATTTAACAAACATCCATTCCTCCTCTACAAGCAGTGGTTGCATAAATTCGAACTCATCATTTATTATTTCAGCATAATCCAGCGGTTTTATATGTACCGTTTTTGTGCTGTTATCGGCAAATTCAACACTGTTTATCACTAATAGAAATTCTGGCCAGGATAAAAAACGTACCTTTTGATTTATCGAGATAAGACAGTTGATTTGTTGTTCCGTTGACTTCAACTTTTATAAAGTCCTGCGCAACGCCCATAGCTTTAAAAAACAAAATGCCATAGTCAAGTTTTAAGTGTTCGGGAAATAGCCACGGCGGTGCATAGGTAGTTGTTGGGTTCCCATTCTCATCGCGGGTAAAAACGACACTATCAGTAGGCAAATGATCTGAAATAAGTTTATCCATGTTAATTCCACCATAAAAGTATAGCGTGGGATAAGCAAAGAAATTGGGTTTAAAAAATCCGATTCCCATTGATGCAACTGTGTTTTGGAAATCATTATCGATGAAGGAAATTTCAGTTTTATCAATCGGTTTCAAATTTGAGAACAAAGATGCCGGAGTAACTGTGGTTGATGGTTTGGTTTTTAATTCTTCTTTAATATTTCTTTCCTCCTTAACTTTTTGACTTTCCCGATACCTGAATTGGGCAATTCCCGTGGCAATTATTAAAAGCACGAAAAGGCTCCAATTCAGTCGTACAATGGTTTTAGATGTAGCAAAATGAACAATAAAGAAGGAAGCAATAAATCCAATTCCTGCGAAAATAACTCCCCAAAATAAAACAATTGCTCCACCGGCAAGCATTTGTCCTTCGCCGGCACCTGCAATTAACGCTACATATATTCCTGCAAAAAAAGCTACTGCAAACATTAAAATATAGAAAGCAATGCTGCGTACCTTTAGAAATTTTTTCATATCCAAATGTATTAATTCTTCTAAGGTAAGATCACTTTACTTAATATGCACAATTGGGGCGCTCGTTTTGTCACTTCGAAAAGTGGAGCCTGATTTTTGGCCAGATTCACTATTAATTCTAATTCTTTATAAATTTTTTGGTAAATGAAAAAGCGTTTGTTCCGGAACGCAAAATATAAATCCCTTTTGTTAAATCTGTTACATCAACCTGTTCTCCTGAGGTTATCGAAAAAGCGCTTATCTTTCGTCCATCGATGGAATAAATCGATACGGAAATTTTATCAGTTGAAAATCCGGGATACACGATTCTTAATTGTTTGTCAACAGGGTTTGGACTAATCGTAACATTAACTTCTTTTTTTGTTATATCGTTTATTCCAACTGTTTGATATGTCTGCTTTACCGCTTCCAGTGCATCCAGTTTTCCGTAACCCCATTGTGCGTTTGGTGTTGTGCCTGTAAAACTGTCTTCACGCGCTGTTTGCTGTAAAATCGATTTAATTTCTTCAGGTGTCAGATTTGGATTTACTTCAAGCATCAGGGCAATAACTCCTGTAACAATTGGCGCCGCAGCACTTACAGCGGTTTGAATTCCATAATATCCCTGGCTGTTTTCAAGTACATTAAAAGAAAAGGAAGAGTAATACGAATCTTCTCCATATGCTGCCCAGGCAATCTCTCCGGGCGCGACAAGGTCGATTCCCAAACGATCATCCATGGTTGGGCCTGCACTTGAGCCAGCCCAGATTTCACCGGGTAATCCCTGGCCGTTATGTTTACGAACGATGCCGTCAATGTCAGTCCAGGAATCTGTAGCCACATAATCGCCCGGCGACAAGGTTGCCGGACAGGCGGAAAATGCGTTGATGTTTCCTCCCTGGTTTTCACTATTTAAAAATGCATTGTTGTAATGAAATGATGACGGATTTAAAAATGCATCAATTCTGCCATCGGAGTTCACTACCGTCGGAGTAAGCGAAATGGTATAAGTTCCGTTTTCTCCAAAAATATCAATCATAAGTTGTCGGAGATTTGAACTCGAATTGGCAAATTCAACATCAGCCCCGCGATGATAAATGTTGATTTGGGTGAGATTTTTGTCCTTCACATCGGCTGGGCCTGTCGGGGGAGCAAAAGGGCCTTCTACCTGGCCACCGGGCCTTTTAATGGTAAAATCAAATCTGTCATCTTCCTGATACCAAGCTGTAAACCTTAAATTTCCTGCTACTGCTTTCTGGATTTCAAAATCGGTAGTTTTATTTTGTTCCATGTGGGCAATCATATGATTATCGTTGCCACCATCATCACCTACACCACAAACAAAAGTATTTCCATTTGCCACATAATCGCTTACCAGGTTACAAAATCCGATGCTTCCATCTGTTGGATCCTGTATGGAACCAATATTTAATAACGTTACAGAAGGCATTTCCAACTCACTTATCTTCTGTTTGGCAAATTGAAAAGCATATTGGAGAAAATTGGGATTATACTGGCCAGTCTGCCCCGGATTATTACCAAATGGAGCAACATAATCCTTCGTTACGATGATGCTAATAATTTTTGACTGATACGCAACACCCTGGTGTTTTTCCGCTGGCGGTACTGCAGAACCATTGCCCGCCATAATTCCTGTTGTAGCTGTGCCATGTCCGAAAAGATCGGTTGTAAGAGGAGCGCCTCCATTATGTAGTGAGGTGTTAATTTCGGTACTGTCATAAATAGTTCCAAAACCAAACGGATTATCAGGATCATTTGCACCACTGTTATTGTACATATCGAAAATATAAGCAAGCCGTGTGTTTCCGTTTTCATCAATAAAATCGGGATGCCGGTAATCAATCCCTCTGTCCATTATTATTGTTAATACTCCTTTGCCGCTTAATCCGTATTCCGAATAAACCTGATCAATTTTTGCTTCCTCTCTTGAAGGTATTCCCTGTGAAAAGGCTGCCGTGTGTATAAGAATGAAAAATAAAATCGAGATGTAGTTCTTTCCCATAATTGTTATTTTTTGATGGATTCTATTTGATAATTCTGCCAAATTTTTTTGGTGATGCGAAATACATTAATTATACATCGGATTATGTTGAAATTGTCATCCAATTGAAATCCGTGAATTACCAAATAAGAAAAATCAAGACATGTTTAAAAGGAACCCAATTCCTCACTATCCTTGTTTTCTTTTCTTTTTTCTATGCGTTGAGATCTGATTTGTTCACTTTCCGCTTCCAGGCTAATTTGTTGCTGTATGTAATCAATTAACATGGAAAAATCCTTTTGGGTAACAAAACGGTCACTTTCCACTGAAAAAATATCTCTTACCGGAAAATGAAAATTCAACTTAATGGATAACTGGTATAAATCGGAAAGTTGTTCATCTGGTTTTTGCAGAACTAATGGAGGCAAAGTATTTTTTATTCCCGGAACCAACCAGGGGATCAAAGCCGATTTTGGATCGAAATATCTTTTTAACAGGATTCTTCTGTTTGGAAATCTTTTCTGGCTATCGTACCAAAGATTATCGACCATTTGCATTGCAATCAGTGTTTCTTCTTCAGTGTCGACACATTCAAGATTATAAAGCATTTCAGCCAAAAGTTCAGTCATTGCTTCATTATAATCTTTTTCGCTTTTAATTGCCATCGTGGCAAGGTGCACTCCCAGCAAATTGGAATACAAATCTTCGGGTGAAAAGCTGGAAAACCGTTCGGGAATCATTGGCACATACGAAACGCCAAACCAGGTTGCAATTTCATGCCATACGGAAAGATCGTAAGCTATTTTTCCCGCGAGTTCGAGTGCATCGTCATTATCCAAATCGTCGGGAATGCGAAGTGTCAGGATTTTTTCGCCACCTTCGTTTCCTATTTTGGTTATAATAAGGTCACGATTAGTTTTACTCGCCTTAATTAAATCGTATAGATAGGCTGTCCAGTCGGCACAATCGCGCAAATGACCCAAATCGATAAATCCGCCTCTTCGCGTATAAATATTTCCGTTTTTCTCTTCTCTGCCTCCCAGAAAACTGTGAGGTCCCATTGTGCCTACAGAGGTAATTTCGGTTTTTTTGATAAAAGGAACACCGGTAATTCCAATGTTTGCGCCAAATGCACAACAGGTACGAATTATTTTTGGTGGCGGCGACGCAATTTCTTCGGCAGTTAAATCCGGTGCTATTGCAAAAGAACTTACGCTAACAAATATTATTAACAGGGAAATTAGAATTTTCACAGACGGAAAAATAAAAAGTTTATTTAAAGTAATTATAAATCGAAAGTAACAAATTGAATCTTAACTTGTTTCTAATCTTAACACAATTTAAGATTAATTGGATTATTTGCTTAATATCCTGCTGCCTGACCATCTTTTCGCGATTCGGATGCCCCGTAATAGACTTTATTTTTGCTATCCCACTTAATGGCCTGGTAACCACCATACGGACCGTAATCATAGCCAATTTTATGTCCTTTTCGCATCAATTCCCGAATCGTTTCATATGGAAATCCCGATTCCAAAGTAACTTCTCCGCCATCAGTCATCATTCCACCAGTCGGATCGCTTGAACCCTGTGTGCTGAATTCTTGGCGCATCTCCGGCCTCCTGGATATTCATTCCAAAATCGATGATATTGCAAATAATCTGAACATGTCCCTGTGGCTGCATATCGCCACCCATCACACCAAAGCTCAAAAACGGTTCACCGTCTTTGGTTACAAATGCCGGAATTATGGTGTGAAACGGCCGTTTATGTGGTTCGTAAACATTCATGTGGCCTTCTTCCAAGCGAAAACAATTCGCCACGATCCTGTAAAATAAAACCCAGTTTTCCGGGTGTCATTCCCGAACCCATTCCCCTGAAATTGCTTTGAATCAGTGAAACCATATTTCCGTCTTTGTCGGCCACTGTCATATAAATTGTATTTCCGCGTTCCATTCCCCAGGCCGGATAACTTCGTGCCGCGCGGTTCGGATTTATCATGGCAGCTTGTTTTTTTCCATATTCTTCCGAAATAAGTTGTTTTATCGGTAAATCGTTAAAATCAGGATCGGCATAATATTTTGCGCGATCTTCAAACGCCAGCTTTTTTGCTTCGATAAAAAGGTGCATATATTCCGGCGAACCAAATCCCATTGATGCAACATCGATAGTTTTTCATAATGTTGAGCATTTCCAGCGCAGCCGTTCCCTGTCCGTTTGGTGGCAGTTCCCAAACATCGTAACCACGGTAATTTACCGAAATTGGTTCGACCCATTCCGAATGATGATCTTCAAAATCGCGCATGCTTAAGAATCCACCCTGTTCCTGCATATATTTTACAATTTTTTCTGCAATCTCGCCTTTGTAAAAAACATCGCGTCCTTCTTTTGCAATCAGTTCGAATGTATTTGCCAGGTAAGGATTTTTAAAAACTTCGCCTTTTTCAGGAGCTTTACCACCGGGCATGAAAATTTCTTCAAACCCCGGGAATTGTTTTAGCGAACGGGCATTTCCCTGCCAGTAATAAGCAATTAATTCGCTTACCGGAAAACCATTTCTGGCATAACTGATTGCAGGAGCCAAAATTTCGCTCATGGACTTTGTGCCGAATTTTTTGTGCAATTCAAACCAGCCATCCACACAACCCGGCACAGAAACCGGAAGCGGGCCGAGTGAAGGTATTTTTTTGTATCCGTTCTTTTTGAAATATTCCAATGTTAAATCGTATGGCGATCGGCCACTGGCATTTAAACCATATAGTTTTTTTGTTTTTGCATCCCAAACAATGGCGAATAAATCGCCACCCATGCCGTTGCTGACCGGTTCAACCAAACCCAAAACAGCGTTGGCCGCAATCGCTGCATCAATAGCATTTCCACCGGCTTTTAAAATATCGAATGCAGCCTGTGTAGCCAACGGCTGACTAGTACAAGCCATCCCATTCTGCGCAATTACTTCACTTCGGGTTGCAAAAGGTAAGGCCGGTGATCCGGTCTTGCGCAAAACGCAAAAAATGCAATTAAAATGATGAATGTGGTGAATGCTGTTTTTTTCATTATCTGGCGTTTAAATTACCTGGTTAAAGATAGAGATTAAAAATCGTGCAGTTAAAATTTTAGCATTCTATTGCCCAAATTTCATTAAATTTTGGCAATTCAATGCCAATTTTTAAACTTCATCGAAAAATTGGCTGGATTAATTATCTTCGGTAAAAATTTTGAAAATGGAACGATTTCTGGCCGAATGCGCGAAATATATTTACCAAAAACATACGGATGAATTGCATGAAATCTGCATTGTTTTTCCTAATCGCAGGGCAGGTGTTTTTTTTATCTCTTATTTGCAAAACGAAATCAACCATGCAGTAATCGGCCCGCAAACAACAACTATCGGACAATTGATTTCTGAAAATTCGGAATATCAATTAGCAGAAAAAATCCAGTTGATTTCCATTCTCTACGATGTTTTTAAAAAGCACACAAACACTACCGAAACCTTTGACGAGTTTTATTTTTGGGGAGAAATATTACTTGCCGATTTTAATGACATCGATCGTTATCTCGTAGATGCCAAAGATATCTTTCGAAATATTACCCATTTAAAAGAGATTGAATCGGTTTTTGATTATTTAACTCCGGAACAAAAAAAGGCATTGGAATATTTTTGGGGAAGTGTTATCGTTACCGATAAGAAAGAATTTCAGCAAAAGCATTTATTTATCTGGGAAAAACTCTTTTCGGTTTATACTGATTTTAAACAAGTATTGAGAGAACAAAACCTTGCTTATGCAGGTATGGCTGACCGGCAGGTGATTGAAAACCTGGAGTCGAATCCACCGGCTATTTCATTTAAAAAGGTTTACATAATTGGTTTAAACGCTTTAAATGCCTGCGAAGAAAAGTATTTCAATTTTCTGCAAAAACAAGACAAAGCTGAATTTTTATGGGATTACGACCTGTTTTATCTCGATGATAAACATCATGAAGCCGGAAAATTTATGCGAAAGAATCTGGCAAAATTTCCTCCACCAAAAGACTTTTATTTCAACGAAAATTTATTTGGTGAAAATAAAAATATAAAGCTGCTGGCAGTTTCATCGGTGTACGGACAGTCACAACAGATACCCTCATTTCTGCTTGAAACAAAAAACGATTACAAACCTGAATTTGATAACACTGCCATTGTATTAGCCGACGAATCGCTTTTGTTTTCGGCGTTGGGCGCCATTCCGCCTGAAATCGGAACAGTGAACGTAACCATGGGTTATCCGGTTAAAAATTCGATGATTTACGGTTTTTTAATGTTGCTCGCCAATCTTTTAAAAAACGCACGGATTTCGGAAAATGGAGAAGCTGTGGCCTATTACCGCTATGTAACCGATATTTTAAATCATCAACTTCTGGCAAAATGGAACAATGATAAAGTCGATAAATTTTTAAAAGAGATTCAGCAAAAAAATAAAATTTCCATACCACTGTCCGAAATTTATTTTAGTCCGGTTCATCAGCTTATATTTTCGATTCCGGCAAAGGTGGAATCTTATGGTTCTTATTTTCTGAAAGTTCTGGCCGAAATTTATCAAATGATGAAAACATCGGAAACAGAAAACAAAATGCTTTTGGAAATAATATATGTGATTTATCAAAGCATTGAAAAGCTGGATTCTGTAATTAGGAATGTCGTCGTCGAACAAAAACGTGAAATTGGTAATCCTGTTTATTTTCGTTTGTTTAACCAATATTTGGGAGGTGTTTCAGTAGCATTCGAAGGCGAACCTTTAAGCGGAATTCAGGTAATGGGAATCCTGGAAACCCGTTGTCTCGATTTCAAAAATCTCATTATTCTTGGCTTAAATGAAAACAAATGGCCGCGAACTTTTACTTCTCCATCGTTTATTCCGCATAATATTCGAAAAGGATTTGGCTTGCCGGGAATCGACGAACAGGATGCGATGTATGCCTATTATTTCTACCGGCTAATTCAACGTTCGAAAAATATTTCCGCGACCTACAGTGTTCTGAAAGAAGGAATAAATACAGGCGAATTAAGCCGGTATGGTTACCAGCTTCGTTACGATTCGGCGCAAAAACCTGAAAAAATTAACCTTGATTTTTATTTTGCCAACGAGCCGCCACTTCCAATTGCTGTAAAAAGCAACGAAAGCATAGTGCAGCAATTGTTAAATCAAAACAATATTGATCATCCGCTTTCGCCCAGCGCCATTAATATTTATTTGCAATGCAGTTTGCGCTTTTATTTTCGCTATGTTGCCGGCTTGCCCGAACCCGACGAAGTGAAAGAAGAAATTGACGGCCTGATTTTCGGAAATATTTTTCACGATACAATTCATGAACTTTACAAGCCATTTACAGGAAATGTTTTCAACAAAACCGACATTGAAAATATTCAGAAGAATAAGCTGCTGATTGAAAATGAAATTCTGAAAAAAATTGCAAAACATTATTTTAATGAAAATGCAGAAAATATAAAGCAGGTAAAACTCGAAGGAAAATCGGTATTAATCTACGAAAATGTAAAAACTTACCTCAACCAGCTTTTTAACCTCGACAAAGATTTAGCACCATTTACAATTGTAAGTCTTGAAGAACGGTATAAACAGCAGCTAAACATTCAGGTTGATGATACAGTTAAACCAATCTATATTGGAGGAATTGTCGATCGGATTGACCGCGTAAATGGAAAAACAAGAGTGCTGGACTATAAAACCGGTTATGTAAAAAGCACGTCGTTTTCTGAGGTTGGTGATTTGTTTAAAAAAAATTTAAAAGATCCGAAGAAAGAAATTTTGCAGGCGGTAATTTATTCGTGGATACTTTCTGAAAAAATGAATATAGCTGAAATTCAACCTGTGATTTACGGGCTTCGAAGTTTTTTTGCTGACAATTTTGATCCTTCAGTTAAACGAAACAGGAGTGAATTTTCATTCAGCGAAATTAAAACTGAATTCATCGAACATCTCAAAATGTTGTTATCTGAAATTTATTCTCCTGAAAATGAATTTAACCAGACACCACATATCGAACACTGCGAATATTGCCCTTATCGTCAAATCTGTCAGCGATATAAGGTATAGCTTTTTTGTGGTTTGTTAACACAACCAGGCGGTTTAAGCCAATCTTGAAAATCTTTTTTACTTTTGCATGAGTTTTACAGAATGCATATGGAAGTACACGAATTGGTATATTCTAAAAATGTGGTGGAATTTGTTACTGTTGCAAACGAATATTGTTCCACCATTGAGAATGTTGCAAAATTTTCTGTGGAATCAAACCTGCAGAAACTTCAAAAACTGCTTCCATTGTTATATCTGAAAGCTGCAGTATTGCCAAAATCCGAACAGTTACTCGACGAGGAACCGGAAAAATATGTAAGCGAATTCGAGTACAATATTTTATTGGATAAGTGGCTGCAGTTGCTGAATGAAAACGACAGTTATTACGAAGTTTTCGATCCAAACATTCAGTTTGGACAGGAAAAGGTAACTGCCAGTATTTCAGAAAATTTAATGGATGTTTACCAGGATTTAAAGAATTTCCTGATTTCGTACAGCATTGGAAATGAAGAGTTAATGAACGATGCGCTCAATGAATGTATTCTTCATTTCGAAGTATTCTGGGGACAGGAATTGGTGAATGTGTTAAGAGCGATTCATATGCTGGTTTACGGCGATACCGATTTTAGCGATTATCGCAATAACAGTGACGATATTCAGCCGGGAAAAGGAAATCCGAAATGGCTGGATAAGTTTTGGGGAACGGAAGAAGACGATAAGGATTGAACCGAAAATGTTCAACAGATTCTAGTCTTGCTTCGGCTAATGAAAATTCGAAAATGTTTAAGGAAAGTATTACAAAAGAGGAACTTACGGAGCTGCCGTTAAAATGGTTTGAAGGAGAAATAGTTGTTGTTGATTCGTACGATGAAGTACGAAAAGCAGCTAATATTCTATCCGAAGAAAAAATTATCGGATTTGACACCGAAACAAAACCATCGTTCAAAAAAGGAGTAATTAACCAGGTTGCCTTACTGCAGCTTTCCACCCGAACGTATGCATATTTGTTCAGGCTCAGCCATATTGGACTTCCGGCGGAGATAGGTGAAATTCTTGCTAATCCGAACATTTTAAAACCAGGTGTTGCCATTCACGACGATATTAAGGTTTTACAGCAACTGCGAAAATTTGAACCTGCCGGATTTGTGGAACTTCAGGATCATGCAAAGGAACTTGGAATTACCAATTTCAGCCTAAAGAAACTTACAGCAATAACCTGCGGTTTCCGTATTTCAAAAGGGCAGCAGCTTTCCAACTGGGAAGCCGAGTCGCTTTCCGATGCCCAAAAAATATATGCAGCAACCGATGCGTGGGCTGCGCTCGAGATTTACAATAATTTTTCCAACGCTTAATTTATGCCCGGAGAACTGACAAAAATAGTGTTAAAATCGGGGAAAGATCAATCCTTAAAACGATTTCATCCATGGGTGTTTTCAGGCGCTGTAAAAAAAACGTATGGTCCATTAATCGAAGGAAGTTTGGTTAAAGTATATTCCAATCACGATGAATTTTTGGGAATCGGGCATTATCAGGTAGGTTCTATTTTAGTTCGTATCGTATCGTTTTCTGATATTATTCCTGATTACGAATTCTGGAAAAGTAAAATAGAAAGTGCATGGATATATAGAAAATCGCTGGGATTTACCGAAAATAAGGAAACCAATGTCTTTCGCCTTGTTCATGCTGAAGGTGATGGAATGCCCGGCCTGATTATTGATTTTTATAATGGAACTGCGGTAATGCAAATGCATTCGGTTGGTATGTACCTTATTCGCGAAGAAATTGCAAAAGCATTACAGGAAGTTATAGGTGAAAAACTAATAGCCATTTACGATAAAAGCACAAAAACACTTCCGTACAAAGCCGATATTCAGCCCGAAGATGGGTATCTGTACAGCAAAGGAAGTGGCGGAACAGAAGTATTGGAATATGGCCTGAAGTTTAAAGTAGATTGGGAAGAAGGCCAGAAAACCGGATTTTTTATCGATCAGCGCGAAAACCGGTTATTGGTTCAAAAATATGCGGAAAGCCGAACAGTGTTGAATATGTTTTGTTATACCGGAGGATTTTCGTTTTATGCGATGAAAGGCGGTGCAAATCTTGTTCATTCTGTAGATTCTTCGGCAAAAGCCATCGATTTAACCATGGAAAACGTGGAGTTGAATTTTCCGGGCGACAAGCGACACGAAGCTTTTGTTGCCGATGGATTTGAATATTTAAAAGATATTCAGGATAAATACGATTTGATAATTCTTGATCCGCCGGCTTTTGCAAAACACCGCGATACTTTGCCACAGGCTTTAAAAGGTTATAAACGAATAAATACAAGAGCTTTCGAACAAATAAAAAGTGGTGGAATTTTGTTTACTTTCTCGTGTTCGCAGGTGGTTTCAAGGGAAAAATTCCGCGAAGCTGTTTTTTCGGCTGCAGCCATTGCCAGGAAAAATGTGAGAATCCTTCATCAGTTAACGCAACCGACCGATCACCCGGTGAATATATATCATCCGGAAGGTGAATATTTAAAAGGATTAGTTTTGTATGTGGAGTAAATTTTAATGATATGATCGGAGAAGAACTTGTTACAAAATTAAATGCCAGTTATTCAGATAAACCAATAACTGAGGTTTTAAAACATATTGTAGAAGAATATCCCAGGAAAGTAATTTTTACTACGAGCTTTGGATACGAAGACCAGGTAATGACGGATATGATTTTTAGAAACGATTTCGATATAAAAGTTATTACACTGGACACAGGACGACTGTTTAGTGAAACGTATAAAGTTTATAACAGCACAATCGATAAATATAAAAAACCCATAAAAACCTATTTTCCGCCAGCCGACAAAGTAGAAGAAATGGTAAATAAAAAGGGGCCGTTCAGTTTTTATGAGTCACTCGAAAACAGAAAGGAATGCTGTTTTATCCGAAAAGTAATTCCTTTAAAACGAGCGCTGAAGGGCAATAAAATATGGATTACCGGTTTACGGTCAGAACAATCGGAAAACCGCAAGGATATGCAGAAATTTGAATGGGACGCAGGAAACGAAATTATAAAATTCAATCCGCTTCTTGAGTGGACACTTGAAGAAGTTAAAGCCTATGTGAAAGAATATCACGTTCCGTACAATATTCTGCACGATAAAGGATTTGTTAGCATTGGTTGCGAACCTTGTACGCGCGCCATTCGTCCGGGTGAAGATTTTCGTGCAGGCCGCTGGTGGTGGGAGCAAGGCGCCGGAAAAAAGGAATGTGGGTTACACATAACCGAGTGATAATTACATCTTAATAAGTTTTTTTGTAACCACTTTCTGAGTATGTTGTAACGATAACCACATAATTCCCCGCTTCTAAATTTTGCGTATTAATTTTTGTGTTTTTGTTTCCACTTTTATAAAATACTTTTTGCCCCAGGCTGTTAATAATCTCAATTTCATAATTTTCGCTATAGGCATAACAAACATTGTAAAGAGGTTTGTCATTTCGACGAGTATGCGAGGAGAAATCTCTCTCAGATGAAACAGATTTCTCATTCGTACCTCTTTCGAAATGACAGCTCCGATTATCAGTCATCGCCTTATTATGCCCATAAAATATGGGTGAACACTTGAGATGACAAAAACAAGAATCTGTCAGATTTGCTGTCACCATTATTGAATTCTGTTTTCTGCTATTTCGCCATAAATTCAAGTCAATGGTTTTTGTAAAATCTATCAATTTTTTTCTGCTAAACCGGGTCAAATTACATGCTCAATCTGCAAACAACACATTTTGGCAACCAACAACCGGCAAAACAGGTTAAAAAGCCACAAAACAGGTTTGCAGGTATTTTTTACTGTTTTATGGTTATAAACGGGTTGGTAGTTGAAATAAAAAAAATAGTGTCAGGGTGTTATATATATTTGATTTAACGAAACATTAAACAAGTATTAAAATGAAAACAAAATTATTTATTCTTACAATTTGCATGGCACTGGTTAGTTTAGGAACAAAAGCAAAAATCAGGGATGGTCAGTCGTTATCCGGAAATTCGCTGACTGAATTTGGTAAATATACAATTGTAAAATCGGATGCACCGATGGTTGTGGGAAAAGAAGTGCTGGAGACTTATGATCTTACTTATGAAAATACCAAAGAGCCGATTCGAATTGGTTTGGTGAAAGACAAAGACTGTACAACATTTGTTGTTCGTTCCGATGAATTTGAAATTCTGTACGCCTGTAACAAAAATGTATTTGGGGTGAAGAAAATGGACAAAAAATACCAGGAATTACCCAAAGAAGAAATCGATGCCAAAATGAACAAGGTAAGTTATTATGCTCAACGTGTAATCTGCCAGAACAAAAAGACAAACGATGAACTACTCGGTCTTATAGCCTGCTATTTCCCGGATATGGTGAATGAAGAATATCAGGCAAATTTTTAAAATAATTAAACAGCGCAATTTTTTTCATAGAAGTATGAGAAAAACAGAGCCTTTCGTCAGAGGACGAAGGGCTTTTCTGTTATTAGCCGCCGGAAATACTCAGGAATAAAAGATTGCGATTTAAAACATATGCAAAAACGAACCGACAAAGGAAACATAGATTTTAAAGTATTTTGAAGGTGTTGCCTAATACAGTTTTAATTATAACCGGATTTTATAAAAACGGCTAAAATATTTACACGTAATACATAAAATTGTGATTTGAAAACGATCTTCATCTATTTAAATAAACGAATCTTTTCCCACGTTCTCTTTTGGATTTTTTACGTGCTGTTTTTTTGGTTCCATATATGGCAAATATGGAAACGACTATGGTTGGTATTTGCTTGAATCGCTTTGCATGCTGCCATTTGTAATGATTGCAACATATACCACAATTTATGTTATTCTTCCGTTTTACCTGAAAAAGCGAAAAGTAATTCTTACTGTTTTCCTCGAAATAGCTTTAATTTTTTTAGTAACACTCGGCGAGCGTATTTTTTTGCGCAGGCTGAACGCATTGCCTGTTACCTGGAATTCGCTTTTTGGTGTTACTTTTTTGTACCTGATGCTCGAAACCAATTTTATGGTTGCCATAGCTTTTGCAATTAAAATTATTAAGAAATGGTTTGCACAGCAAAAGGAAAAACACGTGATTGAAAAGCAACATCTTGAGTCGGAACTGAATCTTTTAAAAGCCCAGTTACATCCACATTTTCTGTTTAATACATTGAATAACCTGTATGCGCTTTCGCTGGAAAAATCGGGAAAAACATCGGAAGGCATTGCTAAAATTTCCGAATTATTGCGTTCGGTTTTATACGAATGCAATGAACCGGAGATTGAATTAGAAAAGGAAATTCAGTTAATACAAAACTATATCGACCTCGAAAAACTCAGATACGACAACCGGCTGAAAATTACTTTTGAAGTTACAGGCGAAATTGAAAGTAAAAAAATTGCGCCAATGCTCTTTTTCACTTTTGTGGAAAACTGTTTTAAACACGGTAGCCGCAATGACCCGGATAAACCATTTATTTTCATTAAAATTACGGTAAGAAATTATGAAATTGTATTTTTTGCAGAAAACAGCGTTCCGCAAATGAAAAAGCATATTAACGAAAACAGCGACGGAATAGGTTTGCAAAATGTGCAAAAAAGGCTCGAATTAATTTATGCCGATAATTATAATCTGAACCTGGAAAATAACAGGAAAACTTTTGTCGTAAATCTTGTGATAAAAAATGAATGAACAGGTTATTGTTCGATAGTAATCTAAAATTTCGTGTGAGCAGGCACATTCTTTTTTTCCTGTTAACAGTGCTTGCTTTTGCAGGTATTTTGTTTTTACAGAAAAATACAGAAAGTTTCTCGCATGCATTATTGCTAACCTTTATCAATGCATGCTTTTTCTTTAGTTATGCATATCTCACTATTTTCCTGTTAATTCCCGAATTTCTGTTAAAAAGAAAAATAATGTGGTTTTTAATTCTTTTTATTTTGGTTGGAATCGGACTTTCGGCATTGAAACTGTTAGCTTCCGACCAGATTTATTATTTCGCAATTTCACCCGAAAATTTCGATCGGCAGGGCATTCTCAATCTTCGGCTTATTATACTAAATACAAAAGACATGACTTTTATTGTTGCCTTATTTTGTATTACAATATTTATCAAAGATTTTATGTATGCCGAACACAATCATAAAATTCTCGAAATTCAGACAAAAGAAGCTCAACGTAAACTATTTCAGTCGCAATTCGATCCGCATTTTATGTTCAATACAATAAATAACCTGTATGCTTTATCGCTACTGAATCCTTCCAAAACAAAGGATGTAATTAAGCGCATAAAAATTGTGTTGAAATATATTATCGAAGAAATTCAAAAGGAATTTGTGGTTTTGCAGCAGGAAGTCGATTTAGTTGAAAATTTTATTCAACTCGAAAAGCTACGTTATGGCGAACGGTTAAAAGTGGAATTTTTAAAAGAAGGCGATTTTCAAACATTTTTTATTCCGCCAATGATACTTTTTATTTTGGCAGAAAACTGTTTTAAACACGGTAGCAGCCTCGATGCAGGAACACCCTGGATAAAAATTGATGTGAAAACCAAAGAAGGAAAAGTTGCTATTTCTGCAGAAAACAGCATGCCGAAAAAACCCGGGAAACAGGATTCTGGTAAAAACGAACCATTTCAATTGAATAACCTGAAAAAGCGGCTCGAAATTATGTACTCGCCCAACGGGTTTAAGCTGAACATTGCCGAAACCGAAAACTCATTTAAAGTTAATATTGAATTGACCGAATAAATTGGAACTGAATAAAATACATATCAGGAAAAGTGATTTGTTGCTGCACGTATTGTTCTGGCTCAGTTGGGTAGTTTCGTTTACAATTATTCAGAGTATAGGCGAAAGCGCGCGTCAATATTTTGTGTGGCTGATGTATTACCTGGTTACCTTACCGGTTTTTATGGTCCATACTTATTTAATTGCGTATTGGTTGCTGCCAAAAACTTTTTTCCGTGGAAAATATATTTCTGCCGTTGCAGGACTTTTTCTTTTTCTGCTTGTTTTTTCGGTTATCGAACTGGTGGTGAGTAACGAAATTGTTTTTCGGATTTTTGCTCCTGAAAAAATGTTTTCTCCCGGATATTTAAATCCAAAAAATATCATCATCAGCGGAATTGGTAATCATTATGTCATTTTAATTTTTCTGGCTATTAAAGTTGGGCTTTCGTGGTACAGGTCTGAAAATATAAACGAAGAGCTTCAGCAAACCAAGACTGAAACCGAACTTGAACTATACCGTTTTCAACTTCAGCCTAAATTAATCTTCTCACTGGTTGAAGAACTTGAAATAATTATGGACACAGTTCCTGAAAAAGTCCCTGAGATGATAATCAGAATCTCGAATTTCCTGAACCGTTTCCTGTACGAAGGAAAAGATGAGCTCATTTCACTCTATCTCGAATCAAAATTAATGGAGGAATATCTCGATATACATAAACACGCACTGGATAATCGTTTGAACAGTAATTTCATGGTAAATGGCAAGCTTCAGAAATACACTTTACCGCCTCTTTTGTTACTGCCGTTCATAAACAATGCAATAAAAATGGCTTATTCGTGTAACAATTCCTTCGAAAGTACAGTCTTAATAAAAGCAGAAAAGAAATATTTACTCTACACATTTAGTTTTTGGAGTGAAAATGAATTCAGAATAAAAGAAAATGAAGACACCGAAATTACCAGGAAACGGTTAACATACGGATTTCAGGGTAAATACAGGTTAATTGAAAATATTGATGAGAATTATATTGAATACAGTTTAGAAATTTTTAACTGAAAATAGTGTAACGAAAGCGTAAAAAAGGGACTAATGCGTAACAGAAACAGTGTTCGTTGCAGGATTATTTTTAGCCATTAGATTAAACAATTGGGAAAACATGAAACAAAAAGTGGAGAGTATTCTTTTCGACATAACCATTTTTTATGTGTCGTATTCCATCTGTTTTTCTCAAAAATCCGGTAAAACTACAAACAGATGAAAACAAATTGCCTAATTATTGATGATGAACCACTCGCGCGCGATTTAATGCGCAGCCACATTGGCAAACTCGAGAATTTTAATATTATTGCTGAATGTGGCGATGCTATGAAAGCCTTACATGAATTGCGAACCAACCAGGTAGATTTGATGTTTATGGACATTCAGATGCCACAAATAACTGGTATCGAATTTCTGAAAACATTAAAAAATCCGCCCAAAGTTGTAATTACAACTGCGTACCGGGAATATGCAATCGATGGTTTTGAACTCGATGTGGTCGACTATTTGCTTAAGCCCATAACTTTTGAACGGTTTCTGAAATCGGTGAATAAGTATTACCAGGTAACGCAGGACGAAGTACAATCAAATAATCCGATGGTGGAAATGAGCCAGGTGGAAGAACCTTTTATTTATGTGAAGGAAAACAAAAGGGTAATAAAAGTTAATTTGAACGAGATTTTGTATGTGGAAGGTTTAAGCGAATACGTTCAGATTTATACCGATAAGAAAAAAATTGTCACAAAAACCAGCATGACAAATATGGAAGAAAAACTGTCTTCCGAAGGTTTTTTGCGAATTCATAAGTCATATATTGTTTCATGCGCCAAAATCGAGGCGTTTACAGCACAATGTATCGAAGTTCCCGGAAAAGAGCTTCCAATTGGCAGGAGTTACAAAAATGCAGTTCTTGAAGCCTTGCAATATAATGGAGGAGTTGCAAATTAGAAATAGCTTTATAGTTTTAATAAATCAATCACAAATTATTTCTTTCCGCTAATCGAATAAGTACAAATCTGTATTTTTGCTGAAAAGAAAGCGAATGGCAATTTCACCGATTCACAGCTATTTTATTTTAAACGATGAATTAAAACCGGTTTCCGAATTTATTCCACAGAAATACGAAGGTGGCGTTTATGAAGTTTTACGGGTAGAAAAAGCGGTTCCGTTATTTTTGGAAGATCATTTGAAACGGCTCCGTAATTCAGCACAAATATCAGGCATTAACCTTAATTTTTCCGACAAGCAAATAAAATCACTTTTAAGCCGGCTGATATCGGCAAACAAGGTTAATCTCGGAAATATCCTGATTTCCTTGAAAGAAGATTTCAAAGCTTTTTTTCTATACCATAAATATCCTGAAAATGAACTTTATAAATCAGGAGTAGATTGTGGTATTCTACGTGCAGAAAGAAAAAATCCGACTGCCAAAATATTTCAAACCAGTGTAAGAGAACAAGCCGATAACCTTATGAAAGAGAAAAATTATTACGAGGTTTTACTGGTTGACAATTTTGGAAGAATAACTGAAGGAAGCCGGAGCAATGTGTTTTTTATAAACGATAACAGAATTATTACTCCGCCTGGCAATGTGGTTTTGCCTGGAATTACAAGAACCAAAACTATTCAGGCTGCCGGTGATTTGGAAATAAACGTTCAGGAAAATGATGTTTATACTAACGACCTGGAAAATTTTGAATCGGTATTTATTACCGGAACTTCGCCAAAAATTTTACCTGTAAAGCAAATCGGTTCAGTTAAATTCAATGCGCAAAATAAAATTCTGCAACAGCTCATTTTTGGTTATGACCAGTTAATAGAAGAATATATCAGCAGAAATAAGAATTAAGTTTTAAAGTAACAATTCACCAGATAACTCTTTGTTACAACTTAAAATTTCCCGGGGATTTATGCCCGAAATCTTTTTTCTTATTCCCCTCCTGTGGAGGCTACTCTTTATACACATCTTTTTGGGAATATAAATTAGAAAAAATTATGAACGGTTTAAATAAGAAATATCGAATAACAAATAAGAAATCAGGAAATATTCTTTCGTTTTTTTATTTTTTGAACACTTTTTTATTCGTTATTCCCTGCCCGTTCCGTATCAGGCGGGCTTATTATCTATTTCTTATTTTCTTGCATTTATAAAATTCATATTTATGTATAAAGCTTAGCCTGTGGAGGGGTCAGTGGAAGCACCTACATCCTGCTTTCCAGTATCTTTTCAATTTCACGGAAATCGATATCGCTTTTTTCGCCCAGCTTATAACCATTATTTTTAAATCGTAATGTAATTTTCCCGATAGTGTCTTTCGGTACATCATACTCCGGTAAAGTTGTTGAAACTCCCAGCGATTCAAAAAACTCAACTGTTTTTGCAATTGAAGCGTCAATGCGTTCACTTTCGGTTCCACTGGTAATTCCCCAGATTCTTGCGCCATACTGCAGGATTTTTTCTTTTTTGTTTTCACGTTTCAGGTTCATAATCCCGGGATAAACGATCGCAAGTGTTCTGGCGTGATCAATTCCGTGAAAAGCAGTGAGTTCGTGGCCTATAACATGCGTTGCCCAATCCTGGGCTACGCCACAGCCAATTAAGCCGTTTAAAGCCATGGTTGCGCACCACATAAAATTGGCGGCTGCGTCATAGTCGGTTCGGTTTGCAAGCACTTTAGGCCCTTCCTCCACTAATGTTTGCAGAATTCCTTCAGCAAAGCGATCCTGAACAGGTGAGTTTACATCAAAAGTCAGGTATTGCTCCATAACATGAATAAACGCATCGACAATGCCGTTCGCCACTTGCCGGTCGGGTAGTGAAAAAACACATTTCGGGTCGAGAATAGAAAACTGAGGCATAACTTCAGGCGATGCAAATGCTTTTTTCTGCTGAACGGAAGCTCTTGAAATTACAGCCGTCCCATTCATCTCGGAGCCTGTTGCAGGCAAAGTTAAAACTGCACCAACAGGCAACGCAGATTTTACATTGGCTTTGTGCGAGAGAATCCGCCATGGATCGCCATCTTCGAACAAAGTTGCTGCTGCAATAAATTTTGTGGCATCCAAAACCGAACCTCCACCAACTGATAGTAAAAAGTCAATATTTTCATTTTTAATGATTTCTACAGCTTTCATGCAGGTTTCATACAACGGGTTTGGTTCAATCCCGCCAAATTCGGAAATTCTGTTTCCTTTCAAAGCCTGAATCACCTGGTCATAAACACCGTTTTTCTTGATACTGCCACCGCCAAAAGTTAAAAGTATATTTGCATTTTTTGGTATTTCATTTCCAAGTTTCGGAATAGAGTCTTTCCCAAAAATAATTTTTACAGGATTTTTATATTCAAAATTATACATCTTTATTTGTTTTTTTTATTTGATTGATACGGATGAAAGATTTTTCAATGTACAAAAGTATTTTAAAATGACTGAAAAATCAAAACAAGAATACGAGGAACCCGACTATGAAAAGCTGTATGCCGAATATCCTGATGAGGAAATTATTGCCATTTTAAAAAAGCGAAAACATTACCGTAAGGAAGCTGCAATACAGGCCATTCAGGAAGCCATAAAACGTGGTATTATAAATTCGGAGCAGGATCTTATTTCAGAAGATTATGCGGTTGAACCGTTAAAATTTTCCATTATTCCCGACATTGAAAATGAAACGGCAAGAAAGAAGATAAGAAAGAGCTTATCCCGATCGTTAATGATTCTCGGTGTAGTGCCGGTAATTTGGGGAACTATTAAAATTATCTACAATATGTTTCTGGAAGGCTCCTTGTTGATGCTTTTAGGTATTATCTGGATTTTTATCAGTTATAAGCAAATAAAAAATGTGAGTGCAAAGTTTATTAGCTTGCAATTTGTATTGCTGGCAAGTGCGGCTATTTATATATGGCGCGATTTTAGCCGGCTGAAAGGGCATAGTTTAATGGATATTTTGGTTGCAATTATTGGTTTTGGCTTCGTAATTTATGCGTTGCTCTTTCTTCGGACATTAAAACAAAATACCTGAATTTTTAACCTCGCATTCAACGGTGGATAACTATCGTATTTTCGTCTATAAATAACTGGCATTCATCGAAATTTGAATGTGGTGCAATATTCAATAAACTAATTTAGGCTGTCGAACTATAAAACTTACAATAATGAGCCGCACCATACTTATTTCAATGTTTGTAATACTTTTTGCAATATCTGCAGTTGCCCAGGACGATTCCGAATGGGTATCGAAAACGTACAACAAAGGTGAATTTTCAAAAGTATATCTCGAAGGCAGCTATAAGGTATATCTCATTCAGGATAAAACCTGTGGATTAACGGTGAAATCAACCGACGAAGATGCTTTTGATGATCTTATTATCAGGAAAGATGACGATGAATTAAAGATAAAGCTCGACCGCGAGTGGTACAAATGGGATCGCATTAATCTGTATATTACATTTAACGATCTCACAAAACTGAAAATTGAAGGTGGGGCAAATGTAAAAACCAGAGGTTACCTCGATTTAAACGATCTGTTTGTTCATGTTGAAGGCGGTGCAAAAGTTGAACTCGATTTAAAGGCAAACGATGTCCGGATTGTTGGTGAAGGAGGCGTATTGGTTGAACTTGACGGCGTTACTGAAAATCTGGAGGTAAGCATTTCAGGTGCGGGGCATGTGGATGCCGATGATTTAAAAGCGAAAAATGTAGAATTTAAAATTGAAGGTTTTGGAACCGGAAGTGTGTATGCTACAAAGTCGCTTAAAGCTAATATTCAAGGCGTTGGAAAAGTGAGTTATAAAGGCGATCCAAAAGTTACACAGTATATCGATGGATTAGGTTCAGTAAAACGCGATTAGCATCAATAGGATCTTGTCTATCATAATTTCAAAAAAGAAGAGGGTAAAACAATCGATTTTACCCTCTTTCTTAATTATAAATTGAAATGATTATTTCAGTAATTCTTTTTTGTCGATGTTATTTAGCAACACTTCGCGTTTGTTGGCATCGAACCGGGAAAAACCACGATCAAAAATTTCATAGTTCCTGACCTTAGCGCTTTTCTTTGCTACGATTTCGGTTCCGGTAATATCTTCGATCGTAGCTTTTAACAATGCTTCCGTTTTATCGCCTAAAGGTGTTGGTGAGAATAGATCATCTTCAACCGCGATATCAGGTGCAAAACCATCTTTAAAATCGGTAACTCCCTGCGAATTGGCATAACGCAAAATAATTGGCTGCACTGCCCAGTTATCAAAATCAGCGTATGTCGATTCGTTTACATAATAATCTTCCGGTTTTAAAGTAATGGAAGCTGTGTATTTTCCGTATGTAGTTTCACCAACGGTAATAACATCCATATAGGGCTTTAACCCGGTAATGGATAATTCCGAAGCCGATGCAGTACCCGTACCGGTAATAATATGGATTTTATCCAGGTTCATTTTGACTGGTACTGAATTTAAAAAATTAATCTGAAGCTGATTCTGAACACTGTTGTTTTCCCAGTATTCCTGGTATTTATCGTTCCATTGAAATGTTACCAGCGTTTCGTTTCCGTTTACTACACTGAGCGGGGCCAGCGAACTGGTAAGATGTTGTGCTGCCGAACTTGTTCCGCCCGGATTATATCTTAAGTCGAGTATAACGTCGGTTACGCCTGCATCATTAAAAGTGCTGAAGCGCGGTATCGACGACTTGAATTATAGTTGTCGATAAACTGTGCATAAAACAGATAACCGATTTTTTTGCCGCCCTCTTCTATTATTTTGCTAAACTGAACCGGATCGAGATTTAACTCTTTCGAAGTCATGCTTACAGATTTAACATTTGTAATGCCTGTTCCTTCAACGTATTGGCCATAAGAGACTTTAGTGTTGTCACCGTTCAGTAAATCCATGTAGTTGTCATCGGTAATATCGGCATCGTCCATTTCGTAAATAATATCGCCACGTTTGAAACCCGCGATTTCGGCAGGCGTGTCAGGATAAACAAATTCAACCAAAGCAAAGATGGTTTTAGTATCCGAAAAACGGCCGAAAGCCAGTGACCAACCATACGATTTCTCAATGCCTTCAAAACTGTTTTCCAGTGCCTGCACATCGTCGGTTACAAACGACCATTTATCATCGGTATATAATAGTTTGTCAAAATATTCCATCGGATCGAATTCGTACCTGATGTCGATTGTTGGCAGTTGAGCATACCATAAATAAACATCATCCATAACCGATTTAATAAAATTGTTTATGTCTTGCGTTAACTTTGGCGCTTCTTGTTTTCCGGGCTCAGGTGTGGGTTCATCTTTGCAACTTATAACTATTCCTGTTAAAAATATACTCAGGAATAAAAATTTTATCAATGTTTTCATATTTCTTTTTTATGACTTTAATACTTGGAATTCAATAACAAAATTAATTTCATTTTCTTAATTATCTTCTTTTGGATACTCAATCCTTATGTGATATATATTTATTAACTTATTTAATAAGGTTTCCTTAATAATATCGATGTCGCTAAACGTTAATTCCGATTTATCAAGTTGTTTCATCTTTATTTTCTGGTCAATCATATTATTGATTAACTCTCTCAAATTATCGTAGGTCTTATCCTTTAAACTTCTCGATGCCGCTTCAATACCATCGACTAACATTACAACAGCAGCTTCTTTTGATCGTGGTAATGGGCCCGGATATGCAAACGATTTTTCGTCCACTTTAGTATCCGGGTTTTCCTGGGTCTGTTTTAAAAAGAAATAATTCGCCTTTGTAGTTCCGTGATGTGTAGCTATAAATTCGACGATAGGTTCAGGAAGTTTATGTTTTTGGGCCATCTTCACACCGTTATGTACATGGTCGATTATCACCTCAGCGCTTTTTAAATAGCTCATTCCATCGTGCGGATTTAAACCAACAACCTGGTTTTCGATAAAGAAGTTGGGTTTCGATATTTTACCAATATCATGATACAAAGCGCCAGCACGCACCAGGAATGGGTTTCCGCCGATTTTAAGAATTACTTCTTCTGCAAGATTGGCAATCTGCATTGAATGCTGGAAAGTGCCCGGCGCTTCTTCTGCCAGCTTTCGCAACAGCGGTTGGTTGCTGTCCGAAATTTCGATAAGCGTAACATCCGAAATAAAGCCAAACAACTTTTCAAAAATGTAAATTAAAGGATATACAGCAAGTAACAATGCACTGCTGATTACGAACCATTTATACATATTATAATTGAAATCGGCTAAAGTTCCTTCATGAATAAAACTCAGGGCAGTGTAAACAACTACATAGGTTAAAAATACCCAAATTGTTGCCAGCACGAGGTGAACACGCCTGTGCATCTTATTCAGGCTGAAAACAGCAACTATTCCGGCTGAAACTTCCAGAAGTATAAATTCATAATTATTTGGCGCATAAAAGCCAATAAGAATAGTTGTGATAATTAGCATAAAAATAGCTGTTCGCGAATCGAAGAAAGTGCGTACAATAATTGGAAAGATTGCCAGTGGAACCAGGTAAATATGCAGGTTTGGAAATGTATTGATAAAACTTGAAATTAAAACCATGCCCACCATAAACAACATGAGGAAGGTTAGCTTTCGCGCCTGCCTCAACACATCGTTCCGGTAAATATACAGGAAGGCAAAAATGAGTATAAGCAAGGAAACAATAAACATACCTTTACCAATTGAAACGAGATAACGATCGATTCCTTTTCCGTGTTCCTGTGCATAACTGACTTTCAGCGATTCGAGTAACTGGAACTTTTGCGCATCCACAATTTCTCCTTCAAGAATAATACGTTCGCCTGCTTGCACCATTCCTCGGCTGGGCGAAATATTAGCGGTTATTTCATCAATTTCCTTTTTGGTAGTTATTTCATCGTAAATAAGGTTCGAAACAATATATTTTTCGGGAGAAATAGCGCTAAGCCAGTTTTTTAACGAAGGAAACATTTTCTCCAGTTCCAGGATACGGCTGTGAATTTCGTTATAAGCTGTTTTTTCAGAATGAAGTTTATCGACCCCGATTTTTGTAACATTGGCGCCAATACGCTTTTTAATTTCAGCCTTACCCGAAATTTCAGGATAATTATCCAGCGAATAAAGCAGGATTCCTTTGTTGTACATTTCAGCAAGGGCGTCTTTAATAATCGTATAAGCTTTTATCACATTCTGGTTGGCAGAATCGGGGCCACTCAATAAATCGGCTTCCAGCTTTGCCTTATTTAAAGCCCATTGCGTGGTATCATAAGTAAAATACGGAATCACAGATTTTGTTTGTTCCGCTTTTTCGGCTTCCAGTTCTGCCGGTGACTTCAGTATAGCAAAATCGTAAGGCGCAACCAGGTTATCGTGTTTCCACGGAAGTCCTTTCTGATATTCGTATTTGAATTTTGGTTCACCCGGCAGTATCAGAAACAGCAATACGGCCGAAGTAACAAACACCAACAACCAGTAAAATATCAGGGTATACCTTTTTAATGTTTCTTTTATAGAGCTCTTCATTTTGTAATTTATTTATGAGAACCGGTTTTATTGAATTTGAAATCATCCGACAAATTTCTGTTTATTATTCGCAAAAACAAAAAATGATAAATTCATTCCTTTTCAAAATCCATTTTTTTCATAGTTTTGTGTTGATGCGTGCAAACAGAGCGTTTTCTGATTTCTAAAAATAAAAGTAAGAAATTATTTTGATCAAAAGTGATTACAGAAAAGTACCTGGATAAGCGTCAAAAATTAATCCGTTTAAAAAACTGTCTATATACCGTCAATAACATATTTATGAATTACGGAATTTCGAACCTAAGTATTATTCCGGTCCGCAGGGAACCATCGGAAAAAAGTGAGATGGTTACACAAATTTTATTTGGTGAGCATTTCGAAATGCGTGAGCAAATGGTGGGTTGGACCAATGTGAAATTGGAATATGACGGTCATGAGGGTTGGATCGACTCAAAAATGATTACACCGATTCCAACGCGTTCGCTGGGGAAAATCCGAAACAGCGCAACAGCGGTTACCTCCGATATTATTACCATTGTGCCTGTAAACGAAGAGCAAAACCTGATGCTGGTTGCCGGCAGTACGTTGCCGGTTTGGCGGCCGTATTTAAAGCAGTTTTCAATACCCAAGGAAACTTACCTTGCAACAGGAGAAGTGATATACGGAACCGTCGATAATCCCAGAGAAACAGCCATAAAGCAAGCATTGAAGTATTTTAACGCTCCTTATTTATGGGGAGGGCGAACTCCGTTTGGAGTCGACTGCAGCGGTTTGACTCAGATTATTTACAAAATGATTGGAATACAATTGCCACGCGATGCCAGCGAACAGGTAAAAGCTGGCATTGCATTGAGTTTTGTCGATGAAGCCGAACCCGGAGATTTGGCCTTTTTCGACGATGAGGAAGGCAACATTGTGCATGTAGGCATAATCTGGAAACGGAATAAGATTATTCATGCTTCGGGTAAAGTGCGTATCGATAATGTGGATCAGTTTGGTATTTTTAATATCGATACACAACGCTATACCCATAAAATGCGAGTGATGAAAAAAATTATCAACAGCAATGGAACGCACTGAACTGCTTATTTATATTGTAATTTTAGTTGTCCTGGTATTATTGGTGTTAAGATACTGGAAAACCGGGAGGAAGGAGTAGGAAGTGATCAGTGTTCAGTGATCAGTATTCAGTGATCAGTATTCAGTTGGCAGTCGAAGTGTTCAGTCGCAGTTGGCAGTCGCAGTGTTCAGTCGCAGTTGGCGGATATATTAGACAAAACTGAAATACTAACGTGTACTTACTTTTAACTTTTGCCTTTTGCCTTTTTACTTTACACTTTACACTTTAAACCAATATGTATACTTATAAATATCCACGTGCCGCATTAACCACCGATGCCATTGTTTTTGTAAAAGAAGAGGAAACGACTTTTGTTTTACTGATTCAACGCGGCCGTGAACCGTTTCTGCATCAATGGGCATTACCCGGGGGGTTTATTAATTTGGATGAAACCCTGGAAGAAGCGTGCAAACGTGAGCTCGAAGAAGAAACCGGCTTCAAAGCAGAACGTATGACTCAATTTAAAACTTACGATGCCATTCATCGCGATCCGCGCCATCGCACGATTTCAGTTGTTCATTATGCTGAATTAAAAGAAAAGCAGCCCGTAAAAGGCAGCGATGATGCTGCCGAAGCCAAATGGTTTTCTTTGGATGATCTGCCACAACTTGCGTTTGACCATAAATTGATTTTGGAGGATTTTATGAGATTTTTGGAAAAGTAACGGTTTTCGGATTGAAATGCTGCCGATTTCAAAACACTTTTATTTCAGCTTCCATGGAACTTTAATAAGGTTGAGAACCTTTAAGCTTGCAATACAAGGTCAGCATTTTTTATTTAAGCCCCAATAGTGCCCGTTTTAACTTCTCCTGCTCTTTTGTAGTTGGCAATAATAACTCCACCTGGAGTAACAATGCTATCTGTTATTGTAAATGCTGCCGGAATTGTTCCATTGTCGAAAAGTTTTTTCCCCTTACCTAATGTCAATGGGTGAATTTTGATTCTGAGTTCGTCAACAAGATCATTTTTTAGCAACAATTGAATAAGTTCGCCGCTTCCCCAAACCTGCAGGTCCAAGCCTTCTGATTTTTTTATCTTTTTGATATCGTTCAGATTATTAATGAAAACTGTGTTTTTCCATTCCGTTTCCTTCACCGTTCCCGATAAAACGTATTTTACTCCATTATTGATGCCCGGCCAAAATTCGGCATGTATTGGCCAGTAATTTTCCCAGATTTGAAAAGTTTTTCTACCTAAAAGATAATCAGCAGGTTTTAGCTCCTCCTGTATTACACTGCCATAAACATCGTCGTCATAAGGCGCTACCCAGCCACCATATTCGAAACCGCCTGAATTATCTTCCTCAGGACTGCCGGGCCCTTGCAAAACTCCATCCAGGGTGATCATGGATAAAACAATTATTTTTCTCATCGTATTGTTGTTTTATGTAATACAAATCTCGCTAAAAATAACCATGATTTCGCGTTGGAAATGCGACAATATTAGTGGCGGAATACGACAATTACTTGTTGTCTAGTATAGATAGGAAAAGCGATCTTATTGCGTTAATATTTTTGGTGACATAAGCGAACGTAAAGCAATAGAAACGGTATTCGATTCTTTTTTGGATAAAATCAATGTTAGCGCAACAAAATCAATGACTGGGCATTTATTGGGTGTTGCGGGTGCCATAGAAGCAATTGCAGGTATTAAAGCTTTGGTTCACGGGCTAATTCCACCAATAATAAACCTTCATGAAACCGACGAGGCAATTAATAACCGCCTGAACCTGACACCGCTCAAAGCTGTTAAGAAGCAAGTAAATATGGCTTTAAATAATACGTTTGGTTTTGGTGGGCATACTTCAACCACATTTTTTTAAAAAAATACCGGATCTAGCGTTTGCGTTATTATATTCAAAGGTCCGGAAGAAGACTATTACCATTGAATCGAATAAAATCGTTACTCAACATCGGTATAATTTAAATCAAAAACACCATTTCTGAATAACATCGTTTCACCCTGGCTGATATGATGGCTGTCTCCAATTAACTTAACCAGAAATGTACCTGAAATATGCTTGTTAACCGTATCCAACGCGGTAATTACAAGTTGATTCTGATACGTTGTATCCAATTCAAAAGCGTCGGCAATCGCATCGCCGCCAACAACATAGTACCATTGGGAATTAAAAGGTGTACTTTCGCCGGTTTCTCCAATATCCGAAATGCTGAATGAAAGATGCAGCCATTCTTCCTGGTAATAAACAGAATCTCTTTTTGCACCGGTTAAAGCGAAATTTCCTGCGCTTTTGGAATAATATGCCCGATAGGAAGTCGTGATCCATGACGATCCATCTTTTAGAGCGTAAAACGATGAATCAACTTTTAAGTCTTCGGAATTTTCCTTATTACAGGAAACAAGGAGAATAACAGATAAGAAAACAGAAATCAGGGTAACTTTTTTCATCGTATTGAGATTTTATTTCTCTTTAAGACGGAGCACGGCAGCATTTGGTTGCGTTTTTTTTCTTACGGATCAATAAAACCCTTATTACATTGCAATTCATTTATCGTAGCGACTTGTTTTTATCTTAGTTTTATAGTCCGGTTCCGATATAAATCCAAGGCGTTGTCCAACAATAACTTTATCGTAGCAACCGGAATATCCGCGTTTGGGTTAACCCTGAAAATTTTCATTCTGGAACGTTCACCGACTTCCAGTTCAGGATGATTAAGGTATTTTCCTTCCACAAAAAGCATATAAGGTTCATGTGTTTGTCTTAATATATTTCTGAAGTAATGGATTCAGGAAAGTCGTTTTTCATTTGACTCGTGTCTGTAAAACCTGCTTCCCGGGCGCTTTTCAATAGTGAAACAGTTGCTTCTTTGTCGCTTTTCCAGAAATACGGAAATGCTGAAAAGTACAAAATGTACGGATTCTCAGGTTCCAGCATCCGGTAAACCGATGTTATTTTATTAAGGTTTTTATCATTGCGTTCCTGTATCGCCCGGTTTCCCAAAGAGTAACACGCTATTCCCCAAAATCCGGTTATTCTTTTATACATATCTTTTTTAAACGGATTTTGTTCCGTCTCAATCTTTCTGAAAATTGAGTTTATCTCGTTTTTCCACCATAAGCTGTCTTTATTTGTAAATGCATCCAGGTATGGCTGACGAGCATTGATTTCAATCTGAATACAGTTTTTTATCTCGTTCAACTGGCTGGTGTAAGTTGTATTGGTTTTTAAATTATTGTAAACCGAACCGAAGTACTTATCGTTACTGAATGGCTCCATGGTCGACATATTACGTGCAATTAGGGCAGCTTTCAGAAAATCGCCCTGGCTTTTCAGCGAATCGATTCTTGAATGTTGCTGCTGCTTGTACATTTTTATTTGCGATTTGGCCGGGTGGGGAGTATCCAAAATTTGTTGAGATAGATACAGGAAACCATATGCATTGGAAAGCATCAGGCTGTCGGGCCAGTCGTGTGAAGTGTTGGTGAGTTCAATTTTGAGATTGTCGGGTATTGATTGTTCCTGAAACAGGAATTGCGCAGTTTCCACAAAATTAAAATCATCGGTTCCAGAAATTGAAATAACCGGACATTTAAGCGAATTGATTTCGCTTGCACCGGCCAGCGCGCCGCATAGAATCAATCCATTCACTTCATGAGCTAATGCATATCCGAGTGCCATTCGTGCCCCTCCCGAAAAGCCCGCGATAAAAAGGGTTTCTCCCGCCGGATATTTCTGGCGCACATCTTCAACCAGCATCCGGATGGCTGCTTCGTAATCTGGTAATCCGTTTTTTACAAAGTTGGAAGCAACCAGCAAGGCCGGATAATGTTCCGCGCCGTATTTGAATTTTTCCAGTGCAAACTTGCCGCTTCCATGCGCATCTATTATTACAAGTAACGGCAGTTTCTCAATGCCCGAATTCCTTTTCGGAATGTAAACCTCATAAGTGTTTTTTGCATCAATATGGCAACTGTCCGTTTTTTCCAATGCTGGCGCTTCTTCACCAGGTTTGCTTACATTGGTGCAGGATGCAAGCAAAACCAGAGAAAATATCAACAAAGAAATTTCTTTCATGCAAAATGCAATTTCATCAAATATAAACAGAAATGCCACAAGGCACAAGCCACGAGTTACGAGTCACGAGTCACGAGCCATGAGCATTCAAACTTTTTGACAATCTGAACTTTCTTGAAACTTTGAACCCATGACGCTCTCTTCGTTCGGTCATGACAGGCTCTGAACTTTCTTCCTTTGAACTTGACACTTTGAACTTTCCTCTGAACACTGAACACTGAACACTGAACACTGAACACTGAACACTGAACACTGAACACTACACCACTGCGACTGCTCACTGCGACTGCTCACTAAACTTTTATCCACTGAAACGCTGAACACTGAACTCCGACCTCCGACCTCCGACCTTTTCCCTCTCCGTTTTCTCCAAAACTAATCTTGATTATCTTTGTTCCTTCTTTCAAAAATTTTATTTATGCATAACATTCTTTTTTGGGTAATCATTGCCATTATTGTTATTGATTTTCTGTTTGAAAAGTACCTCGATTACCTGAATACAACTACCATGAGCGATAAGTTGCCCGACGAAGTAAAAGGAATTTATGACGAGGAAAAATACCGGAAGCAACAAGCTTATCAGCGCGAAAACAATCGATTTGGGATGATTTCAGGCACATTTAGCTTTTTGGTAACGCTTGCCATGTTTTTATTTTTTGGATTTGCACTTGTCAATAACTGGGCATGGGATTTTACATCGAGTGCGATTCTGGCTGCATTCATTTTTTTCGGAATACTGATGTTTGCCTCCGATGTTATCCAAACACCTTTTTCGGTTTACGATACATTTGTTATTGAAGAAAAATACGGATTTAACAAAACCACGGTAAAAACATTTATCCTCGATAAAATTAAAGGTTGGCTTATCGGTGCACTGATAGGTGGTGGATTGCTCGCTCTGATTATTTTTATTTATCAGAAAACGCAAAATATGTTCTGGATTTATGCCTGGCTGGTAGTTACTACCTTTACCATATTTATGACGATGTTTTATTCGAACCTGATTGTGCCGCTGTTTAACAAACAAACTCCCTTGGAAGAAGGCGAACTCCGGGATGCCATTCAGCAATTCTCGCAAAAAGTAGGATTTAAGCTCGATAATATTTTTGTGATTAACGGTTCAAAACGCTCGACAAAAGCCAATGCTTATTTTACAGGCCTTGGTGCAAAAAAACGAATTGTTCTGTACGATACTTTAATAAACGATTTGGAAACCGAAGAACTGGTTGCCGTTTTGGCTCATGAGATCGGCCATTACAAAAAGAAACACGTTATCCAGGGATTGATTATTTCCATTTTTCAAACCGGAATTGTATTGTTTATTTTTTCGTTGCTAATCGATAGTCCGGCGCTAAGTCGTGCGCTTGGAGTCGACGAGCCAAATTTCCACATTGGATTGGTGGCGTTTGGTATTTTGTATGCACCGGTTTCATTTGCACTTGGAATTTTTATGAATATGCTTTCCCGCAAAAACGAATACCAGGCCGATGAATTTGCCGCAGTGAATTATAAACCTCAGGCTCTGGCCTCTGCGTTAAAAAAATTATCGATAACAAATTTGAGCAATTTAACGCCACATAAAACCTACGTATTTTTCAACTATTCGCATCCTACGCTGTTACAACGACTGGCATTTTTAAAAAGCTTCGAAAAGTGATACGGACAATTTTTACAACTATGGTTACACATTCCTCAACTTTTCACTTTTGCCTTTTTACTTTGAACTTTTCACTTTTGCCTTTTTACTTTTTACTTTGAACTTTGAACTAAAATGAAAGCAGAAATAATCACCATAGGCGACGAAATCTTAATCGGTCAGATTGTAGATACCAATTCGGCCTGGATTGGAGAACAGTTCAATTTGAACGGAATTGAGATTTACCAGATCACCTCGGTTCACGACGATCATGATCATATTCTGAGAGCGCTGAAAAATGCGGAAGGAAGAGTTGATTTGGTTGTTTTAACCGGTGGTTTGGGGCCAACAAAAGACGATATCACAAAAGCTGCGTTATGCGATTTTTTCAATACGAAACTGGTTTTTCATGAACCTACATTTCAAAACATAAAAAAGCGGTTTGAACATCGTGGAATCGATATAAACAAACTCAACCGCGATCAGGCGCTCGTAGCAGAAAATTGCACTGTAATTCCCAACGGAGCCGGAACAGCGCCGTGTATGTGGTTCGAAAGGAATAACACGGTTTTTGTTTCGTTACCCGGTGTGCCTTTCGAAATGAAATATATTATCGAAAACGAAATCTTACCACGCTTAACGAAAAGTGGAAAAACCAGGGCAATCTATCATAAAACCGTACTTACGCAAGGTCTGCCCGAATCGATGCTCGCCATGAAAATCGAAGGATGGGAAAACGCATTGCCACCGGAAATAAGGCTGGCATATTTGCCGAATCCAATGTCGGTGAGGCTTCGTTTATCTGCAAAGGGTTTCGATAAAAACCAATTGGAGATACTGGTGGAAAATGAGATTCAAAAACTTCAGCAAATCATTCCCGACCATATTTTTGGTTATAACGAAGAAACCATGGCTGAAGTGATTGGGAAAGTATTAAAAGAAAAAGGGAAAAAGCTGGCGATTGCCGAAAGCTGCACAGGAGGTTTTATTTCACATTTAATTACTTCGGTATCCGGAAGTTCCGAATTTTATAATGGTTCTGTAACGGCATATTCCAACCATATAAAGGAAAACCTTTTATGCGTTAAAAAAAATACGCTGGAAGAATTTGGCGCGGTAAGTGAACAGGTTGCCAAAGAAATGGCAATTGGTGTGAAACATATTTTAAAAGCCGACTATGCAGTGTCGACCACGGGAATTGCCGGCCCTACAGGAGGTACTGATGAAAAACCTGTTGGAACGGTATGGATAGCTATAGCAGGAGAACACAAGGTAGTAGCTTTTCATTTTCTGTTTGGCGATAACCGCGAAAGAAATATTATCCGTTCATCGCAAACTGCACTTCAGTTGTTACGCCGGGTAATTTTAGGCGGAATCTAACGTTTATTCATAAAAATCACTTTTCAGAGAATTAACAAATTCTAACTTCTTTTTGAAGTTCTAAACTGTATTTTTGTACAAATCAATACGATGAAAAAAGCACTGCTCATAATTCTTATAATCGTTGTTTTGCTAACAGGTGCGATGCTGGCAATCCCGGTTTTATTTAAACCCGCAATACTTCAAGCAACAAAAAATACGATTAACAAAGAAGTAAATGCCAAAGTTGAATTTTCCGATTTGAGAATTTCATTATTTAAGGATTTCCCAAAAGTGTCGTTGGAACTAACCGATGTACTGGTAAAAGGTAAAAACGAATTTAGCGGCGATACACTTTTATTTGCCACTTCAGTAAACGCAATAACAAATTGGAATTCGGTATTTAAAAAATCGGGGAGAAGTGTTGAAGAAATCAGCATTCTAAATCCCAAAGTTAATTTGATTGTAAACGAAACTGAAAAAGCAAACTGGGATTTATCCAATGAAAAACAAGCCGATCAACCTGTTGTAAATATGCCAGAACAGGCACCTGACAATAATAGCAATGCTTTCGAACTTCAGGTTGATAATGTGGAGATTAAAGATGCGATTGTTACGTATACCGATATTCCTGCAAAATTGAATCTCCGGTTTTCGGGAATGAATTTTTCGGTTTCAGGAAAGTTGTATAATACATCTACATTGCTGCAAACCAATGGAAGCGTAAAAGATTTTCTGCTCAATTACAATGGAGTTGATTACATTTCGCATACCACGCTTGAAACCGAAACTTTGCTCGAAGTCGAGTTCGAAAAAGCGGGCATTTTATTTGTGAAAAACGAACTTCGCATAAACCGTTTGCCACTGGAACTTACCGGAAGAATTGATTTCCCTTCAGACAGTATTTTCTTCAATCTGCTGCTAAAAACAAAAGAATCCGGTTTCGATAATTTTCTGGCATTAATTCCACCAGTGTATTCTGGATATCTGAAAGACGTTACAACAAGTGGAAACGCCAATGTTACCAGTCGGTTAGGCGGATATTATTATGAAGATAATTATCCTGCATTTGTACTGAATATTAGTGTCGTCGATGGAAATGCACAGTTTAAGGATTTACCCGGGAAAATTGAAAAAGTAAATGCCGATATAAAGATTTCGAAGCCACAGGGGAAAATCGATAAAACCGAAATAACAATTAAAAAGGCTCATGCTGAAATTAATAAAACACCGATTGATTTAACCATGAAGATATCGGATCTTACTTCCGACACAAGATTCGATGGTTCGTTGGTAGGCGCTTTAAATTTTAGCGACCTTCGGAATACTTTGCCCATGGACAGTGCAAACATGTCCGGTTCAATCGATGCCAATTTGTTTGTAAAAGGCAATTATTCGTCAATCGAAAAAGAAGAATACGATAAAATTCTTGCTACCGGAATTGTGATGCTTAACAATTTTACCTACGATTCACCCACCTTAACGCAACGAATTTTTGTTCCTACGGGAATGATGGAATTTTCACCACAAAATGTTTTTCTTCGTAACCTGAATATTAAAGTCGGACAAAGCGATTTTAAATTAACCGGAAAAGTCGCCAATTATCTGAATTACCTTTTAAAAGACGGAACTATAAGCGGAAGTCTTCAGCTAAATTCATCGTTTGTTAATTTTAACGAATTGCTGCGGCTTCAGCAACCTGAGAAGCAAAAACAGGTTGATAATAATTCGCAGGCAAACCAGGAATCAAAACCGGCAAAATCGGAGCAAAAGCAACAGGCTGAAGAGGAAAATCTGACAATTGATATTCCTGAAAATATCGATCTTACATTCACATCAAAAATTAATAAAGCTGTTTTCGACCGCGTTCCGGTTACACAAATCGATGGCCTTATTACGATGAAAGATGGCAAACTGAATATGAATGGCTTAAATATGAATCTGCTGGAAGGAGTGTTAAGTCTTACAGGTTCGTACCAGAATACAACGCAGAATCAACCTTTGTTCGATTTTGGATTCAACGCTTCCAATATCGATATTCCAACAGCATCAGGAACACTGACTTCAATGCAGAATTTGTTTCCGGTTGCCGGGCATAGCCAGGGAAAACTTAACACAAAATTTAACTTGAAAGGCCAGCTTAGTTCCGATCATAAAATAATTGGCAGATCAGTAAATGGTTACGGAAATTTCAGCACAGTAAATCTTGAAATAAACAATTCGCCGGTTTTTAACGAGTTAAAAGGGATATTAAAACCGGAGAAATTGCAACATGTAAAAGTGGACGATTTTCAGGGAAATTTTACCATTGAAAATGGAAACATCGATTTAAAACCATTTAAAACCAGAGTCGCCGATCAGGAAACTACGGTAAAAGGTACAATCAGCGCTGAAAACCTGCTGGATATGCGATTGGATTTTATAGTAAACCGCGATGCTTTTGGAACTGATATTCAGAATATTTTAAGCATTCTTCCCGGAAATGAAAAAATTAAGATACTTCCTGCAGGAGTATTAATTAAAGGGCCGGCAAATGAACCCGAAGTAAAGATGGATCTCACCGAAACCCGGAAAACAGTTGCCGATGCCACAAAAGGAGAACTTCAGAATTCGCTGGATAAACTGGGCCAGGGATTAAAAAAACTGTTTCAAAATTAAATCGGAGTTGTTGCATAATATGTATCTGAGCTACGATTACCTTGGTATCTTATTACTTTTCCCTAAATTTGATTTTTCAATAATCTGACATCAGATACTGAATTTATTCTATGCAAAGTAAAGTAATTGTAATAACCGGTGCTTCGTCGGGAATTGGTAAAGCGCTTGCAGAAAAATTTGCTTCCGAAGGCTGGAATTTGGTATTGGCAGCACGACGAACCGATCGTTTAAATGAACTGAAAAAGACACTTACTGCTGTTGAAGTTTTAACTGTGGAAACGGATGTAACAAAGGAATCGGATTGTAAAAATTTAATCGACAGCGCTATTGAAAAATTTGGAAGAATCGATGTTTTAGTCAATAATGCAGGTATTTCTATGCGCGCTTCTTTTGAAGATGTAAAACTGGATGTATTGCGTCAGGTTATGGACGTAAATTATTGGGGAACTGTATATTGTACGCGTTTTGCATTATCGCATTTAATTAAACAAAACGGCTCGTTGGTTGGCGTAATTTCAATTGGAGGATACATTGGCCTGCCAGGGAGAACCGGTTACTCAGCATCGAAATTTGCTGTTCGCGGATTCCTTGATACTATCAGGGTTGAATACATGAAATCAGGATTGCATGTATTGGTTGCAGCGCCGGGTTTCACTGCAACCGAAATCCGTAAAAATGCGTTAATGCCGGACGGAAGCCCGCAGGGTGAAACACCGAGAAATGAAAACAAAATGATGTCGGCAGAAGATTGCGCAGCAAAAATTTATAAAGCGATTATCAGCAGGAAAAGAAGAATTATACTCACTTTCATTCAGGGAAAAGCAACGGTTTTTGTTGCCAAAATGTGGGCCGATCTGGTTGACAAGGTTGCTTACCGGATATTTGCCAAAGAACCTGATTCACCACTAAAAAAAGCTTAAATTCTTATTAGCGATAAAATCATTAATTAATTTTTAAAATATCAAGTAAAACAATATTAGCAATGGACGAATTAACAGTTGGAACACGAGTCGACCATCCGCGATACGGCGAAGGAATTATCGGTAAAGTGAATTTAACTGCGTACGAAATTTTTTTCGAAAAGGGTGGTAAAATTGAAATTACAAAAAGAAATACCGATATAACCGTTTTGAAGAAAAATGAAGATGCGCCAAAGACTGGCATTTCGGTTAAAGAATTGGAAAAAGTAATGACCTATGTGCTTGATCAATATGCCTCGCTCAATGAGGTTGTTCCACTTGGCGAAAAATGGCAAGGCGGAACACTGCTTCTTCAGCCTGCAAATGCATCGTTGCAACCCAAGGAAATACCCATTGAAGCTTTTTTTCATAAAATTGTAATGTTACGCGACAGACTTAGGGTTCTGGAACAGAATATCAATAGTCACAGCGTACTTACCGACCAGGAAAAAGTAGATTTACAACAGTATATTACCCGTATTTATGGTTCTTTAACTACCTTCAATATTCTGTTTTCCGAAAAGGAACATTATTTTGTAGGTCAAAAAACGAAATAAAATGAAACGAGCCCTGACTTTAGTCGGGCGAGTTCCATATGATACCTTTGAAAATAAAAAATTTTAATCATATGAAAAGACTAAATTTAATTCTAACTGTGCTTCTGATTACAACTATGGTTTACGCACAGGATAAGACCTTAAAAGTATGGCCAAATGGCGCGCCAAATGATAACGGAATGAAAGAACCGGAGGAAAAATACGACGGAGTTCGTGTTCGTAATGTTTCTGAAGCGGAAATGTTTGTATACCTGCCGGAACAAAATAAAAACAGCGCCGCAGTAATTATTTGTCCCGGAGGAGGTTATTGGATTGAAGCCATGGACCACGAAGGTTTTGATATTGCAAAGTGGTTAAAAACCAAAGGGGTAGCCGGAATTGTGCTAAAATACAGGCTTCCGTACGGGCACGATGAAGTTCCTTCGAGCGATTTGAGAAGAGCCGTTCGTATCGTGCGCATGAATGCAAAAGAGTGGGGGATTGACCCTGATAAAATCGGAATTGCAGGTTCTTCCGCAGGCGGACATTTGGCTTCAACCGTGGGAACAAGGTTCGACACAGGTATAAAAGAAAGTTCCGATTCGGTAGAAAGAATTAGTTGCCGCCCCGATTTTATGTTGCTGCTTTATCCTGTCGTTACGTTCAGGGAAGAATTCGGACATATGGGATCGCGGAATAATTTAATAGGCGAGAAACACGACTGGAAAATGGTGGAAAAATATTCCAACGAGCTGCATGTAACACCTGAAACTCCGCCAACTTTTCTGGTACTTGCCGACGATGATGGCGGCGTGCCTCCACGAAATTCAGTTGAATTTTATCTGGCGTTAAAAGAAAATGATGTTCCGGCTGAAATGCATATTTTCCGTCAGGGTGGCCATGGATTTGGTTTTACAAAGAAAAATCTTCCGGTTGACGAATGGCCCGATTTGTTCTTTAACTGGCTAAAAGCCATGAAATTTGTTGATTAATGCAGGAAACACATCCATTAAAAGTTGTTAAGTTTTGTCCCAAATGCGGCTCGCCCGGATTTTCTCCATTCAGGCGAACGTTCGATGAAATGCGATAACTGTGAGTTTCATATTTATTTTAATACTTCTGCTGCAGTGGCTGCTTTAGTTACTGATGAAAAAGGCAGATTGATGCTGGTACGCCGTGGTGTGGAGCCCAATTACGGAAAACTGGATTTGCCCGGAGGATTTGTTGATCCGGGAGAAACAGCGGAACAGGCAGTCGAACGCGAACTATTTGAAGAACTGGGATTAAAAGTGAAATCGATTAGATATATCGGTTCGGCCACCAACGAATATATTTTTTCCGGTTTTAGTGTTTTTACGCTCGATTTGGCATTTCGGGCAGAGGCTAAAACTTTAGTCGGTTTAAAACCGATGGATGACATTCTTGAATACCACTTCTATTCTGAAACCGAAATTGACTACGATGAAATCCCCGCTCCTTCCATTAAAAAATTTGTAATCGATTATTTTAGAAATGAATAATATACAGCAACGACTGGCTGCACTTCGAAATGAAATGCAAAAACTGAATCTTGATGCGGTTTTTATTTCAGGAACCGATCCGCATGCCAGCGAATATTTGCCTGAAAGATGGCAAACCCGGGCTTTTATCTCAGGTTTTACCGGTTCGTACGGAATGGTTGTTGTTACCAGGAATGAAGCTGGTTTATGGACTGATACACGTTATTTTTTGCAAGCCGAAGACCAGCTAAAAGGAACAGAAATTGAATTACACAAATTGCGTGTTCCCAATGCTGTTTCTCCCGAAGAATGGCTGGCAAGTCAGCTCATGCCTGGAAATAAAGTAGGGATAGATACATCAAACAATTTCTGTTTTGGCTTTCCGAAATTTTAAGCGAATTTTGGGAGAAAAAGAGATTTCTGTAATTGAAATTCCCGATCTCTTGGACTTCATATGGGAAAACCGGCCCGAAATTCCATCCAATCCGGTTTTTGAGCTTGAAGCAAAATATGCCGGATTATCAAGACTTGAAAAACAAAAACTGCTTGCTGAAAAATTGATAAGCAAAGGTGCTTCTGTTCATATAGTATCCATGTTAGACGAACTTGCCTGGTTACATAATTTGCGTGGTTCCGATATTCAATATAATCCGGTATTTACCGGTTTTGGCTTGGTTTCCGAAAAGGAAAATTTGCTGTTTGTCGATAAGGCTAAGCTAACAACAGAACAATTGCAAACGCTTGAAAAAGATGGAATTGTAGTTAAAGATTATGATTCATTTCACGATTTTTTAAGTCAGCGTAAAAGGAAAAACAATATATATTGATCCTGCCACCACAAATTATTCTGTATGGAATGCTTTGAAAAATAATAACAAAATTATTGAAGGAACTTCTTTGATTGCTCATTTGAAAGCACAGAAAAATGAAACCGAAATTGCTGGTTTTAAAAATGCAATGGTTAAAGACGGAGTTGCCTTGATTGGATTTTTACACTGGTTAAAATCGAATGTAGGAAAACACGAAATAACAGAATTTACCGTTGGACGCAAATTAGCAGAATTCCGTTCACTACAGGAAAATTTTATGGGTGAAAGCTTTGCGCCGATAGTTGGCTATAAAAGTCATGGTGCTATTGTTCACCTTTCAGTTAATGCCGAAAGTGCATTGCCGGTGGAAGCTGATGGTATTTTGTTATTTGATTCGGGCGGACAATACCTTGATGGAACAACAGACATTACACGGACCGTTGCAATCGGCAAAGTATCAGAACAGCAAAAAAAGGATTTCACGCTTGTTTTAAAGGGAATGATTGCCTTAACGCAAGCCATTTTCCCCAAAGGTACAAAAGGTTGTCATCTCGATATTCTTGCTCGTAAACCCTTATGGGAAAACGGAATGAACTACGGCCACGGAACAGGCCACGGCGTTGGCCACTTTTTGAATGTACACGAAGGGCCAATGGCAATTCGCCAGGAATATAACGAAAATACAATTAAGCCGGGAATGGTAATGTCGAACGAGCCTGCTTTTTACCGCGATGGAGAATATGGTATAAGAACAGAAAATATGATTGTTTGTGTTGAAAAGAAATCTACACCTTACGGTCAGTTTTTCGGTTTTGAAACACTAACGCTTTGCCCGATTGATACTTCGCTGCTCGATTTAAGTTTGCTCACTGAAAAAGAGATTACCTGGATAAATGATTATCACAGGAAAGTTAATGATGCATTGAAACCGCAATTGCGGGAAGAATTACAATCGTTTTTAGATGAATTAACTGCGGCAATATAAGTTAACAGGGAACGGTGAAATAAAATTTACTGCCTTCGCCTTCACGAGTTTCAAGCCAGATTTTGCCGCCGTTTCTTTCAACAAAGTCCTTGCAGAGAATTAAACCCAATCCCTTGTTTTGATTTTGCGAATGCCTGCTTTTCCGTGTTCTGCCAAAGCCATTCAACCCATTGAAATTAAACATTTCAAGAATATCATTTTTATCGATTCCGCTTCCATCATCGGCAACACAAAATGTACAGTAATTTTTTTCTTCTTTAGCTGTAATTTTAATATTACCTCCCGGATTTGTGAATTTAACAGCATTCGAAATCAGGTTTCGGAACACAGTGGCAATCATTTTTTCATCGGCATTTACCTTCAGCTTGTTATTAATATTGTTTTGAAATTTAATGCCTTTAATATTCGCACTGTTTGCCGAAATTTTAATACTTGTATCCACAATATTGTGAATTTTAATTTCGTTAATTGTAGCTTCAAGCTTTTCACGATGCTCGCGTGCCCATCCAAGCAAATCTTCGAGCAATTTATAGGTTTCTTCCGATGCGCTTCGAATGTCGTACAGCAAATCGATTTTGCTTTCATCCGATAAATCGTTCCAGTCTTTTAACAAAATGTCAGAAATTCCAAGCAATCCCAGAAACGGGGTTTTTAAATCATGAGCAATTATTGAAATGTACCTGTCTTTTGCATGGTTGGCCTCAATTAACGCACCGAATCGTTGCGAAACCTCTTTTTCGATCTCTTTACTAACTGAAGTTTTCTTGCTGCTTTTGTTTAAAAAAGTATTAACCAGGGAATAAAATCCTGTGGCTGAATTTAAAGCCAGAAGCAGATCTGATTTATCCCATGGCGATTTTAAATAATGAAAAGTGCTTGAATCATCTGTACCGAGCTGAATATTTAATAAATCATCACTATTGCCTATAATTAATTTTACAGCAGTTGGTACTATTTCGTTTATCGTATTTAAAAATTGTATTGTTTCAATATCGGAGTCTTCAATTTCAGCAATAATTAACTGAATATTTGAAACAGCAACTTCTATCGAGTTTATAAACGATACTTTATTTATAAATCCGGTTTGGTTTACCGTTTTGCCAAAAAAATCATCCAACTCGTAAAACAAGTTATTAAGAGACTTTTTATTATGAGAATAACAAACTACAGCCGATTCGTCCATAGGGGAAACTTAATGGTTAAAGAAAACAAATGTATAATTTTATTTTGAAAAATAAGCGAAAAAAAATTATTCTGTTAAACATTTATTTTCTTGAAGATGAAATAAGAAGTAGTGAGGCTGAAATTACATAAGTTAATAATATAATGCAGTTTCCCGCAATTTCATTATAGTAATCGTGTATAATTTTGCCCGATAGCGCTAAAATTCCTCCTACAACAATTGCCGTAAGTACTCGATTTTTATTCACTTTAAGATTTAAAAGGCCTGCCAGAACAGGAACCACAAATGCTCCTGAAAAAACTGTAAGCGCAAATAGCAGCGATTGAACAATTGAGGTAATAAATAATGCGATCATTATTGCGAGTATACCAATTAAGATAATAAAATAACGCGTAATTCCCATCGCATTTTGGTGATGCAGGTTTCCACTTATTAATTCACTCATTATCATGGAAGATGTTAGTAATGTAGTGTCGGCCGATGACATTACTGCAGAAAGCAATGCTGCTATGAACAATCCATAGGCCCAGTCCGGCAAAAGGTTTCCGGCAAAAGACATAATTTCGTTGCTGTTTTCGCCTGAAGAATAAATTCCCAGCCAGGTGAGCGCAACTGAAACCGGTATTAAAATTAATGCAACAATAAATACACTTTTTGAAGCGGTTCTTTCATCTTTTGCACAGAATAATCTGGAATAGATATCGGGCCCAACAATAAATGTTACCGAATAGGTTAAAAATAATACCAGGAGATCAAAACCCGAAAACGATTCATTAAAAAGAGTTCCTGATTTTATAATTTGTATGTGATGTTCGTTGGCATTTCGAATTGAAAAAAATAGAAGCGCTGTAAGCCCGCATATAATTAAAACCGATTGAAGTGTATCGGTTTTTAAAATACTAAACTGGCCGCCGGCAAGCGTATAGAAAATAAAAATCAAGCCCGAAACAATAGCTGCATTGCCATAACTTAAAATTCCCATTCCGCTTAGAATTTTAGCTGCAGCAATAATTTGTGCGGCAATTATTCCCAGCCATGCAATTGGAATAATCGCCGAAGAAATTGTTTCAGCTTTTTTACCGAAAAAAACGCCCAACATTTCAGGAAGCGTATAATTTCCAATTCGTTTTACATATTTTGTAAGTGGCACTAAAAGAAGTAATCCAAAGGCAGCGCAAAATAAGAACCATAATGCCGGCCATCCGGTTTTCTGACTTAATTCGATGGTTCCAAGTATGGCAGATCCTCCCAATATTGTGGCAAGCAAACTTCCCGAAACAGGAATAATTCCTGCCTTTTTCCCGGCAACAAAATAATCATCCGGTGTTTTTATTTTAAACCAGGAAAGAAGGCCTACAGCCAATACTCCAAGAAAATAAAGCGTTATAATTAATTTAACCAACATATTGAATTGCCAAATATCGGAAAATATGTAAAAAATCGTACTTTCGTTACTTAACAATTTGAAGGATTTTTACCAACATAAACCTGTAAAATATTGTCATGGTTCGCATTAATTCATTTTTATTGTTTTTTGTTTTTTCATGGAGTGTTATAAACGCACAAAACAACACGAGACCCAATGTTTTATTTATTGCGGTGGATGATCTTCGTCCCGAATTAGCTTGTTACGGAGCTATGCAAATAAAATCTCCCAACATCGATAAACTTGCTGAGTCGGGTTTAACGTTTAACCGCGCTTACTGTAACATTCCTGTCTGCGGTGCATCTCGTTCGAGTATTCTTTCCGGATTGCGCCCGAACCGACACCGTTTTCTGGATTATGATACCTGGCAGGATAAGGAAGTTCCGGGAACCGTAAGCCTGCCAATGCATTTTAAAAATAACGGCTATGCAACGGTTTCACTCGGAAAAGTTTATCATCATATTACCGATGGCGCCGGAAGCTGGTCGCAGCAACCCTGGTTTCCGCAAGGCGATTGGGAAGGCTGGCAGGCATACGTTTTGTCTGAATCAAAAAAGCAAATTGCACGAAGGCCGGATGGAAACGGATTAAGCGGGCCTTCATTTGAAGCTGCCGATGGACCGGATCATATTTATCCCGACGGAATGATCGCTGAAGAAGCTATTCGCCGCCTGCAAAACCTGAAAAAAACCGGAGATCCGTTTTTTCTTGCTGTAGGATTTTTAAAACCACATTTACCCTTTAATGCACCTAAAAAATATTGGGATTTATATGATTTCGATAAAATAAAACTCCCGGATAACATGCATAAACCCATTGATGCACCGGATGCTTGCATGCATAATTTCGGGGAATTGAGAAATTACACCGATGTTCCGGATAAAGGCCCGATGGACAAGGAATTTATGCGAAAACTGATTCATGGATATTATGCCTGTGTGAGTTATACCGATGCACAAATAGGCAAAGTTTTGGATGAACTTGAACGATTGGGATTAGCAGAAAATACAATTGTAATACTTTGGGGCGATCATGGCTGGCATTTGGGTGAACACGACCTTTGGTGTAAACACTGCAATTTTGAGAAAGTGCTGCACACTCCGGTAATTGTAAGAGCGCCGGGGAAACCGAAAAACATTAAAACCGATGCCCTTATTGAATATGTCGATATCTACCCATCGCTATGTGAGCTTGCAGGATTAAGCAAACCATTTCATTTGCAGGGAAAAAGTTTTGTACCATTAACCGAAAATCCTGGTTTACCCTGGAAAGACGCGGTTTATAGTCGTTGGATTCGCGGCGAAACTATTGTTACAAAATCAAATACATTTACCGAATGGTTCGACAATAATGGAAAGTTAACAGACAGAATGTTGTACGATCTCGACAACGATCCGGAAGAAACCGTAAACATTTCAGAAAAGCCTGAAAATAAAGCATTGGTTGAGGAACTCTCAGAAAAATTAAAAAAACATATCTCAACACGTGACCAAATAATTATTCCGTAATTCTGTGAAAAATCTATCAAAAACCGGAATTCTTCTATGTTGGATTTTCATTCTTTTTTCATGCAAAAAGAGCGAACAACTGCCAAATATCGTACTAATTATGGCCGATGATATGGGTTACGAATGCCTGGGTTGTAATGGCAGCACCGAGTATGAAACTCCAAATCTCGATCGGCTTGCAAATTTTGGTATTCGTTTCGAAAACTGTTATTCACAGCCGCTGTGCACGCCATCGCGGGTGAAAATAATGACCGGTCAATACAATTTCAGGAATTACGAAGATTTTGGTTACCTTAATCCTAATCAAAAAACTTTTGCCAATTATCTGAAGGAAGCCGGATATTCAACCTGCATTTCCGGGAAATGGCAGTTAAACGGATTAAACCGAAATAACCCTGATAACCAGGATGTAAACCGTCCGCACCATTTTGGTTTCGATGAATATTGCCTGTGGCAATTAAATCACGAAAGAAGTGAAGGCGAACGTTATGCTAATCCGTTAATTACGCAAAACGGAATTGATCTTCCACGAAATTCAGAAAGTTATGGCCCACAGATTTTTTCCGATTTTGTTATCGATTTTATCCGAAGAAAAGCCGGAAAACCATTTTTTGTTTACTATCCGATGGTTTTGGTTCACGATCCTTTTGTTCCAACTCCGGATTCTCCTGAATGGAAAAATTCTTCGCGCAGGTATGAAAAGGATACAGCCTATTTTGCCGATATGGTTGCGTATGCCGATAAAATGGCAGGCAAAATAGAAAATGAACTAAAGAAAAACGGACTATGGGAAAATACTTTATTCATTTTTACAGGCGATAATGGCACAAACCGAAATATTATTTCAAAAACAAATTATGCAAATGTCGCAGGAGGAAAAGGCCTTTCGTTGAATACGGGAAATCACGTGCCTTTAATCGTTTCGTTTCCCGGAAATAACAAAAATAAACGCGTTGAAAAAACGCTTATTTCATTTGCCGACTTTCTGCCAACCTTTTGTGAAGTTGCAGGTATTTCAAAGGAAAATTATAAAAGCGATGGTAATAGTTTTCTTCCATTAATTACGGGCAATAAAACGGTACAGGATGAAATTTTTATTCATTATTCGCCACGTTGGGGAACATTTAAGCATAATCGCTGGGTAATGAATGAGAAATATAAATTGTATCGCGACGGAAAATTTTACAATACTGAAAAAGATACCCTGGAAACAAATCCTTTAAATCGCTTCACAGAAACTGAATTGGAGTTAAAAACAAGATTTCAGGAAATCCTTGACGAGAGAGAATCCGAATTTTCATTCTTTTTAAACGACACTGCTTATCACATTGGTCATTGAAAAAAATTAACCTCATATCGCTGCTTTTAATTACTTTGTATTTTTCTGTTAATGCCCAGGAAATCGATCAACCTGATTTTCAATGGGGAAATGCATTATATTTTAATGTGAATATTGGAGAATCGGTAATTTATAAAAATACCGAAATCAAACTTATACAAATTCAAAATAACTTCAATTTCATACAGATCGGAACCGATTCGGTTTGGTTAAAGGTAAGCCGGCGATCGCTGCCTGAAATTGTAAACGGCTTACGGATTTTTGTCGCCGATAATAAAAATGTAAAAGCCATTACCGACGATCACGATACGCATGGTTTATTACATAAGGATGCACTAATTTGTATTTCGTTGTTTAATCAGCCTTTGCTTGATCCAATGCTTTACAATTTTCCTGTAAGTTTTAACGATGGTTTTATCTGGAACACCGAAGATGATAAACATCTGTTTTCCTATCTCGGATTAATGGATTGTAACGGCGAAAAAAAATATTGTTCGCATGCAGGAATTGACTTTGAATTAAACGATGCCAAAGGATTGGAAAAACACTGGTTACTGGCCATTGAAAACAGCACGGTTGTATGGATTGAAGAAAACCGAAATGAAAACAGCAAACATCAGACAGCGGTTTTGCTGAAGAGCAATTCAAATCCGGGAATTTACTATTACTACAGCCATTTATACGATCGAACACTTGAAGTTCGAAAAGGACAAAACCTGCGCGCCGGAGAATTAATTGGAACCGCGTGGGGCGACGATAAAAGCGGGTTTGTGCATTTTTCTGTAATAAAATCGGATACAATTCCTGCAAATGCGCCGGAAACATTTCAGATTGTAAATTTCTTCCCTCAAATTTATGCATTGTATTTCAGGAATACGCTTCAGTTGGCAAAAACATTTGTAAAAGGAACCATTGAGTTTGGCAGGGAAAACCGCAAAAACGAAAACGATAAAAATAACCTTGCATTTGAGGAATATACCGGAAAAGGCTGGCTTCTGGGAAAATGGAATACGGCAGACAAAGTACCAACCGCTTCAAGTGGCGACGCCGGAAATGTCAGGCTCACAAAAACCTTATTCGCAGGAACAAAAGCGGAATGTTCAAATCCTGAAAATCGATATGTATACGAAATAAATGTGAGAAAGGGAACTTATCGTATTCGCGTAAAAGCAGGCGATTTGGAATTAGCTACCTGGCAAAAAGTAAAATTCGAAAATACCGAACCGGTAATAGTAAACCTGGGAAAAGGTGAATTTAAATGGACATCGGAACGTATTGTGAAAGTGAACGACGGAAAGCTTTCCATTCAGATTGAGCTAAATGAAGATAATAATTTACCTGCCGGAATCATCGAAATCGTATTTCAAAACGTGAATTAAAATTCGATTACCTGATCAGTTTTTACAGTTTAACATTCGAATTCGTTCCTGAAGACAGGCAATGTTTGCAGAAGCCTCTTTCTGTAATAAACTTAACGCATGCACCGCTTTCGGTTAATACAGTATATTTCACTTCCGGTTAGCCCAGCAATTATTTGTTTTACCATTTTTAAAAGCATGGTTATGGTTGTATTCATGCTAATGCCTTTGACCATGTTCATGATTATGGTGATGATGAGGCTCATGCTCATGTAAGCATAACTCATTGGAAAATTCAATGGTATTATCGATAAATCCCTGAACCAGTTCATCGCACATTATTACAGGCGCTCCGGATTGTACGTTTACATTGAAGTGCTTTAGAATAATATTGGCACGTTCGCCCATCGAGTTAACCAGAACATCGGTAACATTGTTCGATATTAGCCATTTAGGCAAAACTCCCGGAGCGTGAGGTGGCGGAGTTAATATTTCTTTCAACTCGACTTTACTGTTTTTTAATGTATAAATGGCAAATAAGCGTGTTTGGCCAAAATGGCTTTCTATGATGCCATTTTCATTTACCGGTATTGCAATTTTTGCATTCATTTCTTTATAAATTTATGATTAAAATTATTGTGAATTATTTAAGGCAAATGTACTTTAAAAATTAATATAATCAAATATAATAATGAACAAAAGGTAGATATATTTTATAGTTATATTATTACACTACTGCCCGGTTAAAAATGGACAGATTCCTCTCTCGCCTCAGGCGAGACGGAATGACAAGCTTTTGAGTATGTTCGCTTTTGAGAGTGAAATCTAACCCATTGTCATTCTGAGCGATCCGTCATCTGACGGAGAAGCGAAAGAATCTTTTTCATAACAATATATTTAACTGGACAACAGAGATTTTATTAATGTCCCTGCAATAAAAAGTACTAACATATGACAGTTATGCAGAAATGATTGAAGCATTATTCAGATATCAGCATTATAAATGATTTTCTAAAAAAAACTTAAGATTAACTGTTATTTGATTCAGAAACATTATCTTTCAGCGTTAAATCATTTGCTATGGACGTATGTAAAATATTTTATTCACAGCTATGTATTGGTAAAATAGGTTAATTTCTTGTGTATTGAAAATGAGAATTTTAACTCATGGTTTTTTGTATTGTCGACACTTTATTGTAACCGTCGACAATTAGAATTACGTATTATTATCTGAACTGGTAATCTAACAGAATGCCAAAACAGATAGTGAAATAATATTTGGCAGGAGATGAGAGAAGATAATCAGGATAAAATGCAAAATGCAACAATTTTGATTGTTGACGATGCAGAATCGAATATTAAGATTTTGAGTACTATTCTTAAAAACGAAGGATTTAAAGTTCGTGTGGCGCTTGATGGAGCGGAAGCATTTAATGAAATTGAAAAACATATACCCGATTTAATAATTCTGGATATTGTGTTACCGGATATCAGTGGTTTTGATATCTGCAAAAAAATAAAAGCTGATGAAAACTTTAAAAACATTCCGGTAATTTTCATCAGCGGTTTGGTTAATATAAAGCATAAGCTTCTTGCTTTTAAAAATGGCGGGGTCGACTATATAACCAAGCCTTTTAGCGTTGATGAAGTTCTGGCAAGGGTCAAGACTCATCTTGAATTAGTCAATCAAAATAAAAAGCTTATAGAACTTAACGCCACAAAGAATAAGTTCTTTTCAATAATTGCTCACGATTTAAAAGGCCCAATCGGGAATTTAATGGTGATGTCCGATTCACTGGCAAGCGACCAGGGAATGGATGAAGAGTCGTTTAATATGTTTCTGAAATTTCAGAAAGAATTATCGAAAGATACCATGGAATTGCTCGAGAATCTTCTAACATGGGCAAATACAAATACGTATCAAATTGAAAACCGGCCCGAAAAATCCGATGTAAACCATATTATTCAATCTATTCTTAATAGTTACAAAAATCAGATACAAAAAAAAGATCTTACTGTGTCCGATAATTATCAGGAATCATTTTACGCCAATGTCGATCCGAATTTAGTTAGACAAGTGATTAGAAACCTGGTATCAAACGCTGTAAAATTTACGCCTCACGGAGGTTCTGTCAATATTTCGACGAATTCAGACGAACATTATCAGTGTATTATTGAAGTTAGTGATACCGGAATTGGGATGAACAGTGACCTTCTGAACGTTTTATTCAGAATAGATGTGGTAAGAAAAAGACCCGGTACGGATGGTGAAAACGGTAGTGGTTTAGGATTACTCATTTGCCGGGAATTCGTTGATTTAATGAATGGTAAAATGGAAATTAGTAGCGACGAAACCAAAGGTTCTGATTTCAAGGTATTTATACCCTAATGCTGAATTTCATGGCTCCGGCACACCTGATTTCTGTGGAATCTTTTTCTACAATGTAGTGAATTTATCTTTTATGAATTTTCAATACACGATCTGCGTCTTTTAATCCTTAATGAACAAACGAAGCATAAAATAGTGTTTTCTAATTACCTTGTTTGAAACCGTTCTTTTTAATCGAGTTTATTCATATTTAATACCATGAAACTAATATTTTATTAATTTTGGCCTTTAATACGAATAAAAGATACTTTGCAAACCATTCTTCTTATTTGTTTACTATCACTTTTCAGGACGCAATTATTTATTGGCTTAGGATTTTTTTAATACATTTTGATAAACCGGCACGGTTTATTCAAGATAGTTTTATATTGCATAAAAATTTATAATTTCTGATAAATGAAAATATCAGTTGTTGGTACAGGATACGTCGGATTGGTTTCAGGAACTTGTTTTGCAGAAACCGGAATAAGTGTCGTATGTGTCGATATCGATAAAAGTAAAATCGATAATCTTAATAATGGAATCATACCAATTTATGAACCCGGATTAGAAGATCTTTACAAAAGAAATGTGGAAAAGGGACGATTATCATTTAGCACCGATTTAAAAGCAAGTTTGAAAGATGCTGAAGCTTTGTTTATTGCTGTTGGTACTCCGCCTGATGAAGACGGCAGCGCAGATTTAAAATATGTTCTTGGCGTTGCAGGCGAAGTCGGAAAACATATGGATCATTACATGGTAATTATTACGAAAAGCACTGTGCCTGTTGGTACTTCAGCCAGGGTTAAGAAAGCCATTCAAAAAGAACTCGATGCCCGGAAAGCAGAAATACCTTTCGATGTAGCATCAAATCCTGAATTCTTAAAAGAAGGAAGCGCAGTGGTCGATTTTTTGAAACCCGACCGCATTGTCGTAGGTGTTGAAACGCCAAAAGCTGAAAAAGTAATGCGTCGTTTATACAAACCATTTCTGCTTAATGGCCATCCCATATTGTTTATGGATGTATTGTCGTCGGAAATGACAAAATACGCAGCAAACTCAATGCTGGCAACAAAAATCAGTTTTATAAACGATATTGCCAATCTGTGTGAATTAGTTGGCGCCGATGTCGATTCTGTACGAAAAGGCATTGGTTCCGATGCCCGAATCGGCACAAAATTTATATATCCCGGAACCGGATATGGTGGTTCCTGTTTTCCAAAAGATGTTCAGGCATTAATTCGCACTGCTGATGAGCACGGACATTCACTCGATATTTTAAAAGCAGTTGAAAGTGTGAATTATCGTCAGAAATCCGTTTTATTTTATAAGCTGAAAAAACATTTTAACGGAAATCTGAAAGGCAGGCGGTTTGCATTATGGGGATTGGCATTTAAACCCAAAACCGATGATATGCGTGAAGCGCCGTCTCTGGTCATTATCGATTTATTATTAAAGGAGGGCGCTGAAGTCGTCGCTTACGATCCAATTGCAATGGAAGAAGGAAAACGTATTCTGGGAAATAAAATCACGTATGCAAAAGATGAATATGAAGCATGTATCGATGCTGATGCATTAATTCTGGTTACCGAATGGCCTGAATTCAGAATACCAAATTTCAGGGTAATGGAGAAATTGCTGAAAAACAAAGTTATTTTCGATGGCAGAAATATTTACGAACCCGAAGAATTAAAAGAACTTGGTTTTAGTTATTACAGCATAGGTCGTAAAGAAGTAATTCCGGTTCAAGACAAAAGGTAAATGAAAAATACTATCAAATTTAAACCAAAAAAATCAGGCCAATGAAACGAATATTAGTAACCGGAGGCGCAGGATTTGTTGGTTCGCATTTGTGCGAAAGGCTCCTGAACGACGGAAACGAAGTAATTTGTCTCGATAACTTTTTTACCGGTAAAAAAAGAAAGATTGTGCATTTAATCGACAATCCGTATTTCGAATTGGTACGACACGATGTAACAATGCCATATTATATTGAAGTGGATGAAATTTATAACCTGGCTTGTCCGGCTTCCCCTGTTCATTACCAGTACAACCCCATTAAAACCATAAAAACTTCGGTAATGGGAGCCGTAAACATGCTTGGATTAGCTAAACGGATTAAAGCAAAAATCCTTCAGGCATCTACAAGTGAGGTTTATGGAGATCCGGCAATTCATCCGCAAAAAGAATCGTATTGGGGAAATGTAAATCCTATTGGAATTCGCTCGTGTTACGACGAAGGCAAACGATGTGCTGAATCGTTGTTCGTAAATTATCATACACAGAATAATGTAAAAATTAAGATAATCCGGATTTTTAACACCTATGGCCCTAAAATGGAACCGGATGATGGCAGGGTGGTTTCGAATTTTATAGTTCAGGCATTGCAAAACAAAGACATCACCATATTTGGAGACGGTAAGCAAACCCGCAGTTTTCAGTATGTGAGCGATTTGGTTGAAGGAATGATTCGCATGATGAATACCGATGATAAATTTATCGGTCCGGTTAATATTGGCAATCCCGGCGAATTTACCATGATCGAACTGGCACAAAATATTATTGAACTAACCAATACAAAGTCGAAGCTGGTATATCTTCCATTGCCAGCCGACGATCCGACTCAACGCCAGCCCGATATATCACTTGCAAATGAGAAGTTGAATGGCTGGCAACCCAATGTGCCATTAAAGGAAGGTTTGATAAAAACCATTGAATATTTCGACAATTTACTGTCGGAAAAATAATCGAATAAAACTTTCGGGTGTTAAACGTTGAATAAAAGTGAATGAACAAAAAATAGAATATAAACATAGTTGAATTAATTACTGTACAAACCCATTAAATAATTTGAAAAGTAATTTTCACGAAAAATGACGCTGTTTCGTATGAATGACAATTTTCAAAATACCCAACCTACCGTTTTAATTGTTGACGATAACCCCATGAATATTCAGGTAACTGAACTTATATTGAGGCCGATGAATTATAAACTCATCATCGCAACTAACGGTAAAAATGCAATTAACCTGCTTAAACAAACCAAACCCGATTTAATTCTGCTGGATATTATGATGCCCGAAATGGACGGTTACGACACATGCAGAATTATAAAATCGGATCCTGAAAACGAGCATATCCCTGTAATATTTCTAACAGCTCTCAGCGATAAAACCAGTATTGCTAAGGGTTTTGAACTGGGTTGCGCGGATTATATCGTAAAACCATTTAGAAATGAGGAACTTGTTGCGCGGGTTAAAACGCATCTCAACTTAAAATACTCGCGTGACAGTTATAACAGAATGGCGAAAGAAATTCTTGAACTCAATTCGATAAAAGATAAAATGTTTTCGGTAATTGGCCACGATTTGCGCTCACCGGTCGGAAGCTTAAAAATGATGATCGATTTAATTTCGGAAGATCCGCTAATATCAGGAAATAAGGAATTTGCCGAAGTATTTGACAGCCTGTCTAAAAATGCCGAAGATATTTATTTGCTTATCGAAAACCTGTTGGGCTGGGCAAAATCGCAAAGTATCAACATTTCTATTGAGCCCGAAGAAATAAATCTGGCTTCGGTGGTAAACAGCAATTACCTTTTATATAAAGAAAACCTTGAACAAAAGAAAATAAGGTTCAAACAGTATGTAAACGAGGAATTAAAAGTTGTGGCCGATATGAACATGACTAAAACCGTGCTGCGAAATCTGATTTCCAATGCAGTAAAATTCACGCCCGAAGATGGAATTATTGAAGTTTCGGCGAAAAGAATTAACGGCAGCGTGCAAATTATGGTGAAAGACAACGGAATTGGTATTTCGGCCGATATACTTCCAAAATTGTTAAATGGTAAAGAGTACTACTCATCGTTCGGAACAAACAACGAAAAAGGAAGTGGAATCGGTCTTGATTTATGCCAGCGGTTTATTGCAAAAAATAAGGGAAAGCTAAAAATTGAGAGCGAACCGGGCAAAGGGAGTGCATTTATAATCGAATTGCCGGCAGTGAAAAAATAATTCGTTTCAAATTTTAGAACCTGAAATTCACGCCCAATTTATAGATTGCTCCCATAAAACCAAACTGGTTTACTTCCCACGGATATTTGAATCTTCCGCCAAGATCAGTGTCAAAATCACCCATTGCATCAATTTCATCCGGATATACATCAAGAACATTGTTAGCAGTCAGGCTAATATTAAGTTTTTCCGTAATATGATATTGTAATATAATATCGGTCAGTATTTTCCCTGTAAATGTCTGATCTTTTGTTTCATCGGTTGGATGTTGCCATGTTACTTCACCAAAATATGTATTATTCAGGTTTGCATTAAATTTACCGTGTGTAAAATTAAAACCAAGGTTATATTTTAAGTTTGGCCTTGCAGAAGTAACGCGTGCTTTTTCCTCGCGGTTAAAAATTTCAATACCTGCATCTTTAAACACCTGGGGAGCGTTAATTTCACCAAGAATGGCAGTTTTATTGGAATTTAAAGCGAATACAATATCGAGAAGATTTTCTGTGCCCAGTTTAATATCGTCATAACTCAAAACCAAATCGAGGCCGGTAGTTCTCGTATTTAAAGCGTTTACAAAAAATTTGAATGCTTCCACTCCAGAACTCTGAAGGTTTGTTTTAACCGCATTTCCATCAGGAAGTTGGCTTGTTGATATCTGGTTTGAAAAAAGTACCCGGTTATCTACTTTAATGTTGTAATAATCAACGGAAAGCGATAAATTTTCCAGGAATAAAAAGGTAAAACCTGCGGTAATGTTCAGGGCATTTTCAGCATCCAACGCAGGTACACCCAATAAATCGCGGATAACAGGATCTACATTGTTAAAAGTTCCTTCTTGTTGAATATTGCCATCGACCACGAGCGTTTGAATGTTGCTTAAATAAATCTGGTGAAGCGAAGGCGCCCTGAAACCGGTACTTACAGAACCCCGTATTGCACCTTTATGATTAGGCAGCAGAAGTCTTGAATCAAGTTTCCAGGATGAATTCGCTCCAAAATCGGAATAATTTTCCTGACGGAATGCACCTCCAATCAGAAAGGATTTTGTTATGTCGTAGTCAACACCTGCATAAAATCCAATGTTTGAACGATTTTCTTTTAATGCATTCTCCGGTGTTAGTCCGGGGAACGATTGTGCACCCCCGTCGATATACGATTCTTCCTGTCCTGCCCGCACTTCAAATACTTCCCGGCGTGCTTCCATGCCGAAAAACAGATCTATTTTGTTAAAGGTTCTTCGTACATCAATATTACCGACAATGTTTCCAAAGGAATAACCACCCGGCGAAAAGGAAGTTGGGCTGGCAGCTCCGAGGCTGGTGTTTATTGTATTTCCAACCGTATAATCAACACTGTTGTTGCCTGTTGTAGCGCCTATGTCGACTGACCAGTCATTGATTAAAAAGATATTGCCAACAGAAGCAGTCCAGTCGTCAATAGATGTTTCAAATGTAGGAAGGAATCCCTGGTATGCTCCGTTTCCGTCGTACAGCGGATTGCTGGCTGCATCGGTTGGCACGCCGGGCCAGTATGGTGTGCGGTACAATGCAAATGATTTTCCGACACGTTTGGTATAGCCTGCTGTAGCATAAAATTTTCCAATAGAATGTTCAATTCCGAAATTGGCATATCCCGAATATTTATTGAATTCCGGCTGGCCCACAACCATTCCTAATCCGGGATTATCACGCTGCCAGTCGGTGTCGCCACTTCTGATTTGTGCTCCGGTGGCCACATTTCCGGGAGTCGCTTCAAAGCCACCTGCTGCTTCAATCGGTATTGCGCCAACATCATACAAATAACCAAAAAGACCGTCACCGCCGGGTTCACCGGCTCTGTTGGTATAATCCTGATGATAAAAACTTTCTGTTAAATTCAGATATCCTTTTTTTCCGATTTTGAATCCTTTATTAATATCGCCACTGTATAATAATCCATCGCCCTTCATGGTAATTCCTGTGGCTAAATTTACATTGTAATCGGAAGGGCCTTCTTTCAGAACCAAATTAATAACTCCGGCGATGGCATCAGAACCAAACAAGGCACTTGCGCCGTCGCGCAACACTTCAATACGTTCAATAGCCGAAACCGGTATCGATTTCATATCAGTTCCAACTTCACCTCTTCCGGGTGTTTCATTTACATATACCTGGGCGCTTTGGTTTTTTCTCTTTCCATTTACCAGAACAAGGGTTCTCGATGGCCCCAGGTTTCGTAATTCCGAAGGATCAAAATGCGCTGTTCCGTCCGAAATGGTTTGATTTGTTGAATTATACGATGGTATTTTATAGGTTAACATTTGGTCGAGTGTTGGCTGCCCGCTGCTTTCCAGTTCAGCAATATCGATATTGTCTATCGGTACAGGAGATCCCATAACCGTTCTTGGCCGGCCCCTTGAACCAATTATTACCAAATCTTCCATGGTATTTACAACCATTGTCAGTCTTATCGTCAATTGTTTTGGAACAGATTCTATATTCACCTCACGGGTTTCGTAACCTATATAACTAACCACCAGGTTAACAGGTAAGTTATTTACTTCCAGGGTAAAAGTGCCGTCAACACTTGTGGCGCGTCCTGTTGTTGTACCTTTTACCGATACGGATGCACCTATAAGCGGTTCATTACTTTTTTGGTCGATTACTTTTCCTGAAATATTGATTTGGGCCTGAACGTGCAAAGCATGGGCGACAATGATAATCATTAAGATTGCCAGCGGCTTAAGTTTTAATTTCATACTTTCGGTTTAATTTTGCTTAATAATTGACGCAAAAATAGAATTGATTTTTATAAATACAAACCTAAGAGAACTATTCAGCAGAAATTTAAAATGATTATATCTTTCTTCGGACAACTTTATCATTAAAAACGATTACTGTACCAAAATAAAATATTAACCATTAGAAAATAATTCATTATATAAGTTTCAGAAATACTGCATATTGAATTAATATTCTGTTAGACAGGAAATGTGAGCGAAATGTTGATTTTTTGTACAACAGGGAAAAATTTCTATGAGTTGATGATGAATCATCAGATCAATAAAAAACTTTAGAATCTATATTCGATTTAAAATAAATTGTCATAACTTGTTTAGGTAAAAAGACATACAGGTATTATTATCGTTAATAGATTATAAACACAAAATCATGTACAATAATTAATATTTGTTTATCAGCCAAAAAATCTTAAGCATTTAAAGCTTTCGATGATTTGGTGAGTGCTTTGAATTCAGTAGATAATTGATCATTAAATCAAAAAGTATGAAATTAGAATTAAAGGCGCGTTTAAAAGAACTAAAAGAAGAGTATCAAAAAGGCCAGGAACGGTTAATGGCTTTGGAGAAGGAGACAAGCAGTTTAAGCAACACAATGCTTCGCATAAGTGGTGCCATACAGGTATTGGAAGAATTAATAGCTAAGGATGAACCCGGCAATAATAGCGAAGTTAACAAGGCAATGACTAAAAACATCGAAAAGTAATTGCCGTTTTTTTTGATTTCATGTAAAAATATAATGGATTATGCCAAATCCTGTTTCGAATATTCCAATCATATTATTTCCGTTGAAACTTGAAACCCGATTTGTAGGCGACGAATTATGGATACGGGTATTCCCCGATGTGGTTTTTTTACAAAGCCATAATCCCAATCTTTCCAGCGAAGAAAAAGCCGATTCAATTGCATTTAAAAAGTTTACATCGGATGATGATAAAAAGCAGGCATGGGATGAAATGGTGTCGAAACATGGCGTTTACCGTTCTTCCTGGATTGTTCAAATCAGCAGCGAAGAACTGGAACAGCAGACCAGCGAAAATACAAAGGATGAAGAGCCTTCGTTTTATTTTAAGTGGCTTCCCGACCGATTTGTATTTTATGTGTACAAAGAAGGTGAACAAAAACCCACGTATAAAGCTGATGGTTCTGTTGTCGATCGCGAAGGACTTTCGGTTTTGGGAGACGACGACGATTGGCTGCACGATTTCAACCTTGCAGTAAAAGCCGGCATGGGAATAAAAATTAAAATTGACGCTGCAGATACCAAATTTGAAAAAATAATTGTCAGCGGATTTCGCTTCGACGAAAATCCAACAGTTCCTGCAAAAGGTTTGGCCGATTTATTTTATAATCATCAATACACCCAGGGATTCTCGTTTTTGAATTACGGCACACCCACAAATAATACTGAAAATGCGCAAAGCGGCTATTCTGCAAAAGATGAATTTGAGGTGGCTGATAGCTTTGAATATGCAGTGAAAAGTTTAAACCTGGAAACAGAAACGGACAAAACCCGCGATATTCATTCCGAAACAAATGGAAAATACCTGGGCAAAAATCTTGGATTTGAACCGAATCATTTACAACATGTTCTGCATGCCGATAAAACGCCGCCTGTATTAAATGAGCTGGTTCAAAAAGCCAGCTGGTTTGCTTTGGGCGCACAGCCACTTTTTATGCTTTTGGGTAACCACCTAAGCAGCGAAGCGCACGAATTAATTTGGCAGCATTATTCAAAATATGTAAAAGCGAGAGGATTGTTTTCGGCTTTGAAAATTGGCAACCAACCATACGGAATCCTGCCGGTTATGAATGTTTCCAATGTATTTTTGCCGGAAAACAGTGACATCCTCAAAAGCGAAAAACTGTTCGATAAGATGCTGGTGTTTTTTGCCCGATTAATGAAAAGATGGCTTTTAATGGCAAAGGATAAAAACCAGGTCCCGGGATTGCCCGGTAGCGATACCCGCGAAGAAATCCTTAAAATTCTGAGCATGCAGGAATCCTCATCATCCTGGCAAATCCGTGCTTTGGAGTACAAATCTTTCAAAAGTAAATTTTACGAATTCCTGAAAAAATCCGCTGCAACAACGCCAACCTTGAATTTATTAAATGAAATGGGCGGCGATTCTAAAAGCGTTAAGGAAAACATAACATCACTTGCCGGTTTATTTGGTTTGAATGAAAACGATTTTTCAGAACAAATAGATCAGTTGCTTCGGGCTCCCATTTTGAGTTTTAGCGATGGAAATACAAATCTTATAGGTTTTGAAGATGGAAAATCAATCTTAACCGATCAGGACGGGAAAAAATTGTCGGATAGTGAAACGGCTGACAAATTCTCCATTGCAGAAGAGGATTTGAGCAATTTCCAGGATTTTATCAATTCTATCAAAGAGCAAAAAGAAAATGAACTGGTTCAATATAAAGGCGATTTGAGTCTGTTTACCGATCTTTTTGTACGTAGTTATATTAACGCGGGCCAGTTGTATTTCCGCGAAATCGTATTCGATTTGGAAATTGCAGATGCCATGGCGGGTAACCGGAATTTTAAAGTCGCTTCTGTTGAAAAAGCTGAAGGAACAAGCGTTGAAAAAGGGGATTCAGTCGTAATTATTCTTGGTTCGAATTCAGAAAATATTGCAATTACAGCGCCTTTTGACGGAACAGTTAAAAAAATAATGGTAAACGAAAATGACACCGTTTTGCCGGGAACGCCGCTGTTTACCTTGTTGAATGAAACAAAATCAGATGAAATAAAAACTTCATTTATTAATTTGGGACAAGAGTTAATAAATGCAATTCAATCCATTCCGGAAATAGAGCGAAAAGAAGCGCAAAAAAAGGCCATTGGCGAAGCAGTCGATTTAAACAGTTACCGGCTGGATGCGTGGATTACATCGCTGGCTGCGCGCCGGATCGAAGAAATGCGAAACAATCCGCAACATGAAAAAGGTATCTATTTTGGCGCTTACGGCTGGATTGAGGAACTGGAAAAAGATGCCACGCCTGTAAATCCGGAATCGCTCACCGACATTTATCGCGAAGCCGGCGGAATAATTCATACTCCGGGTGCGGCGCAAACAATCGCTTCATCGGTTTTTAAAAATTCATTTCTGGCGCATGAACACGAAGTTGAAAGTAACCCGTTTACGGTAAATCTCACTTCCGATCGTTTACAGAAAAGCGGGTTTTTGCTGGAAGGAATCCGGCAGGGACAACAACTGGAGGCGCTTCTCGGTTATCAGCTCGAACGCCATCTTCATGAAAATAATCTGCACGGAGAAATTTATACTTTACGTGAAAATTTTCCGCTGTATGAAAATGCTACCGGCGATGCTACCGGATTTGTAAATTTGAGTGTTATCGATGGTTTAAAAGCAATAAAAAACAAGGAAAGTCTTCCCACACAGATAAATAACGCGGTAAAAGAACTGGTAAAGAAACAGATTGAAAAACTGGAAGATACGCTGGATGCAAGTCTGGATACACTTTTTTATGAAGCTGGTTACCAGGTTACCCAGGGAAATCTCACGCAGGCAGCTGCTGCAATCGATGCCACAAAAGGCGAAATTGAACCACCGCTTATCGAATCGCTGAAAACTAAAATTCCCGGCACAGGAATCAATCATAAACTGGTAATGGTTTTTCCGCCAAACTCAGATGAATTTACCATTGAAAACAGTCGCGCTTTTGCAGAACCAAACATGGAAAATTGGCTGAAAGAAAACATCGGGCCAATGGATAAAATTGCCTGCGTGACAGAACTTCGGAATAATCAGGATAATAGTCTGACAGACGCCGCAGAAGTTAGTTTGGCAGATTTGAATATCAGTTACCTCGACTTTTTGTATTTAAGTGATGAACCGGTTTCCGATGGCGCCAGCGAGTTGGAATTGCGGATACGAAATGCTGTTCAGGAACAAAAAGGCGATTTACCGGAAGGGATAAAATACGTGATAACAACGCTGAGTCCGGCAAATGGACAATCACTTGCTAGTGCACTTGAAGTAGTGCGCACCGCAAAAACGCTGCTCGGAAAATGCAGGTATTTAAAGTCAGATGACTTAACGACGGAAACCGAAACGATTGAATATAACACAATTGCGCTGGATGAAATAAAAGATAACCGCTTAATTCCGCTTATTGAGCGTCTGAAAGAAATTACCGGCTCGGATTTAACACAAACCAGTAATCTGAAATTTCTGGCAAACCTGGATTTTGAATCGGCAAAAACTGCATTCCTCGAAGATACTTCGCCTGATATAACTAAATTGAAATCAGCAATAGATGCAAAAATTTTGTCGGCTGAAAATGTGCTTTCAAAATACGATTCGCAAGGTTCGTTTTACAAAGCTTTTGAACTTTTACAACAGGTGGCTAAACTTCTTTTTGGAGAGGCGTTTATACTTTTGCCACCCGCTGTCACTTCCGCAAATTTCAAGCAGGTAATAAACAGTAAAAACCAGCAATTTCTGATTGGGGATTCGGCGGATAATGAACCCGGACATGAATGGGGACAGGAACGGATAAAAAACTGGATTCAGGGAATTGCGCAGGTTCACGAAAATTCAGAACTGTTTGAAGACTGGATGATGGTTAGTGAGGTTTGGAATCAAATAATGCAAATTCCGGCAAATTCGAATTACGCGGTTGTTCAAGGCCCGACGCTGCTTCAGTATCCATGGGTTGCGCTTTCAAAACAGGAAATCGATCTGTTAATCAAAAAACAGTTTACTGCACAATCTGTTTATGCAGATCCAAACAGCGGGGAGACTTACCCTTTGCATGACGAAATCTATTATCCCGAGGGTTGCGAAAGCACTGTTTTATATATGCCGGACAATCTAACCCTTGAAAATCCGGTTTACGGTCTGGTAGTCGAGGAATTTTCGGAACACATCCCCGATAAAAAAATGAACACGGGATTGAGTTTTAATTACAATATCCCAAACAACGAGCCGCCGCAGGCAATTTTACTCGCGGTTCATCCGAAAGCCGGGCAGGAAAGCGATTTTTTCTGGTCGGAAGACAATCTCCGCGACATCATTTTTGACACCATGGATTTGTATAAAATCCGAATGGTGGATTTGGAAGCGGTTCAGGAATACGGCTATGTTTTACCGATGACTTACTGGTTTAATATTCCCGGAAATAAATAAGACGAATGAGTTTATACTTCAAAATAAAACGAAATCTCTTTCCTGTTGAAGATGGGATGCCGGGTTTTATTCCGCAATTCCGGTTGGAAGGCCGGTCCAGAGATGGTGATGATGATTCCGGATTGCAAATGAAAACTGCCGATCCGTTGTGGATGCTGGGACGCCAATGGCAATTTGGTGAATTTAAGGGCGAAGACAACGGCTCACCCATCGGCGCTTTTGCCAACTATAGAAAGGAGATGCTCAACTTCTATTCATTTCTCAATTCCGAAACGAAAAAGGAAATTGGTAATGTTCCACTCGAAGCACGGGTTGAAGCCATGGAAGTAAATCCAGTAAATTTGCGCGATAAAGTTCGAATTGGTCAAAAGCTGGAAGAATTAATAAAGGCAAATTTTGAGACAGGCGAAACGGAGGATTTTATTAATAATTTAAGAGAAGAATTTCCGCTAATGGCAGAAGAAAAGCAGGATCAAAAATCCCAAAGCTTTTATAATCTGATGGCTGGGAATGTAATTGATGGCGGAAGTTTATGGGAGAAAATCCTGCAAAATGAATTTCCAACCGGGGATTTTGCTTCTCTGGAATCTGTGATCAGCGACCTTAAAACGTGGTATCGCAATTTATACCTGCAGGCCGGAAATGAATCTTCATGGCAACCCATAAATCTTTTTCATCAATTCAATGTGCTTGGCGATGAAAATATCGAATTAAATGCACCTGATTACCAAAGTGGAAATCTCGACTGGCATTCGTTTGATAACGCGAAAATTGGAATCGATCCTACTGAAAACACCGCCGATACGGATATTTTTATGCCGGTGAGGGTTTCATTCGCTTCAATGCCCGACAAGCGTTTGTTCTCTTTTGAAGACAGTAAACTCGATTTGTCCGGAATGGAAGTCGATCAGGCTGATTTGGTAAAACTGATGATCATTGACTTTTCGCTGGTTTCCGACAACGACTGGTTTACCATCCCGTTTGAAATGGAGCCGGGCGAAATTTGCTGGATTAACCGCATCACCGTGAAAGATGTGTTTGGAATCACAACGGTTATCAACAATGATAAAGAAACAGGCCAGTATTTGAATGCGAATGCGCTGAAAGTATGGGATGCCTTCAAAATAAGGCCAAGCGATTTGTTGAGGGAAAGAGGGGAAAACAACCAGGAAATCTATAAAAAAGAGGAGCAGTTTCTCTATTTGGCGCCAGTAACTACGTTTCGTCAGGAGTCGCGTCCGCTGGAAGAAATCCTGTTTCTGCGTGATGAATATGCCAACATGGTTTGGGGAGTCGAAAAAGTGGTTTGTAATAAGCTGGGAAAACCGGTCAACGGTTATGATCTTCATCTGGAATTAAATGGCCCTTTCTTAAATCCCGAAGAAAGGGAAACCACAATTCCGCAGTTTCGTCTCGCAACACAAGTACCAACAAACTGGATTCCGTATTTGCCATTTCATATTGAAAACAGCGACACCAATATTGAACTGCGCCGTGCCGTAATGATGCGAAATGAAGCCGATACCGAACCTGTGGATATTGACCCGCTTTCTGCGCTGGCTCAAAACGACCTGCTGACGATTAGGGAAGAAGCCATTCCACGTGCCGGAGTTCGTGTGCAACTGACCAGACAACGCGTGCGCGGAACCGATGGCAAAACGTATATATGGCTCGGAAGAAAAATACTGGCAGGCAGGGGAGAAGGCAGCAGCGGGTTAAAATTTGACCAGCTACTGTTTTGATGGATTAATAAAATGATTGAATTAGACACCTTGTAAATATGATTGATAGTTTGAGAATGACTCAGTCTTTTAGACCCCCTCATTCCCCCAAAGGGGGAAATTTCCTCCCCTTTGGGGAGGTTAGGAGGGGTCAGAAACTACGATTTGTAAATGTGAAATTCGTAACAACTACTTTTTTTACAACCTCTAATTTATATTTCAAGTCCAATTCTATCTCATATTTATTGCTGTCTGCTTTTCCCGAGATGGCTCCAAGCTGACGGTTTTTATGAGTTGCTTAAGTATTTGGCTTTTGCCACATTTTATTATGGATTTGTTGTTCTGCTAAATCAATAAAACAATATAATGGCACAACGAATAAATTATTTTCTGTCATACATGAGGCAAGGATTAACCACCCTGGCGGAACACGATAAAGTGCCCGGAAAGCGAATGATTGTGCCGGTTAAACTAACGGTTACGGCTTCCGGTAAAACGAATAACACAACAAACACCGGAATTGTAGAAAAAGAAATTGCGCTTTTAGGTCCCGGTGATGTGATGGGAATAAATAAAAATATCATCTCGCGCATAACGCCGGCGCCAAATACAAATAATTTTGAATCATCGCTTGTACCTTTTATTGAATTTTCAGAACCTGATTTTTTATGGCGGTTCAGCAGTTTGCAAACTACCGATAAAAAAGACTGGATTCCCTGGTTGTCGCTGATTGTATTAAAAGCCGAAAATTCACGGGAGGAAAGCGAATTTGAGAAAGTTGAAAATTCAAATAAGGAACTTCCACCGCAAATTCAATTAAAACAAAATGCAATTTTACCCGACCTGAACGAATCATGGCGATGGGCGCACGTGCACAAAATAGATGTGGATTTGAATGGTTCTGATGAAGTACAGGTTTCAAATGTGATAAAAAACAGCATTAAAAATGCACCTCAAAAAACTGTTTGCCGATTGTTGTGTCCACGAAAATTAAAGCAACAGACGAAATATCATGCTTTTCTAATCCCTGTTTTTAAAATCGGGGTTGAGGCTGCTATGGGCATTATTGATCAAACCGAAGACAGAACATTGCTCACATGGGAATCCCCGGAAAATGGAGCGGGCAAAATAATTCCATATTATTTCGACTGGGAATTCAGCACAGGCTCCGGCGGTGATTTCGAAAATCTGGTTCGCAAACTTAAACCCCGCGATTTGGAGAACATGGGAATCCGGCCGATCGATTGCAGCAATCCCGGTTATGGAATGCAGGAAGAAGAGCTGGTATTGCAGTTGGAAGCAGCACTGAAATCATTGGATACCGAAATTCAACCCTGGGGAATGGACAGCGATGAAAACAGTCCGGATGCTGAACTGAGCAGCGAAAAACAGGAAGCGCTGGCTAAATTATTAAACAAACGGGAAGAAACAGTTCAAAAAGAAAATGGTGAAACTGAAACCAAATTACGGGTAACACCTCCGGTTTATGGCGAATGGTATGCTTCAATGCAGGGTAAACCCTTGCAGATTGATGCTCCAAATAAAAACGTATGGCTCGAAGAACTGAACCTGGATTTCCGACACCGGGCGGCTGCCGGATTGGGCGTGCAGTTTGTTAAGGAAAATCAGGAAAACCTGATGAAAGCTGCGTGGGAACAGTTAAGTAAAATTAAAAAAGTTAATCAGGAACTTAATCTGGGAAGGTTTGGCCGCGAAATTTCTTCCAACATGTTTAAACGGTTAAATAAAATGACCCCGAACAATGCATTTAAAATCGCTTTGCCAGTACAAAATAAAATTGCCTTTCAGGCGGAGACTACGGTTGGCGCCTTCCTGAGAAGTAGTCCGGTAACCAGTAATCTTACCCGTGTAAAAGCACAGAAATATCTTTTTAATGTAGCCAAAGCAAAAGTTAAAACCAATTTTGAACCGGTAGAAACTTCGCGATTGGTTAATTTGAATTTTAAGGTGAATGGGTTAAAAGAATCGGTTTTCACAACCAGAGTTGTCTCAACAACCGCTGCATCGGTCGCAGAAAATATAGACGACCAATTTACTGAAGCGGTGAATAAAACCATTTCAGCTTTAAATCCAAAAAATACCCTGGTTCCCAGAATAGCAAGCAGGTTCAGTAATTTCAGAAGTGTTGAAAAAACGGAAGTTACATCAACGGAATCAGAAGAAGATGAACTGCGTCCGGTAAAATGGTATCCCGAGTTTCACCGCCCGATGTACCACTTTTTAAGGGAGATGTCGCAGGAATATATTTTGCCCGGACTGGAAAATGTGCCGCAAAATACCGTGGGTCTTTTGCAAACCAACCGCCGCTTTATTGAAGCCTTTATGATGGGTTTAAACCATGAAATGGCGTCCGAACTGCGATGGAGGGAATTTCCAACCGATTTACGCGGGAGCTATTTCAGAAGTTTTTGGGATACAACTATATATTCCCTCGATCCAAATGAGAAGGCAGCTTTCCGGACAACAGAAATCGCGGCAAAATTGTTGGATGAAATCCGGAAGAAGTATGGCGAGGATTACGATTCTTTGGAAAAAATAGAAGCAACCTACGTAATCGCGAATCCAAATGAAACTGAAAAGGAAATTGCCGATGCGTATGAAAGCGCTGTCGAAAATTGGTTGCTAACCCGCGATGAAGACAAAGATATTGACAGGCTAATCAACTGGAATAAAGACAGCCGGTTGGGAGATCATCCCGTGGCGGGGAAACCAAATAATCTGGAGGAAGATCAAAATCAAATAGTACTGTTGATAAGAGGTGAATTGCTGCAAAAATTTAGCAATACGCTGATTTACCTGGTAAACAAAAAAGAAGATGGTAAGCCGGATTTAGATCCCGGAGCTGAGCGTAAACACCCGGTTTTTGAAGGAGAATTACCGCCTGATATTGTGTTTCTTGGATTTCAGATTAAAGAGGAAGACGCCGCAGATTACTTTGTTGTTTTTGAAGAACGAATGACCGAACTCAGGTTTGGACTTGATGAAACACCGGAAGGAAATACACCCGGAAGCGGAGAGAACGATTTTAGCTGGCAGCATTTTCCGGACCTTTCGCCGGAAGGTTATCTGGATGGAAACGAACCCACGATATTTAGTGAAAAATGGAACAGTTCGGCTTTTATCAGTAAAGTGATGATGCAGAAACAAGTGAGGGCAGCCATTGAATTGGAAGAATTACTGCCCGGCTAATTTAAACGAAAAGAAAAAAACGGATGGCTTTAAGTAAGACGGATATTTTATGTGGCCCGATTGTACGAAGGGTAGCCCCGGACGAGGTTTCCGTTTGGGTAGCCTTAAAAACGGCGGCCAAAATCGAACTGACAGTTTGGAGGGGCCTGATTTCATTTGAAAACGGCGAAATCGATGAAACGCCGGTAGGAAGCGCATCGCTGGATACGACACAAATTGGTGAATTCCTTCATATTACGGTTGTACGACTTTCGTTAACAGGCGACAAGCTTTTGGACTGGGGGCAACTTTATTCCTACAACCTAAAATTCACAACAGCCGATAATGTTTCAAAGGATTTGAAAACCTTGAATTTGCTCGACAAAACAGATGCAGATGGAAATACAGCGGTTAGTTACCAGGTGGATCAGTTGCCCGGATTTGCTTTACCTGCTGCTGAATTAAAAGATTTGAAAATTATTCATGGTTCGTGCCGGAATAACGATAATCTGTTTGAAGATGCACTTTCTTTTGCCGACGATATTATAAAGGAAAATAGAGCAGATCCGCTTACACGGCCGCAACAGCTATTTATGTCGGGCGACCAGATTTATGCCGATTCAGTGGTCGGAGCGCTTTTGGCTCATCTTATAGAGTTGGGAAATCAACTTCTCGATAATAAAGAAGAATTGCCAATCAATGGAGCAGAACCGGGAGAAATACAAAGACGGCCTGCCGATGCCACACATTTTCCACCCTTTATCCGCAGACGTTTAATCGACTCTGAAGCCCGGTTTACCACAGGTTCCACTGCCAATCATTTAATTTCTTTTGGCGAATTTGTTGGGATGTATTTAGCCGTTTGGTCTGATGTTACCTGGCCGGATGATATCGACACTGATATGAAAAGTTTTGAGCGGGCATTTAATGAAATACAAACCACTCCGGAAAATTTCAGAGCGATTTTCAGGCGAAATTTATTTGATGAAAGGTCGGGGAAAAAAGAGGTATTTGAAGATGCAATCATGAAAAAGTGCCTCGATTTCCTGCTCGCTATTCAGGATAAGGAAGTGCTCCGATCGCTTCTCTCAGGAAAAGGTACCGAAGATAAAAAAGGACAGGCAAGAAATACCCTTAAAAATTTTATTGACAGTGCAGCAACTCCTGAAGAAAAACAAAAAACAGCCGAATTTATTGATTACCTCAAAGATTGGATTGGTCCTTTCTACCCTGACAGGGATAAAGAAAATAATGAATTGCCCGATAAGAACAAAGTTAAACTTAAAATACTAAAGCAAACGCTGGCAAAAGTGCGACGTGCGCTGGCCAATATTTCCACATTAATGATTTTTGATGACCATGATGTTACCGACGACTGGAATTTAAACCCGTCGTGGCGCGACCGGGTATTTACATCGCCTCTTGGTAAAGCAATTGTGCGAAATGGAATGATGGCATATGCACTGTTTCAGGATTGGGGAAACCGCGCAGACAAGTACAACAGGCAAGGACATTTTTTTGAACTGGATACAACATTGGCTGAAGCGCTGAACTCAGAAAACTTTTCGGAAACCCTGAAAACGGCTTTTACTGATAAAGGTGTAACAATGAACAGCGAAAAAGTTACAATTAAGGTGCTTCATACCGACGAATGGTTGCTGCAAAACCAGGAAAACGGCGATGAATTTATAATCAGAAAATACAAAAAGAAAGCTGGTGAGGATGACGAAATTCTGAAAGTTCTGGGAAATCCGCACGCACATTTGTTAAATCAGATTTCCGAATTATTCAAAGCTGAAAGTAGTGAAGCTTTTGCATTGGAAGAGCACATCGATTTTCTGCTTGGTCTTGATTTTCAGCACAGAGTAGTGGAAGTATCCGGAGGAAGGCAACAGTTGCCCGATAACCGCAGTCCGCTTCTAAAATGGCATTTTACATACGAAGGCGCAAAACACAATGTTTTGGTAATCGATAACAGAACGCGTCGGTCTTATGTCAATTTTCACGGTGCGCCCGGCAATTTATCTTTTAATGGAATGAAAGATTTGATTCCTGAAAATCCATCACCAAAAGACGATGAAGTTTGTTTTGTAGTGGCCCCGTTGCCGGTACTTGGACCTTCGTTGCTTGACGAGGTAATCGCACCACTTGCCTATAAAACCACAGATTTTATAGAATTTATTGCGGAAGGAGAGGAGGTAAAATCAGGAATGAAAGGAACCGATCCCGATGCCATTGAAGCCTGGACTTTTGATCCGGTTTCGCAAGAGGAGCTGCTTAAACGGCTGGCGCCCTTCAAAAAAATTATTTTTCTTTCAGGCGATGTCCACTATGGTTCGAGCCAGCGGTTAGCTTACTGGACAAAAGGCAACGAAAAAGCGGTAGCTTGTTTTGCTCAGTTAACATCCAGCGGATTTCGAAACATTATGCCTGCGTTTATACAGAGTGCCAGCCAGCATTTTCTCAACGCCCAGAAATTGTTACGGCATAACCTCAATGCAGAGCGGCTGGGGTGGTTCGATCATAAATTAAGTCCTGGCCCGTTAAAACTTCCTGACAAATCAAAAGTGTTGTTTCTAATTGATAAACTGAAAAAAAGCCCTGTTATCATACCGGTCAACGGGTGGCCGGTTGGCACCAAAACAGATAGAAAACCTGACTGGTCGTGGAGAATAGAAAACGTTGTTGATAGCCGGAAAGAAAATGAACGGCCTTCCAATACGCGGATGACTTCAATAGAGGAGACGGATGACGTGATGAAAAACCTGCAGAAAATTGCTATCCGCCACATCGCGCAGGCCAAAAAGGTCAATTACACCCGCCAGATACTGTTCAAAACAAATCTCGGGTTAGTTTCTTTTGAAAAACCCTCGGATGGAACCCTTCAGGTTATTCATGAATTGTATGCCGTACCCTTTGACGGGAAACCGGGTAAAATACAAAAACATGAAATTTATTCGCTGCATAAAATTGCATTGGAAGCTTCCGAAAAGGAAAAAACACCTAAACTACCTGACGATTAAAATTAGAAAGTATGGATGATCCAGGTTTTTTACAGTCTGCTATCGGAAAAATAGGTGAATTCTTTCTCTGGTTGAAAGAGAAAATGGAGGATGAACAGGTCAGGCGCGACACTTTGCTCGACCTGGGTTTGAATCCCGATACGGATGCGGAATTAGATATTCCCGAAGATTCCGTAAATAATATAAGCGAATACCAGAAATCGCTTAATCCCGACGACGCCGCTTTTCAAAGCGCGGTAAACGATGTCAAAATTATTTATTCTTCCCTGAAAGAATTTATTATAGCGGTAATCGATGACCCAAAGGATGTTGATACCTATATCTGGTTGTTTTTGGAAGTAAATACTACGAATTATTTCCGGCTGCATTATCCGGAATTTTACTGGATATCTCAACTACTGGGTTTTCTCTCCGAGGCCAGGGTAACCATAAGGAGCGCGGTGGAGGACCAGGGCGTGCCCGAAACGGTTTACGATGTTGCGCACTATCTGATATATGATGCGCCGGTTTATGTATTTACAGAACTTCCCGTCATAGTATTTAAAAACTTTTGGGAATTTGTTACCGATCCCATTGGTTACTTAAAAAATCTTTGGAATAAAATAGTAGAAGGTTGGAATAAATTCACAGAACCACATCAACTTGAAGGCTACTTAAAAACGATTGAGGAAGCTGAAAATTTATCCCAGCTAATGACGGTTTTGGGTGGATTTTTTACTGTGATGGAAAGCCACTTGCCGGAGAGCCGGTATCTCGTAGGCTGGAGTACACTTCCCCGGACACTGGAAGAAAATAGCACGGCGGAACTGAAAAACACTGTTCTTGGCAACCTGATGTTGAGAACCATCCGAAAAGAACACGATGAAAATTTTCCGGTTGATGACGACAATGCATGGAAAATAATAGAAACGGTACTGAAGAAAAAGGATGATAATCTGAAGAAAAATGAAGCAGACAGGGAGAAGCTCAACGATAATGAAGTAAAAATTTTGACAGAATATTACACAACCGTTGAACGCTGGAAAAGAGGAGACTGGACAGATCTGGTTTCTGAACGGGCATTTTCTTTTGATCTCAAATTCCGACAAGATGAGGAAAGTGAGATTGATAAACGATTGGGCGGAACATTGGTTTTTGTGGCTGACGAAGAAGTATCGGATTTTTTCAATAAAGATTCACAGGTAGTAGTGGAATCTCTGGGCGGGCTGTTTATTTCGCTGAATGGGGAGGTAAGCTACACGCATCAGATAAATGATAACTGGGAGCTAAAAATAAAATCAACTTCTGGCGATGTGTTGGATATGTTTCTCAGCAGGCTTCCTGATGCCCAGGTATTGGGAGATATGAAGCTGGAACTGGCGCTCAAAAGAAAAGCCGATCCTGAAACCGGGGCGTCTTATAACCTTCCGAATGAAACAGGTACTCGTTTAGCGGTTGGCGAAATTCAATTCAGCGCATTTATTAGCAAAGAAGATCGCGGGTTCGAGATTGGTTTAAAAGATAATGCAGTGGTTATTTCCGGCGGGGAAGGAGATGGGTTTTTGAATGAAATAATGCCATCGGGCGATGTTCCGTTAAAATTTACCGTTTCGGCGGGGTATTCACTGAAAAAGGGTTTTTATTTCGATCATAACATCGGTGTTCTGAAAGATATTCTTGGTTCGGAAAAAGATGATAAGAAAGAAACTGAACCGGCCCCGTTAAAATCAGGAAATCGTTTAGCTCGCCTGGGTTCCGATGTAGTAAATGAAACAAACGAAAAAAGCAAGGAAAAAGAAAAACAACCCTACCAACTGCTTATTCCCATTCATAAAGATTTGGGGTTGATTTATTTTGACAGTGTGAACTGGGATTTCGGGCCAATTTTAAAAACCGATGCACAGGGGGTTTCTTTAAAAGTACTCTCCACCTTTACCACAAAACTGGGACCTGTATTAGTGCGTGTTGAAAATACCGGCCTGGGAATAGAATTTACAACGCCAAACCGTGAAGGTGATTTAAGCACAACCGATTATTCGTTTGGTTTTACACCTCCCAAAGGAGTGGCGCTACAGATAGATAAAAAACCGATTACCGGAGGCGGATTTCTCGAACTGGATTACGAAAATCACCGTTATGCCGGTGTACTGGCTTTTAAACTTGATTTAGAAAAGCGGGATATAGGATTGGTAGCCATTGGCTTAATAAACACCCGTTTACCAAATGGTGAAAAAGGTTTTTCGATGTTAATCAGCATCAGTGTATTTTTTACTCCCGGCTTCCCGCTTCCTTTTGGATTCACACTTAATGCAGTAGGCGGATTGATTGGCATTCACCGGACAATGAAAGTTGATATTTTACGCGAACGCATTCAAAACGGAGCAGTCAATTCCATTATGTTTCCGGAAAATGTAATTGAAAATTCAGCAAAAATAATCAGTGATTTGCGAGCTGTTTTCCCACCGGAAAAAAAGCATTATGTAGCAGCTTTATTTTTTAAGATTGGTTACAGCACGCCCACAATTATGGAAGTGGATCTTGGATTCTTATTTGAGATTCCATTTCAGGGAAGGCTTATCTTGCTGGGGAGTCTGGGAATTTATTTGCCGAACAAGGATGCAAAAAAACGTCTGGGTGAAATTCACGTCGATGTATTTGGCGATTTTAATTTTGCCGCATCTTATATTCTTATCGAAGGAAGATTACGCGATTCGAATCTGGTAGGAGTAGCCTTAACCGGCGGGTTTGCATTTATGCTTGATTGGGAAAACAGCATTCAATTCCTTTTGTCGGTGGGGGGCTATCACCCACGCTATAAAAAACCGGTACGTTTTCCTGAAATACCCCGCGTAACGGCTCTAATAAAAAAAGGCGATGATATCCGCATCTCATGCCAGTATTACCAGGCAATTACATCCAATTCGTACCAAATCGGGTTTAGCGCCGAAGTGGTGATTAAAAAAGGAAAGGCTGTGGTTAAAGGCTTCTTAGGGTTTAATGCATTACTGCAATTCGATCCTTTTTATTTCGAAACAGATATCCGAATTACTGTGGATGTCTCGTACCGGGGACGATCATTCTTTGGCATCGATTTGGAATTTGTCCTCAGCGGCCCCGAACCCTGGCGGGCGCAGGGATATGCAAAGATTAAAGTGCTGTTCTTCTCGTTGAAAATTAAATTCAATATTAGTTGGGGTGAAGAACAAAAAGTGGTTCCTGTGGTTGTAAAACCCGATGCATTGCTGGAAAAACTTCAGGTTCAGTTGCAACAATCCGGCAACTGGTCGGCAAAATTGCGGGCTGGGTTTACCGGCGCCGAATCGTTACGAAGCCTCAATGAAACGGAAAAACAGGATCAGGTATTTATTCACCCTTCCGGTTCTCTTGAACTGCGACAAAACCTGATTCCGTTAAACAAAACCATCGAAAAGCTGGGAAACAGTTTTATGGAAACCGGCACGAGTTACCGGATTTCCAATTTTGCATTTGGCACAGGTGATTCCATTGATACCAATTTACAAAAATCGGTACAGGATTATTTTTCACGCGGACAGTTTGAAGATCTTCCGGATAGCGAAAAATTGTCGACGCCTGATTTTGATTTGATGATGGCTGGCATTGAAATCGCTCCCGGCGAAGTGTTTGATTTTTCAGCAGATATTGAATCGACACCCAACAATTTTGAAGATATTATTTTAAGTGAAAGCGAAAGTGAAAAAACGCAGGGTTCCAATAACTGGCAGGGAGAACAGTTAATGAATCTGGGCGGAATTAAAAAACGGATCAACATAGCCCGATCCGAAGAACTATTTGGCGTTGTAGATATAGTACCGGAACAAAAAGAAAAAGCATACAAAATATTATCGAAAGAAGCGCTTGATTCTCCGGAACAACTGAAGGAACGCTATTTCAACAGTTATTCAGGGGCAAAGGATTATTTGAAAGCACACTGGCCGGAAGAGGAACAAAGAGATTGGCAAATTTTACAAGCCGAAGTTGAAAATGAGGAAGTCGTGATAGCTTAGCGATTGAAAGCTTTGCATATACAGAAAATTATTAACGAAATTAATTGAATAAATATGGAATATGGCGAAATACATTCCTCCCGGCATTTCAGGGAGCTTGTACTGGCTGACAGACTAAGTTGTTACCCAAGTTTTTTGGATACAATGTGGCAATGACAGAAAGCCCTAACTGTGCTGTCATTTCGACGAGTTTGCGAGGAGAAATCTCTTTGATTAGCGGATCTCTCCTTCGTCGAGATGACAGGAAAAATGGAAATCTGTCATTGGTAGTTCGATTCCACTCGTCTCAACCGTCAGACTGAGCGAAGTCGAAGTCTGAATATCAGTGTGCTAAAAGATAATTTCACCATAGATATTTTTCCATAATGATAGATACAGTAAAAAATTAATCATAAAAAAGAACAGCAATGATAAATTTTGAAGAATTAAAAATAAAAGACAGTGAACTTTTAACCAAAGAACAATGGAACGGTTTGCTTGATGATACGAGAAGATATTTCGAGGGAAATGTTGGTCTGGGCACCGATGCACCTGAAGCCAAATTGCAAATAGAAGGACAAGGTGGAACCAGTGTTGATTTACTCGTCAACGGCAGAATGAGATCGAACAACGATAATGGTGGCCTTTGGATTTCGGACGACCGTTTTGTAGGAGGTTTGGAGACTAATAAAATTGGTTTTTTTAATAATTCCTGGCGGCTGGTTGTACAAAATGATGGAAATGTGGGAATAGGAACCGATTCTCCTTCAGCAAAATTACATGTAAATGGTTCACTCACCTGCGGCGATTTAAAAGCCGGTGTCGTTCAGTTTACCCGAATGAAGTCAATTATAGGGGAATTTGTTACAATATCTGCTGCAGGTGCCAATATCTCGGGAACGTTAACGGCAAACAGAATAAATTCTTCAGGGATTCAGACAACTACTATAAATGCTAAAAGTCTTAGAAATATTGGAGACAAGAAAAATGTACAGTATAATGATTCCACAGGTGAAATAGGTTATGATAATTCTACCCGAAGGGACAAACAGAACATCACTCCCCTCGAAGACGATTTTAGGAAAATAATGAAATTGCAACCGCGTAAATATACACGTCCATTTGATACAGAAAAATGGGAAATTGGCTATATCGCAGAAGAAGCAAAATCATTGGGGCTCGAACACCTGCTTTTTTATGATGAAGAAAATCAACCCGATGGAATTAATTACCGGAAATTATGTTTGTATCTGGTGGAAATTCTCAGGGATCACGAACGCAAACTAAACCCCGATTCACCATATTTGGATAAATATATTGAAAATGGGGAGGAATAATTCATGTGAATCAGTACAATTGGTCAATAAATTCGTTACTGGATAGCATTGAAACTTCTTTGTCGAAATTTTCATTGTCATTCATCGCTTTATAGCATTGTGCCAGAAAGAAGTGTGCCAGTTCTTTGTGTGTGCAGTTTTCCGCACTTTTATAAGATTTGTTGAATTTTTTCAGCGCTCTTTCAGGCTTCCCATCATACACATCGTTTAACAAAAGATAAAGTTCAATGTTGCATGTCAGAGATGGATCGGTATCGTCTTTCAGCGATTTCTTAAAATACTTTTCGTCGAGTTGTAAAAGCCCATACGTTAATTCTTTATTCGATGATTTAGCAGCCAATTGCTGAAACTGATTTGCAATATCGAAAGCACACTTGCTGTTTTTTGTTAGTTTCAGTACACTGAAATACGATTGATATAACTCTGAAACATTATCAGGAATTGAATTTAGCACTTCAACAAATCCTTCTTCATCAACAAATCCGGTTTTTTCCCATAATACTTCACCATCAGGCAATGCAACCACAAGTTTGGGAATTCCTGTCACCCCAAAATTTTCCGGCGTAGTTTTGTCTTTATCAACATCTATTTTCAGACCCACAAAATTTTCATACTGAATTTCAATTTCAGGATTGTTCCAGAGTTTCTCCTCCATTATTTTGCAAGGCCTGCACCAATCGGCTCCAAAATCGATAACCATTAGTTTTCCTGTGTTTTTACATTCGGTTTTCGCAACATTGAAATCGGTAAACCAATTGTTTTGTGCCGAAAGTGTAAAGGCTGAAAGAAATGCAACTGTTAGAATTAGATTTTTCATGGCGGGTAATTTTTGGTTAATACTACAAGTTATTAATAATAAATCACTTATTCAATAGCTTGCAGAAACTATTAGAAAGTTTATATGAACCTTATTTTGAACCAGTGAAAGAACTACCGTTAGTAATTACCACTGTTTTTACCATGTATCTCACAGGATTTTGGTTAGGTAAGTAGAATTTCAATATTTTCGCGAAAAACCCTAACAACAAAACCCTTCACAAATGTGAAAGGTTTTGTTTTGTCGGGGTGACAAGATTTGAACTTGCGACCCCTCGCCCCCCAGACGAGTACGCTACCAGGCTGCGCCACACCCCGAAATCATATTTAGCGCCTGCAAATGTAACAGTTGATTCTTCATTTGCAAAACTTTTTTTATCACTTATTAATCCAAATTTAAGTGCTATAGTTTTTGTCTATTTACATTTCATTATTATTGATAGTTTTTTTGTGTTTGTTAAAAAGATGTTTCGTACTTTTGTGCACCAAAAATTTGAAGTTATGTTTAAACCGCTTGAAGTGAATGATAATACTAGTCAAAATTCAGCCCAATCCACTGATATTGAAAAAGTAAAGTGTTTGATTATTGGTTCGGGGCCGGCCGGTTATACTGCCGCAATTTATGCTGCACGTGCAAATTTAAATCCTGTTTTATATGAAGGATTGCAGCCTGGCGGACAATTAACTATAACCACCGAAGTTGAAAATTACCCCGGGCTATCCTCAGGGAGTTACCGGGCCGGTAATGATGGAAGACCTTAAAAAACAAGCAGAACGTTTTGGTACTCACGTTCGGTGGGGAATGGCTACAAAAGCCGATTTTTCGGGCGAAATTCATAAAGTTTGGATCGACGATAATAAGTTAATCGAAGCAGAAACTGTAATTATAGCTACCGGTGCAACCGCCAAATATTTAGGCCTCGAAGATGAGAAAAAATATGCCGGTGGCGGTGTTTCAGCGTGTGCAACCTGCGATGGTTTTTTCTATCGTGGAAAAGATGTAGCTGTGGTTGGCGGTGGTGATACGGCTGCTGAAGAAGCAATGTATCTTGCAGGTTTATGCCGTAAGGTGTTTATGATTGTTCGCAGAGATGAACTGCGCGCTTCAAAAGTAATGGCCGATAGAGTAATGAAAACTCCAAATGTGGAAATTCTATGGAAGCACCAGACGAAAGGATTGTTCGGTGATAAAGGTGTGGTTGAAGGTGCTAATCTGGTAAAAAATTTCGGAGAAGAAGGCGAGGAAGATATAAAAATCAAAATCGACGGATTTTTCCTGGCTATCGGGCATACACCGAATTCCGAAATATTCAAAGACTACCTGGAAACAGATGCGGTTGGATATATTAAAACTGTACCGGGAACTTCAAAAACGAAAATTCAGGGAGTTTTTGCCTGTGGCGATGTTCAGGATTCCTATTATCGCCAGGCGGTAACTGCAGCCGGTTCAGGTTGTATGGCAGCAATCGATGCCGAACGATATTTATCGGAAAAGAATTCATAATATTTCAAAACGAATACGAAATAAAAAAGGGAGCATCGTGCTCCCTTTTTTATATTTGATTAATTTATATGCTAAATTCAATTTTATTATTATGTCCGCGTGAATAAGTAGCTTTTACATATCCACTTTTACGTTGGCCATTTCGGTTTTTGAATATTTACCGTCTTTTAGTCTTTCACGAACTGCCTTAAATGCTTTTACTGTATATTCCACATCTTCGATGGAATGCATTGCAGTGGGAATTAAACGTAAAATTATTTCACCTTTAGGAATGACCGGATAGACTACTATGGAACAGAAAATGCCATAATTTTCGCGAAGGTCGTATACAAGGTTAGTGGCCTCAGCTTGCCCGCCTTGCATGTATACAGGTGTTACGGGCGAATTTGTTTTTCCAATGTCAAAACCTGCTTCTTTTAATCCTTTTTGCAGTGTATTTACAACAGTCCAGAGTTTTTCTCTCAATTCCGGCTTTGTACGAATCAATTCCAGGCGTTTTAATGCGCCAAGCACCATTGTCATCGGCAACGATTTGGCAAACGTTTGCGAACGCATATTATATCTTAAAAAGTAACAGCTATCTGTTTCACCGGCAACAAAACCACCGATGCCGGCCATTGCTTTTGCGAAAGTTCCAAAATGAAGGTCTACACCATCCTGAACTCCAAAATGTTCAGGCGCTCCCGCTCCTGTTTTTCCCATTACACCAAAACCATGAGCATCGTCGACCAGCAACCGAAAGCTAAATTCATCCTTTAGTTTTACGATTTCATCCAGTTTTCCCATATCGCCCGACATTCCGAAAACGCCTTCAGTAATAACCAGAATTCCACCTTTTTGCTTTTCGGCAAGTTTGGTCGCCCTTTCCAATTGTTTTCTTAAGTTATCGATATTGTTATGCGGATATACAAAGCGTTTTCCCATGTGAAGACGTACACCATCGAGAATACATGCGTGCGATTCCGAATCGTAAACAATTACATCGTTTCTTCCGCAAATGGCGTCGATTACAGAAACCATTCCCTGGTAACCGTAATTTAACAAAAAGGCATCTTCTTTGCCGACGAAAGATGCAAGTTCGCGTTCAAGTTCTTCATGTTTTGTTGTTTGCCCCGACATCATTCGGGCGCCCATCGGGTAGGCCATTCCATATTTTTTTGCTGCTTCGGCATCTACCTTACGCACATCGGGATGGTTTCCCAATCCAAGATAGTTGTTTAAACTCCAGGTTAAAACCTCTTTACCTCTGAACATCATTCTGGCATTTATCTCACCTTCCAGTTTTGGAAAGGCAAAATAGCCATGAATTTGCTTCATATACTTTCCAATGTCACCCTGATTGGTCCTGAATTTTGCAAAAATATCCACGCTAATTGATTTTAAGATTATACACTGCAAATGTAAACTTTTTTAAATTTCGTACAAATGTGTTAATTTTTTCAAAATACACGCTGAAACCGGTTTAATTCCGTTTATATTCGCACGTGATTTTCTGATCTAAAACCGTATGAAACTCAAAATGAAGAAAGTACGAATAACAAATAATCGGTGTTTACGTTTTAATTTACGGTTCAATTAGTTTCAGGTATGTAAAAAAAGTATATTTTTGCGCCATGTTAATGAAAATGAGATTTTTTGCGATAATATTGGTATTTCTAACTGTTATTTTTAGCTCTTGCGGAGACTATAACAAAGTGCTTAAGAGCAGCGATTATGAGTTTAAATATAAAAAGGCAGTGGAATACTACGAAGATGGTGAATATGTTAAAGCCGGAACACTTTTCCAGGATTTGGTTAATATTTACCGCGGTACAACCCGTGCCGACAAAATTTATTATTACTATGCAAAAAGTATGATTGGCCAGAAAGATTATTTAATGGCAGGTCATTATTTCAGTTCGTTGTTAAAAGAATTTCCGGGAAGTGAATATGCCGAAGAAGCTCAGTTTATGGTGGGTTACTGTGCCTATCTCCAGTCGCCAAAACCGCGATTGGATCAGTCGGTTACAAAAGACGCCATCGATGCGCTTCAACTTTATATTAACCTTTATCCATACAATGAAAAAGTGGATGAGGCCAACCGCTTAATCGATGAATTAAATGAAAAGTTAGAATATAAATCGTATCTGAATTCCAGGTTATACTTCGATTTCGATAACTATAAAGCAGCAGTTGTAGCCTTAGGCAATAGTTTAAATAAATATCCCGATTCAAAATACCGGGAGGAAATTATGTATATGCTTTTGGAATCGAAATATTTGCTGGCCATCAACAGTGTGGTTGATAAAAAAGAAGAGCGTCTGTCGAGTGCATTGGATGAATATTTTGCATTTGTCGATGAATTTCCGGAAAGCAAACACAGAAAAGATGCAGATAAATTTTACAAAACAACCGCTGAGTTGTTAAATTATAAAGAAGATCAGGAAACAAATACATATTGATAATGGACTATAAAAAGACAAAAGCCGCGGCTTCAACAATTTCACGTGATTTGGATGTGTTAACACAGGAAACCGGTAACATTTACGAAACTGTAATGATTCTTGCAAAAAGAGCCAACCAGATTTCTTCGGAATTAAAAGAAGAACTGAATCAGAAATTACAGGAATTTGCTTCGTACACCGATAACCTGGAAGAAATTTTTGAAAACAGGGAACAAATCGAAATTTCGAAATTCTACGAACGGCTTCCAAAGCCCACATTAATTGCTTTCGAAGAGTTAAAAGAAGGTGAAATTTATCATCGAAATCCAAGCAGGGAAAACAAGCAACGTATTTAATTTCTCAGCCTATGAGGCTCGAATGGGAAAAAAATTATTTTAGGAATCACCGGAAGCATAGCTGCCTATAAATCAGCTGTGCTTTTGCGTTTATTGGTAAAGGAAGGCGCTGAAATTCAGGTCGTAATAACCGATGCCGGAAAAGAATTTATTACACCTGTTACCCTTGCTGCTTTATCGGGTAAACCTGTAATCAGTGATTTTTTTGGCGAAAATGATGGTACATGGCACAGTCATGTCGATTTAGGTTTATGGGCCGATGTGATGATTGTGGCTCCTGCTACAGCGTCGACCATAGGAAAAATGGCGAACGGAATTGCCGATAATATGCTGGTTACAACCTACATGTCGGCGAAATGCCCTGTTTTTGTTGCACCGGCAATGGATTTGGATATGTTTTCCCATCCTTCGACACAAAGAAATTTAAAGATTTTAAACGAATACGGAAATCAAATAATTGAACCCGCTACAGGAGAACTTGCCAGCGGACTTGAAGGCAAAGGCCGGATGGAAGAACCTGAAAATATTGTTGAAATTCTTGTAAATCATTTCGCTTCAAAAAAAAAACTTCTGAATAAAACCTTTCTGGTAACCGCAGGCCCAACTTTCGAAAAAATTGATCCGGTAAGATTTATCGGAAATTTCTCATCCGGAAAAATGGGATATGCCATTGCGGAAGAATTGGCTGAAAACGGAGCAGAGGTTATTTTGATTTCCGGCCCGGTTTCAGTTTCAGCAAATAATAAAAAAATAAAAGTAATTTCGGTTGAATCGGCTGCCGAAATGTATGACGAATGTATTAACAATTTCCCTGAATCTGATGGTGCAATAATGTGTGCTGCAGTTGCCGATTTTACACCTGTTTCGGTTGAAAATAAAAAAACGAAGCGCGGTAAATCGAATTGGAATCTTGAATTAAAACCAACCAGGGATATCGCGCAGAAACTTGGTGAAGCAAAAAAACAAAATCAGATTATTGATCGGATTCGCACTGGAAACTAATAATGAAATTCCGAAAATGCGATGAGACAAACTCAAAAAAAAGAATTTCGATTTTATTGTTTTGAATTCTCTGAATGACAAAGGAGCCGGTTTTCAGGTGGATACAAATAAAATTACCATTATCGGCAAAGACAATAATCGGCAGTCTTTTGAGTTAAAAAGTAAGAAAGAAGTTGCTGTTGATATTGTAAATAAAATTGTTTCATTGATTTAATGATAGCAGCTATTCAGTATTTTTATTTTAAATATTTTATGAAATACAGGATATATTTTAATCATATCGTTTTTTCTTTTCATTATTTCGGTAAATGCGCAGGAATTACGCTGTAACGTTACAGTTTCGGCGCAAAAAATCCAGGGCGCAAACCAGAATCTTTTTCGAACCATGCAATCGGATATTTATGAATTTATGAATAACCGGAAATGGACTGAACATGTGTATAGTTACGACGAAAAAATCAGGTGTAACATCTGTATTCAGCTTGATGAACAACTTTCTGCCGATGAATTTAAAGGTTCCATTTATGTACAGTTAACCCGGCCGGTTTTTAATTCGAGTTATGAAACCACAGTTCTGAATATAAAAGATAATGATTTTCAGATGCAAGTATGTTGAATTTCAACCACTTGAATTTAATGAAACTTCAAACCGAGATAACCTTACAAACATTCTCGCTTATTATGCTTATGTAATTCTTGGCTTTCGATTATGATACTTTTTCGCTGGAAGGCGGAACATCGTTTTTTGATAAGGCACAGTCAATTGTTAATAATTCTGCAAAATGCACAGGAAAAAGGTTGGAAATCGTTTGAAAGTGAACGAAACCGATACTGGTTACTGGAAAACATTATGAATAAATCGTATGCCGATTTCCGGAAATGCATGTATACCTATCATCGGATGGGCCTGGATATAATGACCGACAAAGTGGAAGAGGGACGTGCAAATATAGCCGAATCGCTTAAAGACTTACAAAAGGTTTTTCGTCGCCGGCCATCGATTTATATTCTGCAAATGTTTTTTGATGCTAAAGCAGATGAGCTTGTTAATGTATTTTCCAAATCGTTTCCCGATGAAAGAAACCGTGTTATGGCCATTTTAAATGAGATCGACCCGGCCAATGGCAGCAAATACAAAAAAATTGCCGACGCCGAACAAAGCGAATAGAGTTTTTCGTGAATAGTAAGCAGTGATCAGTAAGCAGTAATCAGTGATCAGTGATCAGTATTCAGTGAATGGTTAATTTATAAATACAGCAACACGGCAACACAGCAACATCATGCATATCACAGCATCACAGCATCACAGCATCACAGCATCACGCATCACAGCATCACAGCATCACTGTTAGCAATTAAAATCATCGCATTCATTTGATATTTGAGATTTTTGATCCATTTTCGTAGAAGAATTCAATACGCAAATTTTTATTGGTATGCTAACCAGATTATCCATTTCTAACTATGCAATAATCGACCGTTTAACGGTTGAATTTCATGCAAAGCTGAATACGGTAACCGGAGAAACCGGCGCCGGGAAATCTATAATTCTGGGCGCTTTAGCTTTAATTTTGGGTAATCGTGCCGACTTATCGGTTTTAAAGGAAAAAGAGAAAAAATGTATTGTTGAAGGTGTTTTTCAAATTGGAAATTATTCATTAAAGCAATTTTTTGATGAGAATGATTTGGATTATGATCCGGTTTCAATTTTACGGCGCGAAATTAGTCCTTCAGGAAAAACGAGGGCATTTATTAACGACACTCCTGTAAACCTGAAAACACTTCAGGAATTGGGATTATACCTGATTGACATTCATTCCCAACATCAGAATCTTGAATTGGGAAACCAGAAATTTCAGTTGAATTTAATCGATACAGTTTCAGGTTCCGGAAAATTACTTTCTGAATATCAGCAATTATATTCCAATTTTAAAGTCATAAAAAAGCGATTGGAAGAATTAAAAGAAAAAGCCGAAAAAGCAAAAGCGGATTTGGATTATTTCGAATTTCAGTTTAATCAGTTGGATGAAGCAAATTTAAAAGAAGGTGAACAGGATGAACTGGAAGCTGAACTTGATGTTTTAACGCATGCCGAAGAAATAAAAAGTGCGTTTCAGAATGTGCAAAATTTGCTGGATAGCGAACAACTATCAGTAATTCAGAATATAAAGGAAAGCCAGAGAATAATGGAAAAGATTCAGAATTTCATTTCTGAAGCGCCTGAACTGGCTTCGCGCCTGCAAAGCTGTTTGCTGGAACTAAAAGATATTTTTGACGAAACGGAGAATCTGACGGAAAAAATTGATTACAGTCCTGAGCGAATTGAACAAATAAACGACAGGCTCAATATTCTTTACAGCTTACAACAGAAACATCGTGTTGAAAATATTTCGGATTTGATTCAGTTGAAAAACTCATTTGAAGATAAAATTCAAACCATTTCAGGTTATGATGATGAAATAAAAAATACTGAAATTGAATGGGCAAAATGTGGGGAACAATTAAGCTTGAAGTCAAACGAGTTAACTTCTTCACGAAAAAAAGTATTTCCACAGGTTGAAAAATCAATCCTTTCCGACTTGAAGCAACTGGGAATGGAAAAATCGAAATTTGAGGTTCAATATAGTGCATTGCCTGAATTTACGCTTATGGGAAAAGATTCAATCTCATTTCTTTTTACAGCAAACAGCGATGTGGAATTGGCCGAGATTTCAAAAATTGCATCGGGTGGTGAAATGTCGCGGCTGATGCTCGCAATTAAAAATTTGTTGCGAAATTCCAAAACATTGCCAACGGTTATTTTTGATGAAATCGACTCGGGAGTTTCAGGTGAAATTGCAGTGAAAATGGGAAATATCATCAAGTCGTTTTCCGCAACAACGCAAATTATAAATATAACTCATCTGCCACAAATAGCTGCAAAAGGCGACGCACATTTTGTGGTTTACAAATACGAATCGGAAGGAAAAACCTTTACGTCGATAAAACTGCTTTCGGATTTGGAAAGAGTGGAAGAACTGGCCAAAATGGTTGGTGGAGAGAAAATAACCGATTCTGTTTTAAAAACTGCGGAAGAGTTATTAAAAGGCTGAATCGGGTTTAAAAGCAAGTATATTAGTAATATGCATTTTTTATTATATTTGCATTTTATAAATATAAATAGAAAATAATGAGAACTTTCACAAGTACGCTGCCTGATGAACTTTTAGGGAAGCTAAACGAAATGGCAGCAAAACTGGCCACTCCCAAAAATAAAATTATAGAAAAGGCACTTCAGATTTATCTGGACCAGTTGACCCGTGCAGAGTATATAAAATCATTTAAATCAGCGAGCTATGACGAAAATATAATTGAAATGGCTGAAGAAGGAATGGAGGATTACCTAAGACAGATTGAGCTATGAGACAGTGCGAAATCTGGTATGCTAATCTGAATCCGGGAAAAGGGAGTGAACAGCTGGGATTTCGACCGGTCGTAATTATCAGTGGAAATGCAATGAATCAATACCTGAACGTTGTGATTACATGTCCGCTAACGACAAAGATCAAAAATTACAAGGGTAACATAGTTTTAGAGCCTGATGAAACCAACAAGCTAAGTGAAAAATCGGAAATTATGATCTTTCATATTCGCTCAATTTCAAAAGATAGATTGGTGAAAAGAATTGGCAGTGTTACTGAGAAACAATTAAACGAACTAAAGTCAGGGTTGGATGATATTTTGAGATATTAAGTTTCAGAATTAGACTTTATTAGCGGGTTTGAACCGCTTAGCGCATTCTTGAAAAAACGAAAACAATGAAAAACATTATTTTATTATTATCTGTATTGTTGCTTTTATTTTCCTGTTCGCACGAAAAGGAAAAGCAACCCAATTTTATTGTTTTTATTGCCGATGATGCAGCCTGGAACGATTGCGGCCCGTACGGAAACCATAATATAAAAACACCGAATATTAATAAACTGGGCGAAGAAGGACTGGTGTTCGATAATGCATTTTTAACCACGAGTTCCTGCAGCCCCAGCAGGTGCAGCATTTTAACCGGCCGGTATCCGCACAGTACAGGAGCGCCTGAATTGCATCAGCCATTGCCGCATAACCAGGTATTATTTGCCGGAGAATTGCAAAAAGCAGGATATTATACTGCATTAGCCGGGAAATATCATATTGGTGATCCGAGAGACGAATTCGACACTATTTACGGTGGTGGCCCAAGCGGTTGCGAAAACTGGGTTCGCGCATTACAAAACAGGCCAAAAAATAAACCGTTTTTTTTATGGCTGGCAGCTTTCGATCCACATCGTACTTACGAACCAAATACAATTCCCCAGCCACATCAACCGGAAGATGTAATTGTTCCGCCTTATTTACCTGATGCCGATTCAACACGAATAGATCTGGCTTTGTATTATGATGAAATCTCACGATTGGACAGTTATCTCGGAAAAGTGATGGACGAATTAAAAGTGCAGGGCGTAGATGAAAATACAATGGTAATTTACATGACCGACAACGGACGGCCATTTCCAAGGGCAAAAACACGATTGTACGATAGTGGCATAAAAACACCGTTTATAGTTCGCTGGCCGGCAAAATTGGAAAAAGGGCGGACTAAAGCATTAATCAGCTCCATCGACATTGCACCTACATTTTGTGAATTAGCTGGCGCACAGCTTTCCGAAACTTTCCAGGGAATATCCTTTGTTCCGGTATTAAACGATGCTTCGGCAAACACCCGTGATTATATTGCAGGAGAACATAACTGGCACGATTATAAGGCTTTTGAACGAGCCGTTAGAAATAAACGGTTTCTTTACATTAAAAATTCATTTCCTGAATTAAATGCGTCGCCACCTGCCGATGCAGTTAATAGTTTAACCTACCGGGAAATGATTCGTTTACATGAAAAGAATGAACTGAACGAGGATCAACTGGATTGTTTCGTGGTTCCAAGAACCGAAGAAGAATTATATGATGTTGTAAATGATCCGTATCAACTGCATAATCTGGCTCAGGATGAGAATTATTCTGAAGATTTATCAGATATGCAAAAGCTGCTCGACCAGTGGAAAAATAAATTTATCGATACTATTCCTAATAATCCTACACCCGACAAATTTGATCGCTGGACAGGCCAGAAGCTGTAAGGATGAAATAAAAACAAAACCGCCACCATAACAGATAATATTACGGATAAGGCATTAGGGGTATAAAACTTCATTATTGATTTACTGCATTTTTCTGAAATCCTTAACCTCGCTGTACTGCTTTTTTACTTTTGCGCTGTCGCCTACATATTTTTTTGGTATACCACAAACCGAATATGTATGTTTACCTCCCGAAAAGTTCTGTCGATGCATTTCGCAATAACAGCGTAATTTTCGATAAATAATCCGATTGAAGAAGTTATATCCGGCTCATAAATGGCTATGCCTAAAAGCATAATAAATGACCTGGGAAATTAGGAAAATACTTTTTCAGTCTTCTTTTTTAACCAGCATAAATTTGTTGTTTTCCAGTTCGGAATAACCCTGGTCGTAACAAAAATAATATACTCTTCCGGCCTGTGTGGTATACGTGTTGGTATAATATTCAAAACTAAATCCCAGCTTTTCAAGTGTGCTACGAAATGTTGTGGTTTTTTCTTCCGGATTCAGCTCTTCCAAAATGGCATGATTCTTTTTAAGAATTCGGTTAATTTTCCGCATTAAATTAGTGGAACCGCTAAACTTTTTGTTGTTGTATGCGTTTCGGCAAAGGTCGTTGCAAAACTTCTGGTCGGCGCGTCCCCTGAGAGGTTCTCCGCATTCGAGGCATTTACGTTCTTCCATGATGTTATTAAATTTAGTTTCCCTTTCATTTGCCATTTGAGGCGTATACGAGACGCGTGTCCCACGACTTCGGCGCTTGTATGAGATGTTCTCCGGAAGGCTTAATGCCAATCGGCAACCTACCCGAATATAGCCTGTGTTTTTTAACTTTTATAAATCAAATTCATTTCAGATAATTCTTGTCCAATTTGATGAATTCCACTTAATATTTTTTCAGTCTGGTTTTCCGATGGCTTTTTATGTCCTTGCACATATTGAGATAATAGAGTAGGGTTCATTCCAATTTTTTCTGCAAGAAATTTTGAATTCAGCACTTTATAATATTGAAAGAATTGAGTAAAATCAATTTCAAATTTTAAATTCTCATGTGTAATTTCATAATCTTCTTCAAAACTTAGTCGAGTTGCTTCAAGGGCATTAGTAATAAGTTCAGGAATAGTTCTACCGGTTGTAAATATTGGATATTCTTCGGAATAAGCTGAAAACCCTGTTTTTGTCTTTTCAACTATTATTTTAATTTTTTTCTTGTATTTTTTCATAATTCCTGTGTTAAAAATTTATTCCTGCATCTTTCATAATCTTTTTCTCAAGTCATTTTCCAACTTCTTGACTTCCATGATTTGGAAAAATAATTATTCCGTCTTTTTTGTCATGTTTCATTTTAACGTGCGACCCTTTTTGTGAAACCGGATACCAGCCATTTTTTTTCAAGCGTCGGAATAATTCAGAACATTTCAAGTAATTATATCCTTCTAAATCAATTTCAAAGGTAAATAATAATTTACTTTTTAACAAGCGATTACTTTTAGGATTTTTCTTTTTGTAAGGTAACGCAGTTGGATTGCTTCGCCCTTGTCCCCTAAGAACCGTTCATGAACCTTTCGATTCACACGGCGCAGTATTTATTCAGCCAATGTCAAAACAGTTCTTCCTTTTAATTTCCCATTAAGCATTAATTCAATTTTATTCTGAACATCCTTAAGTTTAATCTCATTGCATGTATAATCTAATTGGTTTGGTTTCCACTCTTGAGCTAACTTATTCCAAACTATTTTCCTGTATTTCATTGGATAGTTTTGTGAATCTATTCCAATTAGTGTAATGCCTCTCAAAATAAAAGGAAAAACTGTTAGGTCTATTTTGGGCGATGCAACATTGCCACAACAAGTTACTACACCTGTTGAATCAGTTGATTTAATAATGTTTTCAAGTATTACACCACCAACAGTATCAATTGCACCTGCAAACAAAGGTTTTAATAATGGTTTTTTATCAAAGCTCTCAATCACACTGCGCAACAGCACTTCTTCTGCTCCGAGGTCAATCAAATAGTCGCGTTCTGACTCTTTACCTGTAATTGCAACAACTGAATAACCTAATTTATTTAATATAGAAATACTTAACGCGCCAACTCCACCTGTTGCACCCGAAACAGCTATTTTCCCATCTTTTGGTTTTATCAATTCAGTAAGTCTTAAAACCGACATTCCTGCTGTTAATCCCGCTGTTCCGTAAATCATAGCCTCTTTCATTGTCAATTGTTCCGGCAATTTAACCGCCCAATCAGATGGAACTTGAATGTATTCAGCAAATCCACCGTCAGTATTCATTCCTAAATCATAACTGGTTACAATCACTTTTTCTCCAACATCGAAACTATCGCTGTTCGATTTTTCTATTATGCCAACTGCATCAATACCAGGCGTATGAGGATAGTTTCTTGTTACTCCTTTATTCCCTGATGCCGACAGAGCATCTTTATAATTCAATGAACTGTAGTGTACTTTTACTAAAATTTCATTTTTATTTAAAGGGCTAAATTCCATTTCTTTAACAGAACCTGTGTAATTACCATCATTCTCTTCAACTCGAAACGCCTTAAATGTAGAATTTTTCTGCTTCATCTTTGACTATTAATTTTGCTTAATTTTGTGCAAATATCAGAATAAATAATTTGCTTATCAATAACTTACAAATGGTATTTATACGAACATATATTACTGTTTTAAATATTTCCAGGCTTTAAGAGAAGAAAAAAATGAAAAAAGTTATTGTCCGATTGATACATTCATAAACGTTATTAAATGTAAACGAAAAGGAACTATCATTTTACGCCTTTTTTAAGGAGATAAACGATATAATGAATTAATTAAACTGCTAACCGGTATCAGTGAACTAATGCTTACCAGGCAACTTAAAGAATTAGAATCAGATGGATTAATAATTCGAACCGTTTACCCTGAAGTTCCTCCACGAGTTGAATATAGTTTAACACTGTTGTACGGTAAATATCCATTATAAGAAAAGAAAATAGAATAAGATCAAGTTTTGCATTGGGAATGAAAAAAGTCATTTGGCTCATAAATTATTTTACCCGCTTCTCCTCCGGAGTATAAAAAACCTTCAGGATACTTGAACCAAGGGATTTTGGTTTTCTTTGTCGGGATACCCATTAAAGTTCTCATTAATATGAAAGGGTAATCTGTTAAAGCTGCTAAAAGTAAAGTCATGGCAATGTGCCATGTGTCCGTGGGATAAAAGTGGTGACGTGGCAACTTGCCAAACGTTTACCGGAGCAAAAGTGAAGCCATGGCGTGGTGCCAAACGTTCCCCGGAATAAAAGTGAAGCCGTGGCATGGTGCCAAACGTTCCCTTGAGCTCAAGTGAAGCCGTGGCATGGTGCCAAACGTTCAGATTTTAAATCACAAAAATTTCAAAACAATCCCGATAGCCAACCAGCCAAAGCAAACAAATGCAACATATTTTAAAATGGTTTCCAAGCACTTTGCCTTTTTGCGCCATTTCTTTCATGTAATGCAGACTTTTGTATTTCGAAAAACCCAGCCACACCAGGAACGCTGATAATACGATAAAAGCAATGTTCATAAAGAAGGAGTAATTTACTTTGAAATACGTCATTTCACTAATACTGGCTTGCGATGAATCAGGCAGAATTCCAAACCAATTGAAGGCGTACTGCAACAAAATTGCCGCCAAAACCAACGACGAAAAAAGCAACATTAAAATAAATAGCGACATTTTCCAACCGTAATATTTTGCGTTAATTCGAAGCACAGGAAACACAACCAAATCACTAAAAATAAATGCCATAACACCTGCAAAACTTATTCCTTTGCCAAAGAGCAAGGCTGCTAACGGAATATTTCCCATAGAGCCGATAAAGGTGAGGAAAGCCACCACAGGCCCGACAATTACATGTTCCAGAATCTGAAAAAAAGTATAGTCGGTATTGCCGTTTCCCGAATTGATAAAAAGGTGCTGAAAAAACCGGTCGGGAATAAATATTGCCACAACACCCGCAACGGTAAAGCCAATGGTTACATCTTTCCAAACCATTTTCCACTCCATTCCGTATTGCTTTGCCATTTTTGCCCAGTTTTTTTCGGCATGAAGTTTTTGCCCGATGCCCTGGTTTTTATCATCTTCATCCATTTCCATTTCCGATGTTTCCGATAAATTTTTCCGGGCATTTTCAATCAGTTTATTTGGCTTTATAATACTTACAAGAATCCACGAAAAAGCGATAAGCAAAATTCCGCCAATATATTCACTAAGCACAAACTGCCAGCCTAAAAATACCGAGATGATTATACCCAGTTCAATTACCAGGTTGGTCGACGAAAGCAAAAATGCCAGCGAAGCAATAAAGCCAGCGCCTTTTTTAAACAACGATTTTGTGGTAGCGAGAGCCGAAAAACTGCACGAACTGCTGATAAATCCAAAAAGCGTACCCAGCAAAACGCCTTTGGTCTGGTTTTTCCCCATCAGTTCTTTCATTCTTTTTTCGGTAACAAACACCTGGATAAAGCTGCTTACCATGTATCCCAGTGAAAATGCCCAGAATGCCATCCAGAAAAATCCAAGGCTTGTAAATGCCGCTTCGCCCCAATCTGATAAGAAGCTATTCATATTTTATTTTTTTGGAATGAATGCTAAAATCCTGAATTTCGAATAATCATTCAGATGGTGAATTAATCAGCATTTCATTTGTATCGAAAAGGCTCAGGAATATATTTCAACTCAATAAAAGTTTAATGAATACCATTGGTTCATGGGTAAAACGATTCAGAAGATAAGTATGTTTGAAGCAGAATTGTTTATTTCATGTTTTTTTCAATTCGCTTATCAGGAATCAGCCATATAAGCGCCACAAGCACATAAAAACCACCCGATATCCAGGCATTTATCCAACTCGATGCAATTCCGCATAAATACAAAAACGGCGAAATCTTACCTTTTATATCATTACCAATCGCTTTGGCTAACATCGAATCTTTACCGTGAATTTTAAGGATCTGACCTTGCAGAATATAATAGGCTATAGCGGCCATTAACAAAATAAAACCATACATCGCCATTGGTTTCGAACTAAAATTGTTTTCGCCTATCCAGCCGGTAACAAACGGAACCAGCGAGAGCCAGAACAGCAAATGCAGGTTGGCCCAAAGAATATTTCCGTGAACCTGTTTAACGGTTTGGAGCAGGTGGTGATGATTATTCCAGTAAATACCGATATAAATAAAACTCAGCACATAACTTAAAAACACCGGTATCAGCGGCACTAAATCCTCAAATTCATCGCCGTGCGGAACTTTTATTTCCAACACCATAATTGTGATAATTATGGCCAGTACGCCATCACTAAATGCTTCCAGACGACTTTTATTCATGCTGTTTTTATTAACGGGTTTCAGACCAGGTTCTCCGGTTACATAAGTTTATTGTAAATCAGTTTATTGCAAATCTGTGTTTTACTTTCTTCTCATAACAACAAACAATGCTTTTGGGTTTGGTTTCCGGTTTCCCTCAAATTCAGAGTCATCGATGCTCAAAATGTCAAAATGGTTGCTAAATGTTTGCTGAATCAGTTCGTTGGTAAAACGGTAAGGCCCACGTCCAAAGTCAGGTTCACGATGACTAAAACATTTCAGAAACAGAAACCCATCTTTGGATAACAAACCGGAAACAGTTTCCACGTATTTTGGTCTTTTGTCGCTGCTCATCACATGGAAGCATCCTCTGTCGAATATGTAATCGAATTGTTTGTTCAATTTAGAATTAAGAATATCGTCGTGAATAAAACACACGGTATTTGAAAGTTTTGAAGCTCGCTTCACAGCATCTTTCGAAATGTCGGTTCCGGTAACGGCAAATCCTTTTTTATCGAGCTCTATTGCCTGGGTTGCAGGCCCTGTACCCAAATCAAGAAAAGTTCCATTTGTAATATTTCGCTCACGAAGTTCATTTTCCAAATCGGAATCGAGAACCGGAGTGTACCAGGGCATTTCTTCCGCGGGTGTTTGTGCGTAAAGATTTTCCCAGCTAAAATTTCTTTGTTCAGCGTTTGAATCCGGGTTCTGTTTTTTATCCTCAGGATTATTTGTTATTCTCATTTTTTATTCATTTTGAATTGTGATATCACTTTACGTACAAATTTACTCATTGCTATAATATATGTCTGGCTGCGAAGCTGGACAGGCCGAAATATGTTTAATAAACATAGTGAAATTATAGAATGAAATTAAACACAAATCGTTATTAAGCACTTTTCTAAGCATTACCGATAAGAAACAATTCTGAAAAGCTATTGTTTTATAAATACTTAAAATTCAAAATAATATTCGTTTGTAAACGCTTACAAACGTTTATATTCGATTACAAACATTTAAATACCGGCTTTCGTTTGGTGGCTGCTCTACCTTTGAATCAACAATTTCGTTCAAGGGCTCGAAAATAAAAATCAGCTCTACATTATTAACTTAAAAAATAAATATCATGAATGCTTTAAGAAACAGCGTCAGGCTTATCGGCAACCTGGGAGACGACCCAAAAGTGAGAAAGTTGGACAGTGGAAGAACAGTTGCTAATTTCAGCATAGCAACAAACGAAATTTACCGCGACAGTAAAGGAGAAAAACAAAGCGAAACCACATGGCACCGTTTGGTTGCCTGGGGAAAACAAGCTGAAATTATTGAATCGTATGTGAAAAAAGGTTCTGAAATTGCCGTTGAAGGAAAACTTACCAATCGCTCGTGGGAAGATAAAAACGGTGAAAAACAATACATGACTGAAATAGTGGTAAACGAAGTTTTGCTGCTTGATAAGAAAAATTAGAATTGTATAGATTCCCAATCGGTCTAAGTCACCTTGTAACATCTTGGTGGCTTTTTCTTTTTATATCAACCCTTTCTCCTCTTATGAAAAAATCCCTGAATTGCATGTCATTGCGATCCGACAGCTGGCGTAGAAGCAATCTCAAATTCGAATTTGTGCACAGAAGGAATTTTTAAAACCGGAAGTAAAGCGAAACAGTTCCCCAGCCATGATCCTCGCCGGTTTCAAATTCTGCGCTTTTCCAGGTAAGTTCGCCGCGCATTCCCACAAAGCGATAACTTAATTCCATTCCGCTAAAAACTTCAGTAACATAATTCTCAATGGCATTGTAATTATCATCATTGTTACTTTCGGGTGGAACAAGTCCACCTGATAATGATGCATCGAATAAAACGGCTGAAATTCTTGCACCTCCAAAAATATACCATTGAAAATCCTTGTTTTCAGCATAATCTTTATTGCTTAAATAATATCCTTTAAACTGGTTATTTAATATGCCTAAACGAAAAAGGCCGCCTAACTGAAAATCATCGTGTATAGTACCGAGCCGAAGCCTTGACGAAGCAGTGATATCCATAAAACCGGGAATTGAAATCAATCCTTTTTCCAGCAACAAGTTATAATTTATATAAGGCCGGTTGTCAATTTGAAAACTCCAACCTTGCGGCCAATCCAATCCAAGCCTTTCATGAACATAGCGCTGCGCCAGTTCTGCACCTGCCAGCGGCCCAAGTAAACCAATATCCAACTGCGATGTAAACCGAAATGTGATATCCGGTTTCGAAGATGCTATAAACGATCTTAAATACAGCGTACCCGCGTATGGCCGGTCGATAAGGTTTAACAAAGTATCGGTAACATCTTTTGGCGTGTAAATTTCCTGAACAATTCCAAGTCCGTAATATAAATCGGCATTTTTTAACCGGGGCAGCAAATGGTTTAACGGATTTTTACGTAGCCCCGGATTTATCAGGAAGAGATGCGCACCCTGGGTATAGTAGTAATCTCTAAAAACGAACATGTCGTTATCCCAGCGCAAATAGAATTCTTTATGATTCGCATAGCTAAGTTTTTTTAGCTTTTTTCCGCTTGAAAAATACGGAAGATAAACCACAAGAATGATTAATATTAAAATCCGGCATTTCATAATTTTTTTATTGTATTTGGAATTATTAAAACAACAATGACAAATACCACTTTAACAGCATTAATCTTCGAATGTTTATGTGTTTATACCCGACTGTAGTTCGTTAAAGTATCGATATAAATACACAAATTTTCTATTCTGCATATACTCTTTAACTTATGCATGCGATTAAAACGACCATCGAAGTCTGCCATAAAGCGCTTTTCCATAATCGCCGTATTCTGTTCCGGTTTGTCCCAGGAATAACTGGCCTGTAAGCATTAATTCAATATTATTGCTCAGTGAATAGGTTAAAGCCGGACCCAGATAAGATGAGCCGTCGCACGGATTTATTATGGACGAAAAGTTTGCTGAAAACAATGGGGTAAAAGGGTAGGAGATTTGACCGAATAAATTATACATTCCCAATGACAGCATTTTCGCCGACAGATTCTGGTCAAAAATTCCCCGTTCGCCGCCGGCTTTTCCTGTAGCGCCATTGCTGTTAAATAGGACTGCTGCATGCAGGTATAAACTGTTTTTCAAGGTATAGTCTCCTGAAACGGAAGCTACCAATGCGCTTTCGCTTCCGTTGTCATCGCTTCTTGGCTGGAAATAAGAAACTTCACCGCGAAATCCTCCGCCTTTGATATCGCCGGCCCAGCCACCACCAATTACATAATCTTTGCCAACCCAACCGCCAAGCACCTGAAAATCGTAATTAAATTTTGAAAACCGGTACATACCTGCAACGGCAGTTTCATCGGTGTTATTGCCGATTTTGTAAACCAACTCTGCCGAAGAAGTTACACCGGTATAATACTGAATTTTAGCTCCGTCGGTTCCGGGACGTTCTTCATAATCGAAGTCGAAATAAGAAAAGGTGTTAAAAATATCGTTAGGGTTCCATACCAGGTTTACACCCCAGTTTATTCGTTGCCGCCCAAGCCTGACCTGCCAGTTTCCTTTCGTGTAATCCACATAAGCCCTGTCGATGGCTGAATGAAGAAACCAGCTATCGCCTGATGCTACAATAGCTCCGAGGTTGAAATACCCGTCATCTGTATTTACCATGTCTTTGTAAGCCGGATATTTTCGCACCATCTGCCCGAAAAAAAGCCTGTTTCTGGCTTCAAGCGCAAATGTGAGTTTATTGGTAGCATACCACCGGAAATTCAGGCGGTTATGAATGATATTCAGAAACAGGTAATCTACTGAATCGGTTGCACTCAAATAAATTGGCATTACCGGTTTGTAATACATGCCAAGCTCTTTTACATAGCCATTTAATGTCAGCTTTTTTTGTGAAAAGACATTTAGGGAGAAAAGTATTATAAAAGAAATCAGTAGAATTTTCTTCATATTATTTCTCGATAAAGGAACCTGCAAAGTCCATAACGAACATTTCGCCATAAACAGGGTGTTTTCCTGCGGCAACTCCAATTGCATTAAAATCGGGCTGTAGCATATTTTTTCTGTGCCCACGACCTGAAACACCATCATCGATTAGCAGATAGATAACCACTTGTCGTGCTGAAATTCCGCCATAGGCAATGTTTTCGGCAATACGAACTTTCCAGTTTCCGTAGCGTTCAATGCGAATTTTTGAATCTGAACGGTCGCTGCCGTGATGTCCTGTTCTTCCTGTTCCCGACTGATCTTTTACATGGTCGCTGGCAGCTTTCGATAATCCGTGGTTTGGATAGACAATCGGCACCGGGTTTGCTCTGCTTAATTCGCGAACGCATTCATTCAAAGCTCTTACACCTTCTCTGGTCATCAGTGGTTTATCGTTCGGGTAATTAAAAAGTTTACCCTTATATCTTCCTGCAAGCGGTGCTATATATTTTTCGGCATAAGCGGCCGGATTTGAGCGAAAAAGATTGATTTCGTATACCATTTCCTTTTCGATGGGAGAGAGGTAACCTGCATTTGCCGCTGTGTTCAAATTATCGGATAAATCAGGATTTTTAAATCCAAATGCAAAAACACAAACAAACAAAACAGCTACCCACGTCTTCATGACTTTTACTTTTTAATATCGCTTATAATTTTCCCGTCCTCGAGCGTAATTACCCTGCGGGCTTTATTTACCACGCGTTGATCGTGTGTTGAAAATATAAACGTTATTTTTTCTTCTTTATTTAGTTGTTCCATAATGTCGAGCAAATTTTCTGTTGATTTTGAATCGAGGTTTGCTGTAGGTTCATCGGCCAGAACAAACTTAGGTTTTGAAGCCAATGCCCTTGCTACTGCAACTCTTTGCTGCTGTCCGCCAGAAAGTTTGGACGGACGGCTGTTTGTTCGTTCTCCCAAGCCAACCTGGCTAAGTAATTTCTTTGCACGTTGCTCACGTTCATTTCTTGCAACTCCCTGCATTTGCATAATAAATTCTACATTTTCCAACGCCGTGAGCACCGGAATAAGGTTATATGCCTGGAAAACAAAGCCAATGTTTTTTAACCTGAAATCGATTAATTGTGAAGATGAAAGTTGTCGGATGTCGGTTCCCCCAATTGAGATTTCACCGCTGGTAGGCATATCCAATCCGCCCAGCATGTTCAAAAATGTTGTTTTGCCTGAACCGGACGGCCCGACTATAGCTGTGAATTCGCCTTCTTCAATATTCATATCCACTCCGTTTAAGGCATTCACTTTCACTTCGGTGCTATTGTATATCTTTTTCAGGCCTTTTACTTCAATGACGTTCATAGTTGTAAAATTTTGTTTTGTTTAATTTATATTACCGGATATTCGATTTTGCAATTTATCATTTGAAAATTCTTTTTTTACATATCAATTCTTATGGCTTCAGCAGGTTTCAGTTTGAGGGCTTTTATTGCCGGATAAATTGAAGCAAGTATACCGGTAATGATTACCATCACTGCAATTTCCATAGAGATTGAAAGAGACAATTTTGTGTAAACGAGCGTATCGAATCCCATCGATTTATAAGCAGTGGACCAGGTTCCCAGGTCAATTCCTTTAGCTCCATAATACAAATTGAGAATCCATCCTAAAAGTATTCCGCAAATTCCGCCAAAAAGCGATAACATCACCGTTTCCAGTAAAATCATCATAAATACACGGAATTTGTTCATTCCAATAGCCATTAGCATTCCCAGTTCTTTTGTCCGTTCCAGCACCGCCATAAGCATGGTGTTAATAATGCCAAATAGCAATGCCAGCAAAATAATTCCGATAAATATTACCATGGTAAGACCGAAACTTTTTTCAACAAGACTGACTTCCGGCATGATTTCCCGCCAGGTTTTCACATCCAGTTCAGGAAACTTGCTTTGCAGTGTTGGATTTACTGGCTGAAGATCTTCGTTGTTTTCCAGCAGAACAGCAATTTCATGGCTGGAGTTGGGATTCATGGCCATTACCCTGCTTAAATCTGTTTTTCTTACGAACACACAATTTTCATCAAATGTTGTGTTTGCGGTTTCAAAAATTCCTTCAATTTTGAATGCTCCACCGGTCATATTTCCGTCCATATCCTGAAAAGTAATTACTACCTTCGACTTTAACTTTACTTTCAGTTTGTCAGCCAGCTTTTTCCCGATTACAATTGGATTTCGCTTACCCTCTTCAAAATAAGAACCTTCAATGAGTTTTGAATACAGATTGGTAACTTGCTTTTCATCTTCAGGAATAATTCCGGTTACTTTAACTCCCGAACCGGTTGTTGGCGACTGAATCATTGTATTAATTATACTTCGTGAACTGACTGCCTTTACTCCTGGAACAGAATGGATGACTTCTAAAACCGAATCGGTGTTTTCAATCAGGAATTTTTTGTCGGGATTATCCAGGTAATTTTTATGATGTATCTGAATATGAGAAGCTTCGGTTTTAATGGCTGTGTTAATTCGCTGATCTACCATACCTTTATAAAAAGCCATGTAAAATATTCCCGATGCCAATCCCAGACAAATTGCGATAAGAATGACCAGGCTGCGGGTTTTACTTCTCCAGATATTCCTCCATGCGACTGCTAAAATCATAATTCAATATTTAAATGGTTATGAATGAAGTGCTTTTGTGAGTTTCAACTTGTAAGTTTTTATCCACGGGTACAGAAAAACTGCCATGGTGATGATAAAAATAATGAGGACCTGCCGTGCAAAAATAACCCACTTTATGGAGAAGAACATGGCTGCCTCAAATCCCCATTGTTCATAGGCTTTAGCTGTTTCACCCGTGAGTGGGATAGGGTGGTGCACCAGCGATAAAAGCAATGGAAAACTGATAATAAATCCGGCCAAAATACCTACTAATCCAATTAGTGTGGTTTCGTAAAACAGAATTTTGCTTAAACGGCTTTTTTGCATTCCAATCGCAATCATTATTCCCATTTCTTTCCGGCGTTCTGCCATCATCATTATAACAGTTCCAAAAATTCCAAATCCTACCAATGTGTAAAGAATTCCTTTAGTTATATATGCACCTGAACGGTCGGCGTCAATCATATTTTTTGTGAGCGGATCCATTTCATCCCAGGTCATAATTTCGTATTTATCGCCCAATTGCGATACGAGATGGCGTTTGGTTTTGCTTACGTTGGAGTAATCATCGACCATTAACACCAGGGAAGTAATTTTACCCGGGACAGAGAAAAATTCCTGCGCAGCTTTTATATCGATATAGCCACCCAGGTTGTTCATAGCCGGCGCCGGGAATTTAACAATACCCCGTACCGGGAACAAAGCAGCAGCGCTGGCTCCATGATAGCCCTGACTGATAAGAACAAGCGTATCACCGACATCCACTCCCAGATTTTTCGCCAGGTTAACGGCTAATAAAATGCCATCGTCGCCAGCTCTGAGGTAACTGCCTTTTTCTATCCAGTGCGAAAGGTTGGTCATTTTGGTTTCCTTTTCCGGATCAATGCCAATTAATGCAGCGCCTTTGGTATTATTGCCAAACGACATAAGTGTGAACGATTCAAGCCTCGGAACAAAAGAAGTTACCCCTTTGCTGTTTTTTAAAGTGTGGATAAGCGAATCACCTGACTCAAATGTATAATCGATGGTTTTGTTATCCCAATAATCAGGATGATGAATTTGGATATATCCTGAATAAAATCCCACTACGTTATCAATCATTTTCGAATAGGTTCCTTCCTGCATCGAAGTCATGAAAGTGCTAAGCAAAACTCCAAAAAAAATGGATGCAACCGTAATTATTGTCCGTCGCCTGTTTCGCCAGATATTCCGCCATGCGAGTTTTAAATTTGTTTTCATAATTTTAAAATGCTTTAATGCCTAAATGCTTAAGTGCATAAATTATCAGGGATTTAGCTTTTTGTAAATTGTATCTTTCGATTTCGTCATTATTTTTGAAATCTCAATTGCTTCAATGGTTAATGAATTAAGTTTATCCTGATTGGAAGAAAGTTTTGCATCATTAATTACTTCCAGCCAATATTGCGATTCATCAATTTCCTCAACAACAATGCATATTTTACTGAAGAATTCTGCTTGTGAGCGTCCTCTGCATGCAGCCCTGTAATTGGCTCCAACCGACGTTGCAGCTTTAACTATCTGATAAGTTACAACTGATGAGGCTTTTGATGTTTTCAATGTTTCGCAAAAGAAAATTACATCTACGGCAAATTTTTTGGTTCTGCTTTTCATTGTTTCAATAAAATCATTTTTTGCTGTCATCATTATTCTATTTTAATTGGTTGTTTAAAATTTTGGCATTTCTGCATTCAAGCATTTAATCATTTCTGAATTGTTTAAATTTTTACTCCTATTTCACTCTCTTCATATTTTGTATGGAAAAGAATGACTCTTTAATGTCGATATTGAAATGAAGGTTATCGAATACCATAATGGTTTTTTGTCCGGGTTTATCTTCCGGTATCATTTCAAGATGAGTGGGCATAATCCGGTCATCCATTTTTTTAATATCCGAAAGAATTTCTGTGTTAATCAATTCATTGTCTTCATCGTAATATTCAGCTTTTAGCCAAAGTAAGTCCTGCTCCGATACCCACATTATAATTTTTCCCCAAACTACAGGCGCGTCTTCATGCGGAATCAGTTGAATCTTATAGCAGTCGTACCCTTCCAGCGTTTCCTTGCCAAGAAGGGTTTGGTCATAATCTTTCACCAGCGACGATTCCTTTACCAAATCATCGTTGGTAAAATCAGAACCCATCCACGACTGCATCATCATCGAAGGAGGAATTTTTATCATTCGCTCAATACTGGGAACCCAATTCCACATTTCGTTGTCGCGTTTTAAAAAAACCTGTCCGCGTTCTTTGGCAGGTTCAGTAATATATATCATTGAATATTCAGTTCCTAATGTCCAGTTTTTCATCGATAGCGTTCTCGACCAGCCCGGACGTTGGATTGTCATTGTAATTGTTCCGTTACTTGATTGTCCCCTGAACTTTTCATCGGCTTGTCTCACAATATCTTTTACATCTACATCCTGTGCCTGCAAAATCAAACTTAAAAAGAAGAGCATAAAAAAGGTTATTCCTGTTTTCATAATACTTATTTTTTATTCCCGGTTTCAATAATCCGGAAGATTCCTTCAATAACTTTTTGTTTCATTAATTCAATAGGAAAAATGTTAGTGGCAACTACGGTGTAAAGTAAAGCGCCTTCAATCATAGCGCTAATAATCATCATATCGCCTTCGGGATCAGTTGTTCCTTTGCTGTTCAGAAATTCATATACCACCTTAAAATAAGGCTCTGCTGCTTTTGCATATTTTTCAGCAAAGTTTTCGGCGACAGTTGGTTGAAGCATCAGAGAATAAAGAAGCTTCCAATGTTGCAGATCTTTTTTCACCATATCAAAACTTCTTTCAATAAATGCCGAAAATTCTTCATCGGAAAGAATTCCTTTTTGTATTGGTGTCATTAGCGAAAAAACTTCATGGAATCCTTCATCAATTAATTCCTTTAAAATATCGATCTTGCTATTAAAATAATTATAGGTAAGTCCTTTTGAAATTTTAGCTTTCCTGGCAATCTGGCTTATGGAAGTGGCGTTGAATCCGTTTTCGGCAAATAGCTCCAAAGCGGTATCCATTATTAATTTCTTCTTTTGTTTTCTGATATCATCAAATTGTTCGGCACTGCGAGGCGACATAATTTTTTGTTTTTAAAGTTTATGACTGAACGGTTGGTCAAAAGTAAAACCCGTTTTTGAAATTCACCATACTTTTAAGGTTAAATAATGTTAATAATGACTGACCGTTCATTCAAAGTATTGAACATTATATCCTTTCTAATTTTGATTATCACTATTGTCCGGCAATTAATTAATGCTACATAAACAGATTGCTTCACTGCGTTGCCAATGACAACTTCGTTTGAGATGCTTGTCATTAACTCATTATGCTCAATTAAATTGAGTGAATTCGCAATGACGACATATTAAGTCGATAGCACAGGAAGGAGAAGTACTTTTTAAAAATTGTACCAGAATTTTTATTAATTTTTTCAGCAAAAACTCTATTAAAGTTTAACTTTACCCGCGCAATAAAATTAATCAATAAAATATCTGTGATGAATTCAAACAGACGAAACTTTATTAAAAAAACTGCTGTAGCTGCAGCCGCAGTAAGTGTAACTCCTGCAATTTTAAATGCCTGTGCCTCGCCGGCCGAAAAAGTAAATGTGGCATTAATTGGTTGCCGTTCCATGGGTTTTAGCGATTTAACCAGTTTTTTAAAAGATGGGAACAATGTAGAATGTGTTGCTCTGTGCGATGTTGATAAACATATTTTGGAGAACAGAGCAGCCGATGTTGAAAAAATGACCGGAAAACGGCCACAGACTTTTGGCGATTTTAGAAAAGTACTTGATAATCCTGATATTGATGCTGTGATTATTGGAACACCCGATCACTGGCATGCAATTATAATGATGATGGCGCTGGAAGCCGGAAAACATGTTTATGTTGAAAAACCGATGGGGCACAGCATTGAAGAATGTAATGCAATGGTTGCTGCACAGGCAAAACATCCTGATTTAAAAGTTCAGGTAGGAATGTGGCAACGCAGCTCGAAACACTGGTTTGAAGCATCAGATATTGTAAAATCGGGAGAACTGGGCGATGTTCATCTGGTAAAAGCCTGGATTTATAAAGGATATGATAATACCTTATCCTGTAATGACCGATTCCAAAGCTCCTGATTATGTGGATTATGATATGTGGCTGGGGCCTGCTCCAAAACGGCCGTTTAATCCGAACCGGTTTCATTATAATTTCCGCTGGTGGTGGGATTATGCAGGTGGCGCAATGACTGACTGGGGAGTTCATCTTGCTTGATTTTGCACTTGTATGGCATGGATGCCGATATGCCTGAATCTATTTCTCCGGGTGGAGGAATTTTATTATCACTGAAGAGGTGCAATTGAAACACCCGATATTCAACAGGCACTTTATAATTATCCAAAACATACGATGGTTTGGGAATGTGGCTTAAACCCCGGAATTGGTCCTTACCAGAGAGGACACGGTGTTGCTTTTATTGGGAAAAAGGAACATTGGTTGTTGACCGTGGAGGTTGGGAAACTATTACCCGACAGAAACGATCTGAAAAAGGAAACCATTTTTTGAAGGTAAAAAACAAAAGAATTATGGAGATGGTTTGGATGAACATGTTCAGAATTTTTTGAAATGTATTCGGGAAGGAGGAAAACTAAATACTCCGGTTGAGATTGGTGCAAAAATGGCCATTGTTTCCGAAATGGGAAATATTGCTTATCGCACTCGGAAAAAGAATTCACTGGGACGATACATGCAAAAAAATTTCAGGAAGACGAAGCTACCAAACTAATAAAACTAAATTACAGCGACAGACTGGAAGTTACCAAAAGTATAACCAAACTGAATATTATTTGCAGGAGCTTAAATCGCGCTGAATAGTATCCGTCAAGGCTACATGATTTGGAGTTATTTGTCAGTTGAAGTATCCCAATCTAGGAAAATAAAATAAAAGCGGGAGTAGCTCAGGGGTAGAGCATCAGCTTCCCAAGCTGAGGGTCGTGGGTTCGAATCCCATTTCCCGCTCATATAAAGTGGAGGCGTTAGTAGAAAGCTAATTCCTCTTTTCTGTTTTACAAAATCTCAAAATTTATTAATGCATTTAGAAGCGTGCGAATCCGTCGAGAGCCGGAGACGGCAAGGGGTAGTCCGCCAGCCGGCGGATCCCAGGCTGAGGGTCGTGGGTTCCCCCGAAAGTTGTTGGGGCTGTTTCCCGCTTGTATAAAGAAACGGAATTAGAAGAGAGTTAATTCCTTTAAATTGAAATACAATTTTCCCTATATTTAGCTCAGGCAAAAATAAACTGAACGAATGAGGTTATATATTCTCGCTTTTCGAGTCTTTTATGTTATTCAGCTTATACTCAAAATTTAGCTTTAACTTTTAACAAAACGAAACGTTTTCAACATGATAAAGAACATCATAAAAACCGCCATCAGACATATTCTGAAATATTTCGGCTATAGTTTTCTGAATATTTTCGGACTGACACTTGGTATCACAAGCGCATTATTTTTGGTTATATATGTTTCCGACGAGGTGAGTTACGACACTTATCATGAGAAAGCCGATCGCATATATCGTGTTTCATCAACAATAACCGAACGCGATGATCAGTTTACCTGGATTGTTGCGCAAATTCCATTTGGGCCCCAGGTGGCACAGGATTATCCTGAGGTACAGTCCTACGTTCGTTTTATAAACATGCCACGCGATTTATATAAATACGAAGACCAAGAGTTTAACGAGGATAATTTCTATTATGTCGATTCAACACTGTTTGACATTTTTAATTACCGTGTAATTGCCGGAGATGCAAAAGCTGCTATCAGCGAGCCAAATAAAATAGCGCTAACAGAAAAAACGGCATTAAAATATTTTGGCAATGCAAACGCAATCGGGAAATCACTCATTGCCGCAGACAGAACTTATGAAGTAGCGGCAATAATAGAAGATATACCGTTTAATTCCCATTTTAGGTTCGATGCGGTTGCTGCGCGAAACAATCTGCCAAAACAGATAGGTAGCTGGGGAAATTTTGGTGTTTTCACGTATTTGTTATTTCCCGAAAATTTTAATGTTGGTGCATTCGAATCGAAAATTCAGGAGATGTATGATAATTACATGAAGTCAATTTTTGAGTCGGCAAATGTTAAAATTAAATACAACCTCGAACCGATAAAACATATCCACCTATATTCTACCAATGCCGGTGAGCCTGAACCAACCGGCAGTATAACTTTTGTATATATTTTTGCGATAGTGGCATTTTTTCTTGTGTTAATTGCTGCAATGAATTATATGAACCTGGCTACTGCCCGATCAACAAAAAGGGTAAAAGAAGTTGGACTAAGAAAAGTTGTAGGCTCTGCACGTGGCCCTCTACTTTTCCAATTCCTCGCCGAATCTGTTTTTCTTACATTAATTTCACTCTTATTGAGTATTGTTCTGATTATTATATTTTTACCCGGTTTTAACTCCATTGCAGGTAAATCCTTTGATTTAAGTATTCTTATAAGTCCTGAAGTGTTAATTTCCCTCCTCAGCATTATTCTGATTGTTGGTATCCTGGGGGAAGCTATCCTGCATTTTATTTGTCGCGTTTCAACCCTAGCGCTGTTCTTAAAGGCGAATTAACACAAGGAACATCGGGCAGCAATTTCCGAAAAGTATTAGTGGTTATTCAATTTTCCATATCAGTATTTATGATTATTTGCACTCTGGTTGTTTTTAATCAGTTAAATCATCTAAAGACTATGGACCAGGGATTTGATCAAGAAAATGTAGTCAGCTTGAGATTAAACCGGGAAATGGTAAATAAATACCAGGTGCTAAAAACAGCTTTATTGAATTATTCCGGAATAAAATATGTTTGTTCTACGAGTACACCCATGGGCGAGGGATCCGGAAAATTACTTTTTAATGTGGAAACCGATCAGGGCATGACTCAACGTGGTATTAATTTTTCGATTGTTGACCATGATTTTATTAATACACTCGGAATTCATATGGTTGAAGGAAGAAATTTTCAACAGGACATGCCCTCTGATACACTTTTAGCTGTAATTGTTAATGAAACATTTGTTAAGCGCATGGGTTGGAGCGAAGCACTTGGGAAAAAAATAGACTTAGGTCAAAATGCGAATGCATTAAATGCAAGAGTAGTTGGAGTTATGGCTGATTATCATCAGACCGGAATGTATAATGAAATAGAGTCACTTTTACTCTGCTTACAGAATAAATAATAACATTGTTTATATAAAATTAAATGGTAATGAAACCGGCAGAGCGCTTAATTATATTGAATCACAATGGAAGGAAGTATTTCCGAATCAACCCTTTTCCTATACATTTTTATCTGAGCGGTTTAACAATCAGTTTGAAGCAGACGAAAAAAGGGGTTTTATCTTCACTCTGTTTACAATTCTTGCAATAATCATTGCATGTCTGGGGCTTTTTGGTCTGGCATCATACATGGTTGAGCAGCGCACAAAAGAAATTGGAGTAAGAAAAGTGTTTGGTGCAAACGAAGCGATAATTCTGCAAATGATATTAAAATATTTCCTTAAACTTTCTGCAATAGCAATTATAATCGCAATTCCAATAGCCTATTATTTTATGCACAGATGGCTGGAAAATTATGTCTACAGAATAAAAATCAGCGTTTTTCTTTTAATTACTGCCGCATGTAATTACCATTTTAATATCAATAATCACGGTAAGTTACAAGGCATACCAGGCAGCAAATCTGAATCCTGCTGAATCAATAAAGGCGAAAGCGTAAATCACGGGTAAGAGTTTTCTACCCTATGCATAATTTTATATTATTTCACAGACAAATTTATTCCGATGGTTATGGTGTATAATACAAACTCCTTAAGTCGTTTAAATTCACACTTTATGTCAGCGCATTTTATCACACTTTTTTTAAACTGCATAATGAGATAATTACAAGTAGCTGTCTTTTTTTGGTGATAAAGAAATCGTAACAAAGCCATTGGTTTGATATACAATGTATTGATGGCGTGTAATATGACCACTGAAGAAATGTTACTTTGCATGTGTTAGCAGTGTAAAGGTTTCATAAAAATGAATTCGCCCCTGCAATCATTAAATTCAATCCATATGTCAATATCAATTAATTACATTGGCTCATTCAATAGATTGCCTGAAATTTTCTGGTTTTGTATAAAATAATATTCTCATTGTGTAAATCCACAAACAATACTTTATAAAACATTGATTCCTAATAATAAATGTTGTAAATTGTTTATGTAGTTTATTATCAAAAATATTATTAATTCTTATTCTTTGATAGAACACATTCCTAAAAGGCATCATGAGGATGCCTTTTTAATTTTTCCATTATACCATTTTGATGTCAAAATGCCGCATTGCGGCGACTGATGAACTTATTGGTAAATGCCGATGCTACAACAAAGAGCTTGTCCCGCAAATCGGGAAGCAGACTGAGCAAAGCGAAAGCCCGCCTGAACCGAACGGGCAGGTATGCGACATTTGCTTGTTAAATCGGTATTGCATATTAAATTCCTTATGCTTCAAATTTGTTAAAAAGAAAATGCAGGTAAAATAACCTGCATTTTATAACTTATATTATCATCGAAAAAAGAAAAGGGAATTTAATTTTGATGAATGTGAAGTTTAATTCTAATCTACTTTAAATTTTGCTTTATTCTTTTCAAGCCACGTATCAAAATCCTGGAGCTCCGGATTTATCTCTTTTACTTTTTTCAAATCTCTGGCACCCACATAATATTCTTCAAAATCGGCTTTAAACTGAAACATGTTTCCCATATCATCGGCACCAGGAAAGTCAAAATTGCGGTAAACTTCAGCCGGAACATCGTTGTATACGACATCAATTCCAAGATGCCTCGAGAATGCATCTGCCATTTCTTTTCCGGTTAAATGATCGCCTGCAATACCCACAGTTTTTCCCTGGTATTTATCTCCGTTTTTAAAAATGCCATAAGCACATTTTCCGATATCTTCCGACGAAATCCCAGGCAATTTCTTATCTCTCATAGGGAAAGTAATTGCATATTTTCCATCTGCTCCTTTTTGTGGGCCAAGCCCGAAATAGATAAAATTCTCCCAATAAAACGATGTATTTAAAAGCGTGTAAGGCACACCGCCGTTTTCAAAGAATTTATTCGATTCGCCTTTTGCATCAAAATGCGGAACCTTGTATTTTTCCTTCAATGTTGGCATCCGGTCGTCATCCAGAGGAATAAATTTTCTGGTATCTTCCAAAGTCGACCAGATAACATGTTTCACTCCGGCTTCCTTTGCAGCTTCGGCCATGTTTTTTGCATGTTGTTTTTCAGTATCGGGCGAAAAATGATCCCAGAAAAATGTGACACAATAAGCACCGTAAGCTCCTTTAAATGCTTTTACAAGACTTGCTTTGTCATCTACATTCGCTTCCACCACTTCGGCTCCCTGCTTTTCCAGTTCTTTTGCCTTATCCGAATTTTTGTCTCTCGTAATTGCCCGCGGTACAAAATCGCTTTCAGGATCGTTTAAAATTGCCCGAACTAATCCTCCACCCTGAGCACCCGTTGCGCCTATTACTGCAATAATCTTTTTTTCTGTCATTTTCTTTATCATTTTATTCAATTTCAAAATATTAATAAAAACTTATTTGTCCTGTATTAACAAATTTCGATTCAATATGTTACGTGAAACGGAACAAATCGATGATTGATTCTCTTTGAATTTGATGAAATGATTTAAAACCAATTAGTAAAGGAATATACACATAGCCTGACAAGAAAAAATGATGAAAAAGTCCGGCCGAAATCAATGAAAAGACAACGTTAAAACTGAATCAGTACTTTTCCCTTACTCATGTTATTTTTGTAGTGCTCAATTGCTTTAAGAATTTTTTCCGGCGGAAATTTTTCCTGAATATGAGTGCTTAGCTCATTGTTTAATAAAGACTGAATTTTTCGTGTATTTCTAACATTCCCGATTAAGCCTTTTCCTTCAAGCCAGTTATTCAGCCAGAAGCCCTGAATTTGGTTACCGGAGAAAATCATTTCGGTTGGTTTAATCTCATTTGGTTCCGATGAGAGCCTTCCGTAAATAAAAAGTTTGCTACCCTTTGGAACAGCATCAAGAATTTGTTGTGTAAGCTTACCTGCAACTGCATCAAAAATCAGTTTTGAATTTAATTTTTGTGCCAGATCTTTAAGTTCTTCTGCAAATTCCGGCGCTTCACTGTTAACGACGTGTTCAATTCCTTCATTTTTCAGCTGTTCGACCTGCTCTTGTCTGCGAACGATTGATATTACCGAAATTCCTTTTTTCTTTCCCAGTTTGCTGACCATTCTTCCCAAAGCGCTTGCACCGGCGGTGTTTATCAACCCGATTTGTTTATTTTCAGTTTTGGAAATCTGCTTATGAATATCGAAAAAGGCAATCGCTGTCATCGGATTTACAAACATCATGGAAGCCTGGTCTAACGAAATGTTTTTGGGAAACGGCACGCACATGTTAGCTGAAGTTACCATATACTCTGCCCAACAGCCATTGTGTTTCGGTGATGCCGCACACGAAACATTTTTTCCTTTCCATAGTCGGGGAAGAAATCCACTTCCCGCTTCAACAACAGTTCCGCTTCCTTCCAAACCCGGCACTACCGGATATGGTTTTTTAATTCCATAGCTTCCCCGAAGAAATGATAAGTCGGAAGGATTGACAGGAGATGCATGCATTTTTATCAACACCTCGCCTTTACCGGGTACAGGCACAGGAAGTTCTTTTACTTTCGGAATCGCACCGTCATTCTCAAGCACGATTGCTTTCATCATTTTTACATTCATATATACAGAAACCTTAAACTGTGTCTTAATTTCTTGTCAAGTTAGATAAATTTTCACCGTATTCAAGAGAAGAACTTTTTATCCTGTATTTTGTTCTATCTACAATAACTATAAAATGCCGAAAAGATGAAAAATTTTGTATTGATGATAAGCCTCGTAATGCTTGTAACTTCTGGTTTTGCAAAAAAATCGATTTACGATTTCACTGTAAAGGATATTGAGGGAAACGATTTTAATCTTTCAAGTTTGAAAGGAAAGAAAGTATTGATTGTAAACACCGCTTCCAAATGCGGAAATACACCTCAATATGCACAACTCGAAGAGCTTTACGAAAAATACGGAAATGATGATTTTGTAATTGTAGGATTTCCTGCAAATAATTTTGGTAATCAGGAACCCGGATCCGATGCTGAAATTGAAGAATTTTGTGAAAAAAATTATGGCGTAACTTTTCCAATGATGTCAAAAATTTCGGTAAAAGGAAGCGATATGCATCCGCTATATAAATGGCTGACTTCAAAAGATGAAAACGGCGTATTGGATTCCGAAGTCACGTGGAATTTTCAAAAATTTCTGATTGACGAAAATGGTAATCTCGTAAAAACCATTGCGCCAAAAGTTAAACCTGATGATGTAAGCATTGTCGGCTGGATTAATCAGAACTCGCATCCGTAATACATTTGTTTTATTCCATTCTATTTTCAACCCTTGTTTTTTGCTAATGATTAGCCGATTTGCTAATTTCAGCAAAAAAATACAGGTATCATGAAAAACATCAAACGTCGCGATTTTATTAAAGATATCAGCGTAGCATCCACCGGAACATTATTGTCAGTTCCATTAATCAGAAGTTCGTCAACCAATTCAGCAAACGAAAGTGTAAATGTGGCCGTAATTGGCATCCATGGTCGCGGAAAAGATCATTACCGGTCGCTGGCAGAAATTCCAAATGTGAACATTGCTGCCATTTGCGACACCGATCAGCGTTTTATTCCCGAAGCAATTTCCGACATTGAAAAGCTCACCGGTAAAAAACCAATGGTAGAAACCGAGTATCGAAAAATCCTTGAGAATAAAGATATTGATGCGGTAACAATAGCAACGCCGAACCACTGGCATGCGCTACAAACCATTTGGGCCTGCCAGGCTGGTAAAGATGTTTATGTTGAAAAACCGGTTTCGCATACTATTGAAGAAGGCCGGAAAATGGTGGAAGCCGCCCGGAAATATAACCGAATGGTTCAAACCGGCACTCAGGCGCGAAGCCATACTTCAACCTTAAAGGCGATGGATTTTATTAAAGATGGTGGTTTGGGAAAAGTGTATATGGCACGCGGACTTTGCCTGAAACCTCGTGGAAGTATTGGCCATGTGAAAGACAGCGCTATTCCCGATGGCGTCGACTGGAACACCTTTTTAGGCCCGGCGCCATACCGGCCGTTTAATGAAAACCGCTATCTGTACAAATGGCACTGGTTCTGGGATACGGGTTGCGGCGATTTAGGCAACCAGGGAATTCACCAGTGCGATATTGCACGCTGGGGACTGGGAAAAAATACGCATCCGGTTAGGATAACAGGCACAGGAAATTATTTTATCTGGGATTCAGACCAGGAAACACCCAATATGCAACAAATTGAATTTGAATATGACGACGGCTCCATTTTGCAATTCGAAGTGCGTGGTTTGGGAACAAATGCCGAATCGGATTTACGTATTGGCGATTTGATATACGGCTCCAAAGGCTGGATGAGCGTGGCCAATGAAGATGAAGGAAAAGGAAAAGTTTATTATAGCGACATCAAAATTCAGCCATCGGGTTATTCCTCCTACAATGAAAGCGAAGGTCCTGAATTTTCAAGCAATCCGTCAGGTACAAGTTCCAATGTCAATCATTTTACCAATTTTATTGAATGTGTAAAATCACGTAAACAGGAGAATCTGCATGCCGATATTCTGGAAGGGCATTTATCCACATCGTTGTGTCATCTGGGAAATATTGCCACACGTTTAAAACGGACATTACAGTTTGATCCGGAAAAGGAAACTTTTGTAGATGACAGGGAAGCCGATTCCTATCTCACGAAAATGTACCGTTCGCCATTTATTTTACCCGATAAAGTTTAACAGCACTTTTTTTGATATCGACGTTAATGACAAACCAGAAACAGAATTATTTGGGAAAAACCGAAGTTCCGGTCCCGGGAATCATTTACGGTACAAGCTATCTTGGAAATCTGTACAAGGAACTTACTGAAGAAGAAAAGCTGGCGTTAATGCGCGAATGGTTTAATGTAGCGGATGGTTTGGTTGCCATTGACAGCGCCGGAAAATATGGCGCCGGTCTTGCACTCGAAACTATTGGTAAAGGTTTGGAAAAGTTAGGCGTAAATCCTGAACAGGTTACAATCAGCAACAAACTGGGCTGGTACAGAATTCCGCTGGAAACCGAAGAACCCACTTTTGAGCCGGGAGCATGGGTAAACCTGAAATATGATGCAGTTCAGAAAATAAGTTATGATGGAATAATACAATGCTGGAAACAGGGTTGCGAATTACTTGGGCCAAAATATAAAGCTGAATTGGTTTCGGTGCACGACCCCGATGAATACCTGGCGGCTGCCAATGATGAAACTGACAAAGCAAAACGACTTCAGGATATAAAAGATGCATATAAAGCGTTGTTCGAACTAAAGGCAAAAGGCGAAGTAAAAGCGGTTGGAATCGGTTCAAAAGACTGGCTTACCATTGAAATGCTGTATAATGAAGTAAAATTCGACTGGGTGATGTTTGCCAACAAATTTACTTTATATCATCATCCGAAAGAGATCATTGATTTTATGTCGAAACTTGAGAAGGATGGAGTTGGCATTATTAATTCGGCATTGTTTAACGCTGGTTTTTTAACCGGCGGCGACTATTTCGATTACCGTTTGATTAACAAAAATGATCCTGAAAACAGACACTTGTTTGTATGGCGCGATAAATTTCATCGCATCTGTAAAAAATTCGATATTTCGCCCGGTGATGCATGTTTGAAATTTGGAACCTCTGCGCCACAAATTGCTGCTGTGGCATTAAATCCGAGTAAGGTTTCAAGAATGAAACACAATGTTGAAGTGCTGAATACGGAATTTCCTGTTGAATTCTGGAATGCATTGAAGACTGAACAAATTATTGATCCGGAATATCCTTATCTGTAAAAATTTAGACCAATGATAATCGATACACATCACCATTTCTGGAAATACAATCCTGAAGAATATGGCTGGATTGACGACGAAATGGCAGTTATTCGTCAAAACTTTTTGCCGCAAGATTTGAAAAAAGTAATTGAAGCAAAACGGCGTGGATGGCGTGGTTTCGGTTCATGCACGGCAAAACATCGAAGAAACAAAAATCTTACTTCAATATGCCAAAGAATTCAGTTTTATGAAAGGCGTCGTTGGCTGGCTTCCTCTTGCTGATAAAAACTTCCCCGGAATCCTTGAAAAATTTGCAAGCGACAAAAACCTGAAAGGCCTCAGACATGTAGTTCAGGGTGAACCCAATCCTGAATTTATTTTGGGAAATGATTTTAACCGTGGAATTTCGCTGTTAAAAAATTTCAATCTGATTTACGATATTCTGATTTTCGAGCACCAGTTGCCTAACACCATACGATTTGTCGATATGCATCCTAACCAACAGTTTGTGCTCGACCATATTGCAAAACCAAAAATAAAAACCGGCGAAATTGATACATGGAAAACAAATATCCGGAAATTGGCAGAACGTGAAAATGTAGCTTGTAAAATCAGCGGAATGGTTACCGAAGCCGATTTTAAAACCTGGAAACCTGAACAACTAACTCCATACTTCGACGTGGTTCTCGATGCTTTTGGCACACAGCGATTAATGTTTGGCTCCGACTGGCCGGTTTGCCTGGTAGCTACCAAATATGGCGATTGGCTGAACGAAGTGAAAAAAAGAATCGCACATTTCTCAGAAGAAGAACAGCAGTTGATTCTTTGGAAAAATGCAATTCGTGTGTATAAGTTGTAAGTATATTTTTTCGGCGAGAAAATTTTTGAATTTATGTCTGTTTTAAAACGATATCCAAAAACTTATGAAAACCAATAACCACGATACCGAGATTTGGATAATATCCCGGATTGTTGGAAATTATTCAACTGAATTCAAAATTTGAAAATTTAACCTATAAAAACAAAAATGTTGAAAATAATAGCACATATCCTAACAGCAATAGTTGCTTTAGAGCATTTGTATATTTTATGGATTGAAATGTTTGCATGGGAAACTGCCGGTAAAAGAACTTTTACGACAGTTCCCGATAAAATGTTTAAACCAACAAAAGTGTTTGCAGCAAATCAGGGGCTTTATAACGGCTTTTTATCAGCCGGGTTAATCTGGTCATTTTTTATTTCCGATACGAACTGGACAGCTAATATTCGTTTGTTTTTTCTTGGCTGTGTTATCGTTGCCGGGGTTTTTGGCGCAATCACCGTATCCAGGAAAATATTTGTAATACAGGCATTACCAGCTATAGTTGCATTAATTTTTGTGTTACTTGCCTCGTAGCTGTTTAAAAAGATTTACAGAAATTAACTGCGATGATTTACAAATCAAAATAAATGGATTTATACGGGCAAAAAAGTAAAAGCATTTCCCAGAAAACTTCTCATCCATCTTATCGAGGTTTTATTGCTGTGGCTTTCGTATTGGATTTTATTTCAAAACGGCGGAAACTGGTTCGAAAATCACCTCCATATTCAAAATGCTGGTTATGAAAACACACGGAGAACAATCATTTTCATATTTAACATCGTAATTTTTATCAGGCTTGGCTACACAATGATTTTTCTAGTGAACCGCAAAATACCGTGGGAGGAAAGCATTGGTGTTCCAATGGCGTTTGCTATCTACTATGTCGGTTTTTCCTTATTGGTTTTACCCGTTTCAAAACCGATCGACTGGCTCGACATTTTTGCAATCGTTTTATTTATCATTGGTTGCGTCCTAAACACTGGTGGCGAAATCATGCGAAACAACTGGAAAGAGAAACCCGAAAATAAAGGGAAAATCTATTCCAAAGGGTTTTTTCAGCTACTCCAGGCACATCAATTATTTTGGCGATTTGCTATGGGTATCGGCCTACGCACTGATTACAAAAAATGGCTGGTCGATAACAATTCCGGTATTTCTATTCTGCTTTTTTGCGTTTTACAATGCACCGAAACTCGACAAGCATTTAAAGGAGAAATACGGGAAAGCATATGATGATTATGCACGTAAAACAAAAATGCTGATTCCGTATATTTACTGAAAAAATATTAAAATTGAACAAAATAGTGCTGGCACGTTACAATAAGGTAAATTCATTTGTTGACCAAAAATACGGAGCAATGAATTTTAAAGAACCTAAGGAAAAGGCATTAAGCGAAAACGAAAACAGAAAGGAAATAAAATGACTAAAATTGACCCGATTATAGCAGTAAATGATGTGGAACGCAGTACAGAATGGTATCGGCAAATATTTGGTTTTACAAGAGATCATGGTGGCGATGACTTTGCAGTCATGCTTTCGGAAAATAGTGAAATTGTACTTTGTCTTCATAAATGGGGTGAACACGGGCATCCTACAATGCAGAATGAGAAGTTATCACATGGAAATGGACTCATTTTGTATTTCAGGACCGACAAAATAAATGAGATTCGAAAAAATGTCGGAGAACTGGGGTGGGGGATCGAAGAAGATATTCATACCAATCCGAATTCAAAAAAGCAGGAATTCTCGATGCGGGATCCCGACGGGTACTATATTTCCGTAACTGAGTTTCATAAATATGAAGGATAGAAGCATGGCTTTTAGATTTATTGATAAGAAATTGTATTAACAGCCGTAAATAGCGGGATTTCGAATTAATTAATTTGATATAAAAAATTCCACTTATTCAATTTCACTTTTCAGCTTCTCGAGATATTCAACAATTATCTTTGGCTTGTCTTCCTGGATTTTTTTTCCCAGCGCACGCCGTGGACAGTTCTCGTTGTATTTCGCGCCCCAATCCATTATTTCTATTACGATGGGCAGCAAATCGATACCTTTTTCCGTGAGGCTGTAAATATATTTCGATTTATTAGCCGGCGATACTTTTCTTGAAATGATGTTTTCTTCTTCGAGCACCTTTAATCTGTTCACTAAAATATTGGTGGCAATTTTTTCTTCCGATTCAAGAAACTCACTATACGAAAGCTTGCCACGAAGCATTATGTCTCTGATAATCAGCAACGACCATTTATCTCCAAATACATCGAGCGAACAACTAATTGGACAGTCTGACCTGTTTTTCTTCATGATAAAAATATATTACTTGCATTTTGCAATAACATTCATATATTTGTTATTGCATTTTGCAAGTACAAATATAATATTTTAAAAATTTTAAAGAAATGGGAAATATAAAGACGAAAGAACTTTTGCATATATATTACGAAGGTTTTGCAAAAAAGCAGGGGTGGGAAGCTGTAATTTCAGACGATTTCAGATTTATTACCGACAACATGAATAAAGAAGATGTAAAAACCGGAAAGGAAACCTACATAAAGATTATTGAACGTTTTTCGAAGGTTTATCAAACTATGCGGGTTAAAAGAATGATTATTGACGGAAACAATGCGAGCGTAATTGCAGGTTACGATTACATTTTTCCAAACGGGAATCACATTTCAGGTGATGTGGCTGAATTCTGGACTGTAAAAGATGGAAAGCTGAATTCACTTCACATATTTTTCGACACGTTGACATTCGACCAAAACACACCAAAGAATCCAATTCAAATGCAGGAAAATCAACGCTCAGTCTAATTCATTCTGTACCAAAAAAATATTCGATGGCTAACAATATATTTTCGGATAGAATCGATAGGTGAATTTTCTACCTGCAAACCGAAAAGTATTTCGACAGCCGTGGCCTGTTTTTCATTTTTTATTGAACGATAATCAGTTTTGACTAATGTTACCTATCTTTTTTTGCGTTTAAAAAAATTCAAAAACAATTATTCGTTGCGCATTGGCTGCAACAAAATATCCATGTATAGTGTTGAATGATTTAAATTAAGCAGTTCTGGTCCAATCTCGTATAATTTAATTACACAGCAAATGAAAAATCCTGAAAAAACAGTAACCGGATTATTTATCGCCACCGATCAGCGAAACTGGGAAGATGTGAAAATGGCATTCGATTCTAAAGTTGTTATCGACTATTCATCGATGAACGGAAATCCGGCTTCGGAACTTTCGCCTGAACAAATTACCGACTCGTGGAAAAGTGTTCTTCCCGGTTTCGAATCTACGCATCATCAGTTAGGCAACTTTGTAACGATATTTGATGGTGATACAGCAAAGGTTTTTTGTTACGGTACAGCTTATCATTTTTTGCCTGATCCCAATGGGAACGTCTGGACTGTTGTTGGCTCGTACAATTTTGAACTTTTAATGACTGAGCAGGATAAGTGGGTAATTACACTCATGAAGTTCAATTTTAAATTTCAGGACGGTAACATTTTACTTCCGGAAAAAGCGATGAACATGCTCAAAAAAATGAATTAATACTGATAAAATGGAAAATCGATATAAGTTGCAGGGATATGTTTGAACGTTCTCGCGAGTAGTAAAGGATGGCATCCCTCGAAGGGATGCCATCCTTCTTGCTCCGGTTTCGCCATAATGCTTTATCTAATTTGGGAATATACCAAAAGCTTATCCCCGCTGCCGGAATGTATTAGTACCATTTAAAAATCTTCATTCCGGTAACTAAGGTTATTATTCCGATAGCGCTCAGAATTAAAGTATTTCCCAAAACCTGCGATATGCCAACGCCTTCATTGATTATACTTCGGAAACTGTCGGCTAACATAGTTAGGGGCAGCTTTCTTATAATTGGTATGGTCCAGTCGGGAAAGTTCCTGTAACTAAAAAATATGCCCGATAAAATCATCATGGGCATTGTTAATACATTAATGATTGCATTGCCAATTTCAGTTTTTGATGTCCGCGAAGAAAATAAAATCGCGAGGCCGGTAAAGGCAATATTTCCTGCAATGAAAACCATAAACAAAGCAATCAGGCTTCCCTGCAGGCGAATCCCAAAATACAGGTAAGTGAATAAAAGCAACAAGGCAGATTCGGTGAAGGTCATTACAAGTCGTGCGGTCATATGTGCCACCAACAGGTTTGCTTTATGCATGGGAGTGGCCACAATCCGTCGCAACATATTGCCCTTTCGCCGTTCAATTATAGTATAACTAATTCCCCACATACAAGCCATCATCACCGAGAGGGAAAGCAGTCCGGGTACTAAGGAAATCGACATAACGTGTTCCCTGTAATTTCATTGGAATAATTGCCGCCTGACTGTTTGAACCCGCATTATTATCATTCATGAGAGCAGTAATTTGAAGCTGAAGTGTGCGTGCATCAGGATTTGCAGGATCGAGGTGATAAATTACAGTATCACCCGGACTTTCAAGGTAGAGTTGGAATTGTCCCTGTTTTATTCCGCGTATTGCCTGATTCATGCTAACCGGAATAAAACGGAAAGTGGTTTTACCATAAATGGTATCTTTCGCAATAACGGTATAGTTACTTACGGAATCCGGTGACGAAGAAGCTTTGGCATTTTGTTCCAGAAAGTTCATCAGTCTGGAATCACCTGTAGTTTCAACGATAGCCACATCCTGTCTGACTTCCGGTTTATTGTTGAAAGCGATTCCAAGGCCCCAGGCCATTAGAATGGGAAATCCGATTCCCCAGAAGATTACGCCGGGTTCACGAATCAGTTCTTTCAGATGAATGATAATCAATATCCAAAGTTCTTTTTTAAACATTATAAATGAATTTTTCAGTTATCAGTTTGTCAATCTTCGGCCGGTTTTTCGAAGAAAGAGATCATCAAGTGTAGGTTTTCTTAATTCAAAATCGTGCATTGTCAGCTTGTTTTGTTCAAGAAGATCAAAAAGTTGAGGCAGGTCGCGCGTAACATTGGTTAGCTCACAAACTCCCTTGCGGGTATTTTCATCCCACTTGATATTCAGGCCGTTTTTTCGGCTTTTCAACGAATCCGGAATATTTTCAGGAATCGAGAATTCGGCTACATGATGAATATTTTCCCGGGCAAGAAGTTCGTCAAGTGTTCCCTCTGCGATTATCTCTCCCCGATCCATGATGATAATGCGGTCGCAAAGGTACGCGGCTTCTTCCATATAATGTGTAGTCAGTATTAAGGAGGCTTCATGATTATGTTTCAGGCTCATCAATATATCCCAAATCTCGTGTCGCGCAGTTGGATCAAGGCCTGTTGTTGGTTCATCGAGAATAAGTATTTCCGGTTCATTCAGTATTGCAATTCCCAATGCTAATCTCTGCCTCTGGCCTCCTGACAGATTTTTGGTATAAGCGTTTTCTTTTTCCTTAAGCCCGACAATATCCATTACCTGAATGACTTTCTCATCCGTCATTCCGTAAAAACTGGCAAACATTCGCAAGGTTTCCGCTACGGTAATCTTTTCAAAGAACCGGGTTTCCTGAAATGAAATGCCCAGGATATTATACAATTCATTTTTATTATCACGAAGTTTCTTTCCTTTGATTAGTATTTCTCCTGAATCGGGATGTCGAATTCCTTCTATCATTTCCACCAAAGTAGTTTTGCCGGCGCCGTTTGGCCCAAGCAGCGCCACATATTCAGCTTTTCGAAGGGCAAAATTTACACCCTTCACAGCATGCACATTTCCAAAGCTTTTTACAACTTTGCTCACGGTAATCAGCTTGTCTTCCATTTAAAATAATTTCATTACATAGTGATAGTAACAAAAAGCTGCTTTTTATGTTGGTATGTACAACTCAATAAAATATAAAGGTTTTTTGGTAAGAAATTAATGGTAATAATGATTGTTGAAATTGGTCTCAGTTATCTTTTTGTTTCAACCCGATTTTTGAGATCGTATCCAAAGAAAAAACAAAACGAATACGCTCTCTCACTGAACCTGTATCGGTTTTAATATTGTTGGTTACCAGCAAAGGAATATAGAATTCGAACAAATTCCAGATACCGGTTTTTATTCCGGCTTCGGCAAAAAACTCGGGATCCGATGATTGATAACCGTGATCGTTCAACAATACAGTCGCAAAAGGTTTTATCGGGAATTCATATTTTAAACCCGGAAGATCGCTTGTGATTGTGAGCGATAATAGCTTTTTGCTATAACCCAGTTGCATATTAACCGGAGATATGAGTCCTCCTTCCGTTGGCAACATTTGCCTTGGCCAGATGTCTGAAGAAGAATGGTTAAAACGGTCGGGAAATGTGCCGCGGAAAAGATAATCATCAACTCCGTTTCTGCCAGCCGCAGCCAGCGAATAATATGGCCGATTTACATCTTCCTTAAACATTGTACCGGCAAATAATCGAAAGTTCAGCCCTTTTTGTTTTCCCCTGTAACTCAGCCGGTATTTTATTTCGGAATACAATTTTTGAAATGCCGGATTGTATTCAAGCATAATTTTAACAGAAAAAGGATTAATTACGGATGATTTTGTCATTTTATAACCCAAATGAACGTAATTTTTGGATGTAGCATTTTTTCCGCTCACAATCTGCATAAGATCGGAAGCTGCAATATAATCGCTTAATAATTCATGCTGAAGGGACCGAAGCGTATCATTGCTTCCGAAGATAAGATCAATCCCGGTTTTCAGCATAAAAAATTTTTGATTGCCGGGCGCTCCAAAACGGGTTCCTTCAAAATTAACTGTTCCTTCTCTGAGGATTTTACTGTACGGAATAAATCGGTATGAAACCTTGCTAAATCCAACTAAAGAAGACGAATGAAACGAATAAAACGGGACAAACAGGTATTCGATTTTCTTCGGAATAATTGAACCGTTATGAACGAGAAAGCCTGCCATCAACCGGTCTTCCTGCGTCCAGTTCATAGAAGGAATGAACATGATGGTATGTTTTTCAGGATCATTAACCGTAAACAGCAATTGAAACCGCACAGGATCGGCTTTCCGGAAAATCCCTGAAGTGTGCATGTTGTTATTTAATCGGTTAATCTCCGGCATCAGGTGATATGGATCAATTTTCAATTCTGTATAATCGCCATTTGGGATTTCAATGCTTTTCTCATTTTCAAAACCATCTATCCATTTTTCAAAACGCGTTGAATCGTCTTTCATTCCGGTAAGCAAAAATGGCGATGCTAATTCCCCTTTATTTTTTACCAATAACTGTTGTTGGTCAAGACGTTTCATTTTGTAGTCGATATGTTTAGTTGTACCAAGAAAATCGTCGAAAAACCAGCTTAAATTTTTATCGGTATATGATTCAAAAACTTCATACAGGTCGTTGGGTTGCGGGTGCCTGAATTTCCATTTTTGAAAATAGGCATTCATGATTGAATCGAAAACCGAATCACTCAAATATGCCCGAAGGTAATTAAATCCCCATGCGCCTTTATTATAAATCATAATATCGTAATTGGAAATGCTGAGGGATTCAGACGATGAATTAACGGGTTGTTCGAGATTATTATTTGCCTGGATTAGCCATACGTATTCCTGTTCCCGTTGTATGGGCAACTGGTCGATATGAAAGAATTCAGCTTTTTTGATGTCCTGCAGATACGATTGCCACAATTTTTTATCGGGGTATTTTTGTTGCATATAGCGTTGAGTGTAGGCGCTGGTAATCGATTCGTCCATAAAAGGATATTGTCTTTCATTGCTTCCCAGGGCAGCATAAAACCAACTGTGGCCAATCTCATGTACCAGCACTTCATCTAAGGCATAAGCATCATCGGTTTCAGCAATAACCGAAAGCCCGGGATATTCCATGCCTTGTCCGGAAATCAATTCAGCTTGCACGGCAGTATAACTATTATAGGGATAATCGCCGACATTTTCGGAATAAAACAGTATGGCTCCTTTAATGTATTTTAAAGCATTTTTCCATAAGGCTGCCTGTTCCGAAGGAAATAGTGCGCGAATGCTTATGATTCTTCCTGAATGCGGCAGTTTCATGGTATCTTCCAAAACGTGAAACTGTTTACTTGCAAACCAGGCAAAATCATGCACATTACTCGCCGAAAAATTTATCGTTTTCAAACTTTTCGATGAAGGTATGACCTGGTTTTCATCGCGTACCGTTTTTTGCATCCACGCAGTATCCGAGGCCATCTGTTTGAAAAGTTCCAACTCTCTTTTATTCTGAAGTTCACCAGTTGCCCCTACAATATAGTTTTCCGGTAATGTAATTTGCACGTTATAGTTTCCAAATTCGCTGTAGAATTCACCCTGATCGAGATATGACATCGGATGCCAGCCCTTTTTATCATAAACAGCAGGTTTCGGATACCACTGCGATATTTGATAGGAATTTCCGCTGTGGCCAAATCGGGATACTGATACCTCCGGAATTTTTACACGGAATGGCGTTGTAATTTCAATGCTGTCGCCTGGCAGAAGCGGATCGTTTAATGAAATCTTTGCGATATCGGGATGTTCCGGTATAAAACTCCAGTTAGTCTGCCTGCCGTTTATTTCAAAAGCAAGTGAATCGATGTATCCTCGTTGTTTCGGATCGTTAAATAGCTTTTGTTTTCCATAAATAAGGAAGAGTTGTTTTGCCAATGGTGTGTCATTGTCGGAATATGCATTTGGCCAAAGGTGAAAATATAGAAAACGAAGTGTATCAGGCGATTGATTGCTATAGATAAGATGTTCAAAGCCATTGATTTCGTGATGAAGATCATCAAGCGAAACCTGGATAGAATAATTCACTTTCTGCTGAAAATAATCTTGTGCGAAAATTTTAGTGTTTGAGATTCCACTTACCAGAAACAAGATGATAAGCTGTTTCATGATTACAAAGCAGAGCATATTTCCCGTCGGAATTGAAAACAAACCTGTTTTTTGCTTCATTGGTCATTACATTACTTTGTTTTGGATTCAGCAGTTTAACATAGGTCTATTGCTTTGTTAAGTAATGATTTTCAGCTTATTTAATTCTATAATAGGTAGGATGTATTAAAAACAATTAACCGGGCAAAGTGTATTATTTTTAGAAATTGTTAATCCAAAAATCTGATTGCCCGGTTAATAGAATTATTTACATAATTTTTTTATACCAGCAGAAGTATCAGGATAATTATAAGTATGGTACCTCCGCTTATATAAAGAACATAGCCTTTTTTCCTGACTTCTTTTTTCATTTCTTTTAATTCCTTGCGAAGTTCCTTTTTTTCCTTGCTGCTTAATTCTGATTTGTCCATTTTTCGAATTTCTTCAATTCGTTTAACGAGCCGGTCCATTTCTTCCTCCGACATTTTTTTGTCTTTCATTTCTGTAGCTGCCGGCTTTTCCTTTGTTTCTGCAGCATTTGGCGCTTCCTTCATTTCTGTTACATTGGGTTTTTCCTCGTCGGTGTTCGACACTGAATTACCTGCTTTCACTGAACTTGTGCTTAATCCTAAAAACAGCACAATAATTAAATAAACAATTTTTTTCATGGCTATAATTTTTTAATTATTATCACCACTATAACAAAGCATGTTATTAAATTGTTAGAAAGCAAAAGTAATTTGTTCTTAAGGTATTTCAAATCAATGTTTTGCAAATTTAATTTTTAGGCATATGATAGCACATAACTGTAATCCCCGAAAAGATGATTTTCATTCGAATATCGATATTTTTTTTATGCAACCATCCCTCCTTCTATAAGAATCCCTGAATCGTAAGTCATTGCGATCCGACAGCTGGCGGAGAAGCAATCTCTAATTATAACCGACACCAGTGAAAAAAAATAAAATCCTAAGTACTCTTTTTTTAATCTCAGACCTTGACTTCACTTTCTTTTTTTTGTAACTTTCCTCCCGAACCATTATTCATCCTCACATTTCTGAATCCTTTTATTTTATGGATTTTAATGGTTCCCAGACAATAGGGAACCAGAATCAGAGGACGCGCATAAATTCAACTTTCCGGTATTGAAACTAATCACTCCGTGGTTAAATTAAGCTTAAATTTAATTACGTTGAGGAATTTCAATCCGACATGTGTTTTGGTTCCGGTCCTGACAAAATGAGGCAGGAAATTTCCGATTAGTTGTGATGCCAGTCAATTTAAGTACAGAAAAACGCGTAATTAAACTGATGCAGAATAACTATGAAATTTAATCAGGAAAATAACCTTAACTCACAAATGAGTCGCAGCGACGGTGGTAGTCAATCCAAATCCAATGCGATTGAAATACCAGGCATATCACTTCCTTCGGGTGGCGGTGCGATAAAAGGTATCGACGAAAAATTTTCAGTAAATACAGTAAACGGAACAGCAACCTTTTCAATACCACTTCCATTTTCGCCGGTAAGAGGCGCTGCTCCTGAAATCTCATTATCATACAACTCCGGCTCCGGAAACGGAATTTTTGGCCTGGGCTGGAGTTTGGGAACAGGTTCCATAAAAAGAAAAACCGATAAAAGGCTTCCGCAATATAACGATGGAGATGATTCAGATACATTCCTGTTTTTTGGCGCCGAAGACCTGGTTCCGGAATTTAAAAAGGCCAGCGACGGTACTTTTGAAAAAGACGCGAATAACAATTATGTTATCAATGAAAAAGACGCGCCGGACAACAATTTCAGAATTCGGTTTTACAAACCAAGGATAGAAGGGCTTTTTGCACGAATCGAACGGTGGACAGACAAAACGACACAGGAAATAAAATGGCGCGTTATCAGCCGCGATAATGTTACCACTTTGTTTGGCTGGAACAGCGCTTCACGTATTGCTGATCCAAAGGATGATACGCGGATTTTTGAATGGTTGCCCGAATTGATGTTCGACGACAAGGGAAACTGTGCCCGCTATCTTTATAAAAAGGATGATGAATTGGGTTTTGACAATTCCATGTTACATAACCGGAATCGCATTAAAAATGGTATAATAACATGGTCGAATGCTTACCCGGAAAAAATCCTGTATGGAAATAAAACTCCATACAGTCAGTTTGGCGATGCTGTTCCAGACGAAAGTGATTTTCTGTTTTCAACGGTTTTTGATTATGGGGAATATAATCCCGATTCGCCGTTCGATAAAAATTCTGATTGGGATTTCAGGGATGATGCGTTTTCCGATTATAGGGCAGGTTTTGAAATTCGTACCACACGATTGTGTAAACGTGTCCTTTTATTTCATCATTTCACAGGAGCCGGTGAATACGACGGATTGGTTAAATCACTCAATTTTGAATACGATTCAAACTTAAAAGAATTTACCTTTTTAAAATCGGTAACATCTTACGGATACATTAAAAAACAGGATGGGAGTTATTCATCCAAACATATGCCTCCGCTTGAATTTTCATATCAGCAACACGACTGGAATTCGGAAATAAAAACAGTTAATGCCGAAGAATTGGCAAATCTTCCGGCTGGCCTCGATATGCTGAATTATCAGTTTACCGACTTGTATAACGAAGGAATATCAGGGATTTTAACGGAGCAGGCTAATGCATGGTTTTACAAGCGTAATCTTGGAAACGGTAAGTTTGAGGCGGCAAAATTGGTGCTTGAGAAACCATCATTTTCCGGATTTGGAACTTCGCTTAAGTTAACCGATTTGGATGCTGATGGCGGTCGTCAGTTAGTGAATTACGATTCAAAATCCCCCGGTTTTTTCGAATTGGATGATAGCGATAAATGGCTTCCGTTTCGCGCTTTTAAAAAATTGCCGAATATAAATATGAGCGATCCAAATACCCGCTTGCTCGATTTAAATGGCGACGGAAAACCTGAGGTGGTGATAACCGAAGACAATGTAATTTCGTGGTATGCATCAGAAGGAAGAAAAGGGCTTTCCGCAAAACAAAATGCTTTAAAGCCACTTGACGAAGAAGAAGGTCCAAGGCTTGTTTTTGCCGATCTCGATCAAACTATTTTTCTTGCAGACATGTCGGGCGATGGTTTAACCGATTTGGTTAGAATCAGAAACAGTGAAATCTGCTACTGGCCAAATATCGGGTACGGCAAATTTGGTCCGAAAGTAACTTTCGACAATGCACCTGCATTTGACAATCCTGAAAGTTTTAACCCGTCATATATTCGTCTTGCCGATATTGATGGCTCTGGAAATGCAGATATCATATATCTTGGAAAAAGCAGGTTTTCATGCTGGAAAAACCAAAGCGGGAACAGGTTTTCCGAACCGTTCGAAATAGATCCTTTCAGCGAAATAAATTCGAAAGTAAAGGTTGTTGTAACCGATTTACTGGGCACAGGAGTTTCGTGTATTGTATGGTCAAGCCCGCTGGAAAAGGACGCAACTGCCCGCTTAAAATACATCGATTTGATGAACGGAAAAAAACCTCATGTTCTGGTTTCCTGGAAAAACAACCTGGGAAAAGAGGTTACCATGGAATATTTACCTTCTACAAAGTTTTATATCGACGACAAAGCGTCCGGAAATCCATGGGCAACAAAACTTCACTTTCCTGTTCAATGTGTATCCAAAACTGTTACCGAAGATAAAATAACCGGACACAGGTTTGTATGCAGTTATACGTACCATCACGGCTACTTCGACCATGCCGAACAGGAATTCCGTGGTTTTGGAATGGTGGAACAAACCGATTCCGAAACATTTGAACACTGGAAAAAAGGCAACGCTTCAAATATTGTTGAAGAAGATTTGCACCAGGAACCGGTGATTACAAAAACATGGTTTCATACAGGAGCATTTTTGGGAAAAGAAGACATTCTTGAAAAATATAAAAACGAATTTTGGTTTCGCGTTTTGGAAAAGAACGGATTTCCTTCATCTCATTCTGAAAAGGAATTACCCGGAATTCAGCTAAAAGCAGCTCCGGGGTTGGATACAGCGCTAACACAAAACCTAAGCGGAGAAGAATGGCAAGAGGCATTCAGGGCGTGTAAGAGTTTTGGATTACGTACCGAAGTTTTTGCAAAAGATGCTGTTAAATCTGGCAATACAGCTGAGGCTCAGCAAAAAGAACTAACGCCTTACAGTGTTACTTCGCAAAATTGTGTCATCGAACTTATTCAGCCAAAAGGAAATAACAGGCATGCCGTTTTTGTGGCTAAAAGAAACGAAGCGGTTTCGTATAATTACGAACGTAAAGCTGAAGATCCGCGCATTTCACATAGTATTAACACCAAGCTCGATGAATTCGGGAATATTCTCGAATCAGTCGCGATAGTCTATCCAAGAAAGTCGCCGGATCTTTCACTTCCCGCAGAAACGCGCCAGGAACAGAACAAAACCATTGTTATCTTCAAAAGAAACCGGTTTACAAACGATGTAATTTCAGATTCAACATACCGTTTGCGATTGCCATCGGAAATAGAAACTTTTGAATTAAAGGGAGTAGGTAAAACCGGTGCTTATTATTCGCCGGATGATTTTGATGACGTTCTTTCTGATGCGAATTCTGATACAGCTTTGTATCATGAAACGAATAAATCGCCTAACCCGGGAAAAGCATTAAAAAGGCGTATTGAACATACGCGGTTTAACTATTACAAAAACGACTTAACCGGTGCATTGCCATTGCATCAGATAGAATCACTTGCATTTCCATTCGAAAATTATCAACTGGCCTTTACGCCCGATTTAGTTTCGGACATTTACGGAACGAAGGTAAATGATGCATTATTTACAGAAGCAAAGTTTGTGCACAGCGAAGGCGACAATAATTGGTGGATAAGGTCGGGCACAAAAAGGTTTATTCAGGGAGCAGAAACACCGGCTGATGCTGCCGTCCGTTTTTATACGGCGGTTGCTTATGTTGATCCGTATGGTTCTGAAACCAAGGTTAAATATTACGGGAATTACTTTCTTTTTATTGAAGAAACCGAAAACAGCCTCGGAAATAAAACCGGGTTTGATGTTTTTAATTTCAGAACTCTTTCGCCGCAACGGATTCACGATGTTAACGGAAATCTTTACGAAGTAATCAGCAATGAACTGGGCATGTTAAAAGCTATGGCTGTTTTTGGAAAAGGCGCCGAAGCCGATGAACTAACCGGATTAACAGAAGAAACCGATTCAGCAGAAAATACGGCGATTCAGGATTTCTTTAATGCTGCCGATTCGGTTCAATTAACCAATCGCGGAAAAAATCTGCTGCAAAGAGCTACAATTCGTTTTGTTTACAATCTTGAGAATTACCAGAATAATGGCGAGCCTGTAGTAATGGCTTCGGTTAGCCGGGAAGAACATTTTCAAACAAATAACAATTCTCCGGTACAACTCAGTTTTGAATATTCCGGTGGAATGGGAGAAGTTGTAATGAAGAAAATTCAGGCTGAACCCGGAAATGCAAAACAGGTTACCGTAAATCCGGATGATTCTGTGACAATAAATGATATCGATACGGCAGGCTTTAATCCAAAACAGTTACGTTGGATTGGAAATGGCAGAACGATTAAAAACAATAAAGGAAACCCGGTAAAGCAGTATGAACCTTATTTTTCGGTGACGCATCGTTACGAGAGTTTTAAAGAGCTGGTAGAAACAGGAGTTACGCCTGTTATGTATTATGATGCACCGGGAAGGCTTGTAAGAACTGAAATGCCCAATGGTACTTTTTCAAAAGTTGAATTTGATTCATGGAAACAAACCACTTTCGATGCGAACGACACCACATCCGAACCGGAATGTTCATGGTATCTTAAGCGGACAAATCGTTTGATTGATGCTGAACTAACGGCAGCAGGAAAAGACCCGGTAAAAGAAAAACAGGCGGCAGATAAAGCTGCAAAACATGCCGGAACACCAAATTCGATTCATTTTGATTCGCTCGGAAGGCCTGCATTATCAGTTATTCATAATAAAAATGAAAATACAAATGCCGATGAATTTCTGTTGTCGCAACTAAATACCGATGTAGAAGGCAATCTCACACGGGTTACCGATGCAAGGGGAAATGTGGTTACCCAATACAAATACGATATCCTCGGAAATCAGGTATATCAGAAAAGTATGGATGCCGGACAACGCTGGCAACTAATCAACATTATCGGAAATCCGTACCGGGCATGGGATGAGCGCAATCATGAGTTTCAGTATAACTACGATATTATGCACCGGCCCACACATTCTGTAATTATTAATGGCGATGGACCAGTTCCCTTAAATAATATTTTCCAAAGAATAATTTATGCTGAAAGTTTATTACTGTCCGACAGAAGTAACGAAGCATCTTTAAAAGCAAAAAATATCCTTGGCCGTTCCATTCAGAAATACGATACCGGCGGATTGCTCGATGTTCAGCAATATAATTTTAATGGATATCCGCAGTCTACCACAAGGAAACTATTCAGCAAATACAAGGAAATTCCTAACTGGACAGACGCAAATCTCACAAACGATCTTGAACCTGATTCAAATACATTCACTACTGAAACTGACGCGCTGGGCAGAGTATCACGGCAGATTGCACCCGATGGCAGCATTATTATTCCGGCGTATAATGAAGCTGCTCTTCTAAACAGCCAGAGTGTACTTCATCAGGGTGATGCTGCAGCAACCTTGTATATTAAAAACATCACTTACAACGAAAAAGGTCAGCGCGAAAAAATTGTCTACGGAAATGATATTACCACAAAATTCTATTTTGACAAAGAGACTTTCCGGCCTAACAGGATTGAATGCAAAAGATTGAACAACGATCCTTTGCAGGATTGGCGTTACACCTACGATGCGGTTGGAAACATCACTCATATCGAGGATGTTAATGTTCCTGTTGTTTTTTACGATAACCAAAAAATCACGGGGTTGTCGGAATATACCTATAACGCGTTATACCAGCTTATTTCGGCTACAGGTCGCGAAAATAATTCAGCCATGGTTTTTGGCAGTGGCGATAACTGGAACGACTCATCCTTTATGCATCAGCTAAATCCGGGAGACCCGATGGCAATGAGAACGTATAATCAGCATTATCTCTACGATGAAGCCGGGAATATAATTCAGATGAAACACGTTGCGTCGGGTAATAACTGGACTCGAAATTATACTTATGAAACAGTTAATAACCGGTTGAAAAGCACCGGAATAGGAGACAATGGCAACCCGGCCAATTATACCAATTACCAGTATCACCCTCAGCATGGATTCCTGGTTTCCTTGCCTCATTTAAATGAAATTGAATGGAACTTTAAAGAAGAATTGGTAAAAAGCATCCGGCAAAATGTAAGCCCGGGAAACGGAACAGCCGAAACAACTTACTATCAATACGACGGACAGGGACAAAGAATTCGAAAGCTTACTGAAAACAGCGCTTCGGCAGGCGAAACACCAATCGTTAAAGAAGAACGTATTTATCTTGGCGGTTATGAAATTTACAGAAAACATTCCGGTGCAAACTCAGGCCTTGAGCGGATTAGCTTAAGCCTGATGGACAATGATCACCGGTTTGTAATTATTGAAACACGCAACGATGTAAACGACGGAACGGAAAAACAACTGGTTCGTTATCAGCTTTCAAATCATATTGGTTCAGCAGCGCTGGAACTCGATAACAGCGCCCGGATAATAAGTTATGAGGAATATCATCCGTATGGTACAACAGCATTTCAGGCAGTAAATGCTACTATAAAATCGGCTGCAAAACGATACAGGTATACAGGTATGGAACGCGATGAGGAAACCGGGCTTGAATACCACAGCGCGCGTTATTACATGCCCTGGCTGGGAAGGTGGTTAAGCAGTGATCCTATTGGAATTAGCGATGGCTTAAATGTATATGCCTATTGCAGGGGAAACCCGGTTTCATTTAACGACAGTTCCGGCCAATCATCTGGTGATGAGGAAAAACCTGCGCAGGTACTTGACCTTGAAAAAATGTTCGGAATTCCTGACAGTTCTGCGGAAGAATCAAAGGGATTTTTCGACCAGATTGCTGATACACTTTCATCCATTGTTACGGCTATTGGTGAGGCAATCGTTGCAGCAGGAAAATGGATTGCAGAAACAGCATCAAAATTCTGGGATTGGATAAAAGATACAGCCACCAAAGCCTGGAACTGGATAAAACAAGCTGCTTCGGATGCCTGGAACTGGATTAAAGGCGCTGCTGAAAAAGCCTGGGACTGGACAAAAAACGCTGCAAGCGCAGCCTGGAACTGGACAAAAGAGGCGTTTTCAACAGCCTGGAACTGGATTAAGGAAAAAGCTTCGGCAGCATGGGAATGGCTTACAAAAGACGATGGATTCTTTGAAGATTTCCTTGAAATACTCGGGCATTTGACATGGGGATTACCGGGTACACTTTTCGGGTTAACTGTAACCTTGTTAAACTTTACTATTGGAAACCTGATAGTTGCTATTCATAATATTTTTACGGACGACAAGCACGACTGGGAATACGCCGGAATCTCCATTGGAGGGCCTGGTGGCGAAGACGACATCATCGGTAACTACGGCGGGTTCTTAAATATTGCCGGACTGGGAAGCGCAATAACATTTGGCCCGTTTGTCTATTTCAATGGATCATATGAGGAGGCTGTGAATAGTAAAGCAAAAAGCGTAAAAGATTTTTACGCCAATGTTGAAACGCCAACAGCCGGACATCCATATGGCGCAAAAACGGGGTTACGAACCGCTGACCATGAAGAAGGCCACGAAGATCAGAATTTGATGTACGGTCCGTTTACGCTACTCATGGGACTTGTATTTAGCCTTGTGCCTAATGCTATTGGAGCCAATACAGCAACATCGGGTTGGTATTGGTACGACCGGCAAGCCAATAAATTATCCGGAAAGAACAGTGTGCTGAATCCGAACAAGAAAGTTCATCCATAGTCATCATCAAAAAAATAAGATAAAGCATACAAATGATTAAGTCTAAAAAATTACATCAATAAAAAAATATATTATGAAAGAAATTAAACAACCATTGGTTCCCGATTCAAAAGGGGACGATGTGACCAACCTGCAGGAAGCTTTGCTATTCCTCATCAATCAAAATGTATTTAAAGAACAGCGGGCACCTAACAAACCTACTGCTGCCGACCTTAAATTAATTGCATCCACAATTCAAAGGGAACATAGCCAGGGAATTTACGGAAAAGCCACCGCCGAACTGGTTGGCATTTTTCAAAATCAACAAGGCCTTGGAGATAATCTGAAAGGTGTGGTTGAAGCCAAAACGGCAAAAATACTAAATGCTTTGCTCAAGGAGTTGGGAGCCTTTTCCGATATCTCTGTAGACACAGGAACAACAGACACCGGCGACAGAACCGATCCGGTTTTTGATCCTGCCGATGATAATACCGAAAAAAAATATACGGTAAGCGGTTTGATTTTAAACAGCAGAGGTGTTCCCCTGGCCGATTATATTGTTCAATTATTCATAGTTGAACTTAAAACCGAAACATTATCAGGAAATACGGTTTCCAATGAAAAAGGGGAATATACTATCGAATATAAAAACAAAACCAGGACCAGCCCCGATATTCAGGTTCGTGCGTTGAAACGAGGCGATGAAAACAACATATTTAGTTCACCGGTAAAATTTAATGCTTCTCCAACGGAAAAACTCGATGTGATTGTTGCTGCCGGAAAAGAAAAGGTTTCGTCGGAATTTAGCCGGATAGTAAGCAATGTCAGCCGGCAACTAAATGATGTGAAAATTTCTTCGTTGCGGGAAGACAGCGATAGAAGCGACATTACATTTATTTCAAATAAAACAGGGTTGGACAGTCGTATCACTGCAATGTTGGCCAGCGCGCATCAGTTGGGCGAAAGTTTAAATCTGGAACCGTCGCATGTGTATGCACTTTTGCGCGCCGGTGTTCCTGCAACAGAATCCGATATTAAATCAATTTCCGGCGACGATGCAAAAACCATCATTGGAAATGCAATAAAGCAAAATGTAATTTCCGATACCGGAAATACCGCAGCCACATTAAAAACGCTTGAAACATTGTCTGTCGATCATTTATTAAATTCAAAAAACGATTTTTCAGTTTCAACCATGAGCGATATGCTTGGCCTGCGATTGAACAACGAACAGAAAAATATTTTTGCCCAGTCGCAAAAACTGGTTGGTAATGATAATATCGGACTTTGGCGCGTACTGGCACAAAAAGGATTTTCTCCCGAAACCATAGCCCAACTTCAACTCGATGGAAAAATGGGGTTTCTAACCGGCAATAATGCACCGTTGGTTCAGACAATGTATGAGCAATACAATTTGCAAAACGATCTCGATTTGGCCAAAAATGGTTTATACGACGCTGAAGAATGGAAAAAAATTATTGGTAACAATGTACCTGAAGGTATTACATCAGATGAATACGCGGCTCATCTTGCCCGACAGGTAAAATTAAGTTATCCGACTGCTGTGGCTGCAGAGCTGGTTATTAACGATAAGGTAAATATTGGCGAAAATGTTCCTAAAGATGAATTGGCTGCTTTCTTTTATACCAACGAATCGAGAAACAACATTGGCGTTCAGCAGGTAAAAAACTGGGATGGTTTCGATAATTTAAGCCGCGAGGCAAAATCATCGGCAAAAACATTGGAACGCTTATATCAGATTACGCCAAGCGACGAGTCGATGATTGCACTTTCCAATACAGGAATTACTTCGGCTTACCAGCTTTCGAAATACAGCAAATCGGAATTTATGGCCAAACACGGTGAGGCATTTCCTAATGCAAAGGAAGCTGAAAAGACTTTCACTAAAGCGAATGAAGTTTACAGCGGCGCACTTGGTATTGCAACAACTTACCTCACAAGCAGAACGATGCCCAATGTTTACAGCATTTCAGGAAGACGGCATAAGGAACAATCTGAAATTGTTGCCAGCCCAACGCTTGAAGAGTTGCTCGGAAACATGGATTACTGCGATTGCGATCATTGCAAGTCGGTGTTAAGTCCGGCTGCTTACCTTGTGGAATTGCTTCAGTTTATCGATTTGGAAGATGTGGTACACACCAAAATGAATCCGATAGAAGCGCTTAAAGGTCGTCGTCCCGATATTGAAAATATTCAGCTTTCCTGCGAAAACACAAACATGGCTTTGCCATATATCGATTTAGTAAACGAAATTCTGGAATATTATATCGTAAACGGAAATCTTACCGATTTAAAAGGACATGATGTTCCTGAAGGCGCCAAACAAAGCGAGCTACTTGCCGAACCGCAATTTGTAAATAATTCGGCTTACGACTTGTTAAAAGGCCAGGTATTTCCATATAACCTTCCGTTTCATCAGCCACTCGAAACTTTACGGCGGCTTTTCCAGATGTGGGATGTAACGCTTGAAGATATGCTTTCGATCTTTTCAGATCCGCTGTTATCGAGGAAAGAAGCGCTTGGATTTAGCGAAGATGAATATAAAACTATAACCGATCTCACGTATAAAAATCTTCCCGAATATTATGGCGAACCCACAGGAAACACAATTGAACAGTTGAATTCAGCTATTTCAGCAGGTAAAACTTTTTGCCGAAGATTGGATATCACATACGAAGATTTAGTAGCATTGCTCGAAACCAATTTTATAAATCCGGGCTTTAAACTGGTTGCTCAATTTAAATCGCTGAAATTAAGTTTGGCAGATTTAAATAAATTTTATAAGAGCGAAATAGGCGAAGCCGAGTTAAATGACTTGATTTCGGATGAAGTAAATTCTGAAGATTTTGATGGCAATATTATACAATGGCTGACTGATAATCAACAGTTGATTATGGGTTTGGTTACCCTGACCGATGTAGGAACTGAAGCTGCCGAATGTAATTTTGCCGATGTCGAACTTCGTTTCGCATTGCCCGATAATGCTGCAAACAGTTTAACACCGCTTGCTTATGACAAATTTCACCGCTTTTTGCGCCTGCGTCGTAAAACCGGGTGGAGCACCGAAACTCTCGATTATATCATGGAAGTGCTTCTGCCGGTTCCGGCGGAACAGATTACCGAAGCAAATATCGACGCTTCATTCGTGCAGTTACTCGATAGAATTGCAAACTTTAAGAAGATTGCCGGATTATTGTCCTATTCAGAAAAAAAATACCAGGATATTTTACTTGTATTGAATAAAGATAACGATGCTGAACTGCGGCAAACTCAATGTGCAAAAATACTAAAGTTTAGCATTCCTGAATTTAAGGAATTGGCTATGATAAGTGGTATTGATCCGCTCGCAGACGACATGGAGACCGATAGACCATCGCTGATGAAGTTTATCGAAACCGCGTATTTATTAAAATCGGTTTCGCTGAAAATTGCCGATTTGGCCTATATTTTACATCATAGCGATATCGCAGGAAAATTAACTCCTTCCGACGAATCGTTACTGGCAAGCATCAAAATTCTTCGCGATACTTTAAATGCTGTGGAAAAGGAAAACAGCACTGCACCTGATAATGCAGATTTCAATTTTGCAAAAGGAAAAATGCAATTGGTTTACGATTCGGCAACCACCGACGATTTCTTCGAATTACTGGTAAACTCAAAAGTATTCTCTGCCCCTTTGGTTACCAGCGAAGAAGGTTTGCCTGATAAGCTAATAATGGTGAATTCGCTTTTGGGTTTTGACGCGTTTAAAAAGGAAATAACATTTTCAGGAATTATGTCGAATTCAGTAAAAACTGCGCTCGAAAATGCTGCCGACACTCTTGTACTTGCCGATATGGATGTGATTACAGCGCAACCCGATTTAGATACTTTTATAGCTGATTTTAAAACGGCGGTCGGGCAAATATTTAACGACAGCACCGCATTTATCAACGATTTTGATACACGCTTCCCCGAGTTGAAAGTTATCTACGATGCGGTAATTGCAGAAACAACGCCTGAAGCTCAAACACAAAAACTCGTGGAATTAATTCTTCCTGAATTAAAATCACGGCTAAAAATCAACGGGTTGCAACAGTCTTTAATCAGTATTTTGAAAGCCGATCCGGATACTGTAGGAGTGCTAACTTCAGGAAAAGATGTGCTCAATGCTGAAACCGACGCTTCAAAACCGGTTTTATTCGATTTTACAGAATTGGAAACTTCGCTGGTTTTTGATCAGGATCAGGTTTACAACTTTTATCTCGATGCTCCGGCAACCGATGATTACTTAATCTACCTGAAAGCGCCGGAAAATACAGTTCTTACGCTAAGTGTAAATTCTAACGAAATTATATCGGGTGAAACTGTTGGCGCTGATGGCGAGGTGAAAAATTCAGCTCCTTTATCGCTTGCCACCGGAAAACTTCATCGTGTTGAGCTTACTGTGGCTTCGTTGCCTGCCGATGGCGTGGTAACAATGCTGTGGCGCACAAAAGGAATGGAAAAATCTGATATTCCTGCATCGGCTATACTGGGTCAGCAACAGGTAAATCGTGCAAAAACTTCGTTGGTACGCCTGTTAAAAGCTGCCCAGGTTCAGAGCTTATTTAAGTTTACACCACTTGAACTGGAATATTTTTCTTCTGCCAACCAGGAAACTAAAAATTTCCTGAATTTGCTCGATACCGATGGAACAATTTCAACTTCGCAATTAAAGGCTTTGTGGTCAATTATTGAATTGCTTGCCGGGTTCAACCAAATGAAAAAGGAAAATGAACCCGAAGAAAATACCTGGTTGCAGGTTTTAACTAATCCGGATGCAAAAAATACGCAGAATAATCTTCTGCTCGAATATTTCAATTATTGGAATGAAGCGGATTTAGCTGCAGTTCTTGGCCATTTTTCGATAACGCGAAACGACTTAAAGAAGCTAAGTGCTCTTAAAAAAGTATGGGATGCTATGTATTCAATTTCCGAAATATATTATCCTGCTGCGGACATTCTTTCCTGGGTAACCAACGATCCTGATTACAATTTGGTTGCAGGTATAAAAGCAATGGTAAAACAGAAAGTTACGGAAGAATCGTGGCTCGAATCGATGCAAACTGTAAACGATCCGGTACGCAATCTTTTACGCGATGCATTAGTAAATTATATTTTGCAATACAGCAAGCCATCGCCTGAAGTAACTGATGCAAATAAGCTATACGAATATTTCCTGATAGATGTGGAAATGGACGCCTGTATGAAAACGTCCAGAATTCGCCAGGCTTTATCGACAGTTCAGTTATTTGTTCAGCGCTGTTTAATGAACCTGGAGCCAAATGTCGATCCTGCATCTATCCGTGCCGATCAGTGGGTTTGGATGAAACGTTACCGGGTTTGGGAAGCCAACCGAAAAGTTTTTCTTTATCCTGAAAACTGGCTCGAACCGGAACTAAGAGACGAAAAATCATATTTGTTTAAGGAACTCGAAGGTGAACTGCTTCAAGGCGAAGTGACCGATGAATCAGCCGAATTGGCTTTTCTGAATTATCTCAAAAAACTCGATGACATTGCCAAACTCGATGTGGTGGGAATGTATCTCGAAGAAAACGAGGAACATAATCAGTACGACGATATTCTTCATGTAATTGGCAGAACCAACGGAAATTCGCGTCAATATTTTTACCGCCGGTATGAATACGGTTACTGGACACCCATGGGAAAAGGTAGGTCTGAATATAGAAGGTGATGATATTATGCCGGTAATATGGCGAAAACAGCTCTTTATTTTTTGGGTGAATATTATTGAAAAAGCTTCTGAAGGAGATCGGTCTAAAGATGCACAAACAATTTCAAATGAACCCTGGGGAAATCATGCCCGACGGAATGTGGAAGTAAATATTTGTTGGGGCGAATACTACAAGGGGAAATGGACTTCACCAAAATCAACTGAAATGAAAAGGCCAATGATAATTAAAAATCTCGCTTCTTTTGACAGTAATAAACTGCTGATATTCGGCAAAAAGGAAAAAGTGGTTATTTCATCCAATAATTTCAGAGAACGACTCATATTTAATCTTCGATATAAGGGAAATGGAGGTTCCGATAAAAACGCCGTATTTACATTTACCAGTAAAAATGCCCCGCCGTATCTGGAATACAGAAACGACGATGATATAATGGTTGTCTTAAAGGAAGGACTTGATATTCTTTTTTTCAATCCTTATCCTGAATCGGGCAATGGCACAAGATTATATAGCACGCAGTATTTGATGCCCGGCAGAGTATTAAAAGTAAATGTAAAACAGCCACATGGTGCTTCCTCATCTGAAAAAACGGAAACGGTATTAACAAAAAAAGATAAACTAACACCCGGATTTCAGATTCTTCCTTTGCGGCATATCGCCGAAAACCAGTATAATGCTCCGGTTTTTTATGCAGATGAACACAGTAACTTTTATCTTCAGGCTGATGAAACCAAATATTCGCCCATTCGAATATGGGATGCATATTATCCATACCACGAAACTCCGGTGAAATACCTCGAAATACCGGAGCTGGTTGAAAAGCCGGTGCCGGGGTGGCCACCCAAAGAATCTATTGATATTGATGGAGGATTAGTGGTGGATAATCCGTGGATATGGAGTGAACAGGCAGTTCGAATAAATGAAAACTATACGATGGTTCTGCCAACGGATGATAAATTCGATTTTGGCGGTACAACTTTCGATACTGGTGGAAAAGTATTTGGGTCGTTTTAAAACAAAAATTTATAAGAAATAAAATAATTATGACACTACAAGATAAATATCATTACAGTTCAGAACAAGTCGTTCTGCAATCAGAGGATTATAATAGATGGGCGATTAAACAAAGAGCGAGCAGAAAAATTGACTACAAAATTTATGCGCATTATCATCCGTATACCGATGAATTAATTGAAACACTAAACCGCGATGGTTTGCCGGCATTGCTTAATGCCAAATATCACGAAGGATTAAAACACAACCTCACAAACTGGTACACTGCCGGCTCATCGGTGGTTGCGCCCGAATCGCGGAAAACACTTTTGCCCTACGAGGAAATTGATGTTAGCGACGATGGCCCGTATGCCATTTACAATTGGGAGTTGTTTTTTCATGCTCCTTTAATTATTGCTGTACACTTAAGCAAAAACCAACGTTTTGCAGAAGCCCAAAAATGGTTTCATTTTATCTTCGATCCTACAAGCAATGATTTATCAGTTGATCCGCCTCAACGATTCTGGCGCTTTCTTCGTTTCAGACAGGAAACAAAAGCTGAGTTTATACAGGAAATGCTGACTGAACTTGCCAAAGGCGATGATAACGAATTAAAGGAACGCGTGGAAAAAAGCCTTCAGGCATGGCGCGATAAACCTTTCCGTCCGCATGTTATTGCACGCACGCGTTATCTGGCTTATCAACTGAATGTATTAATGAAGTATCTGGATAATCTAATTGCCTGGGGCGATTTCTTATTTCGGCAGGATACAATTGAAACGCTTAATGAAGCCACGCAGGTTTATGTACTGGCTGCCAATATTCTTGGCGATAAACCCATGAAAATTCCGCCTAAAGGAAAAAGAACTTCGAAAACATATAAACAACTAAAAGAAGCAGGTATCGATGCATTTGGAAATGCTTTAATTGAAATTGAAAACGATTTTCCGTTCAATACAAATCCATCATCAACCAAACCTACCGATGAAGGAAGTATGTCGGCGGCATTTGGAATCGGAAGAACCTTGTATTTCTGCATTCCGCAAAACGATAAGCTGTTAGGATACTGGGACATTGTAGCCGACCGCCTGTTTAAAATCAGGCATTGTATGAATATCGAAGGAGTGGTAAGGCAACTTCCGTTGTTTGATCCGCCAATCGATCCGGGAATGCTGGTAAAAGCTGTTGCGGCAGGCCTCGATATCGGAAGTGTAATTAACAACATCAATCAGCCACTTTCAACGGTTCGCGGCCCTTTACTGTTACAAAAAGCAATGGAAATCTGTACTGAAGTTAAAGCGCTTGGAGCATCACTACTTTCAGCATTGGAGAAAAAAGATAATGAACATCTTACTTTATTGCGTCAAAAGCATCAGCTAAATATTTTGAAACTCGTTCAGGATGTAAAATTTCTTCAATGGAAGGAAACTGAGGCAGCGACTGAATCTCTGTTAAGAAGCAGGGCTGTGGCTTACGAAAAGTACCGTCATTTTAAACGAATTCTTGGATATAAAGATGTTGATCTCGATAAAATGAAAGCCATTGAACTGGCACGCAGAGAACTTACAGAAGAGTCGTTTGACGACGTTTATAAAGAATTTATTGGTGAATATGCCAATGAACTTACTCATGAAGATTACCGCAAAGAAACGTCGGTTGGCGGATTGATGGAATTTGCCGGAAACCTGGTCACAGGCGCTTTCGGCGGTGAGTTAGGCAAAACACTTCCTTTAAATAAAAATGAAGATGCGGAACTTAATATATTCCTGCCTTCCAGCGATACATTTAGTACGTTATCTACTGCTTTGAAATTAATTTCACCCATTGTTGGTTTAATACCACAGTTTAACGGACACGGAACGCCGCTTGGTGTTGGTGTCGCTGCAGGTTTTGGTGGTGTGCAGTTGAAAGCTGCTGCCGATGGTGGCGCCGATATTGCCAAAAAGGTTTCCGATGCTTTTGCTTCGAGCGCTGAACGTGCTTCAAAAATGGCACAATACTATCGCAGGGCTGAAGAATACGTTTTCCAGGCAAATTCAGCAACAGCAGAATTGGTACAATATGGAAGGCAGATAATTTCATCATTGATTCGTGAACAAATTGCCAAAAAAGATTATGATACCCATATCAGGCAAATTGAAAATGAGGATGAAATAAACACCTTTTTGATGGAGAAGTTTACCAATGAGGAACTTTATAACTGGATGCAGGGCGAGATTTCCAAAATCTATTTTTCATGTTATCAGTTTGCTTTCGATATTTCCAAAAGAAGCGAACAAACCATGAAACACGAACTGATGCGTCCGGAATTTGATAACCTCGACATCATTAAATTTGGTTACTGGGACAGCGCGCGTAAAGGTTTACTTGCTGGCGAAACGCTGTATCTCGATTTGAAACGCCTGGAAATGGCTTATCATGAAAATAACAAGCGGGAATATGAAATGACAAAACATATTTCGTTGCACCGGCTCGATCCGATGGCTTTGTTGAAATTAAAGGCAACAGGTTCATGCGACCTCGAAATTCCGGAGTGGATTTTCGATCTCGACAGCCCAGGACAATATATGCGTAGAATTAAAACGATGGCTGTATCGGTTCCATGTATTACCGGGCCATATACCACTGTCCATGCGAAACTTTCCTTGCTGAAAAGTAGTATTCGCATTTCTTCGCTTAAAGGCGACGATTATGTAAGAAATCCCGATGAAGAAGATTCGAGGTTTCGCGATTTTACCGGCGCTATTCAGTCGATAGTTACAAGTACTGCTCAAAACGACAGCGGTTTATTCGAAACCAATCTGCGCGACGAACGCTATCTTCCGTTTGAAGGTGCCGGAGTAATCAGCACTTGGAGAATAGAATTGCCAAACGACATTCCGCAGTTCGATTTTGAATCAATATCGGACATCATTTTACATTTCCGTTATACCTGTCGCGAAGCCGGTCATTTAAAAGAAGCTACCGTTACGCATGTGAAAGAAGATATACTTCAGGCCGAAGACGGTACATTGTTGCAGTTATTCAACATAAACCACGATTTTCCGAATGAATGGAATTTATTTGTAACCGCCGCAAGCAACGCTACGCGAAAACTGACTATAAATATCGATAAAAACAGTTTCCCTTACTGGACAAAACCGTTAGGACTCGATGACAGTTTAACTGCAAGTTTTTGCAGCATCGACTGGAAGAAACGCAGGCTTGCACTTGCACCGGAAAACCTGGATTTTACGGGCGATGCTGAAACGGGCTGGAATCTGATTGTGGATGGAACAAGCAATGTATTGTTTGGTTTTTTAAATAAAATAAGAACAGAAAAAAGGATAGCTTATTTAGCTGTTTCCTATCGGGCAAAATCATAGATAAAAATTATTCAGCAGAGCAGGAACAGTTTGTTTCGATTCTGCCAGAATAATGAATTGTAGTTTTAATAGTTTTTTAATATTAAAATTAAACCGTTGTAAACTTGAGATTTACGGCGGTTTTTTTTATTTCGAAATTAAATGAATTCAAACAAAGACATTTTGTATAAAGTGCTAAATAATTGCATTGTTGTTTGTAGGAAGTTTATAAATCAAACTAATGTTTTTTTTCGTATTTATTTTCTGATCAAGCATTCTGCGGGACGCGAATATTAATTTGAAAATCCATTATTTATTTGTAACTTCTCCAAACCAAAAAAAGGGTAGAAAACATCCAAAAAGCGATTGGTTTTATAAAGGGGTTTGTAAATTACCAATCATATTCAAAAAGCGTCTAAAAGGTTTTCTGCCTTTTTTTATTTTGTTTTTCAGCAACTTTACTACAATAAAAAAGCACATGTGTTAAAATTACATGTGCTTTTGTTTTTTGGTGCCCAGTAAAGGACTCGAACCTTCACATCCAAATGGATACTAGTCCCTGAAACTAGCGCGTCTACCAATTCCGCCAACTGGGCATTAAATTTCCGCCTGCCTCATTCCCGACGTTTCAGGACTTTTATTCCGGCATTTTTTGCGTGTGCAAATATATAAAAAAACCGATTCGAAACAGTATAGGAAACCTGTTTTTCCGGAAGGAACTTTTTTACTAATTGCTGCGACCTAATTTTAAATATATGTGGTTATTGCAACTTTTCAGCCTGTTTAAATGTAGCTGATTGTTTATGCTTCCTTTAGTTTCTGAAGGTACTCACTTGGATTCATACCAAATTCATCTTTAAAACATTGGCGAAAATAACTGCTGCTGTTTATACCAACCTGGTACATAATTTCCGAAATATTATACTGGCCGGTAAGTAATAATTGTTCAGCAAAATTGATTCGAACTTTCCGGATAAATTCGTTGGCAGTTAAATTGGTAAGCGCTTTTATTTTCCGGTATAAAGTTGAATGGCTCATATTTAACTGAGCTGCTATCTGCGAAATGTTCAGTTCTTCTTCTTCAAGGTTTTCTTCGATTACATTGGTCAGTTTTTTCAGAAATTCCTTATCCAATTCACCAATCGATTCATTTAACAACTCTTGTTTTTGTTTAAATTTTGAAGAATTTGCCATGGAATATTTTCTTCTAGCATCTATTATATTTTTAAGTCGGCTTTTTAATAAATTACTGCTGAATGGTTTTGTGAGGTACGAGTCGGCTCCCACATCGTATCCGATTTTTTGATCGTACGATGAGCCTTTTGCAGTTAATAGTACCACAGGAATATGACTGGTTCTGACATCCTGTTTCAATTGTTTGCACATTTCAATTCCGTCCATAACCGGCATCATTATATCGCTTATAATAACGTCGGGAGTTTCATTGGCCGCGGTTTCAAGTCCTGTTCTGCCATTATCAGCGGAAATAATTGTGTATTTATTGCTTAAAGAACCTTCAATATATTCCACTATTTCCGGATCGTCATCGACAATTAAGATAACATTTTTCGAATTTTCTTCGCTTTCCTCCATCTGATTTTCCGCAGCATCGTAATGAATGGCATCGGGATAACTGTTGTTGGTTAAAAACCTAACCCTGAATTCTGTCCCTTCATTCAACCGGCTTGTTACAAATATTTCGGCTTCATGTAATTCAACCATATTTTTAACCAGTGCAAGTCCTATTCCGGTTCCTTTAATCGGATGTGTTGCATATTTTGCCTGGAAATACCGTTCAAATATTTTTGGCAAATCATCTTCCGAAATTCCGTAGCCGGTATCGGAAACTATAATTTCTGTGTAATCAATATTGTCTTCCTGAAAGTGTTTTAGTTCCAGGCTGATTGTACCTTCCTTTGTATATTTATATGCATTTGACAAAAGATTGTCAGTAATAATATTTAGAACATCCGGATCAAAAAATATTTCCACGTTTTGGTCAGGAACAACGGTTTGGAAATCAATCATCTTGTTACGATTCAAATCTTTATATTTCTGGCCAATCTCGTATATATATTTTCCCGGATCATCCTTAATTACACTTAACTTACGACTTTTATTTTCAGATTTTCTAAACTCAAGAATCTGGTTGACAGTTTGAAGTAAACGATTGGCAACGCGTTGCATCATATCTAACTTTTTCTGTTGCTCAGGCTTCAGGTCATTTTCTGAAATGAGATCTTCCAGCGGTCCTAAAATCAAAGTCATTGGACTTCGTAATTCGTGCGTGATATTCGTAAAAAACCGGAGCTTTTCTTCATTTAATATATGTTCCTGCTGACGGCTCTTTTTTTCCAGAAGTAAATCGCTCTCAATTTTTAATTTATTAGTATAGAATCGCAGGATATAATAAAGTATGGATATAACAATTAAAGTATAAATCAGCTTCATCCACCAGGTTAGCCACAAAGGCGGTTTTATTTTAACAGTTAATGAAGTTACCTGATTCGACCATTCATTGTTTTGAATTCTGGTTTTCAGATTGAAAACATAGTTTCCTGGTTTCAGATTACGAAAAGTGACTTCCTTTCCTGCATTTACAGGATACCAGCTATAATCAAGGCCTTCCATCTGATATCTGAATTCCACTTTGTCCGCCAGCGAATAATCCAATACATTAAAACTGATTTCAAAAGAATTTTGGTTATGTTTTAGTTCAATTTTATTTCCGAATGGGATATCTGTAAACCGGCTGACATAGTTTTTGCTGTTAGTTACTGAAAATCCTGTAAATGAGGGTTCGGGAGTGGATATAGCAGATTGATCGGAAGTTTGATCAAACCAGGTAATTCCATTTCGCGATCCAAAATAAATCTTACCATCTTTTGTTTTTGCTACAACACCACCTAAATAATCACCCTGGGCAATTCCGTCACTCATATCAAAATTGCTCACATGCATCGTGTTTAGCTCTATACGGCTGATTCCGTTATTTGTGCTTACCCAGATTTCGTTAGCAGATTTTCCTTCAATAATTGCCCTGATATTTGTTTCCCGCAAACCCGAAATTTTACCTATTCGCGCTACGGAATTATCCAACTGATTTTTTATTAAAAAAAGATCGTTTTGGCTGCCAATCCACATTCGGTCGTATGAATCTTTATAAATTTGGTTTACGGCGTAAAAATCGTAAGACTGTCCATAATTTCGTATCAACCTGAAATCCTGATCAAACACACACAGAGCGCCGATAAGTGTACCTACCCAAATATTGCCATTGTCATCCTCGGCAACTGCTCTGATAATATTATCGGGTAATTCCGAATTGCTTGTTGAATATACAGTTCCTGTTTTGGTTTGCGGATTATATTTAAACAATCCAATATCTGTGGCTATCCATATATTCTGCTTCGAATCTTCAAAGAACATATAAATCGGATAGTTCTCAATTTCGGCAAAATAGTTAAAAGGAGTTATTTTTTTCGAATCGCTGTTGTATTGATAAATGTGGCCTTTATTTGTGGCTACCCAAATTTTGTTGTGGCTGTCATTAAATACTGCGGTTAAAATCTGGTCATGGTCGTCATTGCTGAAGCGAGCTAAATGCTCCGTTTTATTTCCATGCTTGTATATACTTATTCCGCCAATACCATTAGCCACCCATACATTGTCGTTTTTATCGACGCAAAGTCCGAGTGCTGCTTTATCGTTTAAACTGTTTGTATAGCCAACGTACGGTAGGTAAATAATTTTATTAAATATGCTTTCCCTGCTGGGAATAAAATTGATGCCGCTACCATAACCGCCAAGCCAGATATTTCCGTACGAGTCCTGAAAAACACTCTGAACCGATAGGCTGGATAAACCTTCAGAAGTTTCGGAAGCCGGAATACGTTCGAAGATGACGTTTCCAGGTTCCGAAGCAAACGATAAATCCTTTAAATCGAGTATATTTACTCCACCTCCTTCGGTGCCAATCCATAATTTGTGGTCGTCGGTTTCAATTATCTTTTGAACGAAATTACTCGAAAGCGAAGTGCTGACAGAACGGTTATTCCGGAAATTGGTCATTCTGTTATTTTCCGGATTAAACAGGGTAAGCCCGTTTCGTGTCCCAATCCAAATGTGGCCCATAGAATCCCTAAAAATACTGGTAACCGTATTGTCGGGAAGTGAATTTGGATTTCCCGGTTCATGCTTAAAATTAACCGCAGTTCCGGTTTTTGGATTTATAATGCTAAATCCATCGTCTACATGGCCTGCATAAATTCTGGCTTCCGAATCATACATTACGCACCAGTTGTAATTTGAACCGAGGCCTTCCACATTCGTTTGATTGTAGTTAGTAAATTGCCCTGTTTTTTTATCCAGGAAATCAATTCCCCCATCATAAGTGGCAAACCAGAGATTTCCCTGTTCATCGCCATCGATATGAGTTACACCGTTTGCGCTCAGGTCATTTTTTTCAGGATTCTGATAATCGTGCTCATAATGAGTAAAAACATGTGTTCTGTAGTTATAAGCATCCACGCCGTTTTTTTCTGAAGCGATCCATACCACATTATCATCCCGGTCGGCATAAACATAGTTGAGCACATTGCTGCAAATGGAGTTGGAATCTGTATCAGATGTTTTAAAAACCTTAAATGTGTTCGCATCAAACCGGTTTAGGCCGTCCTTTGTGCAAAACCATAAAAAGCCGTCTCTGTCCTGTGTAATGCTAACTACATTATTGTTTGATAAACCTTTTTCAATTCCTATTTTCTCAATTTTCAGAGCAAAGGCAGGATTTGTAATGAAAAAAAAACAGCATAAAATCAGATTTAATATTTTAATGAATTTCATCTAAAATTTTCTTTTATTGGCTTGTGTATCTATCGAATACAGGAATAATTCATCGATAATTCCGGGCAAATTTAAATAAATTCCTGTACCAAAGATGTAAATTATTGCGATTTGCAGTTTGATTAATTTCTGAATTACATCTGACGAGTCTATATCCATTTCATCGGTTTAATATAAGTAGTTTTATGCAAGCTTAATTTTGACGGTTGAAGGTTATAAAAAAATTATTTCTGAAACATAAAAGCAAATTCACTTTTATAGTGATTTCAAATGATTAATAAATGACGGGCGCAATAATATAAACACCATAAAAGAAATTACTCTTTTACAAAATTATAATGCTTCATAAGGAAAAAATATTGGCAATAGTTTTTTTGCTTTTCATTTTTAATGAATGTAAAGTGAAGAATAATGATATAAGCCAAATGAAACTTTTTGACCTTAACTGGAAATTCAGCTATGGGAGCATTGTTGATGCAACTGCGGTTGAATTTAACGATCAGGACTGGCGAAGAATTGATTTGCCCCACGACTGGAGCAAAGATGCCGAACTGAATAGATTTTCAGAATCGGTATCACCGGAAATTGGATGGTATCGGAAAAATTTCAGGATTCCTGAGGATTGGCTGGACAAAAGCATTCAAATAGATTTTGAAGGAATTTGCGCGCATTATGAACTATTTGTCAATGGAAAGTCGGTTGATGTTTCAGGAAATAAAAATTCTTCCTTGCATGCGATTCTTGATCCTTACCTGAATAAGCGGGGAAACAATATAATCGCAATTCGGGTGGTTATTCCGAAAAAAACAGATTCTGTCACGTCGGCAAAATCGGGAATTTACAACCATGTTTGGCTTATTATTAAGGATACTTCCGATTTAAGTAATTAATTTTACAGATTAAAGTAATTCTCGGGGAAAAAATATAGGATTAAAATAACTAATCAAACAAATGAAAAATCGCAATCAACTTTTTGGATTAATCCAAAAGCAATTATTAAAATTCTGTGTTCTTACCATTTTATTTATCCCTTTTTTACTGGCTTGTTCCGGCACAAAAAAGCCCAAAGTATTTGCAAAAGGCGAATTCAAAACCTGGGCAGAAACGCCGCCGATGGGCTGGAACAGTTGGGATTGCTACGGGCCCACCGTTGAAGAACACGAGGTAAAAGCCAATGCCGGTTACATGGCCGAAAATCTCAAAGAATTCGGCTGGGAATATATTGTTGTCGACATTCGCTGGTTTGTGGAGAACGACAAAGCCGGTGGTTATAATCAGACAGATCCGCGCTATGTTATTGATGAATATGGCCGCTATCAACCCGCTGTAAACCGTTTCCCTTCATCGAAAGATAGAAATGGATTTAAAGATTTAGCGAAATATATTCACGATAAAGGTTTGAAATTTGGAATTCACATTATGCGGGGAATTCCAAAAGTCGCCGTCGAAAATAAATTGCCCATTCTGGGAGCGGATGGGATTACCGCCGACCAGATTTATTCCACCGAAATGCAATGCCCGTGGTTAAGAGATAATTACACAATAATTGCCAATAAACCCGGAGCGCAGGAATATTACAATTCCATTTTTAACATGTATGCCGAATGGGGAGTTGATTTTGTAAAAGTGGATGATTTGTCTCGTCCTTATCACAAGGGTGAAATAGAACTCATCAGAAATGCAATCGATCAATGCGGACGGCCAATTGTTTTGAGTACTTCGCCGGGCGAAACTCCGTTTTCGGATGCAGAACATGTGAAGGAACATGCGAATATGTGGCGAATGGTGGATGATGTTTGGGATACATGGCATCACCTCACACATTTAATGGACGTAGCGCAAAGGTGGTATCCGTACATTGCTCCCGGTACCTGGCCCGATTGTGATATGATTCCGTTGGGTAGAATTTCCATTCGCGGAGAACGTGGCGCCGATCGTATGACACGGCTAACTCCCAACGAGCAATATTCCCTGATGACCTTTTTTACCATTTTTAAATCACCGTTAATGTTTGGTGGCGATTTACCAAGCAACGATGAATTTACCTTATCGCTATTGACAAATAAAGAAGTGCTGAAAATGCACCGCGAAAGTACAGATGTGAAACAGCTTTATCAGGATGATAAAAAACTTGCCGTTACTTCAAAAAATCCAAAAACGGGTGAAATCTATCTGGCTCTTTTTAATATTTCGGACAATGAAGAGCCAATGCAGATTGGAGTTGATTTAACTGAACTTGGAATTTCGGGATATTGTTCGGTTCGTGAACTCTGGTCAGGTGAAGATTTAGGGAAATTCGATGAAAGCTTTAATCGGGAACTTCCGGCCCATAGTTGCGGATTATACAGTTTAAAAATTCAATAGAAAAAGAATGAAAAGGAAATATTCAGCTACTCCTGTTTATATTACTGATTTCCGGCTTAAAGCTTTTTGCCAGTGAACCCGATTCAGCCTACATTTTTGCATATACAACAGGCGCTCGCAATAACACGGCGGGATTGCAGCTTGCCTGGAGTATTGACAAAGAAAACTGGCACGGAATAGGTCCTGAATTTCGATTTCTTGGCAGTGATTTTGGCGCCTGGGGAAGTCAGAAAAAGATGATCAATCCTTTTCTGTTTCAGGATAAAAACGGTTTGTATCATTGCCTTTGGACATTGAATAACGAAACAGGGCAGTTGGCACATGCAGCCAGTGTCGATTTATTTAATTGGAAGCGACAGTCATATCCCGAAGTACAGAAAAATGGAAACGTTATGGATTTGGAGGTTTCCTGTGATTCGGATAACAATAATTATCTTATTACCTGGCTGAACGAAAACGACGGAAAAACAAAAATTTATAAAACCACAACTACCGATTTTAAAAACTATTCGGGAACAGAAGAAGCAACGCCGGCTGTTCGGTTAGGTATTCGCGATAAAGCTTTCGTAAACGGAGAAAACTGGGATGGAGTAATTGTTAAAACTCGCTGGAGTACCATCGATGCTTTAATAAAATGGGAGCAATGGAGCGAGTTTCACCAGCAGGAGAGGGCAGATAATATGAGCAAAGACCCGGTTCGTTTTAAAGACCTGAAAGATGTTCAGGCCAGTGTTTCTGTATATCCCGAAAAAAGCAAAGCCATCAGCGATATGTTGATTGGCGTGTTTTTCGAAGACATTAATTATGCAGCCGATGGCGGATTGTATGCCGAATTGGTGCAAAATCGCGATTTTGAATATCAGCTTTCTGACAAGTCGGGGCGTGATCAATCCTGGAACGCAACAAAAGCCTGGTCGATAGTTGGAGAAAAAGCAACATTTTCAATTGATTCTGTTTTGCCAATTCACGAAAACAACAAACATTTTGCAGTGCTCGATATTGAAGAACCGGGCAGTGGCCTGGCGAACGACGGTTTTAACGGCATTCCTGTCAAACAAGGCGAAAAATATAATTTCTCGGTTTTTGCGAAATCACTCTCAGGTGAAAAAGGAAATATTCATGTTCGTCTTACCAACGATGCGGGCGAAATTCTTGCTGAAGGAAAGACAAAGAAGATAAATAATGACTGGAAAAAATACGATTTTCAAATCACAGCAACAAAATCTGCCGATAAGGCAAAACTGGAGGTAATTCCCCAATTTTCAGGGAAAGTAGCTTTGGATATGATTTCACTATTTCCACATAATACATTCAGACAACGAAAAAACGGCTTACGTGCCGATTTGGCGCAGGTGATTGCCGATATGCATCCACGGTTTGTCCGCTTTCCCGGAGGTTGTGTGGCTCATGGCGACGGGCTTCTGAATATTTATCGTTGGAACCGAACGGTTGGTCCGCTGGAAGCACGGGTTCCTCAACGAAATATATGGAACTATCATCAATCGGCCGGTTTGGGTTATTTCGAATATTTTCAATTTTGTGAAGATATTGGCGCTGAACCGCTTCCGGTGTTGGCGGCAGGCGTTCCATGTCAGAATTCAGCTACCTGCGGATATGGCCAGCAAGGCGGAATTCCAATGAGTGAGATGGATGAATATGTTCAGGAGGTATTGGATTTAATTGAATGGGCGAACGGTGATAAATCTACAAAGTGGGGCAAAGTGAGAGCGGAGGCCGGACATCCTGAGCCCTTTAATCTGAAATACATCGGTATAGGAAATGAAGACCTGATTACCGATGTTTTTGAAGAACGCTTTACGATGATCTATAACGCAGTCATGGAGAAACATCCTGAGATTACTGTTATCGGAACTGTAGGCCCGTTTTATACCGGAACGGATTATGAAGAAGGCTGGAATCTTGCTACCCGATTGGAAATTCCGATGGTCGACGAGCATTATTATCAGCCGCCGGGTTGGTTTATCCATAACCAGGATTTTTATGATCGTTACGACCGCACAAAGTCAAAAGTGTATTTGGGAGAATATGCCGCTCATTTGCCGGGTCGTCCCAATAATATTGAAACAGCTTTATCTGAAGCGCTATATCTCATTTCCGTTGAACGAAATGCTGATGTGGTTTCCATGACTTCTTATGCGCCGCTTTTGGCAAAAGAAGGCTTTACCCAGTGGAACCCGGATTTGATTTATTTCAATAATACAGAAGTAAAACCAACGACGGGTTATTACATTCAGAAACTTTTCGGGCAAAATTCGGGAGATAGCTATATACCCGTTACGATAAGACTTTCCAACCAAAATGAAGATGTGAAAAAGCGGGTTGCCATGTCGGTAGTTCGCGACAGCAAGACCAATAATATTATCATAAAAATGGCGAATCTGTTGCCTGCGCCTGTGGAATCTGAAATTGATCTCTCTGAATTTAAAATTACCGGACAGGATGCAAAACTTATCGTGTTAAAAGGGAAACCGACAGATAACACAGTTTTGCCTGAGGAAACAAAAATCGCAGTTTCAAGCGAATTAAAATACACACTTCCGGCTTATTCTTTTTCAGTAATCAGAATTAAATCGTTAAACCAATAAATAAAACCTGATATGAAATATTTCTTTATTGCATTCTCGCTGATAGTCATTAGTTTTTTTACGGAAGCACAACAAACATTTGAAGTTGATTTATCAAAACCGGGAGCCGAAATTCAGCCCGATATGTACGGGGTGTTTTTTGAAGACATCAACTTTGGAGCAGATGGCGGATTATATGCGGAACTTATAAAAAACCGTTCTTTTGAATTTGATCAGCCTTTTGTTGGCTGGTTGCCGTTTGGCGATGTTAAGGTTCAGGATGAAAATCCCTGTTTCGAAAGAAATCCACACTACGTGCGAATGAATGAAAAAGGCCTGAGACGAGGAACCGGCCTCGAGAATGAGGGTTTTCGCAGAATGGGATTCAAACAGAACGATAGCTATAATTTCTCATTTTATGCCCGTTCTTTAGATGAAGGCGAAAAAAAGTTCAGGATTGAACTGGTTAGTTCAAAAGAAGAAATTGTTGGCAGAGGCGAAATTCGTATTTCGGGAAATAGCTGGAAAAAATATTCAGTAAGTATTAAATCAGCCATAACCGATGCAAAAGGCAAACTTCGTCTGGTACTTGAAACTCCCGGAGTTGTGGATGTGGACCATATTTCGTTGTTTCCGGCTGAAACCTGGAAAAACAGGGAAAATGGTTTACGCAAAGATTTGGTTGAAACGCTTTATGATCTGCAGCCCAAAGTATTTCGTTTTCCGGGTGGATGCATCATCGAGGGAAATACGCTCGAAACCCGCTACCAGTGGAAAAACAGTGTCGGTCCGGTCGAGAATCGTCCGCTAAATGAAAACCGGTGGAATTACACTTTCAAGCATCGCTTTTTCCCCGACTATTATCAGACTTACGGACTTGGGCTTTTTTGAATTTTTCCAGTTATGTGATGATTTGGGAGCAGAACCACTACCTGTTGTCAGTTGTGGTTTAGCCTGCCAGTTTGAAAGTGAAGAATGTGTAGCTGTGGATGATTTGGAACCCTACATTCAGGATGCAATCGATTTGATTGAATTTGCAAATGGTTCAGTCGAAACAAAATGGGGAAAAGTTCGGGCAGACATGGGGCATCCCGAGCCTTTCAACATGAAAATGATGGCGATTGGTAACGAACAATGGGGCGAGGTTTACGTTGAGCGCCTGGAGAAATTTATGAAAGTGCTCAGAAAAGAACATCCTGAAATAAAAATTATTGGAACTTCCGGCCCTTCGTCAGATGGTGAACAATTTGATTATTTGTGGCCAAAAATGCGGGAATTGAAAGTGGATTTGGTAGATGAACATTATTATAAAAGCCCGGAGTGGTTTCTGCAAAATGCAAACCGGTACGACAATTACGACCGAAACGGACCAAAGGTTTTTGCCGGAGAATATGCTGCACATCACCGAAGCAGAGACAACAATATGATTGCGGCCATAGCTGAAGCAGCGTTTATGACCGGTCTCGAAAGAAATGCAGATTTGGTTCACCTGGCAACTTATGCGCCGCTGTTTGCACATGTGGATGCATGGCAATGGAAACCCGATATGATTTGGTTTGACAATCTTTCTGTGGTTCGAACTCCAAACTATTACGTGCAGCAAATGTATGCCCGGAATTCAGGTACACGCATGGTTCCTGTTACTCAGGCAGGAAAGAACATTGTGGGAGAAAATGGTTTATACGCCAGTACGTCGTTTGATGAGGTTACATCTGAATTGATTGTTAAAGTTGTAAATGCTTCATCAGAAATCAAAGAAATTCAGATTGATTTAAAAGGACTTAAAACTCCAATAAAAAATAAAAGGGTTGAAATTGTAAGTCTTCACTCTAACGTACCTGAAGCTGTAAACACGCTGGAAAAGCCTGATAACATTTTTCCGGCACATTCTTTTGTTACGGCAAATGATAACAAATTCACTTTGCAAACACAGGGAAATGCTTTTTATGTATGCAGATTAAAAATTCAAACATCCGGAAAATAATGCCACACTACACAAAATATAAGCGGAATTTGCGCTTAATAATTCTGCCTTTAGCCGGATTGTTTCTGATATTAACCGGATGCAATCACACACGAAAAAGATGAAGCCTATCTGTTTACCTATTTTACAGGCAACGGGCCGGGTGAGGAGGCAATACGTTTTGCCGTGAGCCTCGATGGATACAATTACCGGGCTTTAAATAACAACGAACCGGTTTTGGATTCAAAAGTTATCAGCAAATCAGGAGGAGTTCGCGATCCACATATATTGCGGGGAAATGACGGAAAGACCTTTTACATGGTTGCCACCGATTTATACGTGCCGGAAATGCGCTGGAACAACTTTGCAATGATTCTGATGAAATCGAAGGATTTAGTCAATTGGACATCATCAGTTGTGAATATTCCCGAAACATTCCCTGACAAATTTGGCGATGTGGACCGCGTTTGGGCGCCGCAAACCATTTACGACGATGCAACAGGGAAATACATGGTGTACTTTTCGATGAAACAGGGAAATAACCCCGACATCATTTATTATGCTTATGCCAACAAGGATTTCACCGGACTTGAATCGGCGCCAAAACAATTGTTGTATAATCCAACGAATAACGCTTGTATCGATGGAGATATCATCAAAAAAGACAATAAATTTTATTTGTTTCATAAGTCGGAATCGGGTGATCCCGGGATAAAACTGGCCGTGTCCGATAAACTTACTGAAGGATACACTTATCCCAGCCTCGAAAGAGTAGACAAAGAAACAGCACGTGTTGAAGGTTCAGGGGTTTTCAAACTAAACAATTCCGATGAGTGGATACTGATGTACGATGTTTATGGTTCAGGAAGATACCAATTCACGAAAAGCAAAGATTTGGAGCATTTCGAAATCATCGACCACGATATCAGCATGAATTTCCATCCGCGGCATGGCACAGTTTTACCGATTACTATGGATGAATATCACCGGCTAATTTCGAAATGGGGAAAGATAGATGATCCATTAATTGAAATAAATTCGCCCGAAATCAAAAAATTGAATATCGATTTGAATGCAGAAAGTGCGACTATTCATTTGCCGGTTAAACGGGGAGTCAATCTCGCCAATTTTGATCCACAGTTCAATTGTTGGCCGGGTTTCGAAATAACACCAACCGGCGCACAGGATTTTTCAAATGGCCCTGTTTCTTACACCATTTCGTTGGAAGGACAGCATGAAATGACTTATGATGTGAGCGCATCAGAAGATCACAATCCTGTTCTTGAAGGATATTACGCCGACCCGGATATTTTGTATGCCGAAAAAACGGACAGCTTCTATATTTATCCCACAACCGATGGATTCGACGGTTGGTCGGGCTATTTTTTCAAAACATTTTCGTCTAAAAACCTGGTGGACTGGAAAGACGAAGGAACCATTCTCGATTTGCATAAAGATGTTACCTGGGCGAATCGAAATGCGTGGGCGCCTTGTATTGTCGAAAAGAAAATCGATGGTCAGTATAAATACTTTTACTATTTCACGGCAGCACAAAAAATTGGTGTGGCTGTTGCCGATAATCCAACCGGGCCTTTCACCGATAGCGGAAAAGCGCTGATCGATTTTAAACCGAAAGGAATAAACCGGGGGCAGGAAATCGACCCGGATGTATTTACCGATCCCAAAACCGGGAAAAGCTACCTGTACTGGGGAAACGGCTACATGGCTGGCGCAGAGCTAAACGTTGACATGGTTTCGCTTAAAATGAATACGCTGAAAACCTTTAATGTGGATAACACATTTCGCGAAGGAACTTATGTGATATACCGAAACGGAACGTATTATTTTATGTGGTCGGAAGACGATACCCGAAGCCCGAATTACAAAGTACGATACGCCACAAGTAATTCACCGATGGGAAAATTAACGATTCCTGAAAATAATATTGTTATTCAGCGTGATCCCGAAACCAATATTTTTGCCACCGGACATAACTCTGCAATTCAGATTCCGGGAAAAGATGAATGGTACCTGGTTTATCACCGGTTTACCTATCCTAAGGGAGTGGAAATGCCGCGAGGTTCAGGTGGTTTTCATCGTGAGGTATGCATCGACAAAATGGAATTTGATGCCAACGGAAATATTCATGGAAGTAAAGCCAACATTCAAAGGAATTGAACCAATTAGCAAATGACTCAAGTGAATTTAACACTAAAACAAAATATCTGAAATAAATAAATACTATGGTAACATTAGATTGGATCGTAATTTCTGCTTTCGCAGTAGTCTTAATCGGAATTATTGTATGGGTTTTTAAGCAGAAGGAAGAAACCTCGGGTGATTACTTCCTGGCAGGCCGCGGTGCCACATGGCTGGCAATCGGCGCTTCCATTTTTGCATCGAATATTGGTTCTGAACACCTGATTGGACTTGCCGGAGCAGGCGCTTCAAGCGGAATGGCAATGGCACACTGGGAAATACAGGGTTGGATGATTTTGATTCTGGGTTGGGTTTTTGTTCCGTTTTATTCAAGAAGCATGGTAACAACCATGCCCGAATTTCTGGAACGACGCTACAACAAGGAATCGAGAACCATTTTATCGATAATTTCGCTGGTTAGTTATGTACTGACAAAAGTGGCTGTAACCGTTTATGCAGGAGGATTGGTTTTCAAAGAAGTATTTGGCATTGAATCAATCTGGGGTGTCGATTTCTTCTGGATTTCTGCCATTGGCCTGGTTTTGATTACCGCAGTATACACGGTTGTAGGCGGAATGAAATCAGTGCTCTACACTTCAGTTTTGCAAACTCCCATTTTACTTCTGGGTTCAATAATAATTCTTGTACTCGGCTTACGTGCTGTTGGTGGCTGGGACGAAATGATGCGAATTACAAGTGCAGTGAAAATCAATGAATATGGCGATTCCATGACGAACCTGATTCGGAGTAACAGAGATCAGAACTTTCCATGGCTTGGCGTATTTATCGGCTCGGCCGTAATTGGCTTCTGGTATTGGTGTACCGACCAGTTTATTGTTCAACGTGTTTTATCAGGCCGGGATGAGACGCAGGCGAGAAGAGGAACCATTTTTGGCGCATATTTAAAGCTGACACCGGTTTTTCTGTTCCTTATTCCGGGAATGATTGCTTTTGCCCTGGCACAAAAAGGTATTGTTATTAACGGTAAGGTATTCAGTTTAACTTCATCGGATGCAGCTTTTCCAACACTGGTATCAACCCTGCTGCCTGCCGGTGTGAAAGGTTTGGTGGTTTGCGGTATTTTGGCAGCGTTAATGAGTTCACTGGCTTCACTTTTCAACTCTTCTGCCATGTTGTTCACCATCGATTTTTATAAAAAGTATAAACCGGATGCAAGTGAAAAGAAACTTTTATATGTAGGCCGAATTGCAACTGTGGTGGTTGTTATTCTTGGAATTCTTTGGATACCAATTATGCGAAACGTTGGAAATGTATTATACGAATATTTACAGGATGTACAGTCTGTACTTTCTCCCGGAATTGCTGCTGCTTTTCTTTTGGGCGTGCTTTGGACAAAAGCAACACCAAAAGCGGGAATGTGGGGAATGATTACCGGATTTGTAGTGGGTATTACACGAATTGGTGCGAAAGTAATGTACACGTCTTTGGCGAAAGCTGATGGTTATACAGATGTAAAAGTTTGGGCAACAGATAACAATGTGCATAACTGGTTCTATCAATTGTTTTATGGTGTAAACTGGTTGTTTTTCTGCGGAGGTATGTTGGTTCTCAGCTTACTTGTAATATTCGTGGTAAGTCAATTCACAAAAGCTGCAGAAGCTTCACAGATACAAGGCCTTACTTTTGCTTCGGTTAACAGTGAACAAAAAGCAGCGTCACGTTCAAGCTGGAACCACTGGGACATTATTCACACGGTAATAATACTTGGCTTTACAGTAGCATTTTATATTTATTTCTGGTAGAAATATTGAATTAGTTTTCGCATATAGAATCATATTATTGCCGGGGTAAAAACATCCCACGTGAAGAGATTCGCCCGTGAGCATTGATAGCAGAGTGTAGTTCAGAGTTCTGTTTATAATAGGTTATTATTCTTTTATCAACTTTCCGCTCTGTTTGTTGCCATCAATGGATAAATTGTATATATACATGCCGCTTTTTAAATTTTTCAGGTTTAATTTTTCATTGTTGTTTATTCTATTTGATAGAACCTTGCGACCTTGTATATTATATCCGTTGAATTCAAAGGTAAGTATTAATGCAAAAGAAACTAATTTTCATGAATTCGGATTCTTGGGTAAAGCCCTAATGTTTAGTTGCTATGAATATCCCCAGGCTTAACAGGTTGTGTGAAAATGCGATTTTTAACTAACCCTGGCATTTATGCCAGGGATTTGATACGTGGATAGGACACGGGCTTTAGCCCTTAATATGAGCAAGTTGGGCTAAAGCCCAGATTCTATCCTTTCTTCGTAACCCCCAGCATAAATGCTGGGGTTAGTCATTTTCACACAGTCTGTTAAGCCTGGGGTTAGTGGTAGCCAGCAATAAAGGGGCTTTAGCTCATTGTTGAAACTTTTCATCGGACAATTTTGTTCGGTATCGTATTTTAGCTAAAGCATCCTAATGGCTAGTTGCTATTAATATCCCTAGACTTAACAGGTTGTGTGAAAATGCGATTTTTAATCTAACCCATGGCATTTATGCCAGTGATTTGATACGTGGATAGGACACTGGCTTTATCCCTTAATATGATCAAGTTGTGCTTAAGCGCAGATTCTATCCTTTCTTCGTATCCCACAGCATAAATGCTGGTACTAGTCATTTTTCACACAAGATAGCTATCAAGTCTTTGGTTAAGTGTGCCGGCAGATTTAAGCAGTTATTAAATGAATCAGGTCTGTTGTCTTTAATTTCCCATTCGTAATACTTTTCATTCTTTCGAATTGTCATTTTTTAAATTATTCGGAATTTCGTTTCGGATGTTTATTGATTTTTTTGAAGCATTATGAGAATCAAATTTTTATAATCATTGGCAAACTAACTGAAGTAATTTTCTATTCCATGTAAATTTGAGATTGTATATTTGTTAGATATAAATCATTCTTATTGTATAATAAAATTGAAGTCAGGAAATTTGTATCCATTTGATCTTATTTATTGAAATTATGAATGAAATTTGGTCCATTAAAATCCCGGAATACGCTTATATGTTGTGATATTAATTGTATTTTTCTGTTGGTAATGTAACGGCTCAACGTAATATGGAGAAGTTGAATCACGGACTGGTAGCGGTTAAAACATCAGAAGGAGTTTTTGTTAGCTGGCGTGTGCTGGGTTGGGAAACGGAAAATGTTTCCTACAATATTTATCGTGATGGTGCGCTTGTCAACAGTTCTCCCGTTACCGGCGCAAGCAATCTTTTGGATGCAGGCGGAACATCAGGTTCAACTTATTCTATCAAGACCATCATAAAAGGTGCAGAACAGGAAACTGAGGAATCAGCGACAGTTTGGCAAAATAATTATATCGATATTCCGGTCAGGAAAATAAACGGAGATTATAGTTCATACATCTTAAATGATGCATCTGTAGGTGATTTGGATGGAGACGGCGAATACGAGATTGTAGTCAAGCGACTTGCAACCGGCGGTGTATCATCCGACGATTATCATTTTCTTGAAGCCTATGAACTGGATGGCACTTTCCTTTGGGCTGTGAACATGGGACCCAACATTTATAACGATGTTGAATTTAATTTCCTGGTGTGGGATTTGGATTGCGATGGAAAAGCAGAAGTAACACTGCGAACTTCGGATGGTTTTATCGATGGCGAAGGAAATGAAATTGGTGATGCAAATAATGATGGAATTATCAATTACCGGTATTCAATTTCGGGAGTTGGGTATCGTATGGAAGGCCCCGATTATCTGTCCGTTTTGGATGGTGAAACCGGAAAGGAACTGGACAGAGTAAACTACATTCCAAGAGGAAACATTACAGATTGGGGTAGAGATGACGGCGGACATCGTTCTACAAAATGCATGTACACTGTGGCTTACCAGGATGGAAAAACACCGAGTGTTGTTATCAGCCGGGGGATTTACGAAAGAACAGTGCTGGAATCATGGAGTTTTAAATCCGGAAGTCTGACAAGGAATTGGCATTTTGATTCAAACAGTCCCGGAAATGCTGATTATGCTTCACAAGGCTATCATAACCTTACCCAGGGAGATGTGGATTTTGACGGCAGGGATGAAGTAAATTATGGTTCGATGGTGTTGGATGACAACGGACACGGACTTTATTCCACAAAACTGGGACACGGTGATGCACAGCATCTAACCGATATAAATCCGGATCGTGACGGCCTGGAATTTTTTGGGTGTCTCGAAAACTCGACCGGAGGTGATTACCGCGATGCCCGAACAGGTGAAATTTTTCACTATACCAATATTGGTCGTGATATGGGCCGCGCAGGTTGTGCAGATATCACACCAAATTATCCCGGCATGGAAATGTGGGGGCCATCCGGCTTTCCGTTCTTAAGTTCAACCGGAGAAACTATTTCTGATTTGACTCCTCCTTCATCCATGAACTTTTTTATTTGGTGGGACGGCGATTTAACGCGCGAAATGCTGGACCATGCCTGGTATAGCGATCATGGCGTAGGAACAATTACAAAATATGATAACGGCGCCAACACACAAATTTTATATGCATCAGGTACCTTGTCAAATAACTGGACAAAAGGAACACCTGCATTGAGCGCAGATATTCTTGGTGACTGGCGTGAAGAGGTGATTTGGCGAACTACTGATAACAGTGCTCTTCGCTTGTATACAACAACCGATTTAACCACGCACAAAATTTATACGTTAATGCACGATCCGCAGTATCGTGCTGCCATTGGCTGGCAACCCAATTCGTATAACCAGCCGCCACATACCAGTTTCTTTATCGGAGCCGATATGGATTCGGTTCCCCCGGCGCCGATTCTTTTTCCGGATCAAAAAGTATGGACTTCAGGAAAATGGGATATTGAAAACACATCAGCATGGACAGTTGATAATGCCTTGACAACGTTCTCAGAATCAGATAAAGTTCTTTTTGATATTTCCGGTGACAACAGTTCCGATATCATACTCGAAGGATCATTACAACCGGAAGATGTTCGTGTAATTTCACCAATCGATTTTGTTCTTTCAGGCTCGGGAAGTATCGATGGAACCACCGGTCTTACAAAATCAGGAAGCGGTAATCTAACATTGAATAATACCAATAATTACGAAGGGATAACAAGAGTTTGGGACGGACAACTAACTAATAACGGAACCCTGGAAAACAGCAGGGTGCTTGTAAAAAGATTTGCCACAGTGGCTGGAAATGGCGCTTTCAAAAATGGTATCATTTTAGAGAAGTATGCAAATCTGATAGTGAGCGATGCCAATTCATCGGCTGATACTTTGTTTGTTACCGGTACACTTTCAACAAATGTTAGTTCAACTATTTTTATGGATTTGTCGGACGATGTGGAAGCCGGCACCAAGTTGAATGACATAATTGCCATTGATGGAGATTTTGAAATAAATGGTGCAACTTCGATTACCATAAACCGGATGGATGGTAAATTATCGGCAGGTGAATATGTGCTTATGACCATAAGTGACTCATTGATTGGAAATATTGAAGACATTAAAATTGATGGTATTTCAGGCGTTCCGTTTGAATTGAAATTTGAAGATCACAAACTAAAACTTGCTGTTTCTGCAACGCGACTTCCGGGCAAAGTTGTCTGGAACGGGGCGGTCGATAATACGTGGGATTTATTTAATCACCTAAACTGGGTGAACAACGGATCTGCTGATTATTTTCTCGGAGAAGATTCGGTTATCTTCGATGACAGCGGTCTTGAAACTATCGTGGAAATTCAGGATGAATATGCAATTTCCAATTTTCTTTTCGATGCTGATAAAGATTACGACATTCGTGGAGCAGGCTCATTTACGGGAAATGCTAATCTTGTAAAGAAAGGAACAGGCATATTAACATTAAGGACTAAAAATTCTTACACGGGCACTACCACCATTGAAGAAGGAACAATTAGAATCCCTGATCTTGTGAATGCAGGTTATAAATGTGCAATTGGCACCGCGACGGATGAGTCTTCCCAAATTGTTCTGAATGGAGGGGAATTGGAAGTGTATAGCATCGCCGATATGACAACTGACCGAAGTTTTACGTTTGGTGAAAATGACGGCGCAATCAATATAGCCAATGTCTATTCAAATCTTACCATTAACGGCTTTTTAAGCGGCAGCGGACGACTGGTAAAAAACGGGACCGGCACCCTTTCATTAAAAAATGGTAATTCTCACAAAGGAACCATTATCAATGAAGGCACCATTCAGTTAACCGACGATCCTGCAAATTTCTCGGGTTTGGGAGATACGGTTACTTTTAATGGTGGAACGCTGGCCATGAATGATAATTCGTATTCCTACACCGATAATTGCAGCTGGCATATTGTAGTTCCCGAAGGAAAAACAGGAACGCTGAAACTGGACAGCAGAAGTTCATTAACGGGAAAACTCCTGGGGTCGGGCAAACTGATACTTTATTCGCCATGGATACGAAACGATTTAAACGGAGACTGGTCGGCATTTACCGGCATAATTGAAGTGACAACTGATAACGACGGTGGCGACTGGCGTATTAATAATAACTATGGATTTGAAAATGCTTCAGTAATAATTCACGATAATGTTTACGCGTATAACCTGAAAGGATTGACCAAAATCGGCTCGCTTTCGGGAGATACAGGAGCAACACTGGCTTCGGGAACATGGAGCATTGGCTATAATAATCTGGACGCAACCTACTCAGGCTTAATAACAGGAAGTGTGAATATTGCCAAATACGGCACAGGAAACTGGACTATCACACATGCTAACGATTTTTCCGGTTCTACAAACATTGTGGAAGGGTCGCTAACTGTAAATAATACTTCGGGCAGCGCTACTGGTTCGGGAACTGTTGTGGTAAAATCAGGCGCTATTTTAACTGGCAGCGGTTCGGTAGCTGGTGCTTTGCAGATTTATGCCGATGGAATTTGCGATATGGGCTTAAACAGTAACCTGGATGGTTTGATAACTGTTCAGGGAATTCTTACAGGAACTGGAAATGTAAACAATAAAGTAACTATTGTTTCGGATGGAATCCGAAAAGGTGAGAACAGTTTAAATGGCGCCGTGGTTGTTCGACGTGGTGGCACACTTTCAGGAGAAGGTCATGTAAGCGGTGAATTAACGCTTGAAGAAGGTTCGGTTATCGCACCGGGAACAGACGGAATCGGAATGCTTTCATGCGATAATGATGTAACATTTTCAGACGATAATTTGCTGGAAATCGAAATAAACGCCGAAGCGAAAACAAACGATGTGTTAAAATCATTATCAGATATTGTATTGAACGGTACGTTGAAAATTACCGAACTTAACGGGACTCCGTTTAAAGATGGCGACAGTTTTGAAATACTCGATGCAAAATCTGTCTCCGGAAATTTTGTTGACATTGAGCCTGCTGCACCTGGTGAAAATATGCATTGGGATTTATCGCGCATTTCGGAAGGATATATCAGCGTTAAATCAGGCGTAACTGCGATAACTGAAATTGAAAAAACCGGCGTTGTTGTTTATCCAAATCCGGGTGACGGAATTTTTCAGCTGGAGCTCGACTCTCCCAAAGATGTAAAATCAATTATTGTTACGGATATAAATGGCGGGCAAATTATTCATGATATTCCTGTTTCTTCCGATAAAATCGAAATTAATCTTCGTCATCAGCCAGCCGGAATTTATCTGTTAAAGGTTAAATTCTCGGATAAAGATATTTTGAAAAAACTTGTTCTGCAATAATCACGTGGTTGTGAGAGTAATGAGTAATGCATTAAAATGGAATCTGAACATGATGATTTTGCGTATACAAACTATTTGCAGAGTTTCGTGCAGGTGATTGACCTGTTCCCGATCGATGAAATTTAATTCAGTTCCTAATTTTGAAACTCGTTGTCGACAATTCTGAAATCCACTGATCGGTAAAAATCAAGATAATGCATAAACGAAACATATCAGTATTTTTCCTGCTTTTCGTTTTCTCCGGAATTGTAAGGCTTTCGGCGCAAGTCGAATATCCTTCGGAACATATCTCCAGCGCAAGTGATAATCTCGATAGTTCAACCTGTTGCCGATAGAACAGTTTACTTCAATCTTTCAGACGAAGGTGTGTCTAAACCAATTACCTGGGGTTTGGATCTTGCCTGGCTCGATGAGGTTAATATCAGAAGAGGCATTGCATTTATGGGGAAAGAACGGGTCGATGTAATCAGGTCGTCTTTTATGCCAACTCAACCATTGGTAGGAGATACAGCATTACAGGGAGAAGCGCTCACAAATACAAACCTTCGGATACAAATTATAAAAAAATGGCTCTCCGATAGTACAAAGGTTGTGCTGAACAGCGATCATCCGGGCGTTGACTCTTATTTTTATGGCAATGCTGAACATTGGGCTGCACTTATCGATGTTACTGCAAAAATGCACCAAAAAGCAGGACTTGATGTCGTTGCTGTATCACCGTTTAATGAACCTGATTATTCTGCTACAGGACAGGGAACTATCGAAGATTTTTACAATATAATATTAGAGTTGAGAAAAAATCCCCGCTTCGACAACATTCGCATTTCCGGTGGTAATACACTTAATAATGATGTGGCTTTGTACTGGTATAACTTTTTAAACCCGGCAGGATTGGACGAAGGGAACACACATCAGCTTGCAGGCATTTTCGATACGTATGCCGGCTTTTACGAAACTGTGCAAGCCAAAGGCGATCATGCTACCAATGATGAGTTGCATAATGTAATGGAAGCCATGGTTGGGGTTGAATATGGTTTGCAAACGGGTATTTGGTGGGGTACTGCCGAATATGCAAGAGGCGAATTTGTAAAAGCCAGTGATGGTAAAAGACTCGGGTATGCTGAACATCGCGATAATTGGACGGCAGCTTCGGTTTATCGTGCTCCTGATGGTAAAGTACAAGCATTTATTGGTTGCTCCGAACGTCAGGGAGTAACAACCACCTACCGGTTTATTTCACGTGACCGGGATGTTTTTTACGATGGTAATGGTCCGCAACGAGAATATGTTATGGAGTTACCAACAGGTGATCCAAATACGTATGCTACATCAAAACACACGAACGGTGAAAGAGTAATCAATATCACCTGGGGCGACGATATTCAACCTGCGATTGATGGAAAATATATGCTCGTAAACCGGAACAGCGGAAAAGTTATCGAAGCCGCGAATGGGTCTTCCGCCAATGGTACAAATATTCGACAAAACACATATAACGGTGCAAACTATCAGCAATGGAATGTAAATCCGATTAATCCTCGAAACGGCGGTGATTTCAGTTACTTCACCATTACCGGGGTTGCAAGTGGTAAAACACTTGATATTAACAATTTCTCGCTTGATAACGGCGGCAATTTAATCTTATGGGAAAAAGGAACATTTTGGGATGGAAGACAGTCGATTAACCAGGTATGGTATCTTGAATATGCTGAAGATGGCTGGTTTTACATTCGTAATCAGAATAGTTCCCTAGGTTTGGAAGTCGCGAACAGCAGCACTTCAAACGGAGCGAATATTTGGCAATTTGGGATTAATGGTAGTTTTAATCAGCAATGGCGCTTTCTACCCGTAGATGCAGAAGTTGAATTCGATGCTCCGGCTGCACCCGCAAACTTGGTTGCCACGGCCAATGCCGAATCCGTTCGTTTAGAATGGTTGGCCAATTCGGAAGAAGATGTTGAAGGTTATACTGTTTTTCGGGCTGAAACCGCTGAAGGGCCATACAATACCATTGCACGAAACGTGAAAACAACAGCATTTGTTGATAATAGCTGTACCGAAACCGGACAGTATTACTATAAAATAAAAGCGGTCGACCATTCGCTGAACAGCTCGGAATATTCCCCGGTTGCAGAAGCGATAACCACCGGGGAACATAGTCTGGTTGTGCATTACCTCTTTAACGGGAATACACTCGATAGCAGTATGAATTTAAATCACGGTGCAACATTGGGAGAAACTACGTTTGTGAAAGGCAAAGTTGATTCTCTCGCTCTGGCAATAAACGATGACAACGCTTTTGTCCAGTTGCCTGCCACGGTAGCCAACCAGCAGGAGATCACCATTTCTACCTGGGTTTATTGTAATGAAAGATCGGGAATTCAGCGAATCTTTGAATTCCGAAATGACGATGAGGAGTACATGAACCTGACTCCGCGTATGCGATTCTCGATTAAAAACGGAGGATCGGAACAACGACTGAATGCCGATGCATTGCCAGTGGGAGAGTGGGTGCACGTTGCTGTAACCTTAGGGACGACATATGCACGCCTGTATAAAAACGGAAAGTTGGAAGATGAATCAACCGATGTTTCCATTCGTCCTATTGATTTCCGACCCATTCTGAATTATATTGGAATTGGATCGACTGCGGCTCTGCGTTTTAACGGAAACCTTGATGATTTCAGAATTTATAATTATGAATTATCTCCTGAGGAAATTGCAAAGCTGGTGTCGGATGTGAATACAAGCGCAAATTATTTTGCTGAAAGAAGAATCAGTTTAAATGTATATCCCAATCCTGCGAATGAAGTTTTGAATTTCAGAACATTCACATCAAACGATATAAAGAAGGCAACTTTAAGCCTTTACAATGTTTACGGAAAAGTGGTATTTCAGGAAAATACTGATAATGCAGCAGAAGGAGAAATTCATGTAGCTGATTTCCCGTCGGGAGTTTATATGCTAAAAGTTTCCAATGAATTTGGAATGCTGACTAAAAAAATTATTATTAACCATTAATCCAATAAAGTCAAACTTATGGATGAAAGTATTTCAAGACTCAAGCGTCAGGGGATACCTGGAACTTTGAACAAAATGGTTTATAACTATGGCCGTTATCTCGTTAGAATTTCTCTGATATTTCTGTTTTCAGGCTTATTTTGCATTTCTAATGCAAATGAAAAAGAGACATTTGAACGGCTGAAAGATGAGAATCGCATTCTTTCTTTGCCAATGGAATTACACCTTACCGCCACAGATTCGGCAATGATAAACAGCACCGTTTCTTTAAATAATGAAGATGCATGGTTGTTTTTCGATAATATTCGTCCTTCAGAAGTAATTGCAAAATACAAATCAAGTATTTTAATTGGTGAATCAGTTTTAAATCCTGGTGGAAACGGACGTGTGGCTATCTATAAAAATGGTGCTGTTGTTATGCCGCATGGTTATGCTTTTAAGCCCCTTACCGTTTATACTGATGAAAATTTCAAGGGAGATTCAACACAATTGAACATTACGAGCTATCATACCAATCTTGGTGATTTCGATAATGCCATTCAATCATTTAAATTAAAACGCGGTTACATGGCCACTTTTGCCAATAATTCCGATGGAAGCGGTTACAGCAGGGTGTTTATTGCCAACGATACAGATATGGAAGTAAATATGCCGGATTTATTAATCAATAACGTTTCGTTTATCCGGGTTTTTAAATACGAATGGGTCTCTAAAAAAGGAAAGGCAGGATGGAATCCAAACGACATTAACGCTACCAGTTATTACGACTGGAATATTGGTGGAAGTTCTTCTGAAGACGTGGAATACGTAGCCATTCGGCAAAATGGTGGATGGCCGTCATGGGACGCTATTAATTCAAAACAAAATATAACGCACCTGTTGGGTTTTAATGAGCCCGATCATACCGATCAGGCGGATATGACTTTTCAGGAAATGATTGACCAGTGGCCGGAAATGATGAAATCAGGTCTTCGCATTGGTTCACCGGCATGGGCCAATCCCTGGGGCGGCAACGGAGGAACCTTGTTCGATTTCATAAACAAATGTGATGAATTAAATTACAGGGTCGATTTTGTTGCACTTCATTGTTACTGGGGTGGCAAATCGCCGCAAAACTGGTACAACGATCTAAAATATATTCACGAGCAAACCGGGCGGCCTCTGTGGATTACCGAATGGAACAACGGAGCCAACTGGACAAACGAATGGTGGCCTGATGCGAGCAAGGCATACACTCCTGCAAATGCACAAAAACAATTAAACGACATAAAAGGAATACTCCAGGTTTTGGATACAGCCAGCTTTGTAGAGCGCTATTTTATCTACGACTGGGTGCAGGATTGCAGGGCGATGGTGTTAAACGACCAGTTAACAGAAGCAGGCAAATATTATAATGCCAATGAATCGGAATTAGCGTTTAACAAAAGCATGGAAGTAATCCCTCAATGGAATTATCAGAACCCCGAATTGGATTACCGGTATTTTTCATTAAGAAATTCAATTCGTTTAAGTTGGACTAATAGCAATGGTGAGCTAATAAATGAATATATGCTGGAGAAAAAAGTCGATAACGGAGAATTTAAAACCATTTATTCAAGTGAAGACATTTCCCAACTATTTTATCTTGATCCACTGGATTCTGCAGATAGGGGAGAAGTAACCTGCCGGTTATCGCTCGTAACCGCAAGAGGTGAGCATATAATATCAAATGAGGTATCCTGGTATCAGTCAGCGGGTGATAATGAAATTCAGTACGGTAATTTTAGCATAGACAACTTCGATATTAATACCTCTTTTTTCTCAAATAAATATTCATCAAAGCCGATACTGATTTTAGGAATACCAAGCTTTAATAATCCCGATCCGATAACTCAACGCGTTAATAATGTAACTACTTCGTCTTATATGTTTTATTTTAAGCCCTGGTCATATTTAAGTGATCCAAATTTTACAAAATCAGAAGTTGTGACAACCATGGCCTTGCCGGCCGGCACTTATGATTTTGGAGGATTGAAAGCTGAGGCACAACTTACTGATGGTGTGTCGCGGGATTGGAGTGCAGTTGAGTTCAATCAACAATTTGAAACCATTCCGGTGGTTTTTGCTACCATCGTTTCATCGTCCAATCCATACCCTGTAGTTGTTGGTGTACGCAATGTAACTTCAACCAGCTTCGAAATTTGTTTGAAAAGTGAAGAAGCGATTACAGCATCTTTGTCGCCTGAAACAATTAATTATATAGCAATTGAACCGGGAAATGGAGTAATAGACGGGAAACGTATAACTGTAGGTCGCAATACCGATGGAAACGGAATTTCATCAATACCAATGGAAATTACATTTGATAGCACATATACCGAGCCGGGCATCTTTGCCAATCTATTATCTGAAGAAAATAATTTCGCTTCCACATTACGATTTTCAAATAGGGGAGAATCCAGCTTCGAAATCATTAAGCAACGTGAAGTTTCCGGAGAAGAATCGGAAATGTACGCCGATGATTTTGGGTGGATGGTAATGGATATGGCAGCCGATCAACCTGATGTTGGAACAGGATTAAGTGAAATTCCAGAAATGGGTACTTTGGAATTTTATCCGAATCCTGCTGAAAATACGCTGTATTTCCATTTCGACAAACCAACCCGTATTGAGATTGTGGATTTAACCGGTCGCAGAGTTCTTGTCTCCAATGTAGAAAAAGCGATGGACATTAGCTCCCTTAAATCGGGAACATATATTTTGAAAGCAGCAGGCAAATTACCGGGTAAATTTATTAAACTTAAATGATGTAAAATAATAATGACAAAAACTGAAACAAAATGAAAAACGGAACGAACAATTGAATTGCATGCTTATGGTAAATAATTTGTATCGGGACAAAAGATATGGCAAATCTATCATTTTTTATAAGCGTTTCAATTACACTTTAAAAATTATTACGTATATTTTGCCTGACGAATTTGTGAACATCAAAATACGAAATTGTGATACGATATAAGTGCACTTAAGATTAACTTGCTGTTCTAAAAATACTACTTATAAAATAATTTAAATTTAAACATTATGAAGAAAAATTTACTTCTTAAGCTTTCAACCTTATTGACCCTTGCAGGACTCTTTTGCATGTCCGTGTCTTTTGGTCAGGCGACTTTAAAACACTCCTACACTTTTGATGAAGGAACCTATGACGAGACTACAGTATTCGACCAGGTAGGTTCGGTTGACGGAACACTTGGAGGCGCCAATATTAGCATTGCTGATGGAAAGGCAACTGTATCAGGTGCAACAGTTAACAGCGATGGATGGATTTCACTGGACGGAGTTGCACTTGCGCTGAATACTTATTCAGCTGTTTCGCTGGAAGCATTCGTGGAAACAGGTGAAGTGCTAAATGCAAGCTATACCATGTTAGCTTATTTCGGATCTTCAACCCCGGGGAGCAATTGTTTATGGATTCAACCCACAAGATCTGGTAACGAAACCAGAATTGAAGCCAATAACGGTAGTACTACAGTTACTGCCTTTGTTAGCGGATATGAAGTGGATGACGGAAAAATGCACCACATTGTAGCTGTCCTGAATTCTGAAGCGCTTACTTATTACCTCGATGGTTTGGTAATTGCTCAAATAGCAACCGGCGCTGATTATGTAAGTACTCTGGGTACGGATGTTGCCAATCTTTTCAGAGGAGTTGATGGCTGGAACGACCCCAACTATAATGCGTCTCTTTTGGAGTTCAATATTTACGATGGTACGCTTGATCAATTTACCATTGCACAAACTGCCGGTGAATTTTTGGGGCTTGATCTCACCAATGCAGAACTGGAAAATTTAACAACCAGTGTTGGAACCATGGATCCGGCTTTTGATCCTGAAACAGAAATTTATGAAATAACCGTACCCTACGGAACCACTTCGCTGACGCTTAATGCAGAACCCGTTGTTGGTGGTGTAGCAGTAAAGATGTTCGATGGCCTGGGAACTCAGTTAAATAATGGCGTTGTAACTTTCGACAAAGATGAAGGAATTGATGTTGAAATTATTGTAACTGCACTCGATGCTATTACAGAGCATTCTTTCTTCGTAGCTATTTTCCCCGAAGACGGCGAAACTTCCGCTACCCTTTCGAATATCGAATTGTCGGTGGGTGGATTGATTGAAGACTTTATGATGGATTCGACCAGTTACACTGCGCTTGTTCCTACCGGAACCACTTCAGTGGATGTAACAGGCATTCCAAACTGGGACAATGCAACAGTAACTGGTGGTGGCACAATTGCCCTTACCGATGGAATGGGATCTGTAACGCTCATAGTTACTTCAGAAGATGGTACCGCTACTATGGAATATACCGTTGATATCGCTACCTCAAATGTAGAGACCGGTACCGACTTTTACCTGGTACATGAAGCTAATGGTTTTGTAGCCACCGAAAGTGGTGAATCTTTTAACCAGGTTGTTTTGGCAGAAGCTGTTGTCGACTCAAGTGCACAAATCTGGCAATTTGAAGACAGTGGCGTTGAAGACCAGTTTTATATTATGAATAAAGATGGTAATTATATTTGTCTTTCGCGTACTTCAGCCAATGCATGGGATATTGAAGTTTACCCGGATCTACCTGAAACTGATCTTGACAGTGCGCGTTTTATCCTCAATGAGTTTGAACCCGGCAGGTTCAGAATTATTTCAGTAAAAAGACAACAAGCCAGTGCAACTGCAAACGTTCTGAGCACTAATGTTCCTTATCTTGGTTCGGCAGTGTTCAGCAACAAAGCAGTGGGAGATCGCTGGGACGATGCAGGATACACCATTTGGAACTTAAAATACGCAGACGATAAAACTATTGCATCTCCGGTTGATGTGCATCTGGCAGATCTCTCAATAGCCGGTAATACGCTTAAGCCTGTATTTAATCCTGCATATAGAGATTATTATGTCACTATACCTGAAGGTGTGACTTCGGTTGACATTACTGCCACTCCCCGCGATGCTGCAGCAATGGTAACAGGTGCAGGTGTTGTGGATGTTTCCGACGGAATGGGAACGATAACTTTAACGGTCGTAGGTTCCGACCCAACTTATACAAGGGATTATATGATTCATTATACCATGCTTAATTTAAAACATCAATTCACTTTTGAAGAAGGAACCTACGATGCAACGAAAGTTGAGGATCAGGTTGGTTCGGTTGATGGAATGCTGGGTGGAAGTCATATTACCATTGCAGATGGTAAAGCTACGGTTAGCGGAGCAACAGGCAACTCTGATGGATGGATTTCTATGGATGGAGAAGCCCTGGCGTTAAAAAATTATAATGCAATTACCGTTGAGGTTATGTTGCATGCCGGAAACATGGAAAATACCGGCTATACCATGTTAACCTATTTTGGAACTTCAGAACCGGGTAACGGATGTTTCTGGATTCAGCCGGCACGATCCGGTGATGAGTCGAGGATGGAAACAAACGACTTAAGCAATACTATTACTGCAAGTTTACCCGGCTATGAAATCGATGACAGTCTGAAACATCATGTTGTTGGCGTATTGGACAGGTCATCGCTTAAGTATTACCTGGATGGAGAACTGGTTTCTGAAAATTCAATGGCCGGAATGGACTTTATCAGAGGTCTTGGTACTGATGTAGCTAATATATTCAGAGGAGTTGATGGCTGGAACGATCCGAATTACAACGCGTCTCTGTATGAATATAATATTTGGGACGGCACAATGAGTGAGGACAGTATTCTGGAACGTGCAAATAGATTCCTTGGTGGTCTTGGCCGTGATGCAACTTTGTCATCAATAACCGTTGATGCAGGTACATTGCTTCCGGCATTTAATCCGGATGTAATGAGCTATTCAGTGGTTATTCCTTCGGGAACAACTACTATCAATATTACTGCAGTTCCAACAGATGAAAATGCCACAATTGAAGGTGCCGGTGCCATTGATGTTTCGTCAGGCGCTGTAAGTGATACTATTGTGGTTACTGCAGAAGATGGATTCAGAACGAGAACATACGTTGTTGGTTTTGAAGCACCGGGAGAATATACTTTGATGCATAGTTACACATTCGATGACGGAACTGCTGCTGATGTGGTTGGTGGAGCTGACGGAATGCTTGGAAGTGGAGTTATAGCCGATGGTGGATATACTTCTGCATCTGATTCAGATTACGTTGAATTACCTGCTGAAACAATTGCTATCAACACGTACTCCGAAATTACGCTTGAAGCATTCATTTATTCCGATGTTGATAACACAGGGTCTAATATGCTGGCCTATTTTGGTGGAAATGAAAATGCAGTTGGCGGAAATGGTTATTTCTTTACACCCGATCGAAACGCTGAAAGCCGTACTGCAATTTCCTGTGGTAACGTTACAGAACCATGGAATGCAGAGCAAGGAGTAACCGGCCCTCCTGTAAGTGCAGGTGAAATGCATCATGTGGTAAGTGTATTGACGGGCACCTCCATTAAATTATACATCGATGGTGTATTGGAAGGAGAAGCTGTAGTATCAGGAGATAATTCAATTGCCAACTTAAGTAATGCAAATGCCTGGTTAGGCAAAGGTGGCTATACAGCCGATCCAAGCTGGATGGGTACAATTGATGAATTTAATATTTATGAAGGTGTAATGGATGCGGCTACTGTGGCAGAACGCGCTAAACAATATTTGGAAGCCGGAAGCTTAACATTAATGCATTCCTATACTTTTGAAGATGGCACTGCGAACGATATGGTGGGTACTGCTCATGGTACCTTAGAAGGAGATGCTGCAGTTGCAGACGGTATGCTGAACCTGACCGGAAACGGATTTGTGACTTTACCTGCAATGGACATAAATATTCCTTCATACAGCAGTATTTCCATTGAAGGTGTATTTATGCAGGCTGAAGGCTTAGATGGATTTACAGCATTCGCTTCATTTGGCAATACCGATACTGTTGCTGCCTTGGGAAACAATTATATTATTCTGCAACCAACCAGGGATGATGGCGATAACAGCCGTACGTCTATTTCCTGTTTGAACACAGCAACTCCGTGGTCGACAGAAAATGGTGTTATGGGAGATGAGATTAAAGATACCGAAACACATCACTGGGTAACTGTTGTAACTGAGTCAGAAATCAAGTTATACATTGATGGAATGTTGATTGGCACAGATTCTTTAACTGGTGATAACTCATTGGCTAATATAGGCACTAATGTTGCTTTAATTGGTAAAGATGTTTATCCTAATGATCCACTATGGCAGGGTTCTATGGAAGAACTGAATATCTGGCAAGGCGAAATGGATGCAGCTACTGTTGCAACAAGATACAGCGATTTCACTACCGGAATATCAGTAGGAAACTTTGACGAAGCTTCGATTCTTGTATATCCGACTTATTCGTCAGGACATTTCACCATTGAAACAGCCGGAGGACGTGGTATGATCACCGTGTACAACCTGCTTGGAAAACTCGTTACACAAAAAGCGATAGAAAACAGTCGCGAAACTGTAACGGTTAATGAAAGAGGCATGTACCTGATGAGAATTGAATCTGAAGGAATTACAAAAACCTTTAAAGTATTCAAAACAAGATAAAACTATTTTTCTTATAGTTTAGTGAGTTTTTGAGGCAAAAGGGCTGTCCGTCAACCGACGAACGGCCCTTTAGTTTCATTTGAATATTGGGTTTTTAAAAACTATAATCATGTCAACTTCAAAATGTCACATCGCCATCCGAGTTCTCACCCAAAATTTTTGGGCACCATGAGGCAATGAAAGTAGACATGAATGGAGCTGTCATTTCGAGTGAGAACCCATTTTTTATGGGCAAGATTCAATGACAGAAAACTTGAATGAAGCTGTCATTTCCCGCAAAGCGATGCCTTTGGCAGACGAGTATGCGAGGAGCCCGCCTGACCGACGGCAGGAAATCTCTTTGTTTGAAAGATCCCAACCTGTGTATCTGTTCATGCAAACATTCGTAAAAAAGATTATGATTTTAAAAAAATATATTAAGCTGTTGATTTTATTCAATTATCTCATTATTTCGGTATTCACCGTAGTGGGGCAAACCTGGCCGGCCGGAATTCATGATCCTTCCAGCATTGTTAAATGCGACGATACTTACTGGATTTTTGGGACCGGAGACGGAATTTACAGTATGTATTCAAAAGATTTAATTACGTGGCAAGCCGGACCCACGCCATTTACCAAAACTAGTTTCCCAGACTGGATTAAAGATTATGTCGGCGCATTTGGCGGCAACTTTTGGGCTCCGGATATTATTTTCATGAACAATCAGTATTACCTGTATTACTCCTGTTCCGAGTGGGGCACCATGACCTCCACCATTGGGTGTGTTACCAATAAAACATTAAATCCGGATGATCCCGATTATAAATGGAGCGATGTTGGCTTTTTGGGAATCTGGTCGTACCAACCGGGACTGGCGCTGAATGCAATTGATCCTTCACTAATGAGAGGCCCCGATGGAAAGATATGGATGGTTTATGGTTCGTTTAACGAAGAAGGAATTGTGGTGACTGAAATTGATTCTGTTTCCGGAAAGCCAAAAACATACGCTGGAAACCTACCGGGAATAAGTATCGCTAATTCATGGACGGGTAACAGGTATTTCGAAGGTGAAGGTGCCTCAATGATTTATCGTGACGGTTACTATTACTTGTTTTACAACAAAGGTGGATGCTGTGCCGGAATAGGAAGTACGTATTATATGGTAATGGGAAGATCGGCAAATCCAAGAGGGCCATTTCTCGATAAAACAGGGAAAGCATTAAAAATAAACGGCCAACCCAGCGGAGGAACAATTGTTCTGAAACATGATGACAGCCGGGGTACCGACGACCGTTATTTCGGTCCTGGACATTTTGGAATGTACAGCGAAAATGGTGTCGATTATGTAACATTTCATTATTACGATCCCAATGGATATTATCCCAATCCTGATGTAAATAATCAGGGAGGCCCAACTCTGGGGCTGGCAAAATTGGTTTGGGAAGATGATGGCTGGCCTTCTGTTTCGCTTGGTTTTCTGGATGCAGGTGTATACCGGTTGGAAAATCTTCTGAGCAATAAAGTTGTGGACGTAGATTCGCATTCGTTAAGTGAAGGTGCTTTTCTTTATCAGTATGAATACGATACCATTTATGATACACAAAAGTGGATTTTTTCTGCTTTGGGAAGTGGTGAATATACCATTCAAAATTATGCTGATCCGAAAATGCACGTAGAGGCGAGCGGAACAAATAATGCATCTATTCTTAGTATTACTTCTGATTATACAGGAGCGATAAATCAAAGATTCAGAACCGTTACTTCACCAAATGGGAAGACCATAATCTATCCCTCGACAAAGGATGTTATTTGGGGTCCTTTCGCAGCAACAGCCAACGATGCGAGGATTTCCCTTCAATTAAATCAGAATCTCGATTTTCAACGGTGGAATGCTATTCCTTTTGAAGAATTACTTGAAGTTTCTGAAACAAAACTCACAGTTGAATATGCCGCCGGAATTGATAGTAGTATTATTGTTGAAAGCAATGGTTTATGGAGTGCCTCTGTACTGTACGATACATGGCTAAGGGTTGAAACTTCAGTTGGAGGAAATGATACGCTAAAAATAGTTTATGATGAAAATACCGGCGCAGGCGACCGAAAAAACAGGGTATATGTTACTTCAAACGGCGGAGAAACTATTCTGATCACAGTTACTCAAATTGGACAGCCAGCTGCTGTTGGCGACATTGAGGAAAACGATCAGGTTCATATATACCCAAATCCAGTAACGGGCGAATTGTTTATCGAAAGTTACATAAATGGTTTTTTGTCAGTGTACAATCAATCCGGACAAAAAATAATGGAACATAATCTTCAACCCGGAAGTAATAAATTGGACTTAAGTAACAATAACAATGGTATTTATTTTTTCAGGATTATTTCAGATAATAAAACCATTGTAAAAAAAATATTCAAGAGGTAAGTTGCTTTGATTTATGAATGCAAATGAACTGAAACACCTGTCATTTCGAGTGTTCACCCATATTAATTAAGCACAATGAGTTAATGACAGAAAGCCGCAACAATGCTGTAATTTCGATCCGTCGGCTGACGGAAGGAGAAATCTCTTCGAACAGACAGATCTCTCACCGCCAGCCGGCGGTTCGAGATGACAATAAATAAGAATCTGTCATAGGCAACTCTCTGGAGCCGGGAGAGGAATCTCTCTCAGGTTTAATGGAAAGTAGCGGTATAGCGGTCTGATGGATAAAATAAAATCCAATCTTACCAGATGAAGCGACTAATAAACGACGGTATTTGATTAATTCATGTTACCAGCCAGAACGTTCTCATTTCGTGGGTTTCTTTAAATAAAACTAACTTTGGCTTTTAATTATTGAAATGCGGATTTTATCCCGACAATATCACTAATTGGCAATAAATAATTAAATCGAAACAAGATAAAAAATTAAAAATGCTGAGAATTCAATTCATACTTATCCTGGTGTTATGTTTTTCGCAAATCAAAAGTCAAACACATTGGGAAAGCATAGTAACCGAAACCGATGAATTTAAATATCTGTTGCCGAATGCAGAACCAACGGAAGATTGGACGAAAGTGGATTTTGATGATCAGGCCTGGAAATCCGGAGTTGGCGGATTTGGCTATGGCGACGAAGATGACAATACAGTTGTTTCCGCTACAAAATCGATGTTTCTTCGTAGTAAGTTTACGATACCGGCTTCGGTTAATATTCACAACCTGATTTTGGATATCGATTATGATGACGCTTTTGTTGCCTATTTAAACGGTGTTGAAATCGGAAGGTCAGGGAATTTGCCAAACGGAAAGCCCGGTATTAATACCAATGTTTCTACAGATCACGAGGCGCAGCTTTATTCGGGAGGTCAGCCTGAACGGTTTGTGGTTGAAAGCAAACTTATAAATACCGGAACAAATATTCTTGCTGTTCATATTTTAAATACCAATTTAAGTTCATCCGATTTATCAGCCAGAGTTTTTCTTAATGCTGAAATTGGAGGTAGCGACATTATATTCAGTGCTTTACCCGAATGGTTTCAGAAACCTGTGAATTATAATTCCACCAATTTACCCATCGTGAAAATTAACACGGAAGGAAAAACTATTGTGGATGAGCCAAAAATAATGGCCAAAATGCAGGTGATTAATAATTCCAGCGGCATAAACAGTTTTGACGATAAAAATTATGAGTATGATGGATATATCGGAGTTGAAATAAGAGGCAACACGGCACAGATGTTTCCCAAAAAAAGTTACACGGTTGAAACCCGCTTAAGTGATGGCTCGAACAATAATGTTTCGTTACTGGGATTTCCAAAGGAAAATGATTGGGTGCTGCACGGCCCTTATTCCGACAAATCGTTGATGAGAAATGCGCTGGCTTACAGCATTGGCAATGCAATGGGAAATGGCTGGCATCCGCGAAACCGGTTTGTGGAACTTGAAATTAACGGTGAATACAGGGGCGTTTACCTGTTTGTTGAAAAAATAAAGATTGATAAAAACCGGGTTGATATTGCCAAATTAAAACCTGAAGACAGTACAGGCGATGAATTAACCGGTGGATATATTATCAGTATCGACAGGGATCAGGAAGGAAGTTGGAACTCACCTTTTATGGGGCGAACAGGAAGTGTAGATGTTCCGTTTTCCTATGTCGATCCGGACTATGAGGATCTTGCGCCATCGCAAATTCATTACATAAGGTCATATATTACCGAATTTGAGTCTGCACTGCATGGCGATAATTTTAAAGATCCGGAATTGGGTTACCGGGCATACATCAATGTGGAATCGTTTATCGATTATTTTATTATTACTGAATTAAGCCGCGATTTGGATGGTTACCGGGTGAGCGTTTATTTTCATAAAGATAAAGACAGCAAAGGCGGTAAACTTACCATGACACCCTTTTGGGATTATAACATCTGTTTCGGTAACGCAAACTTTTTCAGCGCAAATAATCCTGTCGGATGGGCGTCGGATGGAATAGGCGCCGGCGACTGGTACGAAATTCCGTTTTGGTGGGACAAGTTCAGGGAAGATCCCTATTTTGAAACCGTTTTGAAATACAGATGGGAGAAACTCAGAGAACAGGTTCTTAGTAAAAGTACAATCAATAATTTTATCGATTCGTGCCGGAATGTGCTGGAAGAAGCGCAAGTGCGAAATTTCGAAAAGTTCAAAGTTCTGAATAGCTATGTTTGGCCAAACAATTACATTGGAGGATCTTATACAAACGAGGTTAATTATCTGAAAAACTGGATCAGTGACCGAATCGACTGGCTTGATTTGCAAATCGACAAAATCGAACCCTCGTTTGTTGTTTCCAACCATGAGATAGCTTCAACGATTAATTTTGAAACAATGGTCTATCCAAATCCTTTTAGCGATAATTTTTCCATCGAAATTAATTCACCTAACAATGCCAATGTCGAAATTGTGATTAATAATATGTTGGGACAGCTTGTTTGCAGGAAGACAGTAGAAGTTGCACAGGGAAGACATTCAATTGAATTTACATCCGAGGAATTAGGGCAAAAAGGCAACATATTTATCTACACGGTTACAGCCAATGGTCAACCTGTAAAAACCGGTAAAATATTACACAAATAAACAGCATACGCTAATTTTCATTTTGCTTATTGTTGGTCTGGATACAACTTTTGGAAAAGTAATGATGAATTGGAAAAGTCAGACCAGTAGCGCGTACAACATCTAGTTTAAAAATCGGAATAAGATCGTTGGCGTATAATTGTTCGCCGTTTTTTATATGAATCCGATCGGCGGCATGTTATTGTTTGTTGATTTTTATATGAATCCGACCGTCTGCATGTTATTGTTTATTGATTTTTAAATGAATCCGATCGTCGGCATGCTATTGTTTGTTGATTTTTAAATGAATCCGATCGGCGGCATGTTATTGTTTGTTGATTTTTATATGAATCCGATTGGCGGCATGTTATTGTTTGTTGATTTTTATATGAATCCGATTGGCGGCATGTTATTGTTCACTGTAGGGCATTGGCTGCTCAATTATGGGCAATAAAAGGGGCTGTCTAAAAAGTAGAGTTCAAAGATAAACAACCTACAAATTGAAAGTAATTATAACATTTGTACCCCCTAAATCCCCCGAAGGGGGACAATTCCTCCCCTTTGGGGAGGCCAGGAGGGGTTAGTAACTTACAAATTGCCCCGCAGGGACTCCCTTGGAGAAACTAGAGTATTCATTTATTTCACTTTTGGGACAACCTTTGACATTTATTAATTTACTCTTTAGTATTTGCAGATTTGATGAATTATCAATGTTTCAAATACCAGTTGTTTTCGTCCATTAACCTGGAACGAATCGCCTGTTCGTTACCGGAATGCTTTGCTGCCACTTTATCGGCAAGATAGGCAGGATCATTTCTTCGCATCGCAATTCGCATTAAATCCTGAAAGCGGTTACCTTCGAATGCGGTTTCAAGAGCAAGTTCCTCAATAATTTTGTCTTCCACATAATCGATGGAATCCTGGAGCGTACCAAGTGATGGAATTCTATAATCTGTTCCCCGGTTTACATTCCCGCAACCGCGAGCGTGTATGCCAATGTTTTGCTCAAAAGCCAGTTCATTAAAATTGACATAATCGATGAAAGTACCTGTGGAATCGGTATAGTCGCTATACTTTTCATGACGTGGCACGATGGTATCGTAAGCCAGTTCTTCGGGATTCATTCCGTATTTTAATACTGCAAACGCAAGATTGGGTTTACCCACACGGTTTACAGCTTCCGCATAACGCAGGTACAATGTTGCAACCCTGTAGAGCATTGCTGACTTCGTACTGAAATTAGAAGAATTGGCCGCCAGACTCAGACGATGAATAATCGGGTATTTCGATATCATATTTCCTGTAATATTAGAACTTGAGGAAGCATAAGCGGAAGTATAAATGGAACCTTGTTCAAAGTAAGAACCAATATTTCCCCTTAAGTCGCCGGGAATAGTAGCATTTTCATTGTAATAATAAGTTTGCACATCCCAGTTATTAATCGCCACTGAAGAAGGTGCTATTTCATAGGTATCACCACTCAGTTTATTTAATACGTCTGTATCCCCGGTTTGAGTGGTTCCAGCGATTAAAGTAATTTGCTCACCACCATTTGAAAGTATAAACAAATCTGGCCAACTCTGTTCCTGCGGATCTCGTTCAACAAAAACGCCATTATCCACTGTCCACGTTGAAGTGTATCTGCCACTGATAACATATTGCTTGTCTTCAATCAACGAATAATATTCGCGTGCTGCATTTTCGTACTGGCCGTTCCACAAATACAGGTCACCCAATAACAGGGGAATAGGGAAGAAAAGCTTGCCACTTTCCATATCGACACCAAGTGAGATTGAGCCCGGTGATTCCACATGTTTCAAGGGTTCAAGGTCCTGTATTAATAAGGGAACCATATCATTGATGGAATACTCAGTAAAATCAGCTTGTGAAGCTTTAATGGTTAAAAGCGGCTCGGTATAATATTTGGCTGTTCCATAATTCAGCGCTATTTGCATGTAAGTCCATGCACGGATTGCTTTGGCTGCTGCATATTCTTTTAAAAGCGACTTTTCTCCGCTCGAAACCAAAGCCGTGTCGATATTGTTGATAAGGAAATTGCAGTGATTAATTACTGAATAATAGTCTTCTATTGCGTTATAGGGGTTATCCGCTGAGATATCCAAATCGTTTATCTCGCGCAGTTCGAGCCCTGCATTTTCAGTAATAGCCATCAGGTCGCCTCTGAGTTCCCCCAGTAATACATAACGATCAGCCAGTTTTTCGAGTTTGGTAAAAATCCCAACCATGGAATAGATGGAGTCGTTGGGCGAATCAATCCGGTGATTTTCCGGATACATGAAACGTTCTGAATCAACTTTTAACAGTGAATCGCAGCCTGTGCCAATCAATGCCAGGATGAATAATCCGAATAGTATGTGGTTTATTTTCTTCATCTTTCTTTTCATTATTACGGTTTCTAAATCCGTGTCTTTCATTTCTTGTTTAGTTGATTACAGGTTCATTTTTATTCCGATAAAATAACTTCTGGTGAGCGGTAAAAAGCCTGCATCGATTCCCTGATACAGCACATCATTTTTCGCCGATACTTCAGGATCGCGCCCTAAATAATTCGTAAGGGTATAAAGGTTGTTGGCCGATACCCAGATTTTGAGATTTTCAATTGCTGAAATTTTAAGCGGAATATTATAACCCAGCGATAACGTTTTAAAACGAAGGTATGAACCGTCTTCAATCCAGCGGTCAGAGAAACGGGAATTTCCCATCGGATCCATATAGGCCACTTTAGGCTGTGTAGTTTCCTGACCTTCGTAAAACCAGCGGTTTAACATTGCCGTCGTCTGGTTGGCAGGAACGGAACCCGCTTCAAGATTTGCACGCAGGGCATTATAAATGTCGTTGCCGTAAGAATACGTAAACAGTAAATCAAGGGTAAAATTGCCGATATCGAATTTACTGTTGAAAGAGCCGTAAAAGTCAGGATTCGGATCACCGATTACCTGGCGGTCATTTTTATCAATAATACCGTCATTGTTTATATCTTCGAAATGCATGTCTCCCGCTTTGAAATAAACCGGAACTCCGTCTTCGTCGATAATTCTCAGGTTTGCTGCTGCAACTGCATCCTCATTGGTGAAAACGCCAAGCGTTTTGTAACCGTAAAATACGCCGGCTGCGTTTCCTGCCGATGTCAGTATATCTGCTCCATACAGCGAAGTAATATATTCACCACCTTCCGGCAACGATTCGATTTTATTTTTGTAGTGTCCGATGCTGGCACCAATTTCCCATTTGAAACGATTAAGGTCAAGCAATTTCCAATCGGCATTCAACTCCAAACCATTGTTCGACATTTCGCCGCCATTACCCCAATAGTATCCGCTTCCGACGATTTCCGGCAATGATTTCATAAATAACAGGTTTTTGGTTTTGTTGCTGTAGAAATCTGCCGTTACCGATAACCTGTCGTTGAAAAGAATTGCATCTATTCCAAGGCTTGCCTTTGCTGTAGTTTCCCACTGAATTTCTGAATTTCCGATATTTGCCAGGATTAATCCATTGGCACGGTCCATATATTTTGTTGATTCGAAGTATGCGCTCCAGGCGTAAGGTTCGATGTCGTCATTTCCTGAAAGCCCGTAACCGATACGCAATTTTAACCAGTCGATAGCTTTTACATCGGCCATAAATGTTTCGGAAGATATCAGCCATGCTGCATTAACAGAAGGAAAAACTCCCCAGCTTCGATCGAATAACTGAAATCCACCCTGGGTTTCGCGCCCGAACCGTGATGAACCGTCAATAGAAACTGCTGCAGACACAAAATAACGGTTGTCGAAAATGTAATCACCCGTCAGGTAATTTGATATCGATTTTACCCGGTTGTTCATGCCATTAGTTTCCCGGATGAGCTGGTCTAAAAGGTTTCTTTTCTGATCAGATCCCGAGTTATGTCCTTCGCCATAATCAGATTCAAAAAAGTTCGATATGTACCGGACGCCGGCAAATGCTTTTATGTTATGTACCTCGTTAATTTGTTTCTCAAACCGAAGTTGTGTTTCATCAAATATGGCGTTGTTACGCATCACCTGGCTTCTGAATACGTTTTCCGAAATTCCTATACCGGGAAGAATTTGATCTGCAACTCCCACCATCGGGCTGTAATAGGTTTCTTTAAACTTGTCGATGGCATAGTCAAATTGTGAACTTAGCGTAAACGCTGGCGAGAGTTTGAATTCGGGCTTGAAACCAATAGAAAGCCGGTAATGTTTGTTTGTATTCAGTGCATTGGCAATTATAGCCGTGGGATTGCCCACATCAAAAATATCGGCATCTTCCAGGTCGGCGGTTAATGTTCCTGTGGGAGTATATTTGTAAGGACTCAGGAAAGGAGCTTTTAGCATAGCGAGGTAAGTGGGAGAGGTATAGAAGTTGATTCCATCGTCGAGCAAAGTACGGTCGATGGTGGTGTAACCTACATTCATCCCAAGTTTAATATTCTCATTGAGGAAAAAGTCGGCATTGGTACGGGTGTTCAATCGTTGCAAATCGGTTGAATTTACAATTCCCTTATTACCGGTATAACCCAGCGAAAAGTAGTACAGCGCCTTATCGTCACCACCGTTTACATTAATGTTGTAACTATGGGTGATACCTGTTTGATATACTTCATCATCCCAGTTGGTGTTATTATGATATTTACTGTAAGTAATTGAACTGGGATCATCATCCAAAAAAGGCATTTGGTCAATCTGCATATCCAGGTCATCGGCTGTACCGTAAAGATCGGTTGTATAAATCCGAAGCTGGTCGCCATTCATCATGGGCAAAGAAGAAGCCTCTTCGCTTACGCCGCCAAAGGCATTGAAAACGATTTTAGTGGCTAAGTCAACTCCGCGTTTGGTTTTAATTACGATTACTCCGTTGCTGCCTTTGGAACCGTAAATCGATGTTCCGTCTTTGATGATACTTACACTTTCGATGTCGTTCATGTCGATATCATCGAGCGGGTTGTTATAAAAACCATCGTGAACCGAATTGATATTGAAGTAATTATTCCAGATTACGCCGTCGACAATGAAAAGTGGTTGCGCATTCATATTAACCGAATTCAATCCACGTATAAACATTGAGGCGCCCAATCCGCTGTTTCCCGAGCGGTTCATAGCGCGCACTTCTCCATTCATTCTTGATTGAATAGCTTCATCGACCGATAAATACATAGGATTACCAAGGTCTTTTATTCCATCAACTGAGTTTATGGTTTGTGACGAACGGACAGGCCCGGTAAGGTTTTCAATTTCCTTGTAAGAATCGCGGTACACATCGGAATACAGTTCAATCTCCAGGCTTTCTCTGCCGCGCACACGGTACTTCACGCACATTGTAATCAAAAGCATTAACGATCAATATTTCGCCCGGTGAATTAACTCCAATCTCAAAATTTCCCTGTTCATCTGTGGTCGCAGCCGAATTGTGATTCTGTGAACGGATTTGCGCGGCAACAATTGGTTGTTGTGTCCGTGCATCCCGAACAATACCCTTTATGGTGTATGCCGATGTATCAACAACCTGTTGGGTTCCTGAAGCTCCCGGAACTTCGACGCCGGTTGTGTCTGTTTGCCCGTACACTGCAGTGCTAACTGCCAATATCGCGGCAATATAGATCGAACGCAGGAATTTTCGCCTGAAATTATTCCTCATTGTATTTTTTAATTTGATATCTCTGTTCATTTTCATCATTACTATTTTTTGAACCTATTCCACCACAGGTTCTAAAATGATACAATCGATACGCATAGTCCGGGTAAAATCGCCCGACTGTTCTTCCTGCGTTGTCACGTCGCTGCTAACTTCCAGTTTTACAGCTACTCTTTGATATTCGGCATCTATTACATTTGCAAATTCAAAATCAAACTGATCTACGAACATTTTTGTAAGCCCATCCGGATTGGTTACATTATTTTCAGGTGTAACCCTTTTGATGAATGTACTTCCGCTTGATCTTCTGATGTACGTGAGCTGAAACTTCGCCTTTGTTGGTGTGAGATTGTTTGGGTTCACGATTTTGGCTGGCACAAACACACAGTATATATTGTATTTTGCTGAAAGCGTATTCGGAATAGAGAATTCAACAGCCGGTTCTGTCGATGTCGGATCGACCAGAATATAGTAATTGCCGGAAGCCTTAAAATCTGTTCCAAAGCTTGATCGGATAAAGATGTTGCTACCATTGTTGGTTCTGCCAAAAGAATTTTCTGCTTCAACTTTTATTTCTTTAAAGAAGGAAGAGGTATCAGCAAAAGGCATCTGATCGGTAACATAAGCAAGTCCGTTACTGAGCGACGTATAATCAAGACCTTTAAACAATTCGCCCGGATTGTAGAATACATCCCTACTCGTTGAATTAACAGAGTCAAGTTTGTCAGGCTCACTGATTCGGCCACGATAAAGCATATCCCGGATTATTGTTAAACGGGTAAGGTCTCTTTGTCGTGTAGTACTTCCGGCATCGTTTGGAAAATTGTAATACGAGTTTATTCTTGCATAAGCTTCATTCCAGGCGTCGTTGTTTGGCATAATTGCAGTGTAGGTGCTGTCTTCCACATCGATTGATCCCAATCGTTGTAAAACCGGATTTGAGATTACAAATACACTGTCGTAAACTACCTGTCCGTTTTCATCGGAGCCGATTTCCGTACTGTTTGCGGCATCGAATACTTTTTTCGACTGACCATAAATATAGTCGCGTAACGAGTCAATACCTCCAGTTTTTCCAAGAAATTCCCACAGGTTATATTCATATGGCGCGTAGCCATCTATTACATGTATTAGCCCGTTTTTAGCCGGCTGATTGGCTGTTGAGATATTGTTCCCGCCAAAGGTGTAACCCGATGGATCTTTAGTAAAATTTACATATTTGTTATTCAGCATCCGGATGAATGAATTTTCCACACCGGAGGTAGTGATTCTGCTTCGCGCTATGTGGTTCTGTACTGTTTTTGTCACCAGTTCAGTGTCTGAAAGATCGATGCCGGATAATGCATCGTTTTTTGGCGCCCAAACTGTGAATGACTGCGAAGCATTTAAAATATCGTTATAACCTGTTATCTCCAGCATATTGGAAAAAGTACTCAGGTCCGGTTGTTCGTTTATATACTCGGTCACAGTTTTCCCGGGAAGATTAAATGAACCTTCATCATAATGGTCATCCCATTCTTTTGAACAGGCTGTAGCGAGCAGTATTAATATCACAGCCGATATGTTTATAAAGCCCTTTAAATGTTTGTATTTCATTTTAAATTCCATTTCAATTTTTAATAAATGTCCTCGTATTCCAAAACTTCAACAGGAACAAACTCCAGGTAGTCGAACATAAATTCACCCGATTTAACAGCTTTTACCGAAAAGGTATGTGAGGTATAATCGTCGAAGGTGTAAATACCCAGAATTCTGCGAAGTACATCCTCGCTGTTACGTGCGATACCGGTGTACCACCATGTGGCAATAACCCTGTAACTGGCAGGACCTTTCATGTAACCCCGGTTGCGCATGGCTTTATCGTTTTCGAAACCTTCCGGATCACGCGCATCGGTTCCCGGGTACTGATAGCCAATATCCGGATCGTTGGCCAATATGCTCAGGTCCAACGGAATTCCGGTTGGAACTCCATCCCAGTACAATTGTGCCACACCGCGCAAAGGAGTTGGCTGATAACCAAAACGTACTTCGTAAGTTCCCGGAGGAATAGGTATTGTGGTAATGTCAAAATCATATAAACCGCCCAGCCAGAGTTCGTCTCCCTGGTAATCCTGAAACCTGTCATCGGAATTGAAGTACCTGACAGATGTCGATTCAGAAGCCTTAATCCGGTCGACAAATCCATTCTGGATTATCCAGTGTTCTGAAAACAAGCCGCCACCTATGTGTGAATTCCCTATACGAATATTATTATTGACAAATTCAGGAAAGAAACTGGCCACATCCATTCTAATCCGCTTGGTGGAAATCATTCGTTCCACATCGGCATTGTAAACCAAAATATTGTCAATTTCGTGATAAACTCCGTTCAACGCATCATTATCAAAATTTTCAGTCAGCCGGATTGCATGGCCGGTTCCGGGAATCATATTAAATATGTTGTATTCATTTGATGTACGAAGCGTACGAACCTCCAACAAAGTTTTCGGACACAGTGTTTCAAGGTATTCAAACATATCGACAACTTTTACTGAATGGGTTTCGCCTGTAGATTCGTAATTCATTCCGTCATTGTCATATTTTTCAATGAATAACCGCATAGGAATTTTTTTATTGAGCAGATGATATGCGATAAACCGGTTCAGACTGTTCTTCCTGTCTGTTACATCTGAAATGGAAGCATCTTCGGGATACATGCTATCATATACCTGTTTCGCATACGCTTTCAGATCATCTAAATTATTTATGCCATTTGCAGCATAGGTATCATTGCTCTCCATTAATGCAGTGAAACCATATTTTCTTTCCCTTGGAACGCGGACCTTCGCATAATTATATATTGTATTGGAATTTTCCTGTGCTACATATTCCGGATCAGGCTCATAAGTGTCATCTTTAATCAGTGTCAAATTCTGATCGAGGCCGGTTGCCTGCATTGCTTCGTAAAACAGTGAAAAATTGGCATCGTTAGATATCACTTCAACTAAGGTATTCTCGGTAGGCGATAATACCTCGTTGATGACATGAACAACACCATTATGAGCCTCAATATCCTTCTCAGTTATTTTCGAGTCGGTATTTATTGTGTAAACAAGACCGGTTTCATCGGTTGAAATTCCAATATCCACATAACGGCCACTCATAGTTTGTTTCGTTAAAAAGCCTTCAATAAAATCTTCGGTTGTAATGGCAAAGTCCTTAATAATATGGTCGAAAGCTACTTTCTTTAATTCATCAACCGTAAAATCATACAGCGAACTTTTATCTTTACTTTGATAAAACCGATGCATCGCGTCGTTATCGGGCAGAAAACAGGTGTAATCGCCATAGGCGTTTAGTAATCCCATAACACCAGTGGTGTCGAGAAGATTTGCAAATTCAGAGTATGTTTCCGGACGGTTATTAATATACTGGCCAACTGTTTCACCTGTGAACGTATAGAAATTGTTGCCAATATCATCGCTGTTACAGGCGGACATAATAAACATTGTTGCCGCAATTGCGATTACTGACAATGACATTACTTTTCCTTTGCAGCGTATTTTCGCAAGGAAAGGATGTATTACTGAAATACTTATTTTATAGATTTTCATGGTCAAACTTTTTCTAATTATTCGAATCTTCTCCGGTAACCTTATAAAATTCATTTTGCACGAGGGCAGAGTTCGATTTTAATTCATCGGTGTGAACCGGTAAATACAAAGCGTCCATCACTGACATTTTTGTGGATTGAAGCGATGTTCCTCCACTGAATTTTTTTGTCACATAGCTAAGTAGCGGCGCCGGTGAATCTACCCGCCGTGCCAATCGCATCAGGGCGAACCAGCGTTTTCCTTCGAACATGAGTTCGCGTTGGCGTTCTCTCATGCACAACTCATCGAGTTTGAGTTTGGATGTGTAATTATCGGCAGCTAAATCTTTTTCACCTTCTTTTGTATTTGATCGCATATATACCGTGTTGATGAGCGCAACGGCTTCTTCAGGGTTGGTCTCGAGTTGAATCAGTGCTTCTGCTTTCATGAGATAGATTTCCGACAGGCGGTAAACGATCCAGTTCGCTGTAACATTTCGATAATAGTAGGTGCTGGCCTCAGTGGTTGGATTTTCATACCTGAGTGCGCCGGCATATTTGAAAACATAATAGCTATCACCACTATATTGGTTGTTCAAAAAATCTTTTTCACGTAAATCTTCGGTGCTTTCTTTACTGGTTCCTACGTTGTAATTGAACGGGCTGTATTTGCCGGTTACCAATACCGCGGGAAAGCTCCATTGACCTAAAGTGTTACCTGAGCCGCCCAAAAAGTCGCGTACAACATAATTGAACATCAGGTCGTTGTCGAATTGTAATTCAAAAATGCTTTCCTTCGAATTCCCCTGATAAAAAACATAAGGAATTACATCTTCTCCTGGTACAAGTTCCAAATCAGAATTGGGGTCATTCAGGATTAGATCGCACATTTCAATGCATTTATTATAATCTTCCCTCCACAAATAAATATCAGCCAGCAATGCTCTTACTGCGTTTGTCGTTATTCTCCCTTTGTTATAAACATTGCTTTCGTAACTATCGCGTGAATATTTCAGCGCTGTTTGCAAATCGCTCACAATTTTGTCGAGGACGAAATCTTCACTTGACTGGGGAATATGGTAATCCTGTGCATCGTTGATACTTGGCTGATCCACCCATGGTACTTTCTCAAATGTACGTACCAGGTAAAAATACATAAGTGCGCGAAGTGTAAGCACTTCTGCTTCCATCGAATGGAGTTTCGATTCGGTGAAGTTTGCATCGAGATCAACAACTCCCGGTGCATAATGCAAAAAGTTATTGCAGTTATTTATTACGGCATAGAGCGAGCCCCACCGGCAGTAGCCATTATCTGCCGAAATATCGACATTGAGCATTTTATACATGTCAGCCGGCATACCGCTTCCATAGGTAACATTATCTGATCGGAGTTCCCCCCAGACCAGCATTCTGCTCATTACATCAATTTCAGTTATCGAACGGTAACATGCAGCCATAACCTGGTTTACCTGGCTTTCGTTTTGCCAGAAATCATCAAGTACGATTTCACTCTCCGGCCTTACGTCAAGCCAGTTGGTACAAGCCGACGATATGATTAGAAGGCTTGCTATGGATAGTATTGAAAGTATTTTTTTCGTTTTCATCATCTTTCTTTTAAAATGTAACTGAAATTCCTAAAGTCGCATCTTTGGAACGTGGTGTAGGAGAATTATCGGTACTTACTCCAAATGAGCCGTAACCAACTTCCGGATCCACTCCCGTATATTTAGATAATACAAACAAGTTGTTTATGGTGAGATAAAAGCTTACCTGTTGTAACTTGTATCTGCTCAATTTCTCTTTTGGTATAGAATAGTTAAAGGTCAGGTATTTCATTCGCACAAACGAACCGTCTTCCACATAGCGGTCGCTGCCCAGCCAGTTATAGCCATAGTTGTATAGTGCACGCGGCATTTCGGTTACATCGCCGTCTTTTCTCCAACGCCAGTTCACCGAAACACTTTGGTTATTCAGATAGTACATGTTTTCTGCATTCATCCGGGCAATGTTTACAATTTTGTTCCCGTAACGGAAATTGAAAAACGCTGTTAACGAAAGATTCTTATAGCGGATGGTACTACCGAATCCACCGTTCATTTTTGGGTTCGAGTTACCGAGGTAAACAATATCCAGTTCATCGATCGAACCATCGTTGTTTATATCCTCATAAACGGCATCGCCGCCTCTGAACTGATATTCGTTGCTTCTGCCATACGCAAAATACATGGGCAGAGCGTTACCTTCTTCATTTGTAATTACGTTACCATTTGGATCGCGCGCTACCGGTGCGCTTTCCTGTTCTCCGGGAATGTAATCGTTATACTGGTACACACCTTTATACCTGAAACCGTAAATAGAGCCATAAGCATTACCTTCCTGAATTCGTGTTAAATAACTTCCGTTCGAGTAGTCGTAGTCGGCATTGTAGGTTGTAAGTATATCATCTCTTAACTTCACAATGGTGTTAACGTAGTTCGACAGGTTGAAGTTAAAATCGACAGAAAAATCTTTAGCCTGAATAGCGCGGATTGCATAAAAATTCAACTCCCAACCATTATTATCCATGGTTCCAACATTCTGCCATGGAACACTTCCAAATCCGGAAGAACTTGGAACACCTAAGTTTTTAAACAATAAGTCTTCTGTTCGTTTATTATAGAAGTTAAGATCAAATACAAAACGATCATCAAGAAATCCAAGATCAAGCCCATAGTTGAATGATGTTGATTTTTCCCATCTTAAGTCGGCCAGTTGAAGTGTTGTCGGATGTGTTGCAGGCATATCGATATAACTTCCGTAAGGCGAGTAACGGCTGAAGTGCAGGTATTCAGCATCCGGCTGATTTCCGGTGATCCCCCAACTTGGGCGAATGGCAAGCATACTCAGCCACTTTTTAGTGGATTGCATAAAAGGCTCATCCGATATAATCCATTTGGCTGAAATACCGGGAAAGTTACCGTATTTGTATTTTTCACCGAATTTTGTACTTCCGTCCCTGCGAAACGTAAGTCCCAGTATATACCGCTCTTTGAATGTATAATGCCCCCTGAATGTGAAGGCATTGGATCGATATTGAAACCGGCTGGAAGAAATCCCTGTTGAATACCCGTAAGCAGAAGCGTCAACAATTTCGCCGCTAGGAAGGTTTGCAACTCCCATACCCTGCGAAGCACGGTTTCCCGTTGTGAGCTGAAAAGAGCCCTGAACCAGCAGGAAATGATCGGGATTATATATTTTTGGCTGATATGTAATACTGTTTTCAGCAAAAACTTCTACGCTCTCCGAATCATAACTATCCGCCAAATTGATTGCTCCGTTATTCCATGGTGCATTGGAAACTTCTGCGGGTAGAAACCGGTCAACTTTGTCGTTGTTTACATCGAATGAAACATCGAGATTATACCGAAGCGTTTGTATTTCAGGATCAAGCAGGTCGTATTGAAATCTGAATGTGGGGCGAATACGATAGTTTTTCAGATTATTGGAAGCAAGTCTGGCCAATGCAACAGGGTTACGCAAATCACGCTGAGATGCGTGAAGCGTTGATGAACGTGATATATTGTAATACACATCTGTATTCTCACCATTTGAATTTTGCTGATAGACACTTACATTGGGCATTTTTCGGTAAGCAACACCCAGAATACTTCTGTAATCGCCATTGTCTGTCCAATTCCTATCGTTATCCGTGTAGAAAAATTGTAATTCAGAAATAAACCTTATCCTGTCGGATACCGAATAATCGAGCTGTGCAGTGGAGGTTATCCTACTCATATTTTGCCCTATAACAGTACCTTTTTGCGTAAGGAATCCACTTGATACGCGGTACCTTGCTTTATCCCCACCGCCTGAAATATTCAGGTAATGGTCGCTTTTCAAACCTATTTGAGTAACTTCATTTACCCAATCGATATTATTGTTGAAATTCTCGTACTCCGAGAATGTGGGGTCGTACAGGAATTCACGAACGTTTGCCGCATCTTCATTCTGTTGTGGATTAAAATAGGCCTGTTTCATCATCATTGTATAATCGTCGCCATTGAGCATATTCAGTCCTGCTGGTTGCTTTGCTGCAGTAAAGCGATATGAATACTGTACCCTTGTAGGCCCTTTTGCCCCTTTCTTTGTTTTTATAACTAAAACGCCGTTTGCACCTTTTGAGCCCCAAACTGCGGTTGATGCAGCATCTTTTAATACAGTAATTTCTTCAATATCATCAGGGTTGAGGCTTAACATATTGGCATATTGTTCCTGGTTTGCCACTGCAAAATCAAACGATGGGTCTACGTTCACTTCATACGGAATCCCATTTACAACTATTAAAGGTTGCGTGTTAGCATTAATCGACGATGTTCCCCTGATTCTCATGGTAGCTCCCGAACCAAGGTCGCCTGAGTTGGATACAATGTCGAGACCGGCAACGCGGCCCTGCAAAGCTTCATCCATTGTGGTCACCTGAACACCTTCGAATGCTTTTGAACTGATGGTTTGCACTGCAGTTGAAATCTCACGCTGAGGAATTTCGAATTTTCCGTCAGAAACTTTTTTTTGTGCTGTAACAACAACGTCATTAATAACCTGCGTTTCTTCCTTCATCTGAGCGTTGATGGTAGTTTTTGTACCAATATCCTCAGCCATGGTAAGATATCCTATAAAACTAAATACCAGTCTGTTATCGGGGTTTTTAATTTTGATAACATAATGCCCGTTAATGTCGGTTACTGTTGCTGTAATAATTCTTTTTTGAGCATCCACCTCAATTACAGTTGCTCCCACTAATGTCTCACCATCAGCAGCAGAAGACACGGTCCCCTGCAACACCCGTTGTGACGCCGGGTTCTGACCTGTTGTAAAAGCAGGCATCAGCAGATAAACAAAAAGAATAATTCCTATAAATTTAAGTTTCATATTTAAAGCTGTTTTATTCAAACCTTAATACATTATCAATCTGGTGTATAACTGCTGTAGAAGAAGTTATAATGGAGGAATTCGAAAACTCAGTTCCGGCACCTGTTCCGTCAATCTCGCGATAAGCCTGCGGGTTTCCGCTAAAAATGTAATCCCGTGTCATAATATTATAAAGTCCATTGTCTTTGATTAGATTGGCAGATCCCCAGTTTTCGGTATCCAGTTTCAGGTTGCCGCTGTCGCTGGTAATACCGAGCTTGTAATATTTGTCTTTGTATGTCTTGAACTGTGTTACCACATCGTCCTGCTTGATAGTTGCCGTTTGGTAGAGTTTGTAAAAGTTTTCCCCATCAACAAATATGGAATTATCCTGGAAATGATAGCGGAGGAAACGTTCGAGTTTAGTCATAGCATCATCTTTTGCCTGGCTGTCGGAAATTCCCCTGATTTGATCCCAGTCCATAATGACGCCATCACTGATTGCTTTTTGTATGGCTTCATTGGTAGGAACATACACTGTATAGTTGAATGTGTTAAAAAACCTGATATTGTAATCGAGGCCAAAATAGTTTGTCTTTTTCACAAATATTTCTTTGGCTGTACCGGTAAATCCGTCGAGAAGAGCAAAGAACTCACTGAATTCCGGTGTTTCGCTCAATACTTTATATACAGATTGCAAAGGTGTTTGCAGTGGCTTGTCGATAAAATAAGTTGTACCATTTTCCTGTCTGTAAACGCCATTGTTCACCACATTGATAACCTGACCTGATTTAATATCATATCCGGCCTGAACTTTAAGATTAGCCCCTGTTCCGTTTACTAGTATTATGTTGCCATTTTTAGTGAAATAGTATTTGGCCCCCGATTCCACATCGCCAACCACCACATGGGTGTCAAGTAAATCGAGCAGGCGTTTTGAGACAAAGTCGGAACTGGTTATTGTATTTACCGAGTCACCAATCTCGCCGGTAACTGGATCGAAAGCATAAACAGTCGCATTCACCATCGATGTTTTCGTATTATACCAGTATTTCATAACACCTTTTTTATCTTTTGCGTAGGCAACCGGATCAATATAATCTTTAAAATAATCGTCGGTAGGCACAAAGAAACTATAGGTACTTTTTAGCGCGTTCAGGTAGAGATCGAATTCGTTTTCGTTCACCGCCCAGTTAAACACACTGGTATTTTCGCTTAAGAGCACCGGAGCATACACCGAAATATAATCGTCGGGTGGATATACTCTGTTTGTATTGTAAACCACGCCATTCAATCCAATATACGAACCCACAACATCGCCCGGTTCTATGGGGATTGGTGAATTGTTCGCATCCACTAACTTGTCGAAACGCTGTGGTACGGTCTCCAGGAATGAACTCCGAAGATGTCTGTTAAGTAACTTCACCACTATATTGTCAGGTATATTCTCCCAGCTACCAAAGCGGTTTTTTAATATTAATCCCGCTCCATCGTTGAAATAGCTGGTCATCGCCTGGTCGGTCGGGGCAATAACTGCGGCCATATCCGATTGCATGCTACTACCCGCTGCAGACGATATGTATTCGTTAATACCGGGGTTGAATGGCAAAAGAAGATCAGTTCCTATCTGACTTCCGTTGGGGTAACGAATTCGGCTCCTTGCCAATCCGAAAAATATATTTTCTCAAAGATTGAATCGACAGGATTTTCAGGATGAATCTGGTTATAGTCATTTGTTTGTGCAGAATTGTAATACGGTGCGCTAAAACGATCGAGCAATTCGGAAAATATACCCGAATTCGGATTGGTTTTCAAATATTCAGCTACATTAACCGGTGGGATTAGTACTTCTTCCAATACATCGATATAACCGTTTTTACATGTAATATCTCTTTCCTTTACTTTTATATCGAAAATATGTGCATCGTTAGCGGAACGTTCTTCACCGGTGATAAGACTAAAGTCGGCATCGCTGATACCTGCACTTTTTAACGAGCTTTCCAGGAAATGTACCATCGGCCACGAACTAGCGTCTTTAAGCAGGTAAATTCCTTTGTCCCTGTGTCCACCCCAGAAACGACCCTTTGGAAGCATGTCGCCTGATTCGAAAGGAACAGAATCAAGAACTGAAACAGATGTTAACCGACGTAAAGCAGTTCCTTCCTGGAGCGAACCATTGTAATAGTTTGCCAAAGTTTCAATAAGGTAAGCATTGTCAATCATCGAGAATTTGAGAATCAGTTTCTTCTGGGTAATATCCAAATCCTCATAGCTCGACACATTCCACGGGTTGCTTTTAAAGAACTCATTAAACGCAGCATCATCAGCAACAAAAAGTGTTTTGCTGCCGGTTTTCGAAAGTACGCTCTTGTAATCCTCTACTTCGTCTATCAAACGAACGTAATACGAATAGTTCTCATGCGACTTCAGATAATCATAGATACTCGCACCGAGCCATTCAGGTTCGCTGTCGTCATATGGATATTCATCTTTACACGATATAGTAATGAGCATACCTGTCAAAAGAATCATTGCTGTTGCCAGATATAAACTCAATTGTTTCCGAATCCTCTTTATCATAGTTTGTGTTGATTTATAAAACATGGCCACAAAATATTTTTGTTATAACTAATAATACATTGATGAAATTTCCCATCCTAAGTTGAACAAGGAAGCCGGGGCAGTAGGCGCTGGATTTGATAGTCTTCATTTAGTTAGACGCTTTTAACAGCAAAATTTAATATAATCCGAGACGAAATTAACCGGCCTGTATTAATCTCTGAATCTGAAATCCGTCAAAAAAGGTCACAATTTCATAATCCTGAGTTATTGTGCTTTTTCTCTGAAATTAGTTTATATGTAGATAATTATCAATCTCATAAGCTATTTCAAAAATGAGTTTGGCTCAGGATTAAATCAGGCCAATTATTAATTGTCAAAAATACACTAAATATTTAAATTCCTACACCAATTTAAATTTATCTACCTGTATTTATCTGCTTTGTCTTTTTGTTCCAGTCGCGCGTAGGCGTTAAAAATTACTTGTTTTAACCCGGGATATGAACCGCTTTCGTAGGCTTTAAGTAAATGGGGAAGTGCCTGCCGGTAAAATTCTTTTCCTGCTTCGATACCTTTATTATATACTGAATAATCGGAACGGGTTGGATTGGCTTTAGATTCGTACTCTTTCTTTCTGAAGGCAAATATGTCGGTTCCCTTGCCATATAAAATCATGCCTAAACTCATGTTGGCACCGATGTGATTTGGATCAGCTTTAAGAGCATCACTAAAATAGCTTTTTGAGTCTTCTGCCTTATCTGAATTTTGTAATGCAATTCCTTTGAAATAAAGATAATTTGCGTCGTTCGGGCTGTCGATTAAAAGTTCATCGGTAATATTCAGCAGCTTTTCATATTGTTGCGTATTAAAGTAAAGATATGCAAGGCTTTTGGAATTGTCCTGGCTATATTCAGGATAAACCTTTGTTTTTTCCAGCAAAGCATATTCATAAACTGAATCGTTTTTCTGGCGCTTCGACAAATTGATTAGCTTGTCATATACGTCAAGCTGCGGTACCTCCAACCGAACGGCTTCTTTATAGTACGCTAAGGCATCCTCTTTATTTCCAAGCGCCTCGCTCGAAAGTCCGGCATAACCGTAAGCAAGTGAGAGTTGCATCGTGTCGCTTATCCCCGATACAATAAGACTTTTGCACATGTCAAGACCTTTATCGTAATTACTGTTGATAAGTTCCATTTTAATATCATCGATTGTTGCAGCAGTATCTTGTGCCTTACTTAACGTCAGGGAAAACAGTAAACAACACATTATTAAAATCTTTCTGTCCATTTCTTTATTCTTTAGGCGTAAATTTAATTAATTCCAAAATTAATTGGCATAAAAAACTTACTACATACATTTATCAGTCATTTATAATACAGGAAATAGTCCTTTTTATTATGTCCGTGTTTATGATGGTGAATACGAAATGCAAAAAAAGTTATACCGAAAGCCTTTGAGGATTAGATGTTATCTGAAATTATTATTTATTCGTACATGTCGATTTGTTCTTCGGCGGTTATTTTTTCGCAGTATTTACATTTTATCGCGATAGGCTCTCTGGCAATCACTTTAAACCAGGTTGTTATACATTCGTGATTGGTAATGCATTTTGGGTTAAAGCACTTTACAATGCCTGTAATGGTTTGCGGAATTTCAACCACTTTCTTTTCAACCACCTCGTAATCGCGGATAATATTAAGTTTTGCATGAGGCGCAATTAGGGCGATTTTATTGATTTCGTTGTCTTCAAAAAACTTGTCGGCAACTTTTATTATTGCTTTTGCACCCAGTTTTTCGCTGTCGAGATTGGTTCCGAAAGTTATCTGGTTTTCAATGCTGTCAAGGCCCAGAATCCGGATAACCTTAAATAAACTTTTTGCCGGTATATGGTCGATAACCGTTCCTTCTTTAATGGCGCTGACCTTTAGTTTTAGTTTTTTCTTTTTATCGTCGTTCATGGTTTTTTTATTTAAGGTTCATGATATGGGAAATTATGGCTTCCCTGGTAAATACACCGTTTCTGGCCTGTTCGAAATAATAGGCTTTTTCGTTTTTGTCCACATCGGTGTGAATTTCATTTACCCTTGGCAGCGGATGCAAAATCTTAACGTTTGGTTTTGTATTTTTCAACATTGCATTCCGAAGAATATACACGTTTTTTACCTTTTCATATTCAATCGGATCAGAAAATCGTTCCTTTTGAACCCGCGTCATGTAAATTATATCGGCTTCGCTTATAATGTCGGTAAATTCCCTGTGCTCAAAATACCTGATTCCTTTTTCCTCGAGATGCAATTTATAAACGCGTGGCATTTCCAAAACCTTTGGCGCTATAAAATTGAATATTGGATTTTCGAATTCCGACATTGCCTGTAACAGCGAATGCACGGTTCGGCCGTACTTAAGGTCACCAACCATAAAAATATTCATGTTATCCAATGTACCCTGTGTTTTCAGGATGGAATACATGTCGAGTAGCGTTTGGGTAGGATGCTGGTTTGCTCCGTCGCCGGCGTTAATTACCGGAACCGGCGAAATTTCAGCGGCATAGCGCGCTGCCCCTTCCAGCGGATGACGCATAACAATTAAATCGGCATAATTGCTAACCATTTTAATGGTGTCGTGCAGGGTTTCACCTTTTGTTGCGCTCGAACTGTCGGGATCGGCAAAACCCACAATCCGGCCTCCAAGGCGGCTAATGGCGGTTTCAAAACTTAATCGCGTACGTGTGGAAGGCTCAAAAAAAAGGGAAGCAACTACTTTCCCTTTCAATAAATCCTGATTTGGATTTGCTTCAAACTCTGCAGCAAGTTCCAGAATTCGCAGGTATTCTTCCTTCGTGTAATCGGTAATTGAAATTAAATCCTTCTTCATGCTAAATTTATGTTGATTTTAGTTTTCGATCGCAAAAAAAAACCAACATTTAAAAAATTTAAATGTTGGTTTTCAAATGAATGAAAAAGCTTTTTGACTTTTTCATCTTGTGGTACGTTATCAGATTTTAACGATTTATTCATGAAACACAGGAAATAAGGAAAAAAATTGCGATAGAAGTTATTTGACTTCAGATTTAGGAAATGATTTTTTTTGTGTTTCACCATAATTCAAAATTAACGTTTGTGAAGTTTTTTTCGTAAAATATTAAACTTGTTTTTATTACCATTTTATTAACAGCTAAGTTTATAAGTCAATGCTTGAAATTGTTACGCCATAAAATTGATCAAAAATCCGGTAAATTTTTTCTTCCTCCGATTTTCGGACTGAAAAAAACAGCCTGCATTTTTCTTCGAACTGTGTTTTTAAGACATTCAGATTTTCACTCTTTACAATTTGCATAACGTCGTTTAGTTCGTTATAAGTAAAATCGAGAATATAGTTGCTTTCGATTAGCTTTTCGATGATTTCGGAATTGTTCAGCGCATCAGCCGCAGCACTTTTGTATGCATTAATTAAACCACTAACGCCAAGCAATGTACCGCCAAAATAGCGAACTACGACGAGCAGAATATTGGTGACATCAAAACTTTGCAGTTGGCCGAGAATCGGTTTTCCTGCTGTTGATGAAGGTTCACCGTCGTCGTTGGCCCTAAAACTGATGTTTTCGGTTCCTATTCGCCAGGCGTAACAGTGATGCCTTGCACTGTGATGCTCTTTTTTAATTCCGGTTAATATTTCTTTTACTTCATCTTCATTCTGAACCGGCCATGCAAAAGCAAAAAACTTACTGCCCTTATCTTTAAAATAACCCTGGCTTTGTTTTTCTATGGTTTTATATGTATCGTTCATTACAATAAAAAAATCAGGCTCAAAACTGCCAAAATTATTCCTGAAACATTGATTTTGCTCAGTTTTTCTTTAAACAGAAATTTGCCGGTTATTGCCGATAAAATTACGATTGACAGATTGACAAGAACAAAAACCACCGAACTTTTCAGGCCACTTTTGTTTAATGACTGAATAATAAAATACAGCGAACCGAAATTGACAAGCCCGAGAAGAATACCCAGGAAAAGAGTGGGAGAGTGGAGTTTTATTCGAATGCGTTGGTTGTTAAAGCTGTTATTGTTGTTAGGGTTGTTAGGGTTGTTATTGTTGTTAGCTTTGTTAGGACTGTTATGGTTGTTAGGGTTGAAAATGAGAATTATTCCTGAAATTACGAAGGCGGTAAGAAATACAAAGGTGGAGAAAATGTGTGAATCTGTCAGGATTTACTGTAACTGCCTGTGCATATTTTACCACCGAATCGGTGATTCCACTTCCAACGAAAATGAAAACAGGAAGAAAGAACCAAAACAGGTTTGTTCGTTTTACTTCCTTTTTATAAATAGTTAGAAACATGGCTAAAAGTGCCGTGAAGAATCCGAGGTATTTAAATAATGTAATTTCTTCGTGAAACCAGATTGTCGAAAATAACACCGGAAATATTAGTGAAAGTTTATTGGCGAGCGTCGTAACCGTTATTCCGGCTTTTTGCGATGAAAGTCCGATAAGATAAAACATTCCGATAAAAAGCGAACCAAGAATTATAGCAGTTGCCAGCCATGATTTTATTCCGGAAATGAAATTCAGACTAAAATGCATGAAAACGCCAAATCCGAACACAGTTGCCACAAGGTAATTAATGGAAATAAGTGACGAAATTTTGCAGGAGTAATTTTTTGCCAGCCTGAAAATCACAAAAATCGAGGTGGACGAAATTATGGTTGCCAGCAGATATATCATAGAATAAAAGAAAAAAAGCATCCATCGACCGACGAATGCTTTCCTGTTACATTTTTAATTTCTTTTCGATATCTTCCACATATTGCCGGAAGTTTTTATCCGTATCTTTCAGGTTATTCACCGTTTTGCAGGCGTGCAGAACCGTTGCATGGTCCTTACTTCCAATTTGCGCTCCAATACTGGCCAGCGAATATTTCGTTAAGCTTTTCGAGAAATACATGGCAATTTGCCTGGCCTGAACGATTTCCCTTTTGCGGGTTTTTGCCTGAAGTATATCTACATTCATACTGAAATAATCGCAAACCACTTTTGAAATGTATTCGATAGATAATTCGCGTTTTGAATTCTTTACCAGCTTGTTGATGAGTTTTGCCGAAAGTTCGAGTGTAATTTCGCGCTTGTTTAACATCGATTGTGCAAGTAAAGAAACCAAAGCGCCTTCCAGTTCGCGCACATTATTTGATACATGTGAAGCAATATATTCCAAAACTTCGTCTGAAAGCGAAATACCGTCTTTGTATACTTTTCGCCGAAGAATTTCCATCCTTGTTTCAAAATCAGGAATTTGCAGATCGGCTGTTAAACCCCACTTAAACCTCGAAAGCAAACGCTGCTCCATTCCTTTTAATTCGATAGGTGGTTTGTCGGAGGTTAAAATCAGTTGCTTACCCATCTGGTGCAAATGATTAAAAATATGGAAAAATGTTTCCTGCGTTTTTTCTTTACCCGCAAATTCATGAACATCGTCAAGAATAAGCACATCTATCATTTGATAAAAGTGAAGAAAATCGTTGCGGTTGTTATTTCTTGTGGCTTCGGTATATTGCGTTTGAAATTTATTTGCATTTACATACAATACAATTTTATCGGGAAAGCTTTCTTTTACTTCAATTCCTATAGCCTGCGCCAGATGTGTTTTTCCAAGCCCTGAATTTCCGTAAATCATTAATGGATTAAAAGCTGTGCCTCCCGGGTTTTGTGCCACTGCATATCCGGCGCTGCGTGCCAGACGGTTACAATCTCCTTCAATAAAATTTTCGAATGTATTATCAGGTTTTAATTGCGGATCGATTTGAAGTTTCTGAATTCCGGGAATAATAAACGGATTTCTGATAGCAGTTTTGTCTTCCGATTTTAAAGGTATAGTCAATGGGCGATTTTCAATTCTTGTATTATTATTTGTAGGATAACTAACGGTATAAGGCACGCTTCCGTTTTTATTTCCCATTACCACATTATACTCGAGTTTTGCGCCATTACCGAGTACCATCCGTAAGGTTCTGCGTAAAATATCGATGAATTGTTCTTCAAGGTATTCGTAAAAAAACGCACTTGGAACCTGAATCGTCAAAACTTTTTCCTGAAGTTTGATTGGCTCAATGGGTTCAAACCATGTTTTAAAACTACTGCTTGGCACATTGTCCTTAATCACGTTCAGGCACTTATCCCACGCAGATTTGTAATCTTCGCTCATTTAAATCAAAAGGTTTTTGAGGTTCTACAAAATTTTTCCTAATGTTATTCCCGAAAGCAAAATTTGCGAAAAAAAAGATAATAAAAAAATCAAATCTCTATTGCTATATCCACAAATCTTATATTGTTTTATCTATCAGGCAATTAAATTTTAATATTTTTTCAAATTTGTTAACTTGCAGTAAATCAATATTTTATATTTAATTCTCTGACTCATAGTTCTGTAACTGGTTGGTAGTAGTAGGTAATTTATTTTCATAACTTTTTATATAAACAGCAGCTGGTTAATTAACGCATAGATTTTAATGCTTTCTCAAGTTTAATTAACCTGCCGTTTCTAAAAGCTACAATTGCAGCTTCGGGAAATTTTACTTTTGCCTTCTTTAGAATTTTATCAATTTCGGTATACGATGAAGTAGAACCAATAAGATAGGAATATGCTCCGCTGGCATAATACTCTTCAACATCGCCTAAGCCATCGAATATTTTTGAATCGAGTGGAATCTGGTTTTCGGTTGATACGAGGTGCACTTTAAACATTATGTTCTTTGCCGCCATGTCGCCCGAAGTGTTGATATAATATTCTTTTCCGAAATCGAGCGCAGAAAACTGCAGGTAACGTTTTGGATTTGCCTGAATATCGGTGATTAAATAACTAAGGTTACCCGATAATGCCGTGATTGATTCGTACAACTCTTTGTCGTTTAACAGCAGTCCGGCAGTGTTATCGCTACTGTTCAGTTTCTCCATTAAATCGAGAATTTGCGCCGATGCATCGGCAATGTTATTTACGATTGGCGAAACCGATAGATTTGCTATTGTATCGCTAAAGGCTGAAAGATTTTTGATGGTTGCCTCCAATTCGGCAGTGTTATTTTTAAACGTGGTTGTAATTTCGCCAATATTTGCCAGAATACTCTGAATACTGCCTTTCTCGGTTGCCACAATCTGTTGTAGATCGGCGCTGGTTTTCTCAATATTTTCGATGGTCTGGTTAATATTTTCAAAACTTTCCGAAAGGTTTTTTCTCGCGTCTTCGTTAAAAATTACAGTTAGCACGGTTATCGCTGAATCGAGTGTGCTCAGCAACTGTTCTGCTTTGTTTTTTATTGGCAGAACCTGCAAACTTACCTGTTCCTTCAGATCGGCTTCAAGTGCACCGGGAATGGTATCGTTTGCCTGATAATACATATTTTCCTTGCTCATTACCATTCGGATTGAACGCGTTCCCATAATATCGCTGGTTACAATCTGCGCTACCGAATTTACAGGAATTTTAAATGCTTCATCAAGTGTAATTGTTACACAAAGTTTTCCGCTGTTGTCTGATGTAAACTTAATGTTCTTTACCTGTCCAATCTGGTAACCGTTCATGGTAACTTTATTCGATTCGAGCAAACCATCAATTCTGCTGTATACAATTACATAATCGTTACTTCGTTTGAAAATATCTTCGCCTTTCAGGTAACTTAAACCCCAAATTAATATGGTTAGCGAGATGACAATTAAAAATCCGAGTTTGGCATATTTTGATACTTTCATTGTTCAATACCTTTTTAAAGTGAGGTAAAATTTAAACATAGTTTTCGGGTCCGTGTTCAAACTTTCCAACCATGCATTTGTAAAATTATGGATTTCGCAGTTAATTCCCTGTTTTTGGGATATTTTTAACAGAAATTAATTTTCCGTTTTCAAAAGCTACAATAAATGCATCGTGAAATTTCTTCTCAATTCTGTTTTTTTCCTTTAGCGCTTCATCGTATGTCATGAACTTACCAGTGAAATACCGGCTAATCTTATTTTCATCTTCACGAAAAACGTTTTTTTCTCCTTTGAAATTGGAAGGAGTTGGTGCAAGTTTTTTATTCGTTGCTGAAATTTGTACAGAAAATATGAGGTTGCTTTTTTGTTGAGCCTGCGGTGTTTCGGTTTCCCGATTCTTTTTATTGTTTTCTGAAGCATCATTAGTATTCACCTCATCTTCAGAATTTGTTATTAAAGTGAAACTGCTTTTGTTTTCAACCCTGATTTTATAATTCCTGAACGCTTCAAATATGGATGATGCAAGTTTAATTTTTCCATCTTCACTAAACATATAGCTTCGTTCTTTAGCATTGGTAATAAAACCTGCTTCCACCAGAACACCAGGCATGGAAATGCGGCGAAGGACAAGAAATCCTGATTGTTTAACGCTTCGGTCGGCACGATTCGCCTGCTCTCTGAACTGATTCTGAATATCTGAAGCAAACATCACACTTTGTTCAAGGTATTCATTCTGAATAAGCTCGAACATAATGTACGATTCCGACGAATTTGGATCGAAACCTTCGTAAGTTGTGGTGTAGTTATCTTCCAAAAGAATAACTGAGTTTTCTTTTTTAGCCACTTCGAGATTTTCTTTTGTTCTGTGCTGACCGAGTACATATGTTTCGGTTCCGTGTACATAAGTTTGTGGAACGGCATTTACATGAATCGAAATAAATAGATCGGCCTTATTTCTGTTTGCAATTTGAGCACGTTCGTATAGCGGAATAAAAACATCTTTATCGCGTGTGTAAATTATCTTAATATCAGGATAAGCAGATTTTATATATTGCCCCAGTTTAAGCGCAAGCGAAAGTACAATATCCTTTTCCAGGGCAGAGCCTGCCGATGCGCCAAAATCTTTTCCGCCATGTCCCGGATCGATTACAACCACCGAAACCTTTGTTCCATCTTTTGCCTTCGAATGATTATCTCCATTGCACATTTTTGCAATAGAGAAAACAAGTAAAACAGGAATAATTATATATTTCAGAATAATTTGGATCATTGTGTCTGCTGTTTCCGCTGTAAAAATAGAAATATTAAAATTATTTTGCATTTATTAGCTTTATAGTGTAACCCTTATTTTTATTTTTGTCCAGCCAAAGCAGGTAGTAATTCAGAAAGCATCTTGTACAAAACAATACTAACATATTTATTCATTGTCATTCCCATCTTTATTTTTGGTCAGGAAACCGAAATTTCGCCAGCCGATACTACGGTAAATGCGACAAACGAAAATCCTGCTTCGGAATTAGTTCCTCTTGATACACTTCAAACCGATTCCATTGCGGTTGACACAATGAAAGCTGATACAATTAAAAAACCGATGATTGAGGCTCCTATTGTGTATGATGCGTCAGATTCGATAATTTTTTCGCTTGACGGGCAAAAAGTATTTCTGTACAACAATGCGAAAGTAACCTATCAGCAGATAGAACTTACGGCCTATTATATCGAATTGAATCTGGATACCAAGGAGATATATGCCGAAGGAATTATGGACAGTACCGAAACGCTGGTTCAAAAACCGATTTTTAAACAAGGTGCCGAGCAATATGAATCGGAGACGATGCGATATAATTTTGAAACCGAAAAGGCATTTATTACCAAGGTTGTTTCGGAACAAGGCGAAGGTTTTATTTTAAGCGACAGAACAAAAAAAATCGGGAAAGAAACATTTATTACCGAAAAAGCAAAGTATACGACCTGTGATGCGCCGCATCCTCATTTCTATATGCACCTTTCGAAAGCTAAAGTAATTTCGAATAAGAAGATTATTACCGGGCCGGCATATATGGTTCTGGAAGATTTTCCGATATATTTCCCGATTTTGCCGTTTGGCTATTTTCCGAATTCAACAACTTACACTTCAGGAATACTGATACCGATGTATGGCGAAGAACGAAACCGTGGGTTTTTTCTCCGCGATGGAGGTTATTATTGGGCAGCCGGTCAATATTTCGATTTATCGGTAAAAGGCGACCTTTATTCCAAAGGCTCGTGGGGTGTAAATTTGCATACGAATTACAGGGTTAGGTACAAATTCAACGGAAATTTCGATTTTAAATATACGTTGAATAAATACGGTGAAAAAGGCCAGGATACATACACCGAATCGCCACAATTCCAGGTTTCGTGGGCACACAGCCAGGATCCGAAAGCGAATCCCAACCGGACATTTTCGGCAAGTGTAAACTTTTCGACCAGCGGTTACGACCGGCAGAATTCATACATTGGACAACAAGGCGGAAATAATTATTTGAGAAACCAGAAATCATCGAGTATCTCCTATACGCGTAAATTCGAAAATACACCTTTCAATATGTCGATGAATCTTAGGCATGCGCAGAATTCACGTGATACAACGCTTTCGCTTACGCTGCCCGAATTAACCTTCAGTATGGCAAAAGTTTATCCGTTTCGCAAAAAGATCAGGGCAGGCCCGGTGAAGTTCTACGAAAAATTTGGAATTAATTATACCTTAAATATGAGGAATACAATTAGCGCTAAAGAATATGAAATATTAAAGAAAAAATTTCCGGATGAATGGAATAACGGGATTCGGCATAATCTGCCTATCTCGTTTCCAAGTTTTAACCTGTTAAGGTATATTAATGTAAGCCCAAGTATTAGCTATAACGAAAAGTGGTATTTTAAGAAATATAGTTATTCCTATCATGCTGATGAGACTTTTAATAATTTTGTCGGAAGGGAAACTCATGTTGAAATCGATACGATTCGCGGTTTAAGCAGAGTTTACGACTATGGCTATTCGCTGAGTTCATCAACCAATATTTATGGGATGTTTATACCCAGAAATCCAAATTCAAAAATAAAGGGTATTCGGCATAAAATAACTCCATCGGCCAGTTTTAGTTATACGCCCGATTTTGGCGATCCACGATTCAATTACTGGCAAAAAGTGCAGGTCGATGAAAACGGTAATTACAATTATTTCGATATAAATGCAGGTGGTATTTATGGCGGTTCACCTGGCAGGGGAGCTTCAGGATCAATAAACCTGTCGGTGAACAACAATCTCGAAATGAAAGTTTTAGACACAAAAGATACTACAAAGACCGATGCCGAAAAAAAATACAGGAAGGTAAAAATTATCGACAATTTAAGTTTTGGAACTTCGTATAACCTGATTGCCGATTCGTTGAACCTGTCGCCAATTAGTATTCGTGCCCGTACAACAGTTGCCGGCGTTAGTATTAATATGGGAACCATTCTTGATCCGTATGAGGTAAACGATAAGTACCAGAAAATAAATCAGTATATCTGGAATTCGAGGCGTGGTATACAACGATTGGGGCGTGTTACACGTGCCAATCTTTCCTTTGGGATGAATTTCAGTTCGCAAAATAAAAAGAAAAAAGAGCAGCAAAATAAAACTGTTCCAGAATGACCCGGATTTAGTTGATGAAGTGGTTGTTCCCGACATTTCGGAGAATTATATTAATTTCAATATACCATGGAGTTTTGGCTTCGACTACAGCTTTAATTATTCGGGCCCCAGTAACAGCGCACCAAATGGCCGGGTAACCCAAACGCTGGGATTGCGCGGAAACCTCAGTCTCACGCCAAAATGGAAAGTAAGTATGAATACCAATTTTGATATTAAAGCCGGGCAGTTTTCGTATACTACTTTTAATGTTAACCGCGATTTGCATTGCTGGCAAATGGCCTTTAGCTTTGTTCCGTTTGGTTACGCTAAAAGTTACAGCTTTACGATAAATGCCAAAGCTTCTATGCTAAAAGATTTAAGGATTCAGAAAAACCAGAGTTTTTACGACAACTTTCGATAGTAACCAATTTGCAAAAACATGAAACGGATTATTCAAACTGAAAAAGCTCCCAAAGCTATTGGGCCATATAGTCAGGCGGTAGAGGTGAACGGTATTTTGTATGTATCGGGCCAGGTTCCGTTAAATCCTGAAACCATGAAAGTGGTTGAAGGCGGAATCAAAGAACAAACCGACCAGGTATTGAAAAATATTGGCTCGATACTCGAGGCCGCCGGATATTCGTTTGCCGATGTGGTAAAATCAACCTGTCTGTTAAGTAATATCGAAAATTTTTCTGCGATGAACGAAGTGTATGGAAAATATTATTCAGAAAATAAACCGGCACGTGCAGCCTTTGCCGTAAAAGATTTACCGCTTGGTGTTTTAATCGAAATTGAAACGATCGCCACGAAATAGGAATTTGCTTCCCATTCTCTGAGCGCCAACGGTGCGATGTCCTTCAGCCCTGAGCGTAGCTCCGGGCTGAAGGAATAAAATTTAAATTAATGCTGAACCTATCGGTTAACGCTAATCCACTTTGAGTTGACCTTTAAGCTTGACATCATCAGATGATGGCCCGACGAAGAAATCGATATTTCCTTTTTCCAAAACAAAGGCATGCTTATCGACATCCCAGTATTTCAGGTCTTCGGCTTTTACCGGAATAACCACATCTGATTGTTTCTCCCTTTGGAATAAAAACCCGTTTAAATCCTTTCAGGGCTTTTGCAGGCCTTTCCACTTTTGAACCGGGAAAACCGGCATACAACTGTACAACTTCGTCGCTATTGTAATCTCCTGTATTTTTTATAGAAACCGAAATATTAACTGTTTCACCATCAGCAAGTGATGATTTTTCGGGATTCAGCTTGCTGTATTCAAATGTGGTATAAGTAAGTCCGTATCCAAAAGGGAATAATGGCTCATGTTTATCATACATATAAGTGTGCCCGTTACGGATATTATAATCAAGCATTGGCGGTAATTCATCGATGGACTTTGACCAGGTTTGAACGAGTCTTCCGGCAGGACTCACTTTACCGAAAATAACATCGGCCAATGCATTGCCCAACTCCTGGCTCGACTGCGAAATATGCAGTATTGCCGGAACATTTTCTTTCGACCAGTTTATTGCGAACGGAAAACTGGATACAACAACCAAAACTGTATTCGGATTGGCTTTCTTCACCAGCTTAACCAAGTCTTCCTGTTCCAGCGAAATCGCTTCCCTGTCGACACCTTCGCGGCCATCGCTTGGCACATAGCTTTTTGCCCAGCCAACATTATAGCTTAGCGGATGATTTCCCACACAAACTATAGCTACGTCGGCTTTTGATGCTGCAATTACTGCCGAATCGGCCTTGTTGCTTTGAGCAAACAAAACTTCAACATTATTGCCTAATGCATTTTTAATTCCCTGCAATGCCGTAACATGATAAGGCGGTGTTCCTGCATACCAGTCGGAAATCACCATATTGGCGCTCGGACCGATTACTGCAATCGTTTTTATTTTGTTTTTATTCAATGGAAGCATTTTGTTTTCGTTTTTCAAAAGAACGATCGATTCAACAGTAGCTTTTCGCGCCAGTTCATGCGTTTGAGCTTTTGTCCAGATATCGGTAGTATCTGCTATTCCGATTTTTGTATATGGGTTTTTGTCTGAATTATCCAGCAAGCCAAGTTTTAGCAAAACCCGGAGTGTTCCGCGCACGGCTCCATCGATTTCTTTTTCGCTAACCATGCCTTTATCGATGGCGTTTTGCAAAGGTTCCCGGTAATTATCGAGAAACATGGTAATCCCTGCTTTAATGCATTCGGCTGCGGCGGTTTCCAAATCAGGGTAGTAATGGTGTGCAGTAAGTAACAATCGATAAGCACCGCCATCAGTGGCAATAATTCCGTTTTGGCCCCATTCGTTTACCGTTACCGATTTTAACACCGGATGAACGGCACACGGAATGCCATTATATTTATTATAGGCAGCCATATATGCCCGGGAACCTCCTTCGGTAATTCCTTTGTAAAATGCATATCCGTAATATTCGCGAAACAGGCGTTCATCGAAATCGGATGAATTTATTGTGCGTTCATTTTCATTACTATTGGCCAGAAAATGTTTCATCAGCGATGCTGTTTTCCAGTATTTCGGATCGTCACCCTGCAGTCCTTTTACATATGCAACGGTCATCTTTGCGGCCAGAAACGGGTCTTCTCCATAGCATTCTTCGGTGCGTCCCCAGCGGATATCGCGGCCTAGGTCGGCATTGGGTGCAAAAACAATTAACCCGGCGCTCAAGTATTTCGGGCTTTGGGCAAGATAACGTGTTTCCTCTGCCTCAAGTGAAGCAACCTGCTGAAGTAAATCCGCATCCCATGTTTGCGCCAGTCCTATCGATTGCGGGAAAGTGGTGGTTGCCGAAGCGCCTTTTCCTTTCACCGCCCAATTGGCAGGACCGCTGAGCGCCAGCCCGTGCAATCCTTCCACTGTTCGTGTTCCGTTAACGCCCAAACGGGGAATTGCAGGCCGGGTGGACAGGCAACGGATTTTTTCATCCAGTGTCATCAGCGATATCAGGTTGTCTAAACGGGATTCATCGTCGAGCGTAGGATTCTGAAAGGGATATTCCTGTGCAAACAGAAAAACCATATTCAGGGATAATAAAATGGACAAAAGGATTTTCTTCATTGGTTTAGTTTTTATAAGAAAGGAAAGCAATTTAAGTATTATCAGCGAAATCCCAAAGAGAAAAAAATTGGATCCGGCGTTTCCAGAGGTTGAAAGAATTCCTGTTGAAACCGATTTAAAACATTACTGCGTAATCTACTTATAATTAGTGGTTATGATCAAAACTTAACATAAACAGTTTTTCGATTCACAAATTCCATCATCCCATCTTTTGCCAGTTCACGTCCGTATCCCGAATTTTTGGTGCCTCCAAAAGGTAATCTGGGATCGGATTTAACTAATTCGTTAATGAAATAGGCGCCGTCACTAACTCTGTTTGCATATTTTAATGCCTTCTTCGTATTTTTGGTACATACTGTTACTCCAAGGCCATATTTGGAATTTTCCGAGAGTTCAAAAGCATGATCTATATCTTTAGCTTTGACCATAGCGGCCAAAGGTCCAAAAGTTTCCTCATCGAACGCAGACATACCAGGCACCACATTGCCCAAAATGGTGGGTTCGTGGTAACAACCTTTTTGATTACCTCCCAGCAATAATTTAGCGCCTTGTGCAATAGATGCCTTAACTTGTTTGTTCAATTGATCAGAAAGATCAAGCCTAGCGAGTGGACCTATCGCCGTATTTTCATCCATTGGGTCTCCCGATTTCAACTCCTTTACGGCTTTAGTAAATTTATGCACAAATTCTTCATAGATACTCTCCATTAAAATAAAGCGCTTCGCCGCAATGCAACTTTGTCCGCAATTGAGCATTCGGGCAGTAACTGCTATTTTAACGCTCTTATCAATATCTGCATCTTCCAATACGATAAAAGCATTGTTACCACCTAGCTCCAATACTGTTTTTTTTATGTGACGTCCTGCTATTTCCGCTACGGCAGAACCTGCTCTTTCACTTCCTGTTAATGTAACTGCTTTTACGGCATTGCTGGAAATGATTAGTTCAGTTTGATCGTGATGAACAATCAGATTTTGAAAAACATATGAAGGATAACCTGCTTTGGCGAATATTCCCTCAATTTGTTGGGCACAGCCGAATACATTTGGGGCGTGTTTCAATAAGCCGGTATTACCCGCGGTCAAAGTTGGTGCTGCATATCTAAAAACTTGCCAAAAAGGGAAATTCCAGGGCATGATTGCCAAAACACTCCCAATAGGGTCATGCCGAACAAAACTTTTATCAGCTTCGGAAGTAACGGATTGGTCAGCAAGGAATCCTATGGTATTTTCCGCATAATAATCGCATACCCATGCACACTTATTAACTTCTGATCTGGATTCAGAGATAGGTTTCCCCATTTCCAGCGTAATCATTTTGGCATACTCCTCTACATTATCACGTAATACTTGTCCTGCTTTCTTAATGAGATTACAGCGTTCCACAATGGGTACTTTTCGCCAAGATTCAAAAGCCAGCTGGCTTCTGTTTAACTTTTCAACCAATACTTCCTGAGTAAGGGCTGTATATAATCCAACCTGGTCTCCATTATAAGGGTTAATACTTTTAAACTCCATTTTTTTATAATTATCCGTATGAAAATGCGGTTGATTCAAAATCTTCTACTCCTTTAAATTCCAATACTTGTGCAGCATACTTAAAACCGGACATTCATATTTCTATTTAGTTAAACTACCTTTAAGTATTGTTTTTTCACGTTTATCTTCAGTAATCTGAGAGACATATTTTCCACGGATGGCATGTATCCACTTTCCTGCGCGTTCGTTTAACTTAAAATCATCAGTCATCATGCGACCTCTTGATACCAAAATGCCCATATCAGCCCCTTCATATAAATAATCTCCTTCTTTGGAAATATGAAGAAAAAACGCTTCATTTTCAGTCTCTACGGCTCTTCTATGTGTATCCATTCTGTCAAATTGAATGTGACCATTATCAAACATTTTCCAAATTCCTGATTTTGGTGCTTCAGAAACATATTCAATGGTATCTTCGGTATGTTTTATAATCAACTGGCTCCAACCGTCAATGTTCTCTTGTAGAGCCCATCGTTCATTTATTTCTTTGATGTTTAAGTTATACTCCACATCCATCCACTCCAAAATGTGGAATACAAAAAGAGGTGCATCTGCCAGTGCAAATACAGCATGGTTGGTTATGGAGCTTGCGCCAGTAACCCTGGGGTTTAATTCACCTAAATAAACTTCACCATTATCTTGATCAATCAGAAAATCCAATTCAAAATAGCCTTTGTAACCTTCTTTTCGTAATTGATTACCGAATAGTTGAGTGTATTTTGTAGCCTTATCACGAATTTCAGGACTAAAAGCATTTGGATAAATTTCGTTCCCACACCAACCGCCTTTGTAAGGAGTCAATTCCTTAAACCCGACTAAGTTCTGTCATTAAAGGAGCTACGATTGTACCATGTCTGGTAACACAAGCTTCAATAGCTGAACCTTTACAATTGATGCGTTTCATAATTTTGACTTCCTTTTCTTTTACAATCTCATCTTCATATTTTTTAAATTCATCCTCATTTGAGATAAAAAAAGTAGTATGACCCGAATCGCCAAAAGGTGTTTGAATGACTAAATCATTGCCAAGAATTTTAGAAACATTCTTCAAGTGTGCATAATCCAAAACAGGTGAGAGTACATAAGGCACGCAAGGTACACCAGCTTTCTCTGCTATACGGTTTGTGTTTACCTTATTGTCCATGAAGGTTCGCATTTTAGCTGTAGGGAACATGATTTGCAATCCTAATTTTTTTGCCAGCTTCTCTGTGTTTTCATCAAACATCAAAAACATAGCCTTCCCGGTAGATTTCTCTTTTTTTCTGGTAGTCAAGTAATCTTGAACTTCAGGATGTTGAAGCAGATAGTTGTTGATGTCTTCAATACTTGTGAATTCATCATGCGGAATTTCCACTTTAGGAGAAAACACATTAGGATGCTCACCATCGAAGCATTCAATTTGACAGATAAATTTAAATCCTTTTATCCATTCATCGGCACCAAGCATATTGAAATTAGTGGCACTTATAAAATACAGAGGTATTTCATTTTTATAAAAGAATCGTCTTATATCGGGTACGCCATTTAATACTTCAGCTTTTAATCCCTCTTTTACGAGTGTTGTTTTTTGGCCAATTGGTTTGGCAACTTTATTTGTGTTTATTGTTTTTGTCATAATAATATTTTTAAATGTCTGAATTAATTGCTTTTTCTTTTTCCCATAGACATGCCAGCCATGGAAGTAGTAATATTATGCCTGTTGAGCACCTTTTCTTTGAATACTCTGAGTCCCAGATCGGAACGGTATCCATGAATTTCACTAACATCAAGTGCTAATAGGAAATTGATGATATCATTGCTCACTACCTGGCCTGGAACCAGCACAGGAAAGCCTGGTGGATAAGGAATTACGAAGGTTGAAGCAACTATCTTTCTTCCTTTATCCATAATTGACAAACAGTCGTTTAACGGGATATATTCATAATTTTCTTCATCGTATGCCAAGAAATAGGCTTCTCGTAAATTACCTCCAGGAACACCTGGCACAGCCTGAAACGAATGATGGAAATAACTAAAATCCGGTAATGGTGGTACCTCTTTGGTTAAAGAATATATCCTTTTATCACGTATTTCCCTTTCCTTATCATTCAAGGCTTTAAACTCACCATCCAGTTCATCTGCTATTTTTAAAAGGGCGTTAATAAGATAAGTTACGCTACCTCTGGTAGTTCCTATGTTCGTCATAAACAATACAGTATTGCGAGATGTTTTGTTAATCTGGATTTTGAATTTATCCATTAAATATTTGTTTTTGAACGTGTCACCATCAACCCCGGTTTTTCCTATATACAAGGTAATTTTAGTAGGATCTAAAACAAATTCATCCTTTTCCCATGCCTCATCCATGAGGTTCCAACCTTCATATTTGGTGTAGTATTCCTTAAGTCCTGTTTGACGAAATTTATTTGGGATAAAATCATGCACAGTCAAAACATCGAAGTACTTGCTCAATTGTGGCGTATCATTCACCTTGGCTCTCAATACCATAGCCATTTCAATGCTCTTTTCAACCAATTCAAATCCTTCGAGTTGAACTTGACGCCGGCCAACATCTAATGATGCCAATATCTGGTAGTTTGGCGAGGTAGAGGTGTGGGTCATATATGCTTCGAGAAAGGTATTTTCAGTTTTTCTGCGGAAATCCTCATCCCAAATATGAATCATAGAGCCTTGTCTAAAGCTACTCAAAGTTTTGTGGGTACTTTGGGTAGCGTAAACTCGTATTCGAACCTTATCAGGATCGGGTAGTAAGGATTGGTCTCCATTTTTCAATCCTTTAATATGATCGTTGTAATGCTTTCTATAATTGGTACTGTTGTACTTATTATAAAGCTTTTTAGCTGTGAACATGCCAGTACGTTGCTTATAATTATGCGCAAATCCCGCAAAGGCAAACCAAGCTTCATCCCATAAAAAGACCATATCCGGCTTAATCGCAAGGACTTCCTCCATAACGCGCTCCACATTATAAACCAGACCATCAAAAGTACAATTGGTCAATAATAACATCTTCACTTTGTCTAGTCTTCCTGCCTCGTTTAATTGCTGTAATTTGATTTTGATCTGTTCCAGAGGAACCGCCCCATACATTGAGTATTCTTCAATTGGATAGGAATCCAAATAAACGGGATAAGCACCTGCCAGGACTAATCCATAGTGATGCGATTTATGGCAATCTCTATCGATAAGTACAACATCTTGTGGTTTAACCAAGGCCTGCATAACTATTTTATTAGCCGTGGATGTGCCATTGGTAACAAAATAGGTGTATAGTGAACCATAAGCATCACGCGCCATCTCCTGGGCTTTTTTTATTGGCCCGGTTGGTTGTAATAAGGAATCAAGCCCACCTGTTGTGGCTGATGTTTCCGCCAAAAACATATTACGACCATAAAAATCACCAAAATCATGGATCCATCTCGATTTAAAAACCGAATTTCCACGGGATATTGGCATCGCATGAAAGACCCCGGTTGGTTTTTGACTATATTCTACCAGGGCGGAAAAGAAAGGCGTATTATAACGTTCAGCGATACCACGCGTAATAGTTAGATGTAGTTCCTGTATGTCTTCAGATTGATAAAATATACGTCTGAAACCTTTTATAGTATTGTCTTTTAGATGTCCAAGTGAAGAATCAGTTACATAATAAGTGTCTAACTCGGGCCTGAGTTGTTTGATCAACTCTCCAATGAAAGGTCCAAGTTCGGTTTCTGATTTTGATGAAAAATCATGCTTTGTAACTTCTTCGATATATGGTTTTATAAGAGGTGTGATCAACTTTGAGTAGTAAGGTGGGGCATATCGCACTACCACTGCTTGTATATTGTGATTGAAAAGCAAGGTAATCATGGCATCCTGAAAAGATCGTTGCACCACAACACCATAAGTGAATTTGTCGCCAGGCGTACGCAGCGCTTTTAAACTAAACTTCAATTTATGTTCTTCCTCTAAGGAAATATTGTCTACAAACAAAACCTCAAAATGGTTTTTTCTAATATTATTATATTGCTCATATTCCTCTATAGACTCCATATTGTGCTCATCAAAATCGATGAAGTCTGGATTGCTTTTATAACTATCTCCTAACAGTTGTCTTGTGGTTTCAGCTACCAAATGGGATAGAGACGTATATTCAATACTGGAAAAGGCTTTTTCGAGTTTTTGTAACCGCTCTTTTCCCGGGAATGCGAAAAAATATTCCACTCCTTTTAAATCTTTTAGTAACTCTTTGATTTTAAGTTTATGTGTTTTTTCATTCACAGACCCCTTATGACATCGGGTAAGTTCATAGGTTTCAATTTTTAATTTGTTCCAATAATCAACCCGTAACTGGCCGATGTTATAATAAGGTTCACTTTTTGTTTTGTTTTGTTTCACGCTTTATTTTATTTTTTTGAATGTAAGGCAAGTTTGTTTCCTTGAGAATTTTTTCTTTCTACTTTTTTATTTGAACTTACATCACCCATTTGTTATATTGTTTAAATTGATCCATCTCCTTTGTAATGTATGGGAGATTCAGGATGCTCGAGAGCATCTTCCTTTATTATTAATTCTGTTAATTTGTCCAGCCGGGTTGGTTTTATTAATGGGCCAAGGGAATCAAGATATGGATGTGGTGCATTCGGTTGATAGATATTGAATTGACCAATATGATCTCTAAAACTTTTTAGCGGTTGACCTAAGCGTAATATGCCTAATTCACGGCTTCTTTTAACCCTCGGTATGTTCAATTCCAAAGGAATAATTTCCTCGGTACCTTCTGATTTGTGTATGATCATTCCGTCGGGCCCACAAACTATGGATCGTCCTGAACCTCCCGTATCCAATCCATTTACATCGAAGAAGTAGCATTGGTTCACCGAAGCCATAGCCCTAACGATCGACAATTCAATATCACGATCTATAGTGCCCGAAAGGGTTGGATGCAGTATGACCTCGGCACCCATTGCAGCCAATGTTCGAATGGTTTCCGGAAACCACATATCGTAACAAATAGAGACTCCGAACCGACCAACATCCGGTACATCGAAAACACAAAAATCCGTTCCCGGTGTTACTCCTGTTTCATAAGGATAAAAAGGAAACATTTTACGATAACGCGTTACGATTTCCCCTTTAGGATTAATTACGGTAGCAGTGTTGTAAATCTTGTCCCCACTTATTTCGAATATCGAACCAGGAATTAGCCAGATCTCATATTTTTTGGCCATGGCCTGCATTTCCGATTCAAATGCGTTTGGAATTTCCTGTGCGGTATGTGTCAATGGGCCATAGGCGCAGAGCTCACTAAACATCACCATCTCTATCCAGGGATAGAGGTTCATGGTAATATCAAGTTTTAACTTCATCATTTCCACATTGGAAACTACTGCTGATACCCTCATCTGTATTCCAGCTATTGCGAATGGTCTCATAATTATTTTTTTATAGCTTTTTTAATTTCGTTTTCTAAAATTGACATGCCCTTATCCAATTGTTGTGATGTTATTACTAAAGGCGATAGAATTCTGATAATATTTTTATGCGTTCCTGCACTCAACATTATTAAGCCATTTTCTGAACAACCTTTCACGATTTTTGCACATATTTCTGAATTTGGTTGTGTGGGGTCACTATTTTTTACAAACTCAATAGCAATCATAGCTCCAATTCCTCTAACATCTCCAATTTCCGGACATTGCTTCTTTAGATTTTTTAAACGGTTCATAATAATCGCCCCTACTTCTTTAGCCCGTTGATTAAGATTGATGTCCTTCATATATTGTATAGTCGCCAAAGCTGCAGCGCAACAAACCGGACTGCCGATATATGTGCCGCCAATAGACCCTGATGCCGCAGCGTCCATTACCTCGGCACGTCCTATAACGGCCGCTATAGGAAGACCGGAGCCCATTGATTTAGCATAGGTGCTTATATCGGGCTGAACACCATAATGTTGCCAACTTGCCCAATGTCCTGTTCTACAGAAACCGCTTTGCACTTCGTCCATGATGAGCATAATACCATGCTCGTCACAAAATTCCCGGAGGCCTTCCAAATATGTTTTTGGTATTGGATTGAATCCGCCTTCTCCTTGTATCGGTTCCAAAATAATAGCGGCAACGCTGTTGATATCAACCAAATTAAGGGCGCTTTCACGCAGTCTCTTGAGTTCATCCTTTACAAAGGAGGCTTCATCCCGAGTGCCCCGATAACGGTATAGATTCGGAAACGGAAGTCTATAAACTTCTGGCGCAAACGGCCCGCAATCATATTTATAACTTACCTTACTCGTTAATGTCATGGCCATCATGGTACGACCATGATAGGCTCCTGTATAACAAATAATAGCAGGTCGTTTGGTGGCTTGTCTGGCAATTTTTATAGCATTTTCTACAGCTTCTGCACCAGTACTCACCAGCATAGCCTTGGTCTTTTTTCCATGTGGGAGAATCTTAATCAATTCCTCACATAATTCAATGTAGGGTTCATAGGTAACTACATTAAAACTGGTATGAAGATACCTTCCTGCCTGCTCTCTTATCGCAGCAACAACTGGTTCCGGGCAGTGTCCTGCATTTACTACTCCAATTCCTCCGGCAAAATCAATAAGTTCATGACCGTCGGCATCAATAATAATCGCGCCTTTGGCATCTTTTACCGTAGCGGTGTTAAAGACACCTACACCGTTAGCAACTGCCTCTTTTCTTCGGTTTAAGAGTTCCTGTGATTTAGTCAATTTTTCAATCATTTTAAATTTTCTGTTCTTTTGTAAGATAATATAAATAATATTATTTTAAAGAAATTTAACTGATTATTAAATTAAGACTTCAAATAGCGCAGTTCTTTTTGAGACAAACTCTTATCGTCTAACCGCTTTTAATAAGAGCCGGCTAAAGTAGAATCTTAAAGGAAATTTTTGATCTTAAATTCATAGTAATTATGGAACAGTTAACGCCGTAATCTAATATAATTGTGTTTATTTTTGATAGATTTCCAAAAATTCAACCCGTTTTTAAAGCAAATGTATGTGAACAGTAAAGGGTGAAAATGGTTAAATAAGAACATATTTCGAAAAAATGTCAAAGAAAAAACTTGGAGAATTGGCATCCACATCCATTTGTGGAAACGATATAAGTTCATCGGTTCTTTACGTTTCGGCGCTGGCAATTGGCTTTGCCGGACAATACGCCTGGATAACCCTGCTGATTGTAGCCTTTGTTTTGTTCCTGTTCCGTAAAATTTATGGCGAAGTTGTAGGTGCGTTGCCGTTAAATGGTGGGGCATATAATGCATTGCTTAATACCACAAGCAAATCAACTGCATCGCTGGCGGCTACGCTTACTATTTTGTCGTATATGGCCACTTCGGTTATTTCAGCAAATGAAGCTATGCATTATCTGCACGATATTTTTACAACCATGCCGGTGATTATTGCAACGGTAATCCTTTTATTGCTATTTGCCGTTCTTACCATATTGGGAATAACCGAATCGGCAAAAGTGGCTACGTTTATTTTTATTTTTCATTTGTCGTCGTTGGTGCTGCTTACCTTTTTTATTTCACTCCATTTATTAAAAAATGGCTTAACCCAGTTTTTTGACAACTGGAATTTACCTGTTGAAGGGAGTATCTCAATGGCCATATTCTTTGGTTTTTCGGCATCCATGCTCGGAATATCAGGATTTGAAAGTTCGGCAAATTTTGTGGAGGAACAGGAGCGCGGCGTATTTCGCAAAACATTGCGGAACATGTGGATTGTAGTTAGCGTAATCAATCCACTTATGGCATTTTTAGCGTTAAGCATAGTTCCGGTTTCCGAAATCAGGGCTGAACATTCCACCACCTTATTGTCGTATATGGGCCATTTGTCGTCCGGGAACTGGTTGTCGACACTTATTTCCGCAGATGCCGTGTTAGTTCTGAGCGGAGCTGTTTTAACTTCGTACATTGGCGTTTCGGGTTTATTGGAGCGAATGACACTCGATCGAATATTACCACTTTTCTTTCTGCGGAAGAATAAGCGCGGAAGTTCTTACCGGATTATAATCATGTTTTTTATTTTGTCGGTTTCTGTGTTATTAATTACCAACGGAAATGTGGGTATCCTCGCCGGGGTATATACTATTTCTTTTTTGTCGGTTATGTTTTTATTTGGTTTCGGAAATATTATGCTTAAAGTGAGAAGGGCAAAACTTCCAAGGCCCGAAAATGCAAAATGGATAAGCGTAATTGTGGCAATGATTGCAGTTGTAATCGCTTTAGCCGGTAATATTATGATGAAACCTGAAGATCCTTATATTCCGTCGAATACGAGAGTGTTTTTGAGCTATTTTATTCCGGCCATCATTTTTATTTCTATTATGCTAAACCGCGTACTACTGTTAAGGATTATACTGCGTATTTCATTGCATATTTTCAATTATATACGAAACTGGTTTCTAAAATTAAGCAGCAGGCTAAACGGCGTTATTAATTCTATTAATGCACAGCAGTTTGTTTATTTTGCCAAGCGCGACAATATTGCTGTATTAAACAAAGTGATGTTGTATATAAAAAAGAACGAACATACCCATTGCATCAGAATTGTCCATGTTGCTGATCCATCGAATAAAGATGAATCGGAATTTATAGAAAAATTTAAAAACATGGTAGAAATAATCGATGTGGAATATCCTGAAATCGACGTGGAAAGCCTTATTGTTGAAGGAGAATTCGGACCGGAATTAATAAAACGGCTATCGAAAAAATGGAATATCCCCATCAATTTTATGTTTATCGCATCCCCGGGAGATCACTTCCCGTATAAGGTGGAAGATTTGGGTGGAGTGCGGTTGATAATTTAGGAAATTATGGAGTGAGCAGTTTTAGTGATCAGTCGCAGTTTTCAGTCGCAGTGTCAGTCGCAGTTTTCAGTCGCAGTTTTCTGTCAGTCGCAGATCAGTTTAGTTATCAGTCTTAATCAGTCGCAGTTTTCAGTCGCAGTGTTCAGTATGAACAAAACGCCTCATTTTTTCTTTTCTATTTGGATTAATCATCTTCGTAAATATTTCATTATGAAACTAAAATCTAAACTTCGTTGCTGCAAAAGCTCTGTATTTCTGATTCTGATAATTATCGGATTTTCAATTTCTGCGAATGGGCAGGAGAAAATTGTAATTGGCCCTGAATATAATATTGATCCTGTACTCACCGATTTAGGTAATCCAAAGGGAAAAACATTCGAATTTACCATGCCATTAGCTGAAAGCAAAATCTTTCCAGGCGACGATTCTACGCTCGATCCACAAAAGCCGGTTCGCGATGAACGAAAGATTTTTGTTTATGTTCCTGCTGAATATAAAGATGGAACAAAAGCGCCAATTCTTGTTGCAACCGATGGGCCAAGCCATTTCGAACAGGTTTGCAATGCGCTGGATAATCTTACCATCGCAAAGGAAAAAGACAAAAGATTGCCTGCATTTATCGTGATTTCGGTGCAAAACGGCGGTGATGATTCCAAGGGAAGTGAACGAGGTCTGGAATACGATACCATGTCGGACCGGTTTGCGCGCTTTATCAATAATGAAGTTCTGCCGACTTGTACTGAATAATCCCGAAATTAAAGCAGCTTATCCAAATATTGCATTTACCGAAGATCCCTGGGGGAAAGCAGTAATGGGCTGTAGTTCAGGAGGAGCTGCAGCGCTTACTATAGGCTGGTTTCGCCCCGATTTGTTTCGGCGGATTATTTCCTATTCCGGAACATTTGTCGACCAGCAGGATGATGATGCGCCTGAAGAAGCTGATTTCCCGCTGGGGGCATGGGAATATCATTCAGGAATGAAACTAATTGAAAACAACGAAAAGAAACCGCTTCGGATTTTTATGCATGTATCGGAGAACGATCTGCGTTTTGACGACCCGGAAGAAACGCACCATAACTGGGTAATGGCCAACGAACGAACCGCTGCAGCATTAAAGAAGAAAGGTTACGACTACCGTTTTGTATATAGTCTGGCTACCAAACATTGCGATTCAAAAGTATTTGAGCAAACGCTTGGCGATACGCTTTTATGGATATGGAAAGATTATAAATCTGAATGAAGGAATACCTCTATTTAAGCAATAATGAAATCTGGAATTACGAAAAGCAATAGTTTTTCTCTACTTATTCAATGGCGATTTTACTATACCTGTTTTTATATTCCTGTGGTGTTACTCCGGTTATCTTTTTGAAGGTGGATCGAAATGCTTTTGTATCGGTATATCCAACATCAAACATGATTTCAGTTATATTTTTGCGGCTGGTTTCAAAACTTCGTTTGGCAGCTTCAATTTTTACACGCTGAATATATTCCAGCACCGAATTGTTGGTGGCACGTTTAAACCGCCGTTCAAAACTTCTTCTACCAACGGCCGTTTTTTCAGCCAGTTCGTCCACGGTAATTTTCTCTTCAATATTTTTCTCGATAAACTCCTGGGCCATTTTAATTTCTTCGTCGTTATGCTGTTTTTGTCCTTTAAACATGGCGAAAAACGACTGGCTGTTTCGGCCAAAATCGATGGCAAAATACTTTGAAGTTAACACCGCGGTTTCCCGGTTGGTATATTTTTCAACCAAATGAAGTAAAAGGTTCCAGTATGAATTTGCCCCACCGCTGGAATATATTCCGCTTTCTTCGGTAATAATCCTTCCGTGTTGTACATCCACATCGGGAAACATTTTGCTGAAATCAGTTATAAATCCCCAATGCGTAGAGCACTTTTTCCCGTTCAGCAAGCCAGTGGATGCCAGCAGGAAAGCGCCAACACATAGTGAAGCTACTTCGGCTCCGGAATCGTATTGTTTTATTATCCACGGAATCAGCTGTTGGTTTAATTCAACCGCCTTTGGCATGTTTCCAAATAGCGCAGGAATAATCACCAAATCTGTTTTTTCAACTTCACTTATTAATTTTTCGGCATGAATGGTATAAAGCCCGTTGTTTAAATTTATTTCCTTTTCTGCAGCTACCAGTTCAACCTTAAACATTGTGGGTTTTCCATTGAGATTTAGAAACTGATTTACGGTATCGAAACAATAACGGGGATCGGCAATAGACTGAATAACTGAATTTTCAGCAACTAAAATTGAGATTCTTTTCATGGTATTTTATTAAGACAAATTTGTCGTAAATTACCTTCAATTTGTCGTTTTCACACTTCTCAAAATTCGCATAACCACTTTAATTTTATGCTATCGAAATAAAAACGACAAAAACGATAAAAAGTTTATTATGAAAACGATGGAAAAAACATTAATTACAGTTAAGGTAACTGTTGATGCACCGGTTGAAAAGGTGTGGGATTACTGGACAAAACCAGAACATATAACCCGCTGGAGCTTTGCATCGGACGACTGGCATTGTCCGTGGGCAAAAAATGATTTGCGCAAAGGAGGGAAATTTACATCGAGAATGGAGGCCAAAGACGGAAGCTTTGGTTTTGATTTCGGTGGTGAGTATACCATTGTTGAACCGTACAATTTCATTGAATATGTTATGGATGACGGACGTGAGGTAAAAATAAAATTTGAAAAGGATAACAATAAAACACATGTTACCGAAACTTTTGAAGCCGAAACGCAAAATCCGGTTGACATGCAAAAAAACGGCTGGCAGGCAATTCTTGAAAATTTTAAAAAATATGCTGAAAAACCGGAGCATCTGGAACGATTGCATTTCGAAATACAAATTGATACAAGCCCGCAGAAAGTTTACCAAACTATGCTCGATAAAAAAACCTATGGCGAATGGACAGCCATTTTTAATCCTACCTCCTATTATAAAGGTACCTGGGGAAAAGGTTCAAAAATGCTTTTTCTGGGAACTGACAAAAGTGGCAAATCAGGCGGAATGGTTAGCCGAATAAAAGAAAATATTCCCAATGAATTTGTAAGTATCGAGCATTTAGGCATTGTCCTGGACGATAAAGAAATTACAAGTGGCGCAGAAGTGGATGAGTGGTCGGGTTCGCTCGAGAATTACACTATCACGGAAGAAAACGGGAATACATTGCTTTCTGTAGAGATGGATACCAGCGAAAAGTATAAAGAATATTTTTCAGAAACATGGCCAGTGGCGCTTCAAAAAATAAAAGAAATTTGTGAATCGGATTAGACAATAATTAGACAAAGATTAAAAATTAAAGATTAAAAATTATGGCAGCAGTAAATGTATATCTCAATTTCCCCGGAAACACGGAAGAAGCATTTCTATTTTATAAAAAGGTATTTGGCGGCGAGTTTGCCGGAGAAGGAATAATGCGGTTTAAAGATGTTCCGCCTTCGGATGATTCGCATGCTATGTCCGAAGCTGTTATGGAAAAAGTAATGCATGTTAGCCTACCTATTTTGGGCGGCTTTATGCTAATGGGTTCCGATGCTCCAAAAGAAATGGGCTTCAGCGTAACCATGGGCAACAATATTTACATTAACCTTCAGCCCGATACGCGGGAAGAAACACGGAAACTGTTTAAGGCGCTTTCAGAAGGCGGAAAGGTAGAGCAGGAACTTCAGGATATGTTCTGGGGCGACTATTTTGGAAGTTGTGTCGATAAATTTGGCGTAATGTGGATGTTTAATTGTTCGGAAAAGAAGGAATAGCACAATTCATAGTCGTCACCCGACTTTATGTTAGGTGACGACTAAAAAAAGCAATATAAAAACAATAACAATGAAAAATCAGATGTATCCATGTGTGTGGTTTGACGGGAAAGCAAAGGAAGCAGCGGAATTTTACTGTTCCATATTTCATCATTCTGAAATTACTGCGGAAAATCCGATGGTGGTGACTTTCGAATCGGCAGGGCAAAGGTTTATGTGCCTGAACGGAGGGCCACATTTTACTATCAATCCATCCATCTCGTTTTATGTAGTGTGCACAACAGAGGAGGAAGTTGATAATACATGGGCAAAATTAATGGAAGGTGGTCAGGCATTAATGGAAATCGATAAATATCCGTGGAGTGATAAATACGGCTGGGTGCAGGATAAATTCGGTGTCAGTTGGCAATTGTCGCTGGGAAAAATGGAAGACGTAGGCCAGAAATTCACCCCTCTGCTCATGTTCACAGGAAGACAAGCCGGAAATGCCGAAAAAGCCATTCAGTTTTATACCTCTGTTTTCAAACCTTCTTCTGTTGCAGGAATTTCGCGATATACAGCGGAAGAGCCCGATGTGGAAGGCACGATAAAACATGCTCAGTTTCGCTTACAAAATAACGTCTTTATGGTTATGGACAGTTCGCTGGATCATGCATTTGGCTTTAATGAAGCGGTATCTCTGGTGGTTCAGTGCGAAACGCAGGATGAAATCGACCATTACTGGAAAAAACTTTCTGCCGTGCCTGAAGCCGAACAGTGTGGCTGGTTGAAAGATCAGTTTGGGGTGTCGTGGCAAATCGTTCCGGCTGTACTTGAAAAACTGATAAGTGATCCCACACGGTCGCAGCGGGTAGTCGATGCGTTTATGAAAATGAAAAAGCTGGATATTGAAGCATTGAAAAACGCCTGAAAATAAAAGAATATAAATTTGCAGGAGAGCATATAAAAAAGGGTTTCCGAATTACGGAAACCCTCAATATATTAAATGGTTTTATTAATTATTCTGCAACTACCTCAAATTCGAGATCAACAATAACCTCTTTGTGCAGCTTAATTTTAGCGGTATATGTGCCAACTTCCTTAATGCTGTCTTCGGGCAAAATAATTTGTTTGCGGTCGAGTTCAAAACCTTTCTTATTAATGGCTTCAGCCAATTGAATGGTATTAACCGAACCGAAAATTTTACCCAGTGAGCTGGTTTTTGCACCGATTTTAATTTGTTTGTTTGCCAGTTTATCGGCAATTTTCAAAGCTTCATCTTTTAATTTAGCTTCTTTATGTGCGCGCTGCTTAATGTTTTCTGCAAGTATTTTTTTTGCTGAACTGCTGGCAGCAATTGCTTTTTTATTCGGAATAAGAAAGTTTTGGGCGTAACCGTCTTTTACAGTCACAACGTCATCTTTATTTCCTAAACGTTCAACGTCTTGTGTTAATATAATTTCCATTTTAAGTCCTCCTTATTTCATCATATCGGTTACAAATGGCAATAAAGCAATCTGGCGGGCGCGTTTAATCGCCTGGCCAACTTTACGCTGATATTTCAGTGAAGTACCGGTAATACGGCGTGGTAAAATTTTACCTTGTTCGTTCAGGAATTTTTTCAGGAATTCCGGGTCTTTGTAATCCACATATTTAATTCCGTTTTTCTTGAAACGGCAATACTTTTTCTTTTTAATCTCTACTGACGGTGGAGTCAGGTATCTGATTTCGCTTGATCCTTGTGCCATTTTTTATCCCTCCTTTTCTGTTTGATTCTTTCTGAAGTCTTTTTCTCTTGTTACTGTATTCAATAGCGTATTTGTCGAGTTTTACGGTCATAAACCGAATAACTTTTTCATCGCGACGGAATTCAGTTTCCAATTTTGAAATAAATGCAGGATCGGCTTTGTATTCAAATAACTGAAAAAAGCCTGTAGATTTCTTTTGAATCGGGTAAGCCAGTTTTTTCATCCCCCAATTCTCTTCGTGGAGCATTTCACCTCCGTTGGACGTGATGATGTCCTTGAATTTTTTTACCGCCTCCTTTACCTGTGGCTCAGATAAAACGGGAGTACAAATGAAGACGGTTTCGTACTGATTCAACATAATCATCTAATTTTTAAATTATTAATATAAATCCAAATTTTTTGGACGCGCAAAAATAGAAATAAAATGTTATTTTTCAAATAATTAATAAAGAATGAATCCATTTGTATAATTAAAATTTCACGTTTTCCTTTGTATATGATATTATTCATATGGATGAATATTGTAATTGTACATAATAGTAAAATACCTGTAATTGCCTATGGCGGCATTGAGCGGGTAATTTGGTATCTGGCGCAGGAATTGGTTAAATATGGGGCATAAAATCACTTTTCTGGTTTCTGAAGGTTCGACATGCCCGTTTGCCAACGTTTTAACATTTCAATCCCGAAAAACCAATTCATGAGCAAATTCCGAGAATCAACCGATTTTGTCCATATTCATTTTCAACCAAAAGATAAAATTGAATTTCCGCATTTAATTACCATTCATGGAAATTTGCCTGAAGAAACACAGTTTTTTCCGAATACCAATTTTGTTTCAAAAAATCATGCAAAAAGATATCATGCCGATGCATTTGTTTATAACGGATTAAACTGGGATGAATACGGGAAACCTGATTTAAAGAACGAAAGAAATTATGTGCATTTTTTCGGAAAAGCTGCATGGCGCATAAAAAATGTAAATGGTGCAATAAAAATGGCCAAAAAAACAAAACTGAAATTAAAATATTAGGTGGAGAGCGTTTTAATCTGAAAATGGGGCTTCGGTTTACAATTTACGAGTTATGCATCATTTTACGGTATGGTTGGAGACGAGGTAAAAAATGAGATTCTGAATGATTCAAAAGCATTGATTTTTCCTGTATTATGGCACGAACCTTTTGGGCTGGCAATTATCGAAAGTCTTTTTTTTGGTTGTCCGGTTATCGGTACAAATTATGGCGCGCTTCCTGAATTAATTCCCCCGGAAATTGGTTTTCTGAGCAATTCGTTGAACGAACTGACAACTGCTTTTCAAAATCTTGACACCTTTAGCCGAAGCCTGTGCAACGATTATGCATTTAGCCAATTTAATTCATAAACTAATGGCCAAAAAATACCTGAAGCTGTACGAAAGGATTTTGAATAGGGAAAACATAAATAAAGAAACCCTCACTTCAATAAAGCTGAAAATACCTTAGTACCTTTTACAAAATAAAAAAATCCCTGCCACGCATGTAGCAAGGATTTTTTAAACCTGTTATACTATTATTATAAGCGGAATATTTCCGTGTTTTTTTGGCGGATTCGATTTCCGTTTATTTTGGGTCATATCCAGGGCATCGATAATTTTTTTACGTGTATTTTTCGGATGAATAATTTCATCGATATAACCTAATGAAGCTGCTTTGTACGGATTTGCAAATTTTTCGCGGTATTCCTGAACCGCACCGGCTCTTTCTTCTTCGGTAAATTTATTCCGGTGAATAATATTAATAGCACCTTCTGGCCCCATAACTGCAATTTCTGCAGTGGGATACGCAAAATTTACATCCGCTCCAATGTGCTTGCTCGACATCACATCGTATGCACCACCATAGGCTTTACGCGTAATTAATAGTAATTTTTGGAACTGTAGCTTCCGAAAATGCATATAATAATTTTGCACCATGTTTAATAATGCCGCCAAATTCCTGGCTGGTTCCGGGTAAAAATCCGGGAACATCAACAAAGGTTACCAGTGGAATATTAAATGCATCGCAAAAACGTACAAAACGTGCCGCTTTTACCGATGAATTAATATCTAAAACGCCTGCCAGATGAGCGGGTTGATTGGCAACAATTCCAACCGGTTTTCCTCCAAAACGGGCAAAACCCACAATAATATTTTGTGCATATTGCGACTGAACTTCCAGAAAGTGGTTATTGTCGATTACTTTCTGGATAATTTCATGCATATCATAAGGTTTATTTGGATCGGCAGGAACAATATCCTGAAGGCTTTCCTCAACCCTATCGGAAGGATCGATAGTAGTTTTTACCGGCGGATCTTCCAGGTTGTTCGATGGCAGAAAGCTTAATAATTCACGAATCATCATAATGGTTGTGTCTTCATCGGGGCCATTAAAATGTGCAACACCGCTTTTGCTGTTATGTGTTAACGCACCGCCTAATTCTTCCTTTGAAACATCTTCGTGGGTTACCGTTTTAATAACTTCAGGCCCGGTAACAAACATGTGACTTTTTTCATTCACCATGAAAATAAAATCGGTAAGGGCAGGGGAGTATACCGCTCCACCGGCACATGGCCCCAAAATGGCTGAAATTTGTGGAATTACTCCCGATGAAATTACATTATTGTAAAAGATGTCTGCATAGCCAGCCAGACTTTCAACACCTTCCTGGATACGAGCGCCGCCCGAGTCGTTTAATCCTACAACCGGAGCTCCCATTTTCAGCGCTAAATTCTGAATTTTCACAATTTTATCGGCATTTGCACGGCTAAGAGAACCACCAAAAACTGTAAAATCCTGCGCAAACACATACACAAGCCGACCATTTACTTTTCCATAACCTGAAATTAGGCCGTCGCCAAGTATTTTATTGGTTTCCATGCCGAAATCGTAGCTGCGGTGAGTCACCAGTTTGTCCACTTCGGTAAATGTACCCGGATCCAGCAATTGCAATATTCGTTCGCGAGCCGATTTTTTTCCTGCAGCATGTTGTTTTTCAATTCGTTCAACACCGCCGCCAAGCTCGGCTTTTTTGTTATAATCCTCCAGCTGTTCGTATTTTTCCTTTAAATTCATACGTTTAAAATTGTTTATTTTTACTCGTGGCATCTGAAAATTATACCGGATTTCGTTACAAGTGTATTTCAGATGCACAATTTAGGTTTATTCCAATTCAACTAATACCTGGCTACCATCCACGGTATCGCCGTCATTTACACTTACTTTTTTGATTTTACCATCCATTGGAGCTTTGTATTCACTTTCCATTTTCATCGCCGAAATAATGATAAGTGTTTGTCCTTCGGTTACTTCTTCACCTTCCTGAACAAGAACTTTTACTACTTTTCCTGGCATTGGCGACGATATTTTTTTGTCGGAAGATGCAAATCCATTTCCACCCCGGTTCATTAAATACCGTGCTTCGGCATCGATGACTTCCAGTTCAAATTCCTGGTATAGCGTGTAAGCCGTATATTTTTTTGGTTGATTATGCGGAACGAGTTCGATATTATAGGAATGTCCGCCCTGAAGAATAGAGAATGTTCCATCCGCAGTGTGAAGCAAGTCTACATTATAGATTTTGCCATCGACATCAATTTCCAGGAGATTTCCGTCCTGATTGATTAAATCGACCCAGGCAATACGGTCACCGACTTTAATTTCAATAGCCATAATTGTTATTTAAAAGTTATTGTAAGGTACTTTTTTCCAGCGACTTTGAGGTCGTACAAATTCCTTTGAATGTTCGCCTGAATTGCTGATTTTTTGTAAATAATCGATAAATGCAGCAATAATAACCATATCGTCGCAATCTTCGCATGGTGAAGACGACATTAAGTCGGCCTGGTTGTTTTCAATAAAATGAGTGTCATAATTTCCATCGATAAAATTCTTATTGTTCATAATCCGCTCCAGATATTTAATCGATGTTTTTACGCCGGTAATTTTATATTCATACAACGCGCGCCGCATTCTTCGGATTGATTCATCGCGTGTTTTACCCCAAATGATTAATTTCGAAATCATTGGGTCGTAATAAATCGGAATTTCATAACCTTCGTATACATAACCGTCGGTTCTAACGCCCAAACCAAGAGGTTCGGAGATTTTATATATTTTGCCGGGGCTTGGCATAAAATTATTATCCGGATCTTCTGCATAAATCCTGCATTCGATGGAATGTCCGCGTTGTTTAATTTCTTCCTGTGCGAATTCGAGAACCTGGCCTTCAGCAATTAAAATTTGTTGTTTAACCAAATCGATTCCGGTAATACGCTCTGTAATCGGATGTTCAACCTGAAGGCGGGTATTCATTTCAAGGAAATAGTAATTCAGGTTGTTGTCCACCAGGAATTCGATGGTTCCTGCACCGGTGTAATTAACTGCTTTGGCCGCTTCAACTGCCGAATTCCCCATTTTTTCGCGTAATTCAGGAGTCATCAATGGTGAAGGAGTTTCCTCAATCATCTTCTGATGACGACGCTGAACTGAACATTCTCTTTCAAACAAATGAACCACATTTCCATGTTCGTCAGCCAGAATCTGGAATTCGATATGATGTGGAGATGAAATATACTTTTCAATATAAACCGAATCATCGCCAAAAGCCGACATTGCTTCTGAACGTGCTGCCCGAACTGCCGAAACCACTTCCGATTCATTTTTTACGAGTCTCATTCCTTTTCCGCCGCCGCCGGCAGAAGCTTTAATCATTACCGGAAGCTGAATTTGCTTTATAAATTCAAGAACTTCATTTTCGTCCGATATGGCGCCTTCGGTTCCGGGAACCACAGGGATTCCTGCCTTTTTCATTGCATCACGCGCCTGAATTTTATCTCCCATTTGGATAATTACTTCCGGCGTGGGCCCGATAAACATGATACCTTCGACCGTACACCGCCTCGAAAATTCTGCATTTTCCGAAAGAAATCCATAGCCAGGATGAATGGCATCGGCGCCGCATTCTTTTGCTACTTTCAGAATGGCATTAATATTCAAATAACTTTCGCTTGAAGGTGATTTTCCAATGTAATAAGCTTCATGTGCATAACGTACATGCAACGAAGTTCGGTCGGCTTCGGAGTACACTGCCACTGTTTCAATATCAAGTTCCCTGCATGTTCGCATGATTCGAATGGCAATTTCACCCCGGTTGGCAACCAGGATTTTTTTAATTTTCTTCATATAGTTCTGATAGCAATAATGAGTTCAGATTTAAATTCCACCTAAAATAACTTAATTCCCGAAAAATTGTTTAAACCTGTTTTATGGCGATTCGAAATTACTTTAAGTGCTTTAATCGGCAAATTTATATGTGTTAATAATTTTAAAAAGTACGAATCCGGCCTCAAATAGATGGTCGATTTTTTAAAAATGGAACATATAGTCAAAAACTTCAAACAGTTTTTTGTCAAATTATTTTTTTATTCAGGGAAAGAATATATTTTTGGGATTGCTGTTTTAATTCATCTAATGATCCAAAAACTCCGTTTCCTGATGTATGTCATGTTTCTTGGGCTTTCTTCACAAGCACAGGACTTGAATTATGCGCTTTCCGATGATTCTCTGGTGAATCATTATGCGAGTATTAAAAGAGTTTATTATGCCACACAGAACTGAGCTTAAGCCCAAAATAGATGGAAAGCTGGATGATGAATGCTGGCAAACGGTTGGAAACTGGGCAGGCGACTTTATACAGCAATCACCACACCAGGCGGCTCAGGCTTCGCAACCTACTGAAGTTAAAATTCTTTACGACGACAAATACCTGTACTTCGCTTTAAAATGCTATGATAATGAACCTGGAAAAATGAGTCCGATTTTGGGCAGAAGGGATGAATTAAACGGCGATATGGCTGGTATTGCAATCGATTCTTATCACGATAAGCAAACCGCATTTGAATTTAACCTGACAGCCGCCGGACAGAAAGTGGATTTGATGCACATGGGAGAGTATGGCTGGGATTTTAACTGGGATGCGGTTTGGGACGGAAAATCGACAGTTGGCGATTCAGCCTGGTATGCCGAGATGCGGATACCATTTACCCAGATTCGCTTTTCAAATGAATCGCAACATGTGTGGGGGATGCATATCTGGCGGTGGATTTACCGGCTACAGGAAGAGTCGCAATGGAAATTAATTCCTATTGATGCGCCTGCCATGGTTTATATTTTTGGTGAACTCAGAGGAATAAACAATATTCCTTATAAGCGTAATTTTGAAGTGTTGCCATATGTTAAAGGCAAATATATTACGAACTCCGACGAAAACCAGATTTTTGGCGCCGGTGTTGATGGAAAAATAGGGCTTACAAGCAACCTTACTTTGGATTACACCATTAATCCAGACTTTGGACAAGTTGAAGCAGATCCATCCATTCTGAATTTAACTTCTTATGAAGTGTTTTACGATGAAAAAAGGCCATTCTTTCTGGAAGGGAACAATATTCTTGAATATAACGTGGATAACGATATGCTGTATTATTCGCGAAGAATTGGCCATGCACCTTCGTACCGACCCCGATGTAAATGAAGGTGAAACTTTAATTATGCCGGAAAATACCTCAATATTAAATGCATTGAAGCTAACCGGCAAAAACAAATCGGGATTATCGCTGGGGATTGTAAATAGCATAACGGCGAAAGAAACTGCAACAATTAAAAGCGCTGATGAAGAAATAAAGCAAGCCACCGAGCCTTTTACCAATTATTTTACCGGAAGGATAAAACAGGATTTCAATAAAGGCAGCACAACTATTGGTGCAATTCTTAATTCAACTATTCGAAAAATTGATGACGATCCACTTGATTTCCTGGCTAAAAATTCCACTGTTGGAGGATTGGATTTTGAACATAACTGGTTAAACAGGAAATATTATTTTAACATCAAAACATTTGCATCGCAGGTTAACGGAAGCGAAAATGCCATTTCGGGATTGCAGCGTTCCACACGACATCTGTATCAGCGTGCCGATGCAGACCACCTTGATTATAACCCGGGATTAACTTCTTTAAGTGGCTGGGGAGGTGAGATAAGCGGTGGAAAACGCAGCGGTAAATTAAGAATTACAGGCGATTTGAACTGGCATTCTCCCGGTGTCGATTTTAACGATATTGGTTATATGCGGCAGGCGGATTACATTAAGCAGGATTTATATCTGTTATATAATGTAAACAAACCCAAAGGTATTTTGCTAAAATACTATTTCGATGCTAATCAAAGACATCAGTGGAGTTATGGCGGCGAAAACCTTGAAGACAGGCTGTTTGGACATTTCAGATTATATTTTAAAAATTACTGGAGTTTTTCATCGCATATAAACCGGTTATTTAATGTATTGGATACGCGTCAGCTCCGTGGTGGGCCTGCATTGAGGATTGATCCAAGTACCAATTTTTATTTTATGTTTCAAACCAATACCAGCAAACCATTTGCACTTGCCATAAAAGCTGATATTACAAAATTCGATGACAAAATTAGTTGGGAAAAATCGTACGATTTGGGGCTAATCTGGGTTATTAATAATCGAATTAATATAACGTCAACAACAGGTTTATCGACAGAAATCAATAACAGTCAGTACGTAAAACAAAGCACATTTAATGATGAGCGTCAATATATTGTAGGCAAAATCGATCGCAAAACACTGTATACAACTTTACGCGCCGAATATTTTATTACACCGGAATTGTCGCTGCAATACTATGGAAGCCCGTATGCATCTGTTGGAAAATATCTTGATTTCAGGAGAGTTGAACAGTCGAGGTCGCGAGATTTGAGTAAACGGTATAAAAACTTAACCATTACTGAAATTGAAAATGATAAATGGGTTACCGACGAAAATATGAATTTAATCCTGGATTATGCTAATGAATCGCCCGATTTTAATTTTCAGGAATTTAGGTCGAATTTTGTACTGCGCTGGGAATATAAAACCGGTTCGACCTTATATTTTGTGTGGACAAATACAGGATTTAGTTACGAAGATAAATACAATCCATCAATCTGGGACAGTTATAAAAATATCTCTAAAGTTGAATTTCAAAATGCCTTTATGATTAAGCTAAGCTATTGGTTTTCGTTATAGACTAAAGCTTTATCTTTGGCGCCATGAATCTGGCTGAATACATTCCTTATTACCGAAGAAATCTGAAACTCGCATTACCAGTGGTTTTATCGCAGGTTGGACAGGTTACCGTTGCATTGGCCGACAACATGATGGTTGGACATGTAGGAACTACCGAACTGGCAGCATCGTCGTTTGCCAACAGCATATTTATGATTGGTGTATTTTTTGGAATGGGAATTACTTTTGGCATTACTCCACTTACAGGAAATGAATACGGTAAAGGAAAATTAAGGGAAGCATCGGTTTGGCTGAAAAACGGAATTTTTACCCATTTTGCTGCAGCAATTGTTTTATCGGTTGTCATGTTCTCAGTTTATTTCTTTTTGCCTTTTATGGGTCAGCCGGTCGAAGTTTTAGAACTTGCAAAACCATATTATTTAATACTTTGCTTTTCGTATCTTCCTTTTATATTATTTTTTTCTGTCAAACAATTTTTTGAAGGAATAGGGAATACAGCAATGGCAATGCAGATTACACTTACGGCCAATGTAATTAATATTCTCATTAACTACCTGTTTATTTTCGGGAAATTTGGTTTTCCTGAAATGGGATTAACCGGTGCCGGAATTGGCACGCTGGTTTCAAGAGTTTCCATGCCCTTGTTTTTCATGGTTTATATTTACCAAAAAACAAAGTTTAAACGCTACTTTATACTGGCACAAAAACAACAATTCAGCAAAGAAAGAATACTGTCGCTGTTAAGAATTGGCATTCCAATTGGTTTTCAGATTATTGTTGAAGTAATTGCTTTTGGTATTGGTGCAATAATGATGGGATGGCTTGGTGAAACACCATTGGCTGCACATCAGGTTGCAATTGGATTAGCGTCATTTACATATATGATTTCGCTGGGAATTTCCCAGGCAAATACCATCAGGGTCAGTCATCAAATGGGTAAAAACAATTTTCATTCTCTGAAGATGGCGGCTGCAGCATCCACACAACTTGTTCTCACATTTATGACGATTATGGGAGTTATGTTTATTCTTGCACGAAATGTTTTACCCTTTATGTTTACTTCCGATCCGAAAGTAATTCAAATTGCAGCGACACTATTGATTGTGGCGGCATTTTTCCAGATTTTCGATGGATTACAGGTGGTAATGTTAAGTACTTTACGTGGTATGGCCGATGTAAGATTGCCTATGTTTATCGCATTTTTTGCATATGTTATGCTTGGAATTCCTACAAGTTATTTATTGGCATTTTATTTTGGAGCATGGCCCCAAAGGAATTTGGTTTGGCTATCTTGTTGGATTGGGAACCGCAGGTATTTTGTTTTATTTTCGATTTAGATATAACCTTCGAAAATGGCAAAAAAAACGGGTTATCTTCCTGGATAACCCGATTGTTCATAGTTTAGTTTAGTTAGAACTGAAAACTTATTGGTCTAATAGAGAAAAGGTAGTTTACCTATGTTTCAATAATATAGTTTATAATTTTAGCCTTACTAATATAGTATAAAATCCTTTCAAAGGATAAACATTTTTAAAAAAATATTAATATTTGTTAAAAGGTAATTTGGTGCTTTATTAAGTCTTTGATTTTTAGAAGTTAAAAAAAAGCAATATGTTTTAAAATATTTTATGCATTTTTCGAATATTTCCAAAGTAGGTTCAAAAACGCCTTGTTTGGCTGAAAACTGATAAAAATCATCTTTTAATTTAAAAACCTTACCGTATATCACAGGATTGTTAAACCCGATTTCATCGCTATTTTTAAAAACATATTATGAATAAACAATTTGAAGATATTTGAATTTTAAATCGTATGAAAATGAAACAGGTAGTTCTTACAGGTATTAGAAAGATGAAGATGATTGAAGCTCCGCTTCCACAGATACTGGATAAAAATGAAGTTAAATTAAAGCTTGCCAGCATTGGAGTTTGTGGTTCTGATATTCATTATTATTCCGAAGGCAAAATTGGAAGCCAGGTTGTTCAATATCCATTCCCTGTAGGACATGAATGTTCAGGTACAATTGTAGCCGTAGGAGAAAATGTATCGAATGTAGAGGTTGGTGATTTGGTAGTTGTGGATCCTGCAGTGCATTGTGGAAAATGCGACCAATGTTTGTCGGGAAGGCCACATACCTGCCGAAACAATAAATTTTTAGGTTGCCCGGGACAGCTCGATGGTTGTTTGTCGGAATATATTGTAATGCCCGATTTTACCTGTTTCCCGGTAACCGGAAAAATGAATGCCGACCAGGCTGCGCTAATCGAACCGCTTTCAATAGGTGTTTATTCTGTAAAACAGGCATCGATTAAGAATAATTCAAATTCAGTGGGAATTTTTGGCGCGGGACCGATTGGATTGAGCATTCTTTTTAAACTGCTTGCAGAAGATATTTATAATGTTACCGTGATTGAACCTCGTGAATACCGTTTAAAAAGGGCAGGGGAAATTGGCGCCAGACATTTGATAAATCCTGAATCTGATATTGTGGAAGAAAAAGTGAAGCAAATTGAAGAATTATTGCTTGATGTGGTTTTTGAAGCCAGTGGCGAACAGGATGCTGTTACCAATGCAGTGAAAATTCTAAAACCGGGAGGAAAACTTGTTTTGGTTGGAATTCCACCAGATGCAAAATATACTTTCGATATGGATTTAATGCGCCGTAAAGAACTCACTGTCGTTAATGTAAGAAGGCAAAACCATTGTGTGGAAGAAGCAATTGATTTGGTAATTTCAGGGAAAATAGATGTGGAAAAAATGGTAACACATCATTTTAATCTTGAAGAGACACCTGAAGCTTTTGATATGGTGGAAGGTTATAAGGACGGCGCTATTAAGGCGATGATAATTTTTTGATACATTGTCTAATAGCTGTCACAATATTGTAAAAAATAAGTGATTATTATTACGAAAATAATTCAACAATACTGGAGAATTATATCGGTAATCTCCATTCCCTTTTTATCTGTATTTATCTGCTTTTTTTCAATTAAGTGTCAATGTAATTAAATGATTCAGATCGTTGTTTTTAAATAATTATTGCTATACATTTATGCAACAGTTAAAAAAGTTAACATAAAGCAGAAAACAATTTAAGATTAAACAAAACTAAAAATCAGTGTACCATTAATATCACAGATTTACTTATTAAGTTAAGAAAGAATGAACTGGCTTTAAACGAGCTTAGTCTGAGTTTGTAACTCACACAGAAAATATCTGATTTTGTTACCAAAGTGGAAATTTTTAAATTCATATTATGCACGACCTGTTATCATAATGCATATTCTAATATCGGAAAAGATATAAAATGACATCTTTTACGATATTACATAAGTATTATTTTAAAAAGTATCTCATGTGTAATTTGATTTAAAAAAACAATCAAAAAAACTTTAATGCAAAGTATTTCATCCGTTTACTAAATGGATATAAGCTGAAAACATCAGCTTTTATTTATCTCTGGAATTTCGAAAGAGACTTTTCTTGAAAACCTGATTTTTAAAATTAATTAATGATCTATGAAAAAATTAAATAGATGTTCTTATTCACATGGGGAAATTTCAATTAAAAATAAAATAAAATTTTCACCAATTATTTTTACTGTTTTTATCCTGATGTTTACAAGCTCAGCCTTTGCAGGTGATGGGTTTAATTATCCTGATAAATCGATTTTTTCTAATGACGGGGAACAACAGAAAACGGTAAGCGGCAGTGTCACCAATGCTTCAGGTGAAACGATGCCGGGAGTAACCGTATTAATAAAAGGCACTACAAAAGGAACTACGACTGATGTAGATGGAAATTTCACTTTAACGGGTGTTAATCCTGATGATATTCTTGTATTTTCTTTTATTGGCTTAAAGACACAAGAAGTAAGTGTTCTCGACAATTCAGTTTTTAATGTTGTGATGTACGAAGATAAACTTGCCCTGGATGAAGTTATCGTAATCGGGTATGGAACTGCCAAAAGACAGGAATATACCGGTTCGGTAAGTTCGGTAAAAATGGAAAATTCGCCAGTAGCCTTACTTCCCAACTTTAATGCACTGGAATCTTTAAAAGGAAATGTGGCAGGCTTAAGTATCGGAGCTTCAAATTCGGCGGGAGATCAGCCTGGTATGATTATCAGGGGTCAGAATTCAATAAATGGTTTAAACGATCCTTTAATTGTACTTGATGGAGTAATTTACCCTGGCAGTTTAAGCGATATTAACCCAAACGATATTGCTACATTCGATATTTTAAAAGATGCAGTTTCGGCAGCCGTTTACGGTTCACGATCTGCAAACGGTGTAATTGCAATTACCACTAAAAAAGGTGCGCTCGGAAAACCGCTAATTACGATGAATGCATCATATGGTGTTCAGAACTGGCAAAATCAGCCGGTTATGATGAAAGGAGCAGAATGGATTGAAGTAGTTAATGCAAGAAACCAATATGCACCGGGCACAACGAGCTGGATGAAAACCGGTGAATTGGCAAATTATGATGCCGGTAGTGAAACTGTTTGGCTTGATGAAGTTACACAAACAGGTATAACGCAGGATTACCAGGCTGCTTTTTCGGGAGCAGCAGAAAATGTGAATTATTATATATCTACTTCATACAGCGATGTAAAAGGAATTGTTGTTGGTGATAATTTTAATCGGATTTCAGTTCTTGGAAAAGTAAAAACCAACATTACAAAATGGATGGAAGTTGGGATGGACGGGAGTTTCTCACATCGCGATTATTCCGGTGTTTCTGCAAATGTGGGACAAGCTCAGACAATGTCGCCATATGGCGTAATGTTCCGCGATGAAGAAAACATGTTTTTGGAAAAGTATCCTTATACCCAATCTGCTGTTAACCCGCTGTGGGGAGTTAATGATGACACAAGAGACAACCAGGATTTGCGAAATAACTTCCGTTTAAATTCATATTTACTGTTAAGCGCTCCCTGGATTAAAGGCCTGACTTATCGTTTGAATTATTCAGTAAACCAGGAAATTAATCAATCAGGAAATTTTTTTTACGAAACAAATTATATTGCTGAAGGGGAAGGTTTGGAACGATATTCACCGGCAGTTGTGGTTGCGTATCTGGCACAGGCGAACGGAAATATCAATAATAATAAAACATACAGTTATGTAGTGGATAACATTCTTAACTATAAACATGTTTTCGGTAGGCACAACTTTGACGCAACACTCGTTGCAACCCGTGACTTCAGAAAATACGAGCAGGTTAATACAACCGGCTCTGATTTTGCTGCCAACGGTAATACAACTTTAGGAATGTGGGGGCTTCATAAAGCCACGGTTCAAAAAATTATTTTAAACAGCGACGAACGAGCTAATATTGGATATTTGGGTAGAATAAATTATGCATTTGAAGATAAATATTATTTGTCCGGTTCTTTTCGTCACGACGGTGCCTCCGTTTTTGGAGCCAATAAAAAGTGGGGGAATTTTGCTGCCGCAGGTGCAGCCTGGCGAATATCAAATGAAGATTTCTTAAAGGACTCTGAATTATTAAGTTCCCTGAAACTTAAACTATCATGGGGACAAAACGGAAACCAGGGTGTTGAACCGTATGCCACATTATCGACAGTGGCCAACGGTTCGAGTGGTGGTATACGTTACGAGTTTGCGGATCAACCAGGTAAAATATATTATGGTTTAATTCAAAATACACTGGGCAATTCCGATTTGGGCTGGGAGAAAACGGAATCGTGGAATATGGGTTTTGAATCCGCATGGTTAAACGATAGATTATTCGTGGATATGGATGTTTACTTTACGAAAACAACCGACCAGATTTTTACCCGTAACATTCCTGTAATGACCGGATTTAAAACCATTATTACTTCTCTTGGGCAGGTTAATAACAAAGGTGTTGAATTGACAATTCGATCGGTAAATATTCAGAACCGCGATTTTCAGTGGAATTCAACATTAACTTTCTGGCTGAACAGAAACGAAATAGTACACCTTTACGGAGAAGATAAAGATGGTGATGGTAGGGAAGACGATGACATTGCTAATAGCTATTTTATTGGAAAATCGTTGGGAGCAATTTATGGTTGGGAACAAGACGGGATAGTGCAGGAAAGCGATACAGAATATATTGCATTAACAGGAGCTGCTCCCGGTGCTCCAAAATATAAAGATCTCGATGGAGTTCCGGGAATAACAGCCGACGACAGAAAAATTCTTGGCTATAACAAAGAAAACTTCCGTTTAAATCTTTCAAACGATTTTTCCTACAAAAATTTCGATTTGTATATCATGGTTGCAGGTGTTTTCGGAGGAAACGGCTATTATCAGAAAAGTAATACAGCCGCTTATTTAACCGCTGGTACCGGTAGGTTTAACGATAACATGACATCGAAACCATACTGGACACCGGAAAATAAAAGTAACGTTTATCCATCGGCGTATTTTGCAGGCGATGGTGGCCGTTACCTTGCACTGCAAAGCAGAGGCTTTGTCAGAATTCAGGATATCTCGATTTCTTATTTATTTAATCAGGCATGGTTAAGAGATATGAAAGTAAGCACCCTTAAAGTATTTGTTGCTGCCAAAAACGTAGCAACTTTTACCGACTGGTTTGGCGGAGATCCCGAAGTTGGAACTCCCGTAAGAGAAAATACGCTTCCGGTCGCTTCTACATACACTGTTGGAGCAACTATCAGTTTTTAATCATTAAAAAGAATTAGATATGAAAAATATAATATTAAAAAACAGCTTAATTCTGCTTCTCATTTTTGGTTTTTTTAGTTGTGAGAAAGATGATGAATTTCTGAAAGAAAATCCGGAAACTTTTTATACGGTTGACAATATATTTTCGACTTCGGCCCAGGTCGATCAGGTTTTGGTTTCCATATATTCTCATTTAAGAGACTTATGGGCAAATCCAACCGAACAAAGATGGATTTTCGATTTCAGGGGAAAAGGTACCGATATGTACGATGTTCCCGTAATCCGCAGGTCAAATACGTTTAGCGATTATGGCACAATAAATCCAAATCATGATACATTTTATCAGGTCTATTCCACATGGTATTATGTGGTATCACGTGCAAATCTTGCTTTGTATGCTGCCGAACTTCCACAAATTTCATGGGCTTCAGCAGAAGAAAAAGCTTATGTTGTTGCACAGGCTAAATTCTTCAGGGCATATGCCTATAAAAATTTAGGTGAACTTTTTGGTGGCGTGCCATTGGTAACTGAGATTTATACACAACCGCGCTACGATTTTGAACGTTCAACCCGCGTTGAAACATACCAGTTTGCCATTGACGAAATGGAATCTGCAGTGAATGATCTTCCGGTTACAACAAGTAACGGTGGAAGATTGGTAAGAGCCGCAGCTCAGCATAATCTGGCTGAATTATATCTCGCTTTGGGTACTCAACTTAATGAGAATGGCGATGCCGGTGGTGCACAGCAGGCTTTTAGCAAATCCATCAATTATGCAAATGATGTCATCGACGGAGGAACATATTCACTTATTGACCAACGTTACGGAACACGCAAAGATTTGGAAAAAGTGGTGACAGATGTATATAAGGGTGGTAGTCCAACCGCACCAGTCGATACTACGGAACAAACTGCCAATTATTTTTGGGATATGTTCCAGGAGGGAAATGTAAACTATCAGAACGGAAATACAGAATGTATATGGGCTTTACAGGTTGATTATGCTGCATACAGAGCCGAAGATGGGCGTTCAAAATTACCATATTCCAGAACCTACGGCCCGGTATTTCGTGATGTAGCCAAAACATGGTATACCGGTACACTGGAAGATGTAGGAGGCCGTGGAATATCGCAGGTAAATATTACTTTATATACCCGGGATTTAATTTATAAGGATAAATGGGCCGATGACATGCGTAATTCCGACGTCGTCTTCCGCAGAAGATTTAAAGGGAATGTGGAAGATTCTCCTTATTTCAAGCAGGTTGTGCCATGGGATTTAATCTATAACCAGAGTACAGATGCAATAACAAATCTGAATAATACCAGTGAAGTATATCCGATTTCATGCAAAATAGCAACTGATGATTATACTGGAGTTGCAGATGGCGAAAATTTGAGCAATTTGTTTAGGGACGATTATTTTATCCGACTTTCTGAAACCATACTTCTTAGAGCAGAAGCAAAACAACGTAGCGGCGATAAAGCAGGGGCTGCTGCCGATGTCAATTTACTGCGGGATCGTGCAAAATGTGCGTACATGCTTACTGCTGCCGATATGGATGACAGTTTCAATACTATACTTGACGAGCGGGCAAGAGAACTCATTTATGAGGAATGCAGATGGAATACCCTGTTAAGAATGGGTGGAACTATTGCAGTCGATCGAATTAAAAAGTACGCTTACTGGCCGGAAACAGCAAGTACGTTAAATTTTACTTTTAACCTGTGGCCTATTCCACAATTGGTGATCGATTCCAATACCGAAAATACATTGGAACAAAATCCGGGTTGGGAAAACAGGTAATTATAGATTACAGATTATAAATCCTTATCGTAAAATATTATCCTGGCCTGTTAATTTCGAAAGACAGGTCAGGATAAATTTTTGTCATTGCTGTTTCTGGTTTAATTGTTACAGTTATTAAATAATTTTAATCTGTCTAAACAAAATTATTAATGAAGCTTAACATTTACAATTATGAAGACAAATCGGTCTGTTTTATTTCTACTGTGCATTTTAGTTTCATGTGTAAATTCTAAAGCAAAAGTCTCTGACATACCGCAGACAATAAATTATGCTGATTTAAAAGCTAAATTTCAAAATCCGCCACAGGAATACGGGGTTAATTGCTGGTGGTGGTGGCTTAACGGAAATGTAAACAGGGCTGCCATTACAAAAGATTTGGAGGCAATGAAATCGAGGGATTTCCAGGGTGCTATGGTCTTCGATGCCGGAGGCCATAACCAAAGAGGAAATAAAGATATTCCTGCAGGGCCGCTGTTTGGGTCTGATGAATGGAATAAATTATTTGTATTTGCTCTGGATGAAGCAAAACGATTGGGTTTACAAATGGGCTTCAATATCCAAAGCGGCTGGAATCTGGGCGGTCCTCGCGTAACTCCTGAATATACAGCAAAACAGATTGTTTATACTGAAACAAAAACTTCAGGAAACAAGAAGGTGATTTTGAACCTGGAACAACCGCAATCAAGAAGAGATTTTTACAAGGATATTGTAGTGTTTGCATTTCCCATCAACGCTGCACAGAAAACCAACAATGTTATCTCCGACCTGGATTTAAAACTTGGCTATCATGAGCTCGGTGGATCTGCACCCGATACGAGATTTTTGTTAACCAATTCACCACAAAACGAAAGAAGTGTAGAGAACAAAAGTAGTTACATTATAAAAAAAGATGAAATTTTGAATCTGACCTCCCAAATGGATAGTGAAGGTAATCTGAATTGGGAGGCACCGGAAGGCGAGTGGAGTATTCTGCGACTTGGTTATACCTGTACGGATTCACATGTTTCAACTTCAAGTGGCGAATGGCAGGGAAGTGTTTTGGATTATATGAGTAAAGATGCATTTGATTTTTACTGGAACGATGTGGTAGAACCAATATTTAAAGCTGCAGGCGACCATGTGGGCAATACACTGAAATATATGGAAACCGACAGTTGGGAATGTGGAGGCATGAACTGGACAGATAACTTTTCAGAAGAGTTTAAAAATTACCGGGGTTATGATTTAATGGAATATCTGCCAATTGTTGCCGGTTATATTATTGACGATATAAACACATCAAATGCTTTTTTAGCAGATTTCAGAAAAACCTTAGGGGATTTGGTTGCCAATAATCACTATGCCCGTTTTGCAGAATACGCACATAAATACAATATGGGAATTCAGCCGGAATCAGCCGGGCCGCATGCAGGACCTATGGATGGGATAAAAAATTACGGATACAATGATATTGTAATGAGTGAGTTTTGGGCACCGTCACCACATCGTCCATTGCCTGAGAACAGGTTCTTTGTAAAACAGGCTTCTTCGGCTGCACATATCTACGGGAAAAAAATAGTAGGAGCCGAATCGTTTACCACCATTGGGCCTCATTGGAATGATGAATTATGGCACGACCAGAAATCATCCTTTGATCACGAAATTTGCGCAGGATTAAACCGAATGTATTTTCACACCTTTACCTGTTCGCCACCGGAAATGGGATTGCCCGGGCAGGAGTATTTTGCGGGAACACATGCAAATGAACATGTAACCTGGTGGAATCAGTCAGGTGCATTAATCGACTATTTGCACCGGACGCAATTCGTAGTTCAGAATGGCAAATTTGTAGCTGATATTTTCTATTATTATGGCGATCATGTTCCCAATGTATTTCCTTATAAACATGCAGATCCGGCTGGCGCAATGCCTGGTTTTGATTACGATGTTACCGATGAATCAATCCTTTTGAAATTAAAAATGGATAACGGCAAACTGGTTGTTCCCGGAGGAATTAATTACCGGGTATTGGTTTTACCAAATCATCGGATTCTTTCGCTGGCAGCCCTGGAAAAAGTGGAAGAATTGCTGAATAAGGGCGCAAAAGTAATCGGTTACAAACCTGAAAAACTGGTTAGTCTGGTAGGTGGTGAAGAAGCACAGAAACATTTTCATGAACTGGCAGATAAAATATGGGGCAGTGTAAATTCAGATAAGGGCCAGAAACAATATGGAAAAGGTGAAGTTGCCTGGGGAGTTACAGCCAGAGAATACCTTTTATCAAAAGAAATTCCGGCGGATTTCAATATAAAGGAAAACAGCAGTGCAACCGATTTCGATTATATTCATTACACCTTTGGCGAAAGTGATGTTTACTTCATAACGAACCAAACAACAGAAAGACAGATAGTGAATTGCGAATTCCGGGTAAATGGAAAACAACCTGAATTGTGGAACGCTTTGCATGGAGACATCAGGGAGGCAACGGCTTTCACTCAAAAAGAAGGCTTAACTACGGTTCCGTTAACGCTGGAACCTTATGGTTCAATATTCGTTTTATTCAATAAAAAAATTGACGAAAATAAACAAGGCACAGCTCCACGCAATTACCCGGATTATAAAACATTGAAAAAAATAACAGGCCCTTGGGTTGTCAACTTCGACCCAAAATGGGGAGGCCCTGAATCGGTTGTATTTTCTGAACTAATGGATTGGACAAATCACCCGGATGAGGGAATTAAGTTTTATTCGGGTGCAGCGGTTTACAATAAAATTTTTGATGTTGATTTCGAACTTCAAAACGACAAAAAATACTATCTGCAACTGGAAAGCGTAAAAGATGTGGGAATAGCCGAGGTAACAATTAATGGTAAATATAAAGGGGTACTTTGGACAAAACCATTCAGAACCGAAATTACCGGCGAACTGCAAAAAGGCGAAAATACACTGAAAATTAAGGTGGTGAATTCATGGTTCAACCGTGTTGCAGGTGATGAAATGTTTCCGGATAAAAAAAACTATACAAAAACCAATATTGTTTTAATCAATGATTTCAGGGGGAATCCCAGAAAAGAGATACCTCTTGAACCTTCAGGCTTATTGGGGCCGGTTACGATTGAAGAAGCAACAGAATTATAGTTGATGATGGAAATTTAAAATACCAAACAGTATAATACCGATTTGACAATAAATTGTCGCATACTTTCACTTCGTTCAGTTTGCTCGTTTATTGTATGATTCGGCATTAACCATTGTAAACTTAAAAATTTGCTTTGCGGCATTTTTAAGTACAATTGGTATAATAGCCATTCCGCGAAAATCTTTCAAAATTACACAACATTATATAGCTATGAAAAAGCCGCTACCCATTTTCGGGAAGCGGCTTTTTGGTTCCCCTTCGGCTACTCTTTATACACATCTATTGGAGAATATGAATTAGAAAAAATTATGAACAGTTTAAATAAGAAATATCCAATAACAAATAAGAAATCAGGAAATTTTCTTTCGTTTTTTTTGTTTTTTGAACACTTTTTTATTCGTTATTCCCTGCCCGTTCGGTCAGGCGGGCTTATTATTTATTTCTTATTTTATTGCGCTTATCAAATTCATATTTGTGTATAAAGCATAGCTCCTTCGGAGGGTTAGGGGAGGCTCTTACACATTGTAAGTAGAAGAAGCAGTATCACCTCCACGTCCTGTCCAGTTTGTATGGAAGAATTCTCCACGCGGTTTGTCTGTTCTTTCGTAGGTATGTGCGCCAAAATAATCGCGTTGAGCCTGTAACAAATTAGCAGGTAAACGTTCGGTGCGGAAACCATCGAAATAGCACAATGCTGAAGTAAGCGCCGGTGCCGGAATTCCGTTTGAAAGCGCGGTAGCACAAACTCTGCGCCAGCCGGCCTGAGCTGCTTCCACTTTTTCTTTAAAAAACGGTGCAAGTAAAAGATTTGGCAAATCAGGATTAGTATCAAACGCTTTTTTAATATCGCCAAGAAATGCCGAACGAATGATACAACCTCCGCGCCACATCAACGCGATACCACCATAATTCAGGTTCCAGTCATATTCTTTCGCAGCTTCCATCATCAGGTTGTAACCTTGCGCATACGAAATAATTTTAGCGCCATATAATGCCATTTTCAGGTCGTCGATTAATTGTGCTTTATCGCCATCGAATTTAGGAACTCGGTCCGTTTAATACTTTTGAAGCCTTAACCCTTAAATCTTTTTGTGCCGAAAGACAACGTGAGAAAACCGATTCACCAATTAATGTTAACGGAATGCCAAGGTCGAGTGCAGCAACGCCGGTCCATTTTCCTGTACCTTTTTGTCCTGCAGTATCCAGAATATAATCAAGTGTTTCTTCGCCATTTTCATCTTTATAACCAAGAATGTCACGTGTAATTTCAATCAAATAACTGTCGAGTTCTTCATTATTCCATTTCTTGAAAATTTCATACATTTCCTCATTGTTCAAACCCAGTAAGTCTTTCATTATCTGGTATGCTTCGTTGATGATTTGCATATCGCCATATTCGATTCCGTTGTGCACCATTTTAACGAAATGTCCTGCGCCGCCTTCGCCAACCCAATCGCAGCAAGGTTCGCCGTTTTCAACTTTTGCCGAAACTGCCTGAAAAATTTCTTTAACATGTGGCCAGGCATCTGGAGATCCGCCAGGCATAATCGACGGGCCTTTCAATGCGCCTTCTTCACCGCCTGAAACTCCTGTCCCAATATATAAAAGTCCTTTACTCTCTACATATTTTGCACGACGTATGGTATCCGGAAAATGAGAGTTTCCGCCGTCGATAATAATATCGCCCTTTTCGAGGTGTGGTAAAAGAAGTTCGATAAAATCGTCTACCGGTTTTCCTGCTTTAACCAACATCATTACTTTGCGTGGTCGTTCCAGCGAAGCACATAATTCTTCTACTGAATGTGCACCGATGAAATTTTTGTCTGCACCACGGCCATTTATAAAATGATCAACCTTTTCTACGGTTCGGTTAAATACGGCAACCGTAAATCCTTTACTCTCCATGTTCAACACCAGGTTCTCGCCCATAACGGCTAACCCAATGAGTCCGATGTCTGCTAATTTTTTCATGCTATTGTTTTTAATTATAATTTTTGAATTTCGAATTGTCATTACTGATTTCGGATACATTCAGCTTTTTCAAACTGAGAATCCGAGCCTTTTCAGCTTTTCCAATGTTCTTTGTTCAATATTTTTAGCTTTTATTTTAAACGAATCAAATTCTCTTCTAACCGGGTAATCTCCGCGTAATTTTTCAAAAATGTGAGGAGCTTCCCTTAACGCTTCATCATCATTTTCTATGTCGTATGTTGAAATAATTGCTTCTGCCAGAATTGAATATTCGCGACGTTGGTTTCCATCGATTTCGATTACGACATTCTCAGGAAGTTCAATATTTTGTGGTTGCCAGTTGTCAATTCCCAGGTTAAAAAACCGGCTGACAGCCTGAACGCTCATTTTTGTCCCGTTTGCTTTTCCATCTTTGGAATAACCTGCGATATGCGGAGTTCCAAATTCTGCCAGGTTGAGTAATTCCAAATCAAGTTCAGGTTCATTTTCCCAGCAATCAATAATTACGCCTGAAATATCATTGGCTTCTATGGCATCGATTATTGCATCGGTGTCAAAAACCTCGCCTCTGCATGAGTTTATTAATAACGGATTCTTTACCAGATTCTGAAGAAATGCTTCATCAGCCATATGACAGGTAGCATCATTGCCCTTCTTATTCAGCGGCACGTGAAATGTAATTATATCTGCTTTTTTTTTGATAGTTTCAAGTGAAACAAAGTGCCCTGATCCTTCAATTCTTTCCCGCGGAGGATCATTTAACAGAATTTTCATTCCAAGAATTTCGCAGGTTTTTGCCACGCGTGAACCAACCTGTCCAACACCAACAACACCTATTGTCATTCCCATTAAATCGATTCTTTTTCGCATCGACCAGGAAAACAGCGCGGAAGTAATGTATTGATTTACGCTTTCGGCATTGCATCCCGGTGCATTTGTCCATTTAATACCGGCTTTACGGCAGTATTCAGTGTCAATATGGTCGTATCCAATAGTTGCCGTTGCAATAAATTTCACTTTGGAATCTTTTAAAAGTTTCTCATTGCAGATAGTACGGGTTCTGGTGATTAATGCATCTGCATCTTTAACCACCTCGCGAGTAGTTTTATTTCCGGGCAAATAAATCACTTCTGCAAAGGGTTCCAAAGCTCCTTTAATATATGGTATTTTATCGTCGATTACGATTTTCATTGGAAAAATGTAATTGATAGAGATTTATTGTGATTTCTTGTTTGATTTTGATTCGAGGGTATTGATGTAATAATTTTTAACCATCTCATCTAAAACCCAACCGGTTCTTGCCGCAGATTCTCCTGTGCTGACACATTTTCCTTTTCCGCAAAGTTCATCAACTACCTGTTGAACGAGGTTCTGTGAAATATGTGGAGGATTCATGAATTGCATTTCAGTTATTCCTCTGGCAGATTTTAGTTTAATATTGCCAGGCGAAAAACATGGAAAAGAAATCTCGCCCTTATCGCCAACAATTTGAATCTTATCCTGAACTGTTGATTCATCAACTACAAAACACCAGCTACCGGTTCCGGTAACTCCTGATTCATGTTTCCATGTTCCGACTACTGTATCTTCAGCAGTGTACAAGCCGGCTTTGTTTGAGGCTGTTCCGTTAACTTCGGTAACCGGTCCAAAAACAAAATCGAGATAATCGAACTGATGGGATGCCAAATCAAAAAAGTGCCCGGCACCTGCAATTTCCGGAAATACATGCCAGTGCATTTCATCCTGCGATTTTCCGCGTTCTTCGGCTACTTTGTACAATTTTATATTGACCATGAGCGGAGTTCCGATGGTGCCGTTTTCGACCAATTCCTTTGCTTTTAAAAAAGCAGGTAAAGTGCGCCTGTAGTAGGCCACCCAGATTGGGCTGCCGGTAACTTGTGAAACCTTTAGCATTTCGGTACATTCCTGATAATGTCTGGCCATTGGCTTTTCTACATAAACCGGTTTTCCGGCATTCATTGCTTCTATGGCATAGCTTGCATGCGAATCGGGCGGAGTGGCGATATAAACAGCATCGACATTTTCATCATATATTAATTCGGATGCATTAGAGTACCATTTCGATATTTTATGTCTTTTGGCATAATCGGCTGCTTTTTTTGCATCGCGACGCATAACTGCAACCAGTTCGGAACGTTCCGATTTGTAGAAGGCCGGGCCGCTTTTCACCTCGGTTACATTTCCAACTCCAATAATTCCCCAGCGAACCTTTTTATATTTTTTTACTGTCATTATACTAACCTTAAAATATATACTTTACACTCTGAACTCTGAACTCTGAACTCTGAACTCTGAACTCTGAACTCTGATCACTGATCACTGATCACTGAACACTGATCACTGAACACTGAACACTGAACTATTCTAATACTCAAACCTGTCTTTAAAAGCCCACAAACCTATTGCAGGATTTGAAATATAGAATATCTCCTCGCCACTTGGCAGGGTATTAAATCCGTCTTTCAATTTATGTGGATCGTAGCGGGCGACCATTTCATCATAATCGGCCCATTGGAATCCAACGCTTTCAATTTCTTCCCGGGTCAGGTTATTTGCCTCTTTTCCGGGACAATAGGTAATGCTGAATCGTCCTTCGGAAGATCCATGAATAAGATGTGCTGCTGCACCCAAATTATTTCTTAAATCTTCGTTTTCTTCCACCAATCTTAAGGTGTGTGGTGTTCCAAAGTATCCATATTTACGAATAAGTTTGTCAATCTGTTTATCTTCACCAAATTCAACGAGGGCAGGAGCGAGGACGATAAGTTCGCCATCGTCGGCCAATGCCATTCGCGTACGGTAAACGCTTTTGTTTCCTAACCACGTACTTTTAAATTCGGTTGGATCAAGCCAAACTACCACTTTTTTCAGCGGCTTTTCCACCATTTCAAAATTTACCTGCAACGATAGCTTTGCTGCTTTGTCAAACACACTGAAATCATCGCCAATAAACAAACCATATGTTTGAAGCTTTCCCAGTTTATTTAACCCGACCACGGTTTGAACATACACAATTGGAAGGTGCTGTGCAAAATGTTCGGAAGCATAGTTAAATACTTTCCTAACAGGCGTATCGGCACGGCCCATCATTTTTTCCATTCCGTAAGCTGCTCCAATAAAATGACTTTTATTGATTCCTTCGGATCCGCCGGTTCCAACAAAAATGTTTTTATTATAGTTGGCCATTCCCACCACTTCATGCGGTACAACCTGACCAATGGATAGAATAAGGTCGAAACCGCCTTCCACCAATAGTTTATTTACCTGAACAGGCCATGAATAATCAACGGCTCCACCGGAAACCTCTTTAACAAATTCTGCCGGTACTTCGCCTAATGTATATACATCGTTGCGCCAGTCGTGGTCACGAATAAGTTCTGCAGGCAATGTGCCAAACATATGACTGATTTGAGCCGGTGTCATTGGAGTATGCGTACCCAATGCGGGTAAAACATCGGTAAGCTTTTCGCCGAAATATTGCCAGGTAAACTCAGTAAGAACACCTGCCTGCGATGGTAAACGTGTATAGTCAGGTGGTATCGCCAGCACTTTGGTTCTATTTCCTATTTTTTTTAATGCTTCAAACAGCCCTTGTTTTAAATCTTCTACGGAAAACGAGGTATCTATAGAGCCTCTTTCGAAATATATCATCTCATTAAAATTAAGGGCTAAAGCCCATTTCTATTCCTATTAAGTATAAGTCCCCGGGCTAAAGCGCCGGGGTTATTTTTAACATATCACCTTAACTTTTACAAATCCTCACCCATTGGGGGAGGTTAGGAAGGGGCTCCTCTACCTCTTTACCCTCGCATTTCCCTTCCAAATGCTCCAGACCATATCTTCGTCGGCAGGTTGTGCATAGTCGGTAAGGAAAGTAGTTGCCATGGCTCCCGTAGCCCATCCAAACTGCGGCCATTTTTCAGGTTCCCAGTTTCTTAGGATTCCATATAACATTCCGCCTACAAATCCGTCGCCACCGCCAATTCTATCCAAAACATGAATTTCGCGTGGTTCAACAATATGCCAGTTTTCACCTTCAAGCATTATTGCACCCCAAAGATGCGCATTTACACTTTTTACTTCACGCAAAGTGGTGGCAAAAACATTGGCATTAGGGAAGGTTTCCTTCACACGCATTATCAGTCCTTTAAAACCGTCGATTTTTGCTTTTAATCCTTCACCACCGGCAGCCGGGCCTTCAATGCCAAAGCACAGCTGGAAGTCTTCTTCGTTTCCAATAAGAATATCGGCTACAGAAGCAATTTCGGTAAAGTTCTCACGTAATTCTTTTTCGCGGCCTTTCCAGAAAGAAGCACGAAAATTCAAATCGAAGGAAATTTTAGTGCCGTGTTTTTTTGCCGCTCTTGCAATTTCAAGGCAAAACTCACTGGTTTCCGGAGAAAGCGCACCAATCAATCCTGAAAGATGAACAATCTGAACTCCTTCTTCGCCAAAAATACGTTCTAAATCGAAGTCCTTAACATTTAATGTTCTGCCAACTTCACCGGCGCGGTCGTTCCAAACCCTTGGCCCACGCGAACCGTAGCCACTGTCGGCAATATTAATCTGGTGACGGTAACCCCAGGGATCGCCCTGTTCCACTTCAGGGCCTTCAAAATCAATAAAACGGCTTTTTAAATTGTTTTTTATAAATTTTGCAATCGGGCTTCCTTTTACAAATGATGTTAAAACTTTTACCGGTAATCCGAGATAGGAGGAAATGCTTGCTACATTTGTTTCGGCGCTCGTTGCATACATTGTAAATTTATCGCTTACATGAACCGGCTGGCCATTCTCAGGCGTAATTCTTATTCCCATACTGGTAGGTACCAACATAGCGTATTTACAATTTTTCTTTAATTCGATTGTCATATATCTTTTATTTTAATTCGTGAATAACTTTACACTTTTCACTTTTCACTTTTCACTTTTTACTTTTCACTTTACACTTTGAACTCTGAACTTTGAAACCGTGACGCTCTCTTCGTTCGGTCAGGGCAGGCTCTGAGCTCTGAACTCTCAAACCCCTCCAAAAGCGCTGTAGCCGCCATCAACCGGAATAACAATTCCGGTAATAAAATTTGAAACATCGGAAATCAGGAAAAGTGTAGCTCCCTGTAAATCTTCCGGTTCTCCAAATTTCCCCATTGGTGTGTTGTTTACAATTTTCTGTCCACGCGGTGAATAGTTTCCGGTTTTTTCGTCCATTACAAGAAAACGGTTCTGATGTGTGATAAAAAATCCGGGAGCAATGGCATTCACCCTGATTCCCACTTTTGCCAGGTGAACGGAAAGCCATTCGGTAAAATTATTGACAGATGCTTTGGCGGCCGAATAAGCAGGGATTTTGGTCAATGGTTTGTATGAATTCATAGAAGATATATTCAATACAACTCCCTTACGGTTTTTAAGCATATCTTTTGTAAAAACCATTGTCGGAAGCAATGTGCCTTTAAAATTCAATGCAAAAACTTTATCGAAACCTTCCATTTCGAGGCCGTAAAAAGTATCTTCCAGATGGTCGATATCTTCTTCGTGCATTTGTTCCACTTTTGTGGTTGCCTGCGGGCTATTTCCACCTGCGCCGTTAATAAGAATATCGATTTCACCCAGTTTTTCATTGATTTCAGTTTTTGCTTTTTCCAGCGAAACTTTGTCGAGAACATTGGCTTCAATTCCGATAACTGTTGCGCTATATGCCGACGCAATTTCCGCTGCGACTTTATCCGCAATTTCCTTGTTAATGTCGGCAATGGCAATTTTGGTTCCTACCGATGCAATAGCTTTAACCATTGCCGATCCCAAAACACCGGCCCCACCGGTTATTACACAAACTTTACCTTTTAAATCGTTAAATGATAATGGCTCCATAATTATTTTATTATTTGAATTCCTTATAAAAATCTACGTTTTCTTTGGTTACGATATCAATGGAAGTATAGTTTTCCATTTCAACGTTTCTTTTCTGCACTACGCTTCTGAAAAGTTTATTGATAGCGTTATAACCTTGTTCTTCAGGACGCTGGCAAATTAAAAAATGAACGATATCCTTTTTCAGGTATGCAATGTTTTCTTTTAACAAATCGTGGCCAATAATTTTAATGCCGGTCAGATTCATTTTCTCAATCAACCGTCCGGCGTAAAACACCTTCGAATTGGTTACAAATATTCCTTTTATATTTTTTTCCTGAATGAATTGATATATGCTATTCATCCAGTCATCATTTTCGGTTTCGCCTATTTCGGAGGTAAATAACTGATGCTTGCTGCTGTTTTTGCCGAACCAATTGTAGAAACCTTTTTCGCGTTGAACAAGATGATTTTGGTTATCCATTTCTTTTGCGAAGTGAATAACAAGTATATTTCCATCGGGCATCAACAGGTCGAGCAATTTACCCGAAACCAGTCCGCTCTGGTATGAATTCTGACCGATATAGCTTACATGGCCTGCATTTTTTATTTCTGAATCGATAAATACAAAAGGAATATCCTTCTGCTTAAGAACTTCGATATACTTTAATGATTCTTTTTTATAAAACGGTGCGAACACCACTCCGTCAGGATTTAAATCAAGAACCTTTTCTGCAGTTTCGGTAAAGTTCTCAGGACTGGTTTGGCTAAATGTAAACGATTCAATCTGAACGCTAAACTGGCGAAGCTCCGAAATACGCCGCTTTACTCCAATTAAAGGCTTATTCCAGTAACCTTCGGGCGAAGGCGGCTGTGGAAATAACGTTGCAAAAAGAGCCGATTTTTTTGATGCCAGTGTACTTGCCAGGATATTTGGCTGATAATTTAATTCATCGATTATTTTTAGAATTTTATTTCTTGTCGATTTAGCAACTTCACCACGATTGTGAAGAACCCTGTCTACTGTTCCGATGGATACTTTTGCCCTTTCCGCTATATCCTTAATTCTTATTTGTTTGTCCGTTTCTATAATTTGTTCGCTATTAACCGGTTATTTATCGTAATTAAACTTTGGGACAGCAAAACTACAAAAATTTTGAATTTATCGTGTTCGTACACGGAAAAACTTTTGGCAATATGTTTAGGAACATTTTCCTTCACTTTTTACGCCGATTTATAATCTTAATTTTACGGTTTTTCCAGCAAACAAATATTTTTTACCATGTATTTAATAATAGTATCATTCTCAATTTTATTTCCCGATTTCTGAATTTTTCTATTTAACATAGCAGCAATTTTTTTCAATGAAAGTTTATCTGCATTTTTAATATCCACCGACTCCATCTGTCCGTTTGCCTGTAATATGCTTACTATAGCATTAACCTGACTTCATTGAATAACCTTACCTCTTCGCATAAATGTGTTCATTTCAGAAACTTCGTAACGAAATGCTCTGCCGATTATCAAAGTGAGAATGTGCGTAAGTGTTAATTTTATTCCCTGTTTTCGTTGATTTGAAATGTATTCTTCCAATTCGGTAACATCGACTTCAACGGAGGCAAATATCTTTGAATCAACAGGTTTGCTATATATTGTAGAAGCGACTTTTCGCCAGTTGGTATTTAGTTCGTAATCCGTTTTCATTCAAATTGCTATTAATAAAATGCCAATTAAGTTAAATTAAATCTGAGTTTAAAAATTACCATATAAAGATAATGGTAATATTTTTATTTGAAATCTCAGACATAATGCTGCAATGTTCATAATTTATGGATAAAATCAAGGTAAAATCGGCTGCTGCTTACATTGTTTTTACAGATATTTGCAATAATTTATCTGTGGAAATCGGGATATTTTCAATGCAGCAGAATAATCATTTTAATAATTTTTTATCAATATGATAATTTTCGTTCAATAAGAAATTTTCAACCTTAAATTTTAATGAACATAAAATCAGCAGGTTGAAGATTGGAGCATCGTTTTTTAGTGTTATGGTATGCCAATTGCTTAACTCTTAACTATTTTTAGAAGCGGGAATTATAAGAGAGTGTAGTAGTTGGAGTTATAAAAGCAAAATTGAAATCGGAATGAATGCAAAAACTAATTCGTTGTACAACCAGGCCCAAGCCTTCGAGGTGGCAGTTATTGAAGATAATAAATTAATTAACATGATTTTGAGTAAGGCGCTCGATTCTACGATATCCAGAATCAGAAACCTGAAAAAAATTCCTGTTAAATTCTCAAGTTTCAGAAGTGGAACGGAGTTTCTCAATTATTTGAGAAAAAGAAAGTTTGACAAGACAAAACTGATTATTTTTTCTGATTATTACCTTGAAGAAAAAGTGAATGGCGCCGAAGTTTTACAATATGTAAAGCAGAATGAAATTGATGCAACTGTGATTATTATGTCTGATACAACTACAAAAGAAACATCTGAAGACACTGTAAATATGGGGGCACACAGTTTTTTACCAAAAAACAAAAAAACACCAAACGCAATTTCTGATATTGTAAACCAGATTGTACTTTAACAATTACTGATTTTTGGTAAGGATTAAACATAAAATAGTTCATATAAGTAACAGTTGATTTTAATTATCTCCGTATTCTGTAAAGAGTGCGGAGATTTTTTTTGGTATGTCGGCCAATTTATTTCATTGTCTGCTGAAATCACTTAATTTTATTCGGTGAATTATCAAACTGCTAATCATAAAAATTTGGTTTGATTTAAGCTGTAAATCCGGAACTATGAAAGCTGTATTATTCATTTTACTGATTTTTCTTATTTGTTGCAGAAATGACGCGAAAAAGTTGCAAAAAGCCGAAAAGCCCAACGTTCTTTTTATTTGTATCGACGATCTTCGTCCAGAGCTTGGATGTTACGGTGCAGATTATATTCATTCACCAAACATCGACAAACTCGCAGAATCCGGAGCCGTTTTTACCAATCATTTTGTTCAGATACCTACTTGTGGAGCCTCACGCTGCAGCATGTTAACAGGCATGCTTCCAAAATCTTCGGGCTATTTAAGTAATGAAGCTTGTCATAATTTTATTTCAGGGAAACCGGAATCCGACGAGCCGGAAACGTTTATTCATCAATTGAAGAGAAACGGGTATTACACGGTTGGAATTGGGAAAATCAGTCATTATGTTGATGGACTGTTGTATGGTTATACCGATTCGGTTGGAACGGAATATGAGCTGCCACACAGCTGGGATGAAATGTTGTTTGATGCCGGAAAATGGGGAACCGGATGGAATGCCTTTTTTGGCTATGCCGACGGTACTAACCGGCAGGGTATGAACCGCCAGGTAAAACCTTACGAAATGGGAAATGTAGATGACACAGGTTATCCCGATGGTTTATCAGCAAACCTCGCATTGAAAAAACTGGATGAACTGGCTAAGAAAAGAACAACCATTCTTTTTGGCTGTAGGTTTTTTTAAGCCGCACCTTCCATTCAATTCGCCAAAAAAATACTGGGATTTGTATAATGAAGAAGAACTTCCATTGTCGCCAAATCCATATATACCCGAAAATGTAAATAAGGCCAGTTTGCATGAAAGCGGCGAGTTTAACGGTTATCAGTTGGGTGATGAAGAAGCTTCACTGGATGGGCCGGTTTCCGATGAATATGCCGGAAAATTAAGACACGCTTATTTTGCCGCTGTAAGTTATACCGATGCACAAATTGGAAAATTACTGGATGAACTGGATAAACTGAAATTAGCTGAAAATACAATTGTGGTGCTTTGGGGTGATCATGGCTGGCATCTGGGAGATCAACTGGTTTGGGGAAAGCATACCATTTTTGAACGTGCTTTAAAAAGTGCATTTATTGTAAAAGTTCCCGGAACAACAAACGGGACAAAAAATTAAATAATGTAGTAAGTTCCGTTGATATTTACCCGACTTTAATGGAATTAACCGGCGTGGATATGCCTCATGAAACAGATGGTAAAAGTCTGTTGCCTCTACTAAACAATACAAATAACAAATGGGAAAATGTATCGTACGGTTACTTCAGAAATGGAATTTCAATGCGAACAGAACGTTACCGACTTACAAAATATTTTCGCGATGCGGAGCCGACGATTGAATTATACGATCATCAAAATGATCCCAATGAAACCAAAAATATAGCCGCAGAACAACCGGAAATTGTAAATTCGCTTTTGCCGTTTCTTGAGAAAGGAAATACGGGCTTATATTCACAAAATTAATGCTGAAAAAATGAAAGATTGTTTAGTTAAGATTGTATTGGTTTTTACCTTTTGCGTTATTGGTTTATCATTGGTAAAAGCTCAAAACCAAAAGGCGGAAAAACCAAACATCTTAATTATTATGGTCGATCAGCAATTTTCCGATGCCATGAGTTGCGTAATGGGCGACCGTTATATTCATACGCCAAACATGGATTTGCTGGTCGAAAAAGGAATGCGCTTTACCCGGGCCTACAGTCCAAATCCGCTGTGTATGCCCATGAGAACATCGATGATGACCGGATGTTTTCCACATACTACAGGTGTTTTAACCAACGATGACAAAACTTCGCTGAATGCATCGAAACATGTATTCCTTGGAAAAATATTTCAAAATGCAGGTTACGAAACCGGTTATTTTGGCAAATGGCATGTTGCCCTCAAAAAAGATGAAAAAGATATTCACGGTTTCGAAACATTTGATGCCAGTTGTGAATTAGATCCGGGACCGGTTTCCGAATTTATTAAACAAAAGCACGATAAGCCATTTTTAGCGGTAGCTTCGTTTTTAAGCCCGCATGAAGTTTGCCAATGGTCGCGATACCAGGATTTACCGGGCGGACCGATTCAGCAAATGCCTGTATTGGACAACTTGCCCCCGTTAAAGGAAAATTACAATCCGCCGGAAAATGAAACGAATATCATGACTTTTATGCGTAAATCCTACCAGGCACACCCCCTGTTTCCGGTAGGTGAGTTTACCGATGCCGACTGGCGAAGGCTTGCCTGGGGATACTATCGGCTCATTGAGCGTGCTGACAGTTTAGTCGGCGAAGTTATAAAAGCATTGCAGGAATCAGGAGAGGAGAAAAATACACTTGTCGTTTTCCTTGCCGATCACGGAGATTGTTGTGGTAGTCATCACTGGAATCAAAAAACCGTTTTTTACGATGAATCGGCCCGGGTGCCATTTGTTATGGTTTATGATGGAAAAATACAGAAAGGAGTAACCGATATGCTGGTAAATACAGGAACCGATATGATTCCTACATTGTGTGAATTTGCCGGCATAGAAATCCCTGAAGGATTACCAGGGAAAAGCATGATGAATATAGCGGAAGGAAAAACTTCAAACCCGAAAAGAGATTTCGTCGTCTCCGAAAATCATATGATTCAGTGTGAACCGATAGATGGGGTTAGCTTAAAACCACAAGGCAGAATGGTTCGCAGCAACCAGTTTAAGTATTGCGTTTACAATGAAGGTGTGAACCGGGAGTCGTTAATCGATATGCAATTCGATCCACTTGAGATGGTCAACCAGGCGCAAAATCCGGTGTACAGAAATATTCTTGAAAAACACCGTGAATTTCTCCGTGAGCATGCAAAACAGAATGACGACGAGGTTGCATTGCAAATGCTTGATAATCTTAATTTGTTTTAAAAGAATCCGTTATTTCTGAATCACTTCCGGGCTATCCGAATCAGGTTCAGGCGATTTGTTTTCTTTCTTCCTGAATCTTGCTTTTAAATCATCGGCGACCTCTTCTATTTTTTCCGAAACTTTATCCCCAACTTCTCCGGCCTTTTTTATTGTTTCCCCTGCTTTTTTTTCAGTTTTTTCAACCCACGCATTTACCTTGTCAGGAATATCGCTCTTTTTAAATTCGTCAACTTTCTTTTCAACGTAATCTTCGGTTTTTTCAGCGTATTCACTGATTTTATCCAGCGTACCACTTTTCTTTAGCTTTTCCACCTGATCCTCGATAAAGTCTTCCGTTTTTTCAGCAAAACGTTTCATTTTTTCGTAGATGTCTTCTTTTACCTTTTCCATTTTTTTAATGTATTAATTTGTCTTCAAGCGAGATAAATTTACAAAACAAAATCGGAAGAAATAGAAGAGAATCGTTAACAGTCATCGATTTACCTTTCAATGATAGAATTATCAGGACGAATGCAGAATGCTAACGATCGTTGTACTAAAAAATAATTTCGATTCAGATTATTCAGAATAAAAATGTATTTTCAACCTTATTATTGATAACTAAATCTAAAAAAACCGAACCAATGAACTCAAGGGAAAGAATGCTCAAAACCCTAAATTTCGAAGAACCGGATCGAGTCCCATTTGATTTGGCTGGAACTACATGGACAGGAATCACAAATACGGCATATCAGAATTTACGAAAGTACCTTGGTTTTCAACCTGAAAAACCGGTTTGGTCCGATATTATTCAGCAAATTGTCATTCCATCAGAAGAAATACTTGAGCGATTTAAAGTTGATATTAGAGGCGTTTTTCCTTTAACCAGCCACAATTGGAATGTGTATGAAAAACTTCAGGATAAAGGAGCATATTTTGAATATTTCGATGAGTGGCAGCTAACACATCATTTTCCAAGGAACGGATATTGGTTTAGCATTGTAAAGCATCCGTTGGAAAATATTGATTTTGAAAACGGGACATGCGTTGGAAAGTTATTCATGGCCGGATGCCGGAAATAAGCTTCGTTTTGCAGGACTTCGTGAAAAAGCGCAACAAATCAGAAATAACGATAAAATTGTTTTTACCAAAGGATTGTGTGCGGGACTTTTTGAAATGCATCAACGACTTCGCGGAATGGAAAACTCCATGCTCGATCCTTTTCTTTTTCCTTTAAATTCTGATAAACTGATTGGTAAATTAACCGATTTAAAAATTGAATTCTGGGATGCCCTGTTTGATGAAATCGGCGATTTGGTTGATATTGCCGGAGAAGGCGACGATTATGGAACACAGCAATCGCAGTTGATTTCACCCGATCAGTTTCGCGAATATTACAAACCTCATTTTAACCGGATTTTGAAATTTATGAAAGAGAAAGCGCCGCATGTCAAAATTATGTTTCATTCGTGTGGGAATGTCAGGCCGGTAATTCCTGATTTGATTGAGCTTGGCGTGGATATTTTAAATCCCATTCATATAACAGCAAACGGAATGGAGCCGGTACAGTTAAAGAAAGATTTTGGAAAAGATATTGTTTTCTGGGGTGGGGGAATCGATACGCAAAAGATACTGCCAACAGGAACTATTCAGGAAATTCAGGATGATGTTCGCCGGAATATTGAAGCGCTTGCACCGGGTGGTGGTTTCGTTTTTAATACTGTTCATAACATTCAGTCCGAAGTTCCTCCGCAAAATATAATGGCAATGTGGGAAGCTTTGCATAAATTTGGTATTTATTAACCATTTGAATCATAAAAAATGAAAAAGTATGTTTTGTATTCAGCAGTACTTATTGTTCTTATTTCTTCCTGTACGTCAAGACAAGGCAAGAATAAGAATGGTAATCAGATAAAAGTAACTTTCGAAGAAAACAACGATGAAAAAAAAATCGATGTTCTGACCGACGGCAATTTGTTTACCTCTTTTCGCTGGACGGATAATATGACCAAACCGGTTTTTTATCCGATTTTTACTGCGGAATGTTCAGAGGTAACACGAGGTTTTCCGCTGGAACCAAAAGCGGGTGAACGGGCAGACCATCCGCACCAGATTGGAATGTGGTTCACCTATGGAAATGTAAACGGGCTCGATTTCTGGGGAAATGGTTCGCAGGGTTTGGGGACAACCAATCCGAACGGCGGAATAATCAGGCATTTGAAAATTGAAAATACAAGGGAAGGAACACGGCGAAGGTTCTTTTACTTCGGAAGAAAGCTGGCAGGATTCAACCGGCACTGAATTATTGCATCAAAAATCAGATTTCGATTTTATTGCCAGCGGAAAAATGAGGATAATAGAATCTGGCAACAACTTTAACTGCCGGGAAAACAGATGTGTCGATGCCTGATACAAAAGAAGGAATGTTTGGCATGAGAGTGGCGCGTGAATTGGAATTGCCCGATAACGGAACCGTAACTTTATATAATGCTGACGGAACAACAACCAGGACAAGAGATACATTAAATACAGACATTTCCGGCGATTATACCAGCAGCGAAGGTACAACCGGCCTGGAGGTTTGGGGCACACGCGCCCGCTGGATGGAGCTTCATGGCAAAATCGGTGATGAAAATATCTCTGTGGTTATTTGCGACCACCCGTCGAACCCAAATTACCCGACCTATTGGCATGCGCGCGGTTATGGCTTATTTGCTGCCAATCCGTTTGGGGTAAAAGACTTTACCAATAATGCTGAAACTTTCAACTTTTCTATTCCGTCCGGAGAATCGGTTACCTTCAGGTATCGCGTGATAATAAATTCAGGAGAAACATTAACGGCTGACGAAATAAATAAACTGGCGGATGATTTTGCTGCAAAACATTAACCCGGGTTGTTTGTCATATTCACCTTATCTGCGGCATTAATTGGTATTGTCCATTTAACATTCTATTTTGCAACGATTTCCAATACCATAACTGAATAAGGCGAAAGTGCTATTTTCATCTCTTTTTCGTAAGGCATTGAAGATTCCACGGGTTTAATTTTGTTTGGTTTCTTTAGTGATGCTTTCTCATTTTTATCCGCCTGAATCGTATAAATTTTAACGGTGGCATTTTCGGGTACATTCGATCCCTGAATCCGTGTAATCATTGTATTTTCAAATCCTTCATAATTTACAGCCTTTATAACAATCCTTTTTCCATCGGCGCTTCCTGTTGCAATGGCGTCAACCGTACCAGGCCGCCAGTCCTCTGGTTTAAACTGCGAAATATCGTCGATAAAATTTTTAAACGGATCTTCCACCTCCCTGAAAGTGCCTGATATGGATGCATATTGTATTTCAGCATAATGTTCGCGAAAGAGTTTTTCAACCACATAACCACCTCCGGGGAACCAGGAAACATGATTGTGGTAAATCCACGCTGTCCAGGTTGAGTCGTCGCTGGTATTCCGCATCAGCAGGGCCGGACAACTGAATTCCAGTTCAGGACCAAGTTTCTCATAGCTGATTAAACTTCCCGCCGCATGCATTCCTGCACGCCAGTCGTATGTTCTGCTGAGGTTCCATTCAAGTATGGCAATTTTGATATTGGGATGACCGGATTTTAAAATGTAATTTCTCAACTTCACCAGGTATTCCTCAATTCTTCGTACTCCGGTTTTGTATTTGTCCGGTTCATATTCATAATTATGGCATCCAAGGATATCGAAATTATCGCCGGCAATATCAACCAGCTTTTCGCTCCAGTTCATATCATTTGAACGTTTCTGCCCGCAGGCTACAATTTTTACTTCCGGTGCAATTTTTCGTATCCGGCTTCCGTAAACATTTACGATTTCAGCATATTGATCAGGTGATAGCCCGTGGTTCATAGGCTCATTATCGATTTGAATGTAAGGTATATCATATGGTTCCGGATGCCCGTTTGCAGCGCGCTGTTTTCCCCATTCAGTAGTTGTGGGATCGAGCAGGTAATGAACCCAGTCGATTGCATATTGTACTTCATCAGAATTTGTTGATGTCGCCGGAAGTACAACCAAAGGAGCGGCGCCCAGTTTTTTGCAAAGACTCATAAATTCCTCTGTACCGAATCCGTAATAATCGGAATAGCCTCCCCAGATTTCATTCGGGTGGTATTTTCTGGAAACCTGTGGCCCGATCCCGTCTTTCCATTTATAAACGGATGCATATGAACCACCCGGCCAGCGAACAAAAGCAGGTTTTAAATCGTCAAGGGCCTTAAACAAATCGGGTCGCAGCATTCCATCTTTACGGGCATCTTCCAACATCAACGAAATAAAATCTACCAAGACAGAACCATTACCGGTTACTGAAATTTCGAGGGAGGCCATTGTATCCGTTTTGTTTGCCTTAAAATCATAAGGTATTTCCTGCCAGTCATTACCCGAAGTTTTCAGCGTTTTTCCCGCAATATTTTCACCTTTCGAACCTTTTACTTTCAAAGAAACCGAAACGGAACCTTCTTCAGGTTTTAGCCATACCGAGCCATTATACATTGAATCCGTCTTTAATATAAAACCGCCCCTGCCGGATACCGGCAGTTCCCTCATTCACTTTGATGCGAACACTTTTTTCACCATTTTTGAAATTCACGTCTTCAATATTCACATTTCCGTTTTCTCGAAAACGTTTCCCAGTAATTTTTAAAATCCTTCCCTTCAAAGCCCTGTCCGCGAACCTGCTCTGCATATAACCCGTCAACTACCGAATGATTGATGTGTTCAAGAAACTGACCGTAAACATTTTTGCTGATTTTTCCCATTGCCCGGTCGGTATCAACCAGCAAAACTGCAACACCCGGTTTTTCATCATCTGTTTTTAACGGCTTTTCGTCACGCGAATTTACTGGCTGGGAAATTATCCCCAATAAAACGACCATCAGGATCCATCTGAGCTTGTTAACCTGAATATTCATGATTTTTTTGTTTTTGTAACTAATTGAATACATATGTTTAAGTAGCAGCAGGTTTTTGCTTAAAAATTCCCCTGACCCGCATGCAATTTACAAATTGTTGCACAACGTTTTTAATCAAGTACCTTTCCAGTCATGACTTGCCAAAACGATTGAGGTTTCAACCTGTCTTTCAGGAATTAAATTCCCATTACGCCGAATATTTCCCCTTCCTCTTCATAATTCCAGAATTCAACTTCTTCATCCATTTGCGTTTTCAATTCGGTTCGTGACATATATGGCTCTTTCCACCTGTCATTTGGAATAACGCCCTTATATGCGATTGAAGCATCATTGATGATTTCGAACAGGGTATCAAAGTCCTTAATATGGTCACTCTTTACAATCATATTTTATGTTTCTTATTTCTTTTCCATAACACTTTTTACCAATTCGGTTAAAGCCCTTCCATGAACATTTTTAGCCACAACCACACCTTTATCGTCAAGAATAAAGTTGGCCGGAATGGTTTGAATACGCATTCTTTTTAATAAAGGTTCATCATCTCCCTGCAAATGTGATGACTGAATCCAACGACTTGCACCATCGCGCTCTGCAGCTGCTTTCCAGGTAGACCTATCACTATCCAGGCTAACAGCAACAATTTGTAAACCCTGTGTATGATATTCATCCCAGACAGGCACCAAAACCTCGCGGTTTTCCAGCCGGCAAGGAGCACACCAGGATGCCCACAGGTCTATAATAGTCAGCTTTTTTCCTAACAGGTCTTTAAGAGAAAGTGTATCCTTTGTCAGCATGGGAAACGTGAGATTTGGAAATTCATCTCCTACCAAAACAGGTAATTCGGAGGGATCACTTTCTTTGCAAAGCTGTTCTACCCATGGATGGTTGGGTTGTAGTGTCTTCCATTTATTACAAAGAGCCACCAAAAATTCAGGCACCCGTTCATAATCATTCACCGGACTTACCCACCTTAATGCCACCAATGCCGGAATAAGGTACTGTGTACTGTTTGCGAACTTTATCAGTTGCGTCTGATATCGTAAAACGGCGTGTTCTTTTTCCAGCAACTGACCGCCTTCTTCTACCTGCCAATGCTTTCCTGCATGATAGGTTTGGTAGGCTTTCAGGTTGATATCTCTTAAGTCCAGCAAAGCCTGATTAATTTCTGAAGGGTGTTCAATTGAGAAACTCTTTTGAAATTGATCTAATCCGGCAGTGATTTGAAGAGGCTCTCCGGGTTGCCATAATACCGGCATATAGTTAGAGCTGATAGGATCATCCGTTTGTAAATAATTGGGAGCTTTTCCGGATAGCTGTATGGCTAATTCCAGCAATACCGGTTCTTTGGATTTTGGCGGGTTGTGCAACGCAAAACTGCCGTCAGAATTTACTAAAGCTGAATCTATGACTTTCCCAAGATATGAACCGGCTACCTCCTGTAAAGTTTCCGGTTTAATTACATAAATCTTAATGTCTTTCTTTTCTGCGCCTTCCAGTACTCCTGATATATATGCCGGAGAATGACAACCTATCAGAATCAAGGTCAATAAAGCAAGACTAATCGTATTTTTTATGATGTTGGTTCTCATTTTTTATAATTAATGAGAAGACTCATCGGAAGGTCGTGCCGACCGCTCAGAGTCCTATTTATTAGGCACTGGTTTTAATTGATTTTTATAAATTCTCTAAAGTTATTTTTGTCAATCACTTTGCCTTCAGCACTGTAATTTTCCGTAAAAGTCTTTGGTAATTTTACATTTTTCTTACTCATCCACTTAAATTCAAATCCAGTTATTTTGCCGCTATGCTCCTCTACAAAATCAACTTCCTGCTGTTGTTTTGTCCTCCAAAAATAGGTGCGTGCCAAACTTTGTTTGTATTCAATTTGTTTTATTCGTTCCGAAATAAGGAAGTTTTCCCAAAGCGCCCCTTTATCCGTTCTTAAACTTAGTGGATTAAAATTTCCGATTACCATATTTCTGATTCCATTATCGTAGAAATAAATTTTCTTATTGGTTTTTATTTCATTTCGAACATTCCGGCTAAAACTGCCAAGTTTAAAAATAATGTATCCTTTTTGTAATATATCAATGTATTTGCTGATTGTATTCTTGTCAACGTTAACTATTTGAGCCAATTCGGAATAGTTAACTTCGCTTCCAACCTGAAGTGCAAGAGCTTGTACTAATTTGTCAAGTATCTCTGGTTTTCGTATATCCGAGTATGAAAGAATATCTCTGTATAAATAGCTATTTACAAGGTTTCTTAGAATACTTATCTCATCGCCACTATTATTTAAAACATCAGGATAAAATCCATATAATAATCTATTTTCCAATTGTTGCTCGGAATATAAATATCCATGATGATTTTCATATTCCTCCCAGGAAATCGGAAACAGTTGGTATTCCCATTTTCGACCTGTTAAAGGTTCATTAATTTTATTGGTCAAGTCAAAAGATGAAGAACCACTTGCGAATAATTGAACATCTTTAAATCGGTCTGTTATTATTTTCATTGTCAGACCTATTCCCTCAATTCTTTGGGCTTCATCAATAAAAACAAATTTATATTTTCCTAATATTGTCCGAATTTCTTCTGTGTTTGGTTCTGTCAGTAATGTTCTTGTTTTCGGGTCATCTCCATCAAGTAGTAAATAATTCTCTTTTTCAAGAATTGATTCAATTAAAGTTGTTTTACCAACCTGTCTTGGACCAATAACGATTATAGCTTTTCCTGAGCCTATTCGTTTTTTTAATCTATCACTTAGGTATCTGGAATACATATCTTTTTATTTCAAATATACGACTTTTGATGAATTTATTCACCGTAAGTCATGTTTATCGATGATTTGTCTTTCTTTTAGAGCTTGTGCTGAACCGTCAATTGCAGTTTGTCGTTGCGCATTTCGGCGAGCGTTCCTGTCAGTCAGCCGACTGACTGAACTGCGAAACGAGCCCCGAAGCCTCGGGGCGCAGTTGGCGTACCACCGAACCCCGCCCTGCAATATGTACTTTATTAGCGGTGCGTTGTTTTCATTTTCGTTTCCCAAGAAATTCTGCTTGCAAAGAAAAAGTTTTTCCATCATCGCTACTTATTTCGCCTTTCCAATGAAATGAGTTTTCTGTGATATCTTCAAATGTCCAACGCATTATATTTCCGTCTTCATCTTTTCCTTCGTGAATTAATTTATTGTTTTCTTTCCAACCATACAGTTTACTTATTGTACTACTTATAGGATTAAACCAATGGATACACCATTTTTTCTTTTCAGTGTCAAAGTATCGTATTGTTGAGCCGTAACGATTTCTCGGTTGCCGTAAGTCAGGTGTCCTCAAAGAGCGTTTCGGAGCAATCCATACATCCTGAATTGCTCGTCCTTCAAGAGTATAGGCAAAGTACCATTCTCCTTGGGATTTTATAACTTCTTTGCTGTCCAAATAATCAATGGCTTCCACATTCCAACTGCCAACTAACCAATCGTAAATGTTATATTCTTCAATTTCAGGATTTGCTATATCAGAAATCAATGAAGATGCAAAATTTTCTCTTTGTCTTGAAACGGCTTCTTGTTCATTGAATACCCTGTGCCAAATACCTGGATAATTCAAAACCAAGCCATCTTTATCTACTTGTAAGTTTGCGGTAAATCCTGAAGAAAGGCTTTCATATTTATAAACCCCATTTCCTAAATTGGTATATCTTTGTTTTGCAGGACTGAAATTTTTTGAAGGCAAGTTAAAATAAACAACTTCAATTTCTTTAGTTTCACCAATCTCCAAGTTGAGTCTGTTTATAGGCAATGTATTGGTAAAAGGTGTCAAAGTAATGTCTATGTCAGTACAATTTTTGAGTTGTGAAAGAATTTCGCCTTTTTCATTAAGCCATTGCTTATTTTCATTTTTACGAAGTGAAATGTTAAATGAACTGTCAGATACAAGGTTGATTTTTACAGCCAGTATTTCCCAATACTTATCTATATCAAGTTTATAGTTTATACTTAAGAGTTTTCCTAAACCCTGTCCCGTGATTTGACCATTTACTTCAATAGTGTCATTAAACTTAATTGTTGTGAATTCAGTTGTGTTCACATAAGTGCTTTTCCAAACTAATACTTTGTCTTTTTCCTGTGCTTGCATATACAAAAATTGAAATATCAAAATTATATGTAAAACTACTTGTTTAATTAGTTACTTGTTTAATTGAATGCAGAATGTCCCTTTACAATGACCGCTAAATCTGTTGTCTGTCTAGCAAAGCTATCATATATTTCTTTATTTGCCCCGGTGGGTGTAACTTCATTCTCTTATAAATGAAAGTCATTCAAACCGATTCCCCAAAATTTTTTTGACCGTTGGTACATTGAGTGTTTCGATTTTTTGTGAATTAAATTTAAACATATTTTTTAATTCTCTGCCGAAAGATTCAGGTGGAAGTAAAAAGCTTAAAACAGTCGAAGAATTCTATGCCTCCAATAGCGCAAACATAGACTTGATACATAAAATCCTACGCCTCCGGTAGGGCAAACCGATGCCAGGGTTACCCTTAACATGGCTACCGCTGAAATTGAAAACTTTATATTGGAACTTAACCAGCGTATTAAATATTACAACGACTTGCTTGCGGCAAGAGAGGGCAGAAATGCAGCGGAATAAGAAAGTGTTTGTAGTATTGGTTGTTATGTATTCCCGATTCGGGCGTTTCGTGATTGCACCTGTCGAAAGGCAGGTGCTTTCTTTTTACTGGTCGCCATAAAAGGAAATCTTTTCCAAAGTTCAGAAATTTGGAAAAGTTGAATACTAATAACTCATCGTCTCAAATCTTAAATCTCACAGTCTCTTTAATACTCGGGATATTTTTCCTGGTCGGTTTCCCGCATCATTTCGTAAACACTTCTGAAAAGCTTTTCAACATTGGGTTTCGAAAAATATTCACCATCGATTCCGTAAGCCGGACGATGATCCATCGCCGATAAAGTTCGTGGTGCCGTATCGAGATAATTAAATGCTTTTTGCTCTTCAACCACTTTTTGCATCATGTATGCTGTTGCGCCACCCGGCACATCTTCATCAACAAAAATCACTTTGTTTGTTTTTTTAACCGATTCGAGAATAGTATGATGAATATCGAAGGGCATTAAGGTTTGCACGTCAATAACTTCAGCCGAAATTCCTTTCGACATGGCAAGCAAGCGCGCAGCTTTAATCGCGTGATGCGAATTCCAGCCATATGTTACAATGGTTACATCGGTTCCCTGACGCAAAATTTCAGGAACGCCAAGCGGAATTTTATATTCGCCGATATTGGCAGGCATTTTTTCTTTTAGATTGTATCCTTTCAGTGGCTCAATTACCAAACCCGGATCGTTGCCTTCCAAAAGCGTATTATAAAAACCTGCAGCCTGTGTCATGTTTCGCGGAACACACAAATACATTCCGCGCAACGAACCCAGTATTAATTGCATAGGCGAACCGGCATGCCAGATTCCCTGCAGTTGGTGGCCCCGCGTACGCACAATAAGCGGTGCAGCCTGTTTTCCTTTGGTCCTGTACTGCATGGTGGCAACATCATCGCTAAGTTGAGATTGGCCATAAATCAGGTAATCTAAGTATTGAATCTCAGCGATCGGCCGGAATCCGCGCAACGCAAGGCCAACTCCCTGCCCAATAATAGTGGCTTCCCGAATACCTGCATCCGAAACCCTTTCAATGCCAAATTTTTCCTGCATCCCTTTCATTCCCTGGTTAACGTCTCCCATTTTACCGGTATCCTGTCCAAAAGTTATCAGTTTAGGATATTTTTCAAACAGGTAATGAAAATTTGTGCTAATTATTTCCGAACCGTTTACCTCCGTCGAATTATCGTCATATTCCGCAGGAACACCTTTTACATTTAAAGTCGAATCTTCGCCCGTTCGGTACAGATAGGTATTATAGGCATCTTTGCTTTTTGCTTCAAATTTCCGAATCCATTCTTTCAGTTCATTGCGTTCATCAACCACATCTTCATTGTCGTGAATTCTCAGAGATAAACCTTTGGCAAAACTCAGGTGATGACGCCGGGTAGGAAATGTCCGTTGCGTAATTTTTAGAAAATCATCAAACCGGTAAATCGGCAACTGTACCTTTTTTTCAATTTTTTTGATGATTTCCTTCATCTCGTCCTGTTCCTTTTTGTAACCTTCGGCAAAGTGTTTCCAGGCATTTTCACGGGCTTTTTTTGCTCGTTTTGTTGCGCTCTTTTCAATTTCATCCAGCATATCCCGATCTGCAATTTCGTTTTCAATCAGCCATTTTTTCATTTGGCTGATTCCGTCATATTCCTTCTCCCATGCAAGCCGTTCTTCCGATTTATAGCGTTCGTGCGAACCCGATGTTGAATGCCCCAAAGGCTGGGTAAGTTCCTGCACATGATATACGGAGGGTACATGTGTTTTTCGTGTTTTTTCAATACCTTCTTATACATTGAAATAAGTCCGGGATAATCCCAGCCGTTGCAGGAATAAATGTCTACACCGTTTGTATTTTCTTTTTTGCTGAAACCTTTCAACGCCTTTGAAATGCTTCCTTTTGTGGTTTGCAAATCAACCGGAACACTAATTCCGTAACCATCGTCGTAAACTGTAATTGCCACCGGCACCTGCAATACTCCTGCTGCATTTATAGTTTCCCAGAAAACGCCTTCTGAGGTGCTTGCATCGCCGATAGTTCCAAATGCCACTTCATTTCCGTTTACATTGTTATTGAGGTATTTTTTGAATTCAGGCTTTTGGCGAATAATTTTTGATGCCTGCGCCAAACCAAGGAGCCGCGGCATTTGAGCGCCTGTGGAAGAAATATCCGATGCTGAATTATATCGTTCGAGGAGATTTTTTATTTCACCGTTTTCATTAATATTTTGTGTTGAAAAGTGGTTATTGAAATTCCGGCCAACGGTGGAAGGATTGGCTTTCTCATCGATGTCGCCATATATCATCGAAAAAAACTCCTCGGGTTGAAGTAATCCAAGCGCGAGCATAAAAGTTTGATCGCGGTAGTAACCCGAACGCCAGTCGCCTTTTTGAAATGCTTTTGTTAACGCAATCTGCACGACTTCTTTTCCGTCGCCAAATATGCCAAAATGAGCGCGGCCATTATGCACTTCACGTCGTCCCAACAGGCTTAACTGCCGGCTTAAATAAACTGTGAAATAATCTTCAAGTGCTTCTTTTGCTGATATTTGATTTTTGTTGATCGATTTTGTCTTTGTTGTATACATTCCCGTTTTTCTTTAAGGCTTTTCAGACTTTTTTATGTCGTAATTAACACATATTTTTATGAATTGTTTGCAAAAAAAAGTTAACACCGCCTAATTTTACGGGGATTACAGGATAATGTTTTTTTATACCTCTTTTTGCCGTAATTTTACCCGACCTAAATGAAAGAAGCCAAAATGAATAAGATTATTTCTGCTTTTCACAAAATCACTTTCGGGTTACTATTTATTCTGATTTGCATTTCTGTTTCAGCAAAAAATATATATGTTTCCCCTCATGGAAACGATGCAGGTTCAGGAACGGAGAAAGATCCGTTTAAAACGGTTTCACAAGCATGGAGTAATGCGGTTAAATTATTCAAAGAGAATCAGGAAACAAAAATTATAATCTGGCTTGATGATGGTGTTTTTCCAATTGCTGAACCTTTAAAGCTTGATAATAAAGATGAAGTTTTTAAGAATATCACATTCGAAATCAAAGCGATTAAAGGCGCCAATCCTGTTATTTCAGGAGGAATCGAACTCCATGGTTGGGTAAAAAATGAAAACGGGATTTGGGAAGTTCAGCTTCCGGAAGAAATTATTCAAGCCGAAAATATCAGAGAACTTTTTATCGATAACAAACGGGCAATCCGCGCGCGGTTTCCAAATAATGAATATTTGCGCGTTGCTAAAGCCGGTGAAGACAAACGCACCAACTTTTATTTTAACAGAAACGATTTTCCGCTTCCTGAAAAGCTGGAAGGTGTGGAATTGGTTTTGTTGCACGACTGGTCGATTTCAAGAATAGGAATTAAGGAAATCGATTCAAAAGAAAACAAACTGACTGCAGTCGATTCAATTGGCGCAAAATCGCCCGATTTCTTTACCCTCGATCACTGGGAGCCAAATCCACGGTATTTCCTTGAAAATGCTCCTGAATTTATCGATGAAGATTACGAGTGGGTATATCTACCTGACGAAAAGAAAATACGCTTAAAACTTCCTGACGATGGAAATCCAAATCAATTAAGTACTGTTATTCCCGTTTCTGAAGGTTTGGTTCAATTGCAGGGAAAAGAAGATGCTCCTTTAAAAAATATTCATTTTGAAGGAATCACTTTTCGGCATTCGAAATGGGTAATCCCTGAAATGGGATATTGCGGCGTTCAGGCTTGTCATTTTGATCCAAGGCCGGCAAATAGTGGATGGAATGTGGTTCCGGCGGCGATTAAAGCTGAGTGGGCCGAAAACTGCACATTTAATCATTGTAAATTCGAAAACCTTGGTGGTTCAGGTTTATGGCTGGGAACCGGCTGCAAAAACTGTGTAATTGGAAATTCTGTTTTTACCCGATATTTCAGGAAACGGAATTATGATTGGCGAAGGGCAGGACAGGCAAGTCGGTGGCGAAAGTTGGTGGAAAAGCGCGCCGGAACAAGTGGCTTTTGGAAACACCATCGAATATTGTACAGTCTCCGAATGCGGCAGGCAATTTTATGGCGCCGTTGGAATTTGGTGTGGACTTACAGCGGAAACCACGATTAAAAACAGCGAGATTTATGATTTGCCTTACACCGGAATTTCCATTGGCTGGATGTGGAGCCCGGAGCCGACACCTTGCAGACAAAATAGTATTGAAGATTGTCACATTCACGATGTTATGCAGATTTTAAGCGACGGTGGCGGAATTTATATGCTGGGACTACAGCCTGGAAGTAAAATTCTGAATAACCATATTCACGATGTAAAAATAAACGCAGGCCGTGCCGAAAGCAATGGAATGTTTCTGGATGAAGGAACAACAGACGTAATTGTTTCAGGCAACCTGATTTATAATATTGCGAAATCTCCGCTTCGTTTTCACCGGGCAACAACCAACCTTGTGAAAGATAATTTTCTGTTTTGTGAAAATAATAATCCTCCGATTCGGTATAACCGTACCAATGAGGAAGACATTAAAAAGGTTGATAACAAGGTATTTTCAGAGACTGACGACAATTACAGCGAAAATCTGAAAAAAGCAATAAAAGGTTGGAAAGCTAAATATTAAATTACTGCCAGATGAAATCCGGAAAAAATGTATTCTTACTCTTAATCATTGTTGTTATGGCAAACGCATGCTATCAGTCGAAATCTGACCAAAATCCACGAATGAAAGTTCTGTTTGATTTCGACTGGAAATTTCACCGTGGCGATATTGAAAATGCACAGGAAATCTTTTTTAACGATTCAGCCTGGCGAAATGTCGACTTACCGCACGACTGGAGCGTCGAGGATATTCCAGGCACAAATTCACCATTCGATTCCACTGCAATTTGGGGAATAAGCGGCGGGTATTTAACTGGCGGCACCGGCTGGTACAGAAAAACTTTTGAACTTCCTGAAACTACGGACAACAAAAAGATTTCGGTTTATTTTGAAGGTGTTTATATGAATGCCGATGTCTGGCTTAACGGCATTCACCTTGGAAATCACCCTTACGGATATACTTCATTTGAATACGATATTACCGATGTAGTAAATCCCGACGAAAAAAATGTACTTGCAGTTCAGGTGAAGAATGAAGGAAGAAACAGCCGCTGGTATTCCGGCTCTGGAATTTACCGGCATGTATGGCTGAAAGTTACTGAACCAATTCATATTAAAACCTGGGGAGTTAATATTACAACTCCTAAAGTCAAAAAAAATTCGGCAACGGTAAAAATTCAAACGCAAATTGAAAATGAGATTTCCGGAAAATAAGGCCTTACAAATTCATACTAAAATTATTAATGCTTCGGGCAAAACGGTAAAAAAATCAAGTAATAAAGAAAATGTTGATTCATTGTCGGTTATTTCAGTCGACCAGAAAATTCATATTAAATCACCAAAATTATGGTCAATTGAAGAACCGGTTTTGTACACAGCCATCATTGAAATTAAGGATGACAAAGGAAAACTTCTTGATAAAACAGAAACCAAATTTGGGATTCGAACGCTTGAATTTTCTGTTGAAGAAGGTTTTTTGCTCAATGGAAAACCCACGCTATTAAAAGGAGGATGTGTGCATCATGATAATGGTCCGTTGGGCGCTGCCGCATACGATCGTGCAGAGGAACGGCGCGTAGAACTTTTGAAGGCCAGTGGGTTCAATGCTATTCGCTGTGCGCATAATCCACCTTCCACAGCATTTCTTGAAGCGTGCGACCGGTTGGGAATGCTGGTTATCGATGAAGCGTTTGACATGTGGCGTTATCCGAAAAATCCGGAAGATTACAGCAATTATTTCAACGAATGGTGGCGAAACGATATTGATGCAATGGTCTTGCGCGACAGAAATCACCCTTCGGTAATTATGTGGAGTATTGGAAATGAAATCCCGGAACGTGGACGAAAAGAAGGTGTTCAAACGGCAAAAATGCTGACTGATTATATACACAATATCGACGATACCCGGCCTGTTACATCGGCAGTAAACGGACTCGGCCCTGATAAAGATCCTTATTTTGCCGAACTGGATATTTCAGGCTATAACTATTCCGCCGGCGGCGATCACGGGCAGAAAAGCATTTTCGAAACAGATCATCGACGAGTTCCAGAAAGAATAATGTATTGTTCTGAATCGTATCCTTTGGAGGCTTTTGGCGCCTGGCAAGATGTACTTAATTACCCTTATGTAATTGGCGATTTTGTATGGACAGCTTTCGATTATCTTGGTGAAGCAAGCATCGGCTGGAGAGGTTATCCGCACGATGAAAGTTTTTTTCCGTGGAATCATGCGTTTTGCGGCGATATCGATATTTGTGGATTTAAGCGGCCACAGTCGTATTACCGCGATGTTTTATGGGAAGTTGGCGACCAGCTTTCAGTATTTGTTGTTCCGCCTGAACCTTCGTTTCCGCTAAAGGAAAACCGGGTAAGTTGGAGCAAATGGCATTGGCACGATTGGGTGGCCGACTGGAACTGGAAGGGTTATGAAAATCAGGATATTTATGCAGTTGTTTGTTCCGGCTATGAAAAAGTTGAGTTGTTTTTAAACGGAGAATCACTGGGAGCCAAATCAATTAATAAAGAAAATTATTTTGTAGAAACCTGGCCTGTGCCTTATCAACCGGGTGAACTAAAAGCAGTGGCATATGATGGCGATTCGATAAAAGCAACATCGTTTCTGAGAACGGCAGGAAATCCGGTTCAAATTGAATTAAAAGCCGACAGGAATTCATTAACTGCAAACGGGCAGGATTTAAGTTTTGTAACTGTTGAATTGGCTGATGAAAATGGCTTGCTTAATCCGGCAACGGATAACCTTGTTGAATTTGAAATTACCGGCCCTGGAAAAATTGCGGCAGTGGCAAGCTCAAATCCAATGAGTGTTGAAAGTTTTCAGCAAGCTCAACGCAAATGTTATAAGGGTAGATGTATGTTAATTGTGAAAACGGAAAGAGGTGCCGGGGAAATAATTCTGACAGCTAAATCGCAGGGATTGCCTAATGCTCAGGTAAGTCTTATTTCAAAACGAAATAATTGAATCAATAAGAGAAGTGGAAAGAGGTTTATTTCTGGAGCAGTCTGAATTGGATAAAAAGTTTTATAAATTGGCAAACGAAAAATAGTTTGGTCCCATCGGTCAAATATTAATCTATTCGAAATCCTTGATTTTTATGCTAAAAGAAATAAGAGCAGGGCTTACTCAAAGAAACTCTATAAAAAATTCACAAAAGAATTATCACTGCTTGCTAAGATACTGTTGGTGAATTGACTCATTCATTCTATTATGCGTCTTTTTCATTTATACTGCTGCTGATTTCATTTGCAAACATTCCGTAACATTCTTAAATTACATCTTCGAAACTAAGCCGGAATATGCTTTTAGTATCCGGACAATCGATAAATTATACCAATTATTCTGCAAAATTAAAATCAATGGATGAAAACTATCAGGAAGCATTAAAGCGCATTCAGGAAGCTAAACAAGAAAACAAGATAAGCCTGGAGTTGGTAAATATGCACCTAACCGAATTTCCTCCTGAAATTCTGGAACTTACGCATTTAACGCAACTTTACATGTATGGTAACGAAATAACTTCAGTGCCCGAAGCCATCGAAAATCTGAAAAACCTGAAAGAGCTTGAACTGGCAAGTAATAAGATTACTAAATTACCGGATGCAATAGGGAAACTGAGTAAATTATCGGTGCTATACCTGTATAAAAATCAACTCACTGAGCTTCCTGAAACCTTTAGCGATCTTACCAATTTAACTGTGCTTCATTTATATGGCAATAAACTGAATGCACTTCCCGAAAATTTTGGAAACCTTAAAAACCTGACAAGGCTATATTTGGAGGACAATCAGCTTGACAAGCTTCCCGAAACTATGGAAAATTTAACCGGCTTGAATGAGTTGGAGTTATCCTTCAATAAATTTCAGGTTGGAGAGGAAATTTATGATCTTCCGCCAAAAGAACAAATCCAGGAAATACTGAAATGGCAAAAAGCACAGCAGGCCGGGACATTACAGCCTATTCATGAAGCCAAAGTAATTTTTATTGGGGAAAGCAATTATGGCAAAACACATTTAATCGAACTACTTCGGAAAGGCGAAATCAAGCGAAAAATAACAACCACACATGGCATTGAGCGAACGCAGATTTCAATTCCGTACAATAACGATGGCATACGTCTGAATATCTGGGATCTTGGCGGTCAGGAGTTTATGCGCAGCACACACCAGTTCTTTTTCTCTGAACGTAGCTTATATGTGTTGGTTACCCTGGCGCGCAGAGAACGAAATGAGCTCAATCACTGGCTGAAGCTGGCCAATCAGCTTGGTAACAAAGCCCCCGTTCTTATTGTAATTAACAAGGTTGACCTCGATCCACATGACCTCGATCGAAAAAGCCTCGAGCGGGATTACCCGAATATTATTGGCTTTGTGCGCACGTGTATTTATGATTGTGCCGATGGAAAAGCTGCTGATACAATAAAGCAATTAAAACAAAAGATTTCGGCAATAGTTAGCGATAAAAATATTATGCCCGGTGTTTTCGAGCAACGTCCTCCAGAATGGTTTATGGTTAAAGATGAACTGGAGAAACTGGAAGCGCAGGGCACCGATTTTATCACTTACAGGGAATATGAAAACCTCAAATTTATAAAAGGCTTACCGGAAGATGAACGCAAAAGTAATTTAAAGCTGCTAAGCATGATTGGCGCAGTAGTTAGCTATGTGGACGATCCGAGGCTTATCGATACCAACGTAATCAATCCACAATGGATTCTGGATGGCGTATATGCCATTATAAACGATTCGCTTATTAAAGATGAAAGAAAAGGCCGTTTGTTTCTGGATGATTTGGAACGCATTCTTCCAAAGGATCGCTTTCCCAAAGAGCGTCATGCGTATATTCTGGAATTAATGCAGAAATTTAATTTGTGTTATGCGGCAAAGGATCAGCGGAACATTTATTTTATTCCCGATCTATTTGAAGACATTGAACCTGCATTTGCTTGGGACAGTGAAAATTCGCTTCACTTCCGGTACAATTACGACGATTTTCCACCGGTTACTTTTATTACACGGTTTATTGTGGAAATGAACCAGGATATTCAGGATGATCACCGTTGGCGCAGCGGCGTACATATTTCCAACGGTTCGGTTGAGGCAAAAATCTATCAGATGTTTCGTAAAAACATCATTCATATTGAAATTCTGGGGAATGTAAAAGAACGAAGAAACTATCTGTATGCAATCCGGGAAGTTTTTCGTAAGCTTCATAAGCCGTTTCCTGAAATGAACATCGGGCAAGAAGTGCTTTATAAAGGCTATTGGTTAGATTATTTACGGCTCATGAAACTGGAAGAAAGAAACAGAACTGAATATCATATCGAATTGGACGAAGATCTTCCGGTTACCGATATTCTGAACGGATACTCAACAATTATGGAAAGAAAAGGGAAACAGAAAATCATCAAAATATTTTTGGCATCTTCATCGGAATTAAAAACTGACAGAGAACAATTTGAAATATTTATTAACCGCGAAAATAACAAGCTTATCGAAAAAGGCATTTATTTAAAACTGGAGCTTTGGGAAGATTTTATCGATGCCATGTCGGAAACCCGGTTGCAGGAAGAATACAATCGCGTTGTCAGGCAATCGGATATTTTTGTCAGCTTGTTTCTTACAAAAGTCGGCAAATATACCGCCGAAGAATTTGAAACAGCATTCGGGCAGTTTAAGGAAACCGGCAAACCTCTGGTGTATACTTATTTTAAAAATGCGCCCATCGATTTGGAAAATATTACTGATGAAATTCAAAGTTTATTGGCATTCAGAAAAAAACTGGAAGGACTTGGACATTACAGAACAATTTATAAAAATACCGACGATTTAAAATTTCAGTTTAAAAACCAGTTGGATAAGATATTTCAAAATATATAAATTGCAGTTACTAAACGAAAAATTGAGAAAAAATGTCAAGAGATTTAAATGATTTAATTCCTGAATTTAGAACACAGATAGAACAGTTACTATTATCGTGCGACGGTTCAGGTTACGGGATGCGAGAGTTTTTTACACTACGTACACCATTTGAACAGGGAAAGCTTTGGCGGCAATCCAGGTCTACGCAGGAAGTAAACCAAAAGATAGATGAATTACGTAGCAAAGGAGCGGATTTTCTTGCCCATTGTATCGAAAGCGTGGGGTCGCAAAACGGGAGACATGTTACCAATGCCATTCCGGGACTATCATGGCATCAATGGGGTGAAGCCGTTGATTGTTATTGGTTATTGGACGGAAACGCTGAATGGTCGACAAAACGAAAGATAAATGGAAATAATGGCTACTTTAATTATGCAACCATTGCCAACACCATGGGTCTGGATGCTGGTGGATTCTGGTCTTCGCTCAAAGACTGGCCGCACATTCAATTGAGGAAGGTCTCAAGTCCCGCAAGGATATACAGCTTGCAGGAAATCAATCGCGAAATGGAAAACCGGTTTGGAGGTGTTGTTTGAAATATTGTAGAGAGCCAGACTGTAAAAACCCGTTATCCATTTCTATCACAAGATTTTATCAAATGATTAAAATCCCTCAAAAGTGGTTTGATTCGTTCAGCAAATCGCTAAAACAGCCCTGGCTTTTAAGCCAGCGGTAAAGTGAAGTAGAACCTCTGGCTTTAGCCATTAATTTATTTCCAAGGACAAAAGTCCGGGAAAGTAAACCATTCCATAACTGCAATCTGCGAAAAATCGTAAATTGCTACATAGAGCGTTAAGACACAGAGGTAAATGAAAGCTAAACATTTCAATTACGACATATTTATTTCACATAACCGTGCCGACAAAGTGTGGGTTAGAAATTTAGCTGAACGAATTGCAGATGAAGAATATAACGGCAGGAAGCTTCGTCCGTGGCTCGACGAACAGATTCTCGATCCAGGTGATTTGAAAAGTAACGATGAACTGACCACTGCTCTCGATCGGTCGCGTTTGCTGGGTTTGATTTTAAGTCCCGAATCCATGGCTTCATTCTGGGTAAATTTCGAAATCGATTACTTTCTGAAATCAAGAGATGAAAATTCGATTGTTTTTATTTTGCTGAAAGATTGTGAATTGCCTGAAAAAATAAAGAAAATTAATCCGGATTTACTTGATTTCAGGGATATTCAAAATTTTAATAATAATCTTCAGTTGCTTTTTAATAAATTGAAACCCGGCCTCGTAATAACCACAAGTCACGCTGAGCAAAAAATTGACGATGCATTTTCGGAATTTTTAGCGAACGACCCAGGTGGCTTTTATGCTGAACCCACAAAAGAGCGTGATAATTTCTACAACGAACTTTCGAAATATCCGATTGACGATGCTGTTTATGAAGGTTTGGCGATGGCTGCATATTCGCGCGCTGCCATGCATCTTTTCGGGATTAGCCAGGATTTTCAGTACAACTATAAAATGTTGCTCGGCGAGTGTTTGGGTTTGTCGCTTCTTAACAGCAACACATACCGTCAGGTGGCGCAGCATTTTCTCTCACTGGCGGATGCAGCAGATGGAAACAGCATGATTTTGTTTGTCATCGCAAGGGCATTTTCAAAACTTGCCGAAACCGATATTCACCAGGTTGATTTAAGCGTTTTGCTTCGCGCAATTTCACAGCTGGATACAAAGACGAGCCTGAGCAACGAGGAAAAAGCGTTGGAAGGAATGTTCGTCCGAATAGCAGGAAAGCTTCGAAATTTACCATTAGGCGAATTGTTTATTAAAACGCTTTCTGAAGGTGGAACAAGTTCGAAGGTGATTGCTGCCGGGGCAATTGCTATTCAATACGAAAAGGCATCGTCGGTTTTTTACCTGTCTGAAATGGAAAAGGCAATAAAAGCCAGTCCGCAACCTGTTGCACAGCAAAACGAACTTGCATCGCGGAAATTATTGTCATTACTTTTCGATCTTTCGGTTGATGAAGAATTTAGAGTGCAACGAGCGGTTGAAATGGCTAAACAGGATATTCGAAGCACTTTTCCCGATGTAGATTTTCCGTACGGATTTTTCTGGATTAACCGGGCTAAAGACGAATCGGCATATTATATTTTTAATGATCCGATTATCGGTTCCATTGAAATTGCAACCATTAAGAATATGAATGAAACGGCATTAAAAACCAGCGCAGGTAAGGTGGTTTGCCTTTCAGAAGAGCGAATTGTAGAGTCGTTGTTTGACCAATGCAGCGCTTTTTTAATCCCCGGGCAAAGCAAAGATTCGCTGCTTTGCAAACGGCTAAGAAGCAAAAACGTTCCTTTCGCAATGATAAAACCCGGTTTAATGTCGGAATTAAATGATGGCGATCAGGTTATGGTCAGCGAGAAACAAATTACACTTTGGAGAAAAACTCGTTTAATAGTCTGATGAACAGGTGGCTGAATCGTTGCCTTTGTTTCTGAAATTTAAAAATGATTATGAGAAAAAAACAAAGGGTGAAAAAAAACATGTATTGAAATCAAATGAAAACAAAACAGCCATATTGCTACGAATTCTAATTTATTGTCGGGAATTTCATATTTAAGTGTAATTTTGAACTCTTAAATTCAAATTCAACAGATTATGAAAGCTGCAGTTTTAGAGACATACAACAACTATAAATGGAAAGATGTGTCAAAACCGGAAGTTAAGTCCGGAGAAGTTTTGATTCGAATTAAATATGCCAGCATTTGCGGTAGCGATATGCACATATTTTCCGGCGATTTTCATCCGCGAACACCAATACCTTTTACACCGGGCCACGAATTTGGCGGAGTTGTGGAAGCAGTTGGTGAAGGTGTATCAGGTTTTGAGCCCGGCGATAAAGTGGCAGTGGATCCGATTATCTGGTGTGGAAAATGCCCGGCTTGCCAGCGTCATCATTATCCGGCCTGTACTAATTTAAAATTGCTTGGCGTTGATTTAAACGGTGGTTTTGCCGAATATATCTCGGTTCCGCCGCAAATGCTATTTAAAGCTGAACCTCAAATTCCCGATAAACATGTTGCTTTGGTTGAAGTTTACGGAATTGGTTTTCATGCCAACAAACGCGCAGGTACGAAACCGGGCGACACATTGGCAATCTGGGGCGGTGGACGTGTCGGGCATGTTGTTCTCCAGGCTGCACGAACCATAACCGATGGAACGATATTCTTTATCGATCCATTGGAAAACCGCTTGAAAATTGCTGCCGATAATTACGAAAATGTAATTACAATAAATCCGTCAAAAGTAAATCCTGTGGATGTAATTAAAGAAAAAACCGACGGAAAAGGTGTTGATATTGCTTTTGAAACCGTTGGCCATGCGCATAATTTTGAAGGAGTTCCAAATCCTGTACGCGGTTGTATTCAAAGTATCCGTGGTGCAGGAGTGGTTTGCGTTTTGGGTTTATCGGATGAACCTGCGCCAATTGTTTTCAAGGAAATGATTTGGAAAGAAGCGCGCATTATTGCCTCACGTGTCAGTGATGGCGAATTTGCCGATGCCCTTCATCATCTGAACCAGGGAAATCTGAAACCGGAAGCTTTGATTTCAAAAGTCATGCATGCATCCGAAATTCAGGAAGCTTTTAAACTGGTGCAAACTTCACCCGAAAAATATTTGAAGGTGGTTCTTGATTTCAGCTAAAAATAAAGTATCAGGAAAAGAGATCCGGAAAGCGAAAATCGACGGTATCAATTTGAACAAAAACTCTCACTATTTTCAAATAATGAGAGTTTTTTTTACGAAGGATTCATAGGAAACATTTGTATAACATTTAAATATTTTTTGGCAGAACAAAATATATCCATACTTTCGTGTTCGTACACGGAAATTATTTTTTGTTGAAAATCAAAGTAAAAATTTAGGAACCATAATGATGAATTTAGGAAAATTTAGTTTTGGAGTTGGCGACCGGTTTAACCACGAAGGCGAAGCACAGTTAAGAGCGCTTATAAAAGCCAATTCGATGGGAGTTGAAGTAACTCCGGTTTGGAATAAATCGAACAGGGAACACAATATTGTACATTCAGAACCTGAACAAACGCGACAGGAAGCTGATGCAGCGGTAAAAAACCTGGGTTGGCACGGACCGTATTTTGTCGATGCCGATCACATAAATCTGACCAATGTCGACAGGTTTATAAAACATTCCGACTTCTTCACACTGGATGTTGCCATGTATATTGGAAACCAATCGTCGGCAAAAGACGTGGCAGCTTTTAAAGCATCGTGTGCAGAATTTGGAACTAAAGTTGCTATCCCCGGAATTGCCGAACCCATTGAAATTACTGATGAATTACTAACTGACGTTGCCGGAAAATTTCTTGCTGCGGTGAAGGAAGCCGCTAAAATTTACCATCATATTGAATCGGTGAAAGGCAAAGGAAATTTTGTTACCGAAGTTTCAATGGATGAAGTGGAATCGCCGCAAACTCCGGTTGATATGTTTTTCATTTTGAAAATGATTGCCGATGAAAAAATTCCGGCTCAAACCATTGCACCGAAATTTACAGGCCGCTTTAATAAAGGAGTTGACTATGTAGGCGATACAGTTCAGTTTGCCAAGGAATTTGAGCAGGATGTGCTGGTGATTGATTATGCAGTTTCACATTTTGGTTTGCCCGAAGATTTAAAACTGAGTGTTCATTCAGGATCCGATAAATTTACCATTTATCCGATTATGGCTGAAATCATTAAAAAACACAATAAAGGCCTTCATGTTAAAACCGCGGGAACCACATGGCTCGAAGAAGTTATCGGACTTTCAATTTCAGGCGACGAAGGATTGGCTCTGGCTAAAGATATATATTCAAAAGCTTTGGCCAGAAAAGATGAGCTTTGCGGGCCTTATGCCGACGTTATCGATATTGAAGATGATAAACTTCCGACACCGGAAGAAGTAGCAGGCTGGAGCGGCGGCAAATTCGGAAATACCTTACGTCATATTCCCGGCCATGCAGACTATAACTCTAATTTCAGACAGTTGATTCATGTGGGTTATAAAGTAGCGTCTGAAATGGGCGAAGGATACACCAGCCTGTTGAAAAAATTTTCCGACGTGGTAGGCGGATGTGTGGAAGAGAATATTTTCGACCGGCATTTAAAGAGATTATTCAATTTATAATTAATCACGGCAACACTATTTTTTTCTCTCCTTCAAGGTGGAGATGCCCGCCAACTGGCGGACAGAGGGGTATGACACCACAAAGTGTTTCCAAAAACCAACTTTAAACAATGAAAAAATTTATGGACAAAGATTTCCTTTTGCAAACTGATACAGCAAAGGAATTATATCACAATCATGCGGCAAAAATGCCAATTTTCGATTACCATTGTCATATCAATCCACAACAAATTGCAGACGATGTTAAGTTTGAAAATATTACTCAAATATGGTTATACGGCGACCATTACAAATGGCGTGCAATGCGCACCAATGGTGTGGAAGAAAAATACTGTACCGGCGATGCAAGCGATTGGGAAAAATTTGAAAAATGGGCAGAAACAGTTCCTCACACGCTGCGGAATCCGTTATTTCACTGGACACATCTCGAGTTAAAAAAATTCTTTGGAATTGATAAAATACTTAGTCCGGAAACTGCAAAAGAAATTTGGGACGAATGCAATGCAAAACTGCAAACACCTGAATATTCGGTTCGCGGAATTATTCGAATGGCAAATGTCGATACCATTTGCACCACTGACGATCCGATTGATAATTTAGAGTATCATCGTCAGATTAAAGCGAGTGGCTTTGAAGTGAATGTATTACCTGCCTGGCGGCCCGATAAAGCCATGGCAGTAGAAGATACCGAAATGTACAATCAATATCTCGGAAAACTTGAGCAAGCAGCAGGAATTGAAATCACCACATTTATTGATTTATTGCGGGCGCTAAATAAGCGTCATCAGTTTTTCCATGATAATGGTTGCCGGCTTTCCGATCATGGTATTGAAACTGCAATCGCAGAAGATTATACCGAAGATGAAATAAATTCGATATTCAATAAAATCAGGCGCGGTACAGATTTAACGCAGCAGGAAATCCTGAAGTTTCAGTCGTGTATGTTATACGAATTCGGAATATTGGATCATTCGCGCGGCTGGACACAACAATTTCATATTGGCGCCTTACGAAATAACAATACACGTTTATTTAATCAGTTGGGAGCCGATGTAGGATTGGATTCCATCGGTGATTTCGAAATTGCCCGTCCACTTTCGAAATTGCTCGACCGGTTGGACATGGATAATAAACTCAGTAAAACCATTATTTATAACCTAAATCCACGCGACAATGAATTGATTGGAACCATGATTGGTAATTTTCAGGATGGTTCTGTTCCCGGAAAAATGCAGTTTGGTTCAGGCTGGTGGTTCCTCGATCAAAAAGACGGAATGGAAAAACAGATGAATGCACTTTCCAATCTCGGTTTGTTAAGCCGGTTTGTTGGAATGCTGACCGATTCACGGAGTTTTCTTTCGTATACACGTCATGAATATTTCCGTCGTACTTTATGCAATTTGCTTGGTAACGATGTTGAAAATGGCGAAATTCCACACGACATGGAATTACTGGGAAATATGGTTGAAAACATCTGTTTCAACAACGCGAAAAACTACTTCAATTTTTAATTTATTAATCTGAATTCAATGTCATTTAGCTTTAAAAAGTTCAGCCATCATATTACCCCTAAATCCCCTAAAGGGGACTTGACGTGCTCCCCTTTTTAGGGGTCGGGGGTAAAACGGTGACAATGATTAACTAAATAACATTCATTCTAATTTTTTAATTTATCATTTCTAATTTTTAATTGAACAATGAAAAAGGTAGTCACATTTGGTGAAATCATGTTGCGCCTGGCAACTCCCGATTATTTACGTTTCTCTCAAAGTTCAATGCTGTCTGCAACTTTTGGCGGAGGTGAAGCCAATGTGGCTGTATCGCTTGCTAATTATGGTATTCCGGTTGATTTTGTAACCCGGCTTCCGAAAAATGATATTGCGGAAGCCTGTATAATGGATTTGCGAAAATACGGAGTTGGAACTGAAAATATAATCCGTGGGGGAGAACGGTTGGGAATTTATTTCCTTGAAACAGGTGCTGTAAGCCGTGGTAGCAAAGTGGTATATGATCGTGCACATTCTTCTGTTTCCGAAATTCAACCCGGAATGATAAACTGGGATAAGGTTTTTAATGGGGCAGGATGGTTTCACTGGACCGGGATTACACCTGCCATTTCGCAGGGAGCTGCCGATGTTTGTCTTGAAGGAATCAAAAAGGCTAATGAACTGGGAATAACTGTTTCGTGCGATTTGAACTACAGGAAAAATCTTTGGAAATACGGTAAAAAAGCAGGCGAGGTAATGCCTGAACTTGTTGCCGGAACCGACATCATTCTCGGAAATGAAGAAGATGCCGAAATGGTTTTGGGAATAAAGCCGGAAGGCGTTGATGTAACCGGCGGCCATGTGGAGGCAGCAGCTTACGAGTCGGTTTCAAAACAAATTATGGCCCGTTTTCAACGGTGTAAGAAAGTTATAACCACATTGCGAGGTTCAGTAAATGCAAATCATAACAGTTGGTCGGGCGTTTTGTGGGATGGCGAAAAATTGCATGAAGCGCCAACTTACCAAATTACCCATATTGTTGATAGAGTAGGGGGTGGCGATTCATTTATGGGTGGATTAATTTACGGCTTGCTTAACCTACACCGAAGATGACCGGAAAGCGCTGAACTTTGCAGTTGCAGCATCTTGTTTAAAACACACCATTTACGGCGATTTTAACCAGGTAACCGTCGACGAAGTGGAAAAACTAATGGGTGGCGATGCCTCGGGGAGAGTAGCCAGATGAATAATTAAAAATTTAAAATGAAAAATTAAATTTTTTGTATGGATAAAGATTTAGCTGAACGACTATTTCAATTTGCAGTGCGGGTTATTAAATTTCTGAGAAATCTACCTGACGAACCTGAATTTAATAATATTCGCCTCCAGTTATCTAAATCATCCTCTTCTTCTGGAGCAAATTACGAAGAAGCCCAGGCAGCTTTCTCAAAAGCAGATTTTTTATATAAAATTGATACCTCGTTAAAGGAAATGAGGTATAGTAATTACTGGCTGCGATTAATCGGTGCTACTCTGACTTTTGAAAAAGATCTGAATGAAGAACTCAGATACCTGGTTGAAGAATCTTCTAAAAAAAATCCTTGGAAAGATTGCATCTTCAACCAGAAATAATATGTAGTGATAAACATTAATTTTTAATTTCTGATTTTTAATTTCTAATTGACCAATGTCACAATTTACAAGAATACAAGTAGCTCAGAAAATGAAAGAAACCGGAATGATCCCGGTGTTCTATCATAAAAATGCAGAGGTTTGCAAAAAAGTGGTAAAAGCTTGCTACGATGGCGGAGTGACGAGTTTTTGAATTTACCAACCGCGGCGATTTTGCCACATTGGTATTTGCCGAACTCAATAAATGGACCATCGAAAATTGCCCGGAAATGATAATGGGAGTTGGCTCGGTCATCGATGAAGGAACCGCTTCAATGTATATTGCTCTTGGTGCAAATTTTATTGTTTCACCGTTAATCGATGAAGGCACAGCAAGAGTTTGCAATAAGCGAAAAATATCGTGGAGCCCGGGTTGCGGTTCGGTAACCGAAATTGGCAGGGCTCATGAACTGGGAGCCGAGATTGTCAAAATATTCCCGGGGTCACAAGTAGGAGGGCCGGGATTTGTAAAATCAGTGCTTGGCCCGATGCCATGGACAAGCATAATGCCAACCGGTGGAGTTTCACCTGATGAAGAAAACCTGAAAGCCTGGTTTGAAGCTGGCGCTACTTGTGTGGGAATGGGTTCGCAACTATTCCCAAAAGAAGTTTTAGCAAACGAAAATTATGAGTACATTACGCAAAAATGTACGGAAGCGCTTGCTATCATTGATAAATATCGAAACCGGTAAAACGAATGAATCAACTAAACCAAAAATCAGGACGATATCGCTGGACCATTCTTTCACTTATTTTTTTCGCTACAACAGTTAATTATCTCGACCGACAGGTTATCAGCCTGTTGAAACCTTATCTCGAAACTCAATTCAATTGGACGGAAACGGATTATGCAAACATTATTTTTGTTTTTCAGATGTGTTATGCAATCAGTATGCTGGGAATCGGATATCTGATCGATAAAATAGGTACTAAACTTGGATATGCACTTTCCTTATTTGCCTGGAGCATTGCTTCAATTATGCATGCTGCTGCTAAAAGTACACTGGGTTTTGCAGTTTGGAGAGGATTTCTCGGTATCAGCGAAGCAGGCAATTTTCCGGCAGCAATAAAAACTGTAGCTGAATGGTTTCCAAAAAAGGAGCGCGCGTTTGCTACCGGCTTATTAAATTCAGGAACTAATGTTGGAGCAATTTTAGCCCCGCTCGTTGTGCCCTGGATTGCGGTAACCTGGGGCTGGCAGGAAGCATTTATTATTACCGGGGCAATTGGTTTAATCTGGTTGGTTTTCTGGTTTGTTATTTACGAAATACCGGCAAAACATAAAAAATTATCACGAGCCGAATTTGATTACATTAATAGTGATGAAGATGAGAAATCGGATACGAAGGAAATTCTGGTTAAAGTTTCATGGTTTACATTATTAAAATTTAAACAGACGTGGGCATTTTTTATCGGAAAGTTTCTGACCGATCCGGTCTGGTGGTTTTTTCTGTTTTGGTTACCCGCATTTTTAAAAGCCGAATATCATCTGGAAGGTATTAATGTAAGTTTGCCGCTCGTTGTGGTTTATACCCTGGCTACTGTTGGAAGCATATTTGGTGGCTGGCTTCCGATGTACTTTATCAAAAAAGGCTGGACCGCTGTTAAAGCGCGCAAAACATCCATGTTAATTTATGCTTTTTTCCCAATCCCAATCGTGTTCTCTCAGGCTTTGGGACAATACAGTATGTGGTTTGCGGTAATAATAATCGGAGTGGCAATGTCAGCACATCAGGGATGGTCGGCAAATATTTTTACAACCGTGTCCGATATGTTTCCCAAAAAAGCAGTTAGTTCGGTTACCGGAATTGGAGGAATGGCGGGAGCATTGGGCGGAATGCTGATTGCCAAATTTGCCGGCTTTGTCCTCGATCATTTCAAAGCTGCAGGAGATATAAAAATTGGATATTATGTCATGTTCTTTGTTTGCGGATTGGCTTATCTGCTGGCCTGGGTGATAATGTTCAAACTATTAATACCTAAAATGAAAAGGGTAAATATCTGATATTTTTATTCAAATAATTTCAGTAAAAATAAAATAATGCTACATTACGGAAAATTACGATGATGTGTAATTTCAGGCTGGAACATAAATAAATTAATCATATAAAACCTACAATTTATGACAGAATTAAGCAAGCCTGCCGGCAGGTATCGATTTAGAATACTTGCCTTGTTATTCGCAGCAACTTCTATTAACTATTTCGATAGAAGTTTAATGGGTGTTATGTCTCCCGAACTAATTGAATGGTTCGGCTGGACAAAACAAGACTATGCAAATATTCTCATTGCCTTTCAGATAGCTTATGCCATAGGGCTGTTAACTATGGGAGGTATTATCGATCGCCTGGGAACCAAAAAAGGGTATATTTTATCCATTGGCTTATGGAGCTTTTTTGGAATGTTGCATGCCGCAATTGGCAAAGGATTTAGTTTAATAGGATTTATGCTCGCCAGGTTCGGGTTGGGTTATGGTGAATCCGGTAACTTTCCGGCAGCCATTAAAACCACAGCCGAATGGTTTCCAAAAAAGGAAAGAGCGCTCGCCACAGGGATTTTTAATGCTGCCACAAGTGTGGGTGCAATTGCAGCGCCGTTTGTAATTGGCGCCATTGTTTACTGGAGCGGAGGTTCACGCGGAGAGGGCGAACTTGTAAACTGGAGAATTCCATTTCTTATTACCGGTGCACTAAGCGCAATATGGGTTTTTGTTTGGTGGAGAACGTATGAAAGACCCGAGAAACACAGAAGAGTTACCAAAGAAGAAGTGGTTTATATCAATAGTGATTCTGTACTTGAGAACGAAGATAAACTTCCATGGTCAAAAGTGCTGCCCAAAAGACAAACATGGGCTTTTTCCCTGGCAAAAGTTACAGATGCCGTTTGGTGGTTTTATCTTTTCTGGGGAGCTATTTTCCTGGCAGAAAATCATGGGGTGAAAATTAAGGAAATGGGACTTCCGTTTTTGGTTATATACTTAATTGCCGATAGTGGGAGTATCTTTGGTGGCTGGTTGTCAGGAGCATTTATGAAAAAAGGCTGGTCGGTAAATAAGGCGCGTAAAATAACCTTATTAATATGTGCATTGGTGATATTGCCCGTGGCATTTGTTGCTATCACCGAAAGTAAATGGGTAGCCGTATTTCTTATTGGTTTGGGAGCAGCAGGTCACCAGGCCTGGTCGGCAAATATTTTCACACTCGCTTCCGATGTATTTCCTAAAAAAGCTACAGCATCTGTCGTTGGAATTGGCGGTATGGTCGGCGCAGTGGCCGGAATCATTAGCAATGTTATTTTAGGCTCCGTACTCGATAATGCCGGAAATACCGGATTCTTCTGGGCATTTTTGGTTGCTGGCGCTTCCTATCTTATTATTTTAGGATTTGTACATTTGCTTATGCCTAAAATGACTCCTCTGGATGAGAATCTTCAGCCTGTTCACGATTAAGTTTAACTGTAACTCACCATATTTCAGGGCTGGTTTTCCAGCCCTTTTTTAGTGAATATATACGATAAATAATTATTATATACACATTTCGACTCCGCTCAATGTGACGAACCGTCATCCTGAGCGAAGTCTTCCGTAGGAATTACTTCGCGGGAAGGATGATTTTTTTATCGCATCTAAAACTTTATCGCTCAACTTGAAATACTTTATCTTATTTTTGAAATTGGTAAACATTAATATTTGTTATTCATAATTCTGCAATGCCTGAAAATATGTCGAATAAAAACATCCTGCTTCCGCCCTCGGGAAGTAAAAATGTATTTACGGATGCCTGGCATTTCTTACTTCATTCACCAAAAATTAAAACACTTGTAAAAACAAAATCCGAAGAAAAAAGACAGGAATACAATCAGCGGGTTATGCAGCGCGTAGGAATTGATGTAAATAAAAATACGGTGCTGAATATCCATCAGATTGGCGTTGAAGCGCCGGTGAGCTATGTATTTAACGAGTTGCTCAACTGGAACGGCGATTCTACCTGCTGGCCAAATCATGTGGCAAAAGTTTACCGGATTGACAATGATATTGAACGAATAAAAATTCTTCCGTTTGGGTGGTCGAAATATCCGTTTAAGTTTATGAAAAGCTTATTTGGATTACATATCATCCCTTTGTTCAGCCTGAATTCTATCCGCATAAAAAAAGTGCCCGATTCATTCGATTTCGACAATGCGCGTTATTTATTATATCAATGCAGCGGTGGTTATCCTATCGGGATTTTTGCCATGTACGTGCGCTCATCGATTCCTGACCTGGGTGAAACGGCCCATTCACAACTGGTGTTTGCGGTAAGTTTCAATTTTTACGGAAAAGAACATGCAAATAAACTGGTTAACAGAACCTGGGAAAGTGTACATAATCGTGTTACAGCAAATGTTCTAAACCGGATTAAGCAACTTAGCGAATGGCGAATCGAAAAAATGAAAAGTAAACTGGAATACCTTTAATTTTCATGGATATTTTTGTGTTTGATTTGGACTTTACACTTTGGAATGCAGGTGATGGCTGGTGCGATACAACAAATCCACCTTATTTTTGGGAAAGTGGAAAACTGTTTGATCAATCCTATAACTGGATTCGTCTCTATCCCGATGTCATTAAAATTCTGAAATATTTGAAGGAAAACGGAAAAATCATAGTTGCTGCTTCACGAACCTTTGAGCCTGGCTGGGCCAACGATTTGATTGAATTGTTTGGTATCGACAGCTATTTCGATTTAAAGGAAATTTATCCTTCCAGCAAAATTCAACATTTTAAACAGATACAACGGCACTTTCAGATTCCGTATAATAAAATGGTGTTTTTTGATGATGAAAACCGGAATATTGAAGAAGTTGGAAATTTAGGGGTTGAAGCGGTTTATGTGAGAAACGGCATCCGGTTTGAACATGTGGAAGGTTTTCTAAAGTAATAGTCCCGGCTCGCCGGGATAGACGATCAAGAAAGGAGCGGAGACAACACACCGCACGAACCCCGAAATGCAATTTGCAATTTTGTTAGGGTATCGTGCTTATTTAAACTCATCAGTAGTAATTGTCGTGCTATACATTCCGTCATTATAATTCCAAGATGAATTTTCAAGGTAATTTTTACTTGAAAATAAAGTGTCATTTTTGTTTATAATAAATTCTAAATGTTTTTAATTCAACTTTTATTTCTGAATCAGTTTCATTTGTCACTTGATATGTATAATCGTATGAATATTCACAAGAAATCAAAAGTAATACCGTCAATAACCAGAATAATAGTCCGAATTTATTTAATCATAGTTTTAGTTTAAAAGTGTCAAATTTTAAAATCCTCTCGTTAATCTCTGAATCAATGAATTTATATGACTATACATTTCATTGATAGTCTTTCTACTCCATGTAACCTAACGGTGGTGGTAAATTTAGTTGCCGATTTCGGGCGATTTCATTGTCAAACCGCTACGAATTTTATGCGAGCTACAAACGTTGAATTTACTACTAGCCCCGGCAATTAAATTTACCACGTGTTACCTGCTGGGTTTGTCTTTTCTTTCATTAGGACTACTTCATTTTCAATTTTAGCACTGACCTGATTTTGTTTTTCGGGTCGGCAAAAAAGCGATGGAAAACAGACAAGCTCTTTTGCAATTTTTGGTCTGCGCGTTGGCTTGTGCGAATTGCAAATGTGCTTGGCTGTGTGCGCTGGCATTAGTTTTATTGCCCCATTATTGCCCATTTTATTTTTAATCAAATTGTTGATAATCTTATTCTTAAATTTCAAAGAGTACCTTCTGTTGCCCCATTACGGGAAATTATAAGTTTAGCTGTGGTTTGCGTGGTAGTTTCCAGTCCGTATACGTACAAAATTGATGCGGGCTGAACAGTTGAAATTTAGCACTGACCCCACAGTTAAATTTATAAAATGTTAGCAAAAGTATTTCTATTTCGGTAACTCAAAAATTCCTTTGTTTAAAGTTCTTATCCACACCTTTTGTCTAAAGTTGTCAATATTTAGGTCTGCAATTCCATCATCTTCTGGCACCTCATTAATCTTACTCCAGTTTGTCCCATCGAAAGTTAACAATACATTACTTGAAAAAGCCATATTCTCAACTTTCTCAGAAACCACATAAATTTTATTTTCATCAGCAAAAAGTTTGCGGACAGTTCCGGTAATAATTTCATTATTATTGTCTCGGGGATTTATAGTTTCCCATTTTTCACCATCAAATCTCATTAACGAAATTTGTTTGTTGTCGTGTCCTGTCCCAATCCATAAATTATTGTCTTTGTCTGTTACAAGACACCAAATGTTTTGAGAAGTAATATTTGAATTTTCCGAATTATAGTTTATCCATTTATCTTTTTCAATTTTTAAAACACCCTGATTATTCCATAAAGCAAGCCAAATATTATTGTCCTTGTCCACATGGATGCTGGTCACAGGACTGTTGAGAGGAGAATTTTCATTGGTAAATTTCTCAATATTTAAATTACTATCAATTTTGTATAGTGCGGTAAATCCTCCTGCCCAAATATTGTTTTCATTGTCAACTGTCATAAATCGGAATAATCCAGAATCATCAGGTAAATCCACAATTTTTCTGTAAATGTCACCCTCCTTTAAATAAATTGTTTTAGCATTTCTTGCCCACAAGTTATTATTCTTATCAAAAAGCATTTCGTCAACAAAAATGAAATCGTCATCTAAAATTTCAAAATCACTGGTTTCAGTTTCTCTTTTTGATAAATATGATTTTGATGGGAAAGAACTTGAATAAAGAGGAACTTCCACCGAAGTATCCCTTTCACTTGTTACGTAATAAAAAACATTATTATTATCTATTTCCATTTCATTAATATGCTTTCCTGGCATATTACTGAAGTTTACAATTTGGTCAAGAAGGTTTTCTTTGTTGCATGAAATAAGCAAAGAAATTGTTACAAAGAAGATGAAAGATTTATAAGTTTTCATAGTTGAGTTTTTTCTTTAAGACGCAATTTATAGCTATTTAGTTGCTTTAATATTTTTGCTAACGGTCACTTGGTCGAGTAGGCAAGGGGAATTTCACCCCAAGCCTCTCACAGAACCGTACTTGAAAGTCTCCCCTCATCCGGCTCTTCTAACACCTGTTTCAAAGATAAGCTCATCCTCCGAAAAGTTGGCAAAATGAAACAAATATTAGCTAACCCCTTCGCTCCATTCCCATTACAGGAACTTCCTCACTACTACGAGTTAGTCCGCCCCAGTACGCTGCTTTGCTATTCGGCCTCCAGGTTGTGCCTGTTGTACCTTCCGCTTAACATCAGCGTGACTGGTTCCCGAGTTCCGTAATTAAGCCCGGATAAAGGTCATGCCGCCTGAATGACGCCAGCCGAATGGATAGTAAACAGGTAACTTCCAAACTTAGCATTGCTTCCAACACTAATTTTCACTCCGTCACATACTCCGTAGCTTTTGACTGGATATGGCCACTTCTCGACACCTCATCAGCGGTTCACTTACGTTCATCTCCTTTATCTACACCTGACCTTACTCGTGGTAAAGCCTTTTCCTAAACGCTCAGCACCATGCCTCTTAAACACAGCACCTTTAGGTGGTTTGATGCCCCCTCCTGTAAGGCGACACCGGTGTCCATCCGTCAACCGACGGATTTCACCATCTTAATTACAGCATGCAATGAACTTTATTCGCCGATTCATCGCTTCTCGGCACACTATGTGGTCGGGCGGGATTTCGAAGAGAAATCCTGTCAGACCCGCAGGAAAGTGGGCACAAGGTCTGACTTGTCAGACCGCTAAAACCCCCGCCTGCCATATACAAATTGTTATGCCAAGTTATTTTATTTTCCAGAATTTTAATTCAGTTTATTTTCCAAAATCTAATGGGTATGCATCTTTTATTTCTCCAGTTTTTATATTATTTTGTCTTCAACTTTCATTTGTTTAATCGTCTAATTTACTACATTTAATGAACAATTGCTTTCACTATCATAATTTGATACACATTCTGTAATAATTATTTCTTTCTTGTATTTCAACTTTACTGATTAATTTTCCAGTTTCTAAATTTATTGTCTTCCAACATCGTTTTGATCAGTATTGATGAATATGTATCGTCTATTAATCGTTGTTAGTATCCATCATAATCTTCTTATCAATCATTCATTCATCTTATGACTTAGGAATTAAATATTGTCTGTATTGATAAAAATCATTGAGCCATCGGCCCTTAATAAAATCTCAAATTCTTTACCGTTTAGATACCCAATAAAAATAAGTACATGCTAGAATTCCATCACCAAAATCCGCAATAGCATTTTACGATTTAATCATCTCCTCTTGTATTAATTTAACTAACATAGTTCGAACCAAATTTTCTAGATCTTGACCTATCAATACATTTTCTTCTGAGTCAATTTCTGTTTATAGATAGAAATCCAGGTACAGTATATTCATTTATTAATTCTCCTGTTTCTGAATTTATTAATTTAAAGTCTGAGAACTTAGGTCTACATAACCGATATTCCTGAAGTTCTAGAGTCAAAATTCTTTGGAGCCAAAAATATAACTACAATCTCTAGTCGATTTTGTTTCTCCTTGATTTTAAATTAATATTTCCATAATTTCTCATTTTTATTTGCATCGATTTATTCCACTATACATTCATACTGTTATTTGTCGATTTCTTCTATGCAAGTTTCAAGGGGAGTGCTTTTGCGAGCACCAAAAGCTTCCATTCCAGTAATATTCACATCAAAGTCTTGAAGTACTTTCCATATTTGATTTCTATGTGGTTGTAAATCTTGGAATGTCGAGGATATGAATAATGTTTTTTTCATGTGTTTTCAAACTTTGGCACAACTATGTTTATCTATTCATCTTTTCCGAATCTATCAAAACAACGGTTGTTTGATATGTTCACATTCAATAAAATCATATTTTTCTGAAATCCCTGGGGTGGCAATCCCTGCCTGCCCTGCCCGAATAGTCAGGCGGGCGTTCGGCAGTTCAGGCAGGCTTCGCTTCGAATCTTTCTGAGTGTCACCGGATTTCAAGGAATTAAAAGTAATTGAAAACAAATTAAAAGGCAACAGGCAAGGTGAGTTTGGAAGGAATCTAAATAGAAAAGGATTGAGGGACTGAGGAGAGTGTTCAGTGATCAGAGATCAATAGACAGTCGCAGTAGACAGTCGCAGTGAGCAGTCACATTGGAAGACGAATAAATCGTGGCTCGTGGCTCGTAGCTCAATAAGAGTGAGAAGTCGCAGTGACCAATGAAGAAGGATTGAGGGATTGAAGGATTGAGGGATTGATGGATTGAGGGATTGAAGGATTGAAGGATTGAAGGATTGAAAGATTGATGGAGGAATAGCTGTGAGCTAATAGAATGACAGGCACAAGAAATAAGGAATTAGAAACAGAACGGCTTTTGAACTTTTGACCTCAGGTTTTTAACATTCCCGAACCCGGATAAAAAAACATCGGGACTTTTTTGAAAAAGATCGAGACTTTTTTTAAAAATATCGGGACTTTTTTAAAAAACATCGAGACCTTTTTAGCAAAACATCGGGACTTTTTTGTAAAAACATCGGGACTTTTTTCGCAAAAGGTCAGGATCTTTTTTTAAGCTCAAAAAACGGGACATAAAAAAATGGTCAGAACGAAAATAAAAAGTAGTCCTGACCATCTGTTGAAATACACGAACGAGACTTTAACTGCCAAACTTAAGCTTCATTGTCATCGCTGATTAATTTAAAATCTGCGGCGTCAAGTTCTTTCTTAAATAATTTGCCCGGCCGGAAAGAGACTTTCAGCCCTTCGATGTGGCTGGCATTAAATTCCGCTTCCGATTCAACACCTTCACTTTTTGCTATCAGGCTCATGTTTCCAAACTCACCCAGGTCAACGATGTAGCCGTCGGTTAAGGTTTTTGGAATAATTTGAAGGAAGCCTTCTATTACAGACATTACATCCATTTTGTTAAGCGAAGACCGGTCGGCAATTTCGCCTGAAATAAATCTTATATTCCGGCGGTCTTTTGCATTTACAGATGCATAATACTTTGGCAATGCGGTTTCATCACCTGGCTTTTTTCGAGGGATAACTTTGTAGTTGATACTCATGATTTTATTTATTAAAAGTTAACTTGGCCAAGGTATGATAAATAATATTTGGAATCAATTTAAATTAATAAAAGTATAAAAGTTATGATAAGCTAAGATGTGCGGTGCTCAACAACTGCAGGAATTACAGACACAGGACTTCGTAGCCGTTCAAACCGGGCATTTGAATATCCATTGGAATTAAATCGGTATCAGGGTATTCGCGACACATTTCAACGGCTTCAATTCCCGTTCCCGCTACAATAATTTTCTGGCTAAATACCCCAATAATTGTTGATACCAATATTTCTGATAATTCATTGTCACCAATAATTAATATTTTCAGGTTTTGAATTTGTTTCCATGTTTTTCATTGGAACAACTTACCCAATAACCTTATTTTCTTTCGGTTCTGTAGTATATGGTAAGGTGAAATAAAAAGTTGAGCCAATGCCTTTTTCGCTTTCTACCCAAATTTTACCTCCGAGCAATTCAACATATGCTTTAGAAATTGACAAGCCTAATCCAGCGCCCTGTCGTGCCATTTTATCTTCGATATCAGCCTGAACGAAGCGTTCAAAAATCGCTTTCTGTTTATCTTTAGAAATTCCAATCCCTGTATCTTTAACAAAAAATTCCAGATACCCGCTTTTCTTCTCACATCCAAATTCAATTGTACCTTCATCGGTATACTTAATCGCGTTCTTAACAAGGTTTGTAAGAATTGCAAAGATTTTTTCTTTGTCGGTTAAAATTGTAGTTTCATTTGAAAGCAGTTTGCTTTTAAGAGAAAGCTTTAATTCTTTCATCTCAGCTTCCGGTTTGAATAAGTTGTAAGTATAATCGAGATTATCGTTGACATCAATCTTTGAAATAGAAAGTGACATCTGTCCTGATTCAATTTTTGATATATCAATAATATCATTAATAAGGTTGAGCATCCGTGCACCTGATTTTTCTATTAATTGAATGTACTTTTGCTGTTTTTTACCGGAAAGATTCGGCTCTTGCAACAGGTTTGAAAATCCTAAAATTCCATTCATAGGAGTACGAATCTCATGACTCATATTAGCAAGAAAAGCTGATTTTAACCGGTCGCTTTCTTCGGCTTTTTCTTTGGCTTCAATTAGTTTTCTGTTTATTTGTTCGTACTCCTTATTTTTTTCTTCCAGTTTTGTTTCATAAACTTTATTGTTTGTAATGTTTACCCCAATACAGGCAACTCCTGTTATCTCGTTTGAATCTGAATGCAGATGTGTATTATACCATGATATATACAGTCGTTCTTTATTCTTTGTAAGTATCAAATTCTCATAATTTTCGACAATTTTATTTGAATTAATACTGTCTGAAAAAATTTGGGATATTTCATCATTTATATCATTTGGAATAAATATTTTAAACCAGTTTTTACCTATAACTTCATCCATTGTATATCCGGTAATCCGCAAAAAATAACTATTACAATATTTAATAGTAGCATCTTTATTCAATAATAGCGACACAATATTGCCACTATCCAGAATCTGTGTAAATTTTCGTTCCGATTCAATTAATTTTAACTGTGCAATGCTATTCTGTGCATTATTATATTGTTTCAACATAATAATGCCTAGTAACATTGTAACTGGCGAATAAATAAAAATAAGAGGAAGAGCAATTGTTCTAAGGGTAGTTAAAATTTCATCAGCAGGCAGTAAGAATGTACACAGAGACATTACAATATGTACCAGAATTCCCATTGCCAATAGTTCTAAATAATTATTCTTTGCTCTCCAGTTTGGTCTGAACTTTCTCCACAACAAACCAATTGTACCGGAAGAAATTATTACCGCAATTCCCATCCATTGTCCATCTCCACCAATTAACAATCTTACTGTACTTGTAATTGTCATAGTGATTATGGTTGGAATTGGTCCAAAAAACAATCCTGATATGGAAATCATAACTGATCGTGTATCGAAAACAATACCTGGAGCCAGTTTCCAGGGAGTAAACATGAGTAAAATCCCAATACCACTCAATATTAATCCAATAAGGATTTTTGCGCTTATGCTTTTAGAATTTTCATTTTTAATCCAGAAGTTCTCGTACAGCATTGCAAAAGCCAGTAATATAGCTGTGTTTTGCAATAACTCTATAATAAATGAATTTTCCACTGACTTTTATGTTATATCTGAAGACTTCTCAATTCTATATTTTTTTCTGAAATCCCGGGGTGGCGTTCCCTGCCTGCCCTGCCCGAATAGTCAGGCGGGCGTTCGGCAGTTCAGGCAGGCTTCGCTTCGAATCCATCTCGTATGTCACCGGGTTTCAAGGAATTAAAAGTAATTGAAAACAAATTAAAAGACAACAGGCAAGGTGAGTTTGGAAGGAATCTAAATAGAAAAGGATTGAGGGAGTGAGGAGAGTGTTCAGTGATCAGAGATCAGTAGACAGTCGCAGTAGTCAGTCGCAGTGAGTAGTCACATTGGAAGACGAATAAATCGTGGCTCGTGGCTCGTAGCTCAATAAGAGTGAGCAGTCGCAGTGACCAATGAAGAAGGATTGAGGGATTGAAGGATTGAAGGATTGAGATGGATTGGATAGGTGTGAGGTAATAGGATGACAGGTACAAGAATAAGGAATAAGGAATAAGGAATAAATAATAACGAATAAGGAATAAGGAATAAGAAGAAACAGAACAGGTTTTAACGCGAACTCCTTTATCTGATTCCCGTATCGATATCAATATTTATTTCAACAGTATCATTTGGTTCAACTGTTAAAGAAACCGGCAGGTTACTTCCTCCAACAGCAAAACTATGTTTCGAATCAAAATCAATTACATAATTATTTGCAGGCAGCTCGATGCTAAATGTACCGTCAAGTATAGGCCTGATAACCTGAATTTTTGATTTTTTATTCTTACTCCATACGGCGATAGCCCAGGCTTTGTATGTTTCTTCTGTTGGTTGACAATTAGGTGAAGGCGGAATTGTTTCAACCGGACAAAGCGGACCAATCGATATTTTTCCTGTTAAGGTTCCTTTCAAACCGGTATCAATAATATCCTGATTTAAAGTTTTATCTGTACAGGAAATAAATAGAATTGTGATAAAAAATAATACAAGGGGAAATTTTACTATGATATTTTTAATATTCATCAGAATTCTAAACTTCTCCGCTTAAAGATGACAATTTAAATTTTATGGTTGCGTGGCATAGGTAATTTAATTCACGGTTTGAATGCAGAATTAATCACGAAAAAAGGGCATCGGCACGTAGCGAACACCCTTCGGTATATTCATCTATTGAGCAGGTGAACTTTAGTCACCAGCTCAAATTCAACCAATGGCCAACGGCCATCAATAATTGCCACATTCAAAATTTAACCTTTTTAATTTATCCTTTATCCTTTCTTTCATCTGTCATCCTTTTGATTCATCCTTTTATCCATTGAACAGGTGAACTTTAGTCACCAGCTCAAATTCAACCAATGACCAACGGCCATCAATAATTGCCACATTCAAAATTTATCCTTTTTAATTCATCCTTTATCCTTCATCCTTTATCCTTCATCCTTTATCCTTCATCCTTTTATCCATTGAGCAGGTGAACTTTAGTCACCAGCTCAAATTTGACCAGTGACCAGTGACCAGTAACCAGTAACCAGTGACCAGTAACCAGTAACCAGTAACCAGTAACCAGTAACCAGTAACCAGTAACCAGTAACCAGTAACCAGTAACCAATCTACTCTTGCAGCTTTTTATATTTCACGCGTCTTGGTAAGGCATCACCCAATCGCTTCTTCCGGTTTTCTTCGTATTCGGTAAACGAGCCTTCAAAAAAGTAAACTTCCGAATTTCCTTCGAATGCAAGAATATGGGTTGCAATCCGGTCCAAAAACCATCGGTCGTGGGAAATAACCACAGCGCAACCGGCAAAATCTTCCAGCCCTTCTTCCAAGGCACGTAAAGTATTTACATCGATATCGTTGGTTGGTTCGTCGAGTAAAAGAACGTTCCCTTCGGCTTTTAATGCCAGCGCCAGGTGTAACCGGTTTCGTTCTCCGCCGGAAAGTACACCGCATTTTTTCTCCTGGTCGGAACCGGTAAAATTAAAACGGCCCACATAAGCCCGTGAATTCACCATTCGGTTTCCAAGCATCATCGTTTCGGTTCCGCCCGTTATAACTTCAAAAACTGATTTGTTTGGATCGATGGCTTTATGCGTTTGATCCACGTAGCTGATTTTCACTGTATCGCCGATTTCGATTTTGCCCTTGTCTGCTTCCAGTTGCTTCATTATCAGTTTGAACAATGTGGTTTTTCCGGCGCCATTTGGCCCGATAACACCAATAATTCCTGCAGGCGGAAGTTGGAAAGAAAGGTTGTCAAAAAGAATTCGTTCTCCATACCCTTTGGAAACGCCTTCCATTTCAATTACTTTATCGCCTAAACGCGGGCCATTCGGAATATAAATTTCCAGTTTTTCTTCTTTCTGTTTTACATCTTCATTCATCATTTTATCGTAGGCGCTTAAACGTGCTTTCGATTTGGCATGCCGGGCTTTTGGCGCCATCCGAACCCATTCCAGTTCGCGTTCCAGGGTTTTCCTGCGTTTTGAATGCGTTTTTTCTTCCATCTCCAGACGTTTGGCTTTTTGTTCGAGCCATGAAGTATAATTTCCTTTCCATGGAATTCCCTGGCCACGATCCAGTTCAAGAATCCAACCGGCTACATTATCGAGGAAATAGCGGTCGTGGGTAATACAAATTACAGTTCCTTTATATTGTGCCAGGTGCATTTCGAGCCATTGGATACTTTCAGCATCGAGGTGGTTGGTAGGTTCATCCAAAAGAAGCACATCGGGCTCACGAAGCAAAAGCCGGCAAAGTGCTATTCTTCTTCGTTCGCCACCCGAAAGTTCATGCACCGGCTGATCATCCGGCGGACATTGAAGCGCATCCATTGCACGTTCCAGTTTACTGTCGAGATTCCACGCATCCAGTTGATCAATCTTTTCCTGAAGCCGGGACTGTTCCGCCATCAATTTGTCCATTTCGTCCGGATTTTCATATACTTCGGGCAATCCAAATTTCAGGTTAATATCTTCATAAGCCTTCAAAACATCCACGGTTTCCTGAACACCTTCCTGCACAATTTCCTTTACTGTTTTGCTTTCATCGAGATGTGGTTCCTGTTCAAGAAGTCCGACAGAATAACCAGGCGCAAAAACCAATTCGCCGTTAAAAGCTTTGTCGTGGCCCGCAATAATTCTTAAAAGTGTCGATTTTCCTGAACCGTTCAAACCGATAATTCCGATTTTAGCGCCAAGGAAAAAGGAAAGTGAAATGTCTTTAATAACTGTTTTATTAGGTGGGTAAGTCTTGCTTACCTTGTACATCGAAAAAATAATTTTATCGTCGCTCATATTCTGTTGAATTTTAATTACAGCAAAAATACAACAGCAACGTTGATTAATTTGCAAAATTCAAATTTCATTTCGATAAGATAAAAATGTGTGTTTTGCAATTAATATAGGTGAAACAACTGAATTTGCTTCCGGTAAGAAACGATATGGGTAAGTTTTACACATTTGGTTTTTAATAATGATATGGATCTATTTCTTTGCAGGTTGAAAGAAATTCTTTGGTAGAATATTGAACGAGCTTATCGTCAGTGTTTTCGGTTGCTTAGTCATGTAGAATATTAATTTTTGGAATAGATATTGCTCAATGGAAAATGAAAACGGACAATTATCTCTATTTTCCGTGAAACACTTAACAATGAAAAGAAATATTACACTTCTGCTGCTTCTGTTAATTCTGAATTTCGCATGTTCAGAAAGAGAACAAAATTCAAGCAAATATAAAACCATTCTTTTGCAGGAATCTGAAAATATCGAGCCAATTTCCAGCTTTATGTCAGGGGTTCGGTATATAGAATTGAAATATCCGGACAGTGTTGCACCGGGTAAAATTGAGAGCATAAAGCTTTTGGATAATAACATTATTATAAAACAGCGTTATGCCGGTAAAGCCACGTTAATACGATTTTCTGCCGATGGCGATTTTCTGAATAAAATTGGTGAAATAAGCGACAGTAAAGAGATTCAGGAGCCACGTGATGTTACCACATACAATAATGATTTTGCCGTATGGGGAGAATCCGGAGTTCACGTATTTACGAAAGAAGATAAATATCAGCGTAAAATTATAAATATTAACCAACCGGGTGAAAGTTTTTTTTATTCCGGAAACAAATTCTTTTTTTTCCATGAGTCTTCGTCACCCGGATATCTGTCTGAATATTCCATATCGGGAAAGCTGAATAAGATTTTTCATCCCGTAAAAGAAGAATTTGAAAACACTGAATATTCGGCGGTTACTGAAGTTACACAAGATAAATATCACCTCTTTTCTCCGCTTAACGATACGGTTTTTGTTTATTCAAACGAAAAATTAGCGCCGGAATACGTGATAGAAGGAGAAACTTATCCGACCTACATTCAGGTTTTGAGAGCTAAAGATTTTAATAATGAAACGGATAAAACGAAGTATATCAACAATAACCAATACTGGATGATAACCAACTACCTCGAAAACAGAAATTTTATTTTTATTGTATACAGGCTTGGTTCGAGTCATTTTTATTTAATCGTAAGAAAACCGGATTGGCAAACCGACCACATTCAAAAGTTTATTAATGATATCGATGGCGGAATCTGGGACGATCCGATCTGCATTTCCGGGAATAATGAAATATATATACCGTTAACATCGAATCAGATTTCGGGGCATAAAATATTAAATAAGAAGCACCACGGATTTGAGGAACAAATAGAAATCGCACAGCAAAACGACAATCCGGTTTTAATGGTTTGCAAGTTGAAATAGCCTTTTTGGCGTAAGCGCATCTTTCAGAATTAAAATTATTTTTTTATTGAAGCAGAATATCGAGATCGCTTTCAAAATCCAACTGCAAATCCTCATGTAAAGTGGATAGTACCTTTTTAATTCGACGGATCTGGTTAAGGTACATATTCATAATCACTCTGCTTGAACTTAAACGAAGACCTGATTTCTTCATTTTCAGACAGAAATAAATTAAAAGCTCTGCTTCGGTTTCCTTAGTTCCTGAAAACCGGATATATTTATGAACTGTTCGCAAAACCTTTCGCAGCGTTTTTTTTGCGAGATAATGGCTGCTTCGGTTTAAGTTTTTAAATTGATCATCGATTTCTTCCTTCACTTTTTTTACGAATACCTGTTCATTGGAAGATTCAAAAATCAGATAGTGAAGCAATTCCTTGTTTTCCTTTTTGTATTTTGCCAGCCGGATTAAGGTTTCCTGCAAAAGTTCAGGAGGCATGTGTTTTATTTCCCGCTTAAATTCGCTGATTGTTGCTGTTTCCATAAGTTGCATCAGTATATTGAGAATCCGACAAATTTAATCAATAAAGGTTAGGCATTGTTAACGATATTCTTTCGTATAACCTATTTATGCAGTAAACATTATTTATAGCCGCGTGTTCCATCATTACAATAAATCAGGTAAAAACTAAACTTATAATTCCTATGAAAGCTCCGGGAAAGTTATCAAAACAACAAATCGAAGAATATCATAAAAACGGGTATGTAATCCTAAAAGGTTTATTAAATGAGCCTGAAGTTAGTGCCTTGCGTGAAAGAGCTAAAAGCGACCGCGAAATGGATAAACATTCGTTTCAGCGTGATGACGGAACAGGTGCAAAAGTTCGTCTTTCTTTGTGGAATCATCCGGGAAACGGAATTTACGGAATGATAGCGCGTAGCCATAAAGTGGTTGATTCGGTGGAACAGTTGCTCGGGGATGAAGCATATCATTATCACTCCAAAATGATTATGAAAGAGGCCAAAGTTGGCGGTGCCTGGGCATGGCATCAGGATTATGGCTACTGGTACGAAAATGGTGTTTTGTTTCCCGATCTTTGCAGCGTTTACATTGCGGTTGATGCAGCCACAAAGGAAAATGGTTGTTTACAGGTTTTAAAAGGTTCGCATAAACTGGGGCGCATAAATCATGTGTTGACTGGTGACCAGGCAGGAGCAGATTTGGACCGAGTAGAAGAAATAAGGAAAAGGCTCGATTTGGTTTATGTGGAACTCGAAAGAGGAGATGCCTTATTTTTTCACAGCAACCTGTTGCATCGTTCGGATAGGAATAATTCTGAAAATCCGCGCTGGGCGATGATTTGCTGTTACAACGCAAAATCGAATAACCCATATAAAGAAAGTCACCATCCAAGATATACGCCATTGGCAAAAGTACCTGACAGTGCAATTATGGAATCGGCTGATAATACAGTTGTTGATGACGATGCCTGGATGGATGTAAATAAAGACCAAAGCGCTCGAAGTCTTGAAAAAACTTAATAAAAGTTGACGTTAGAAACCGCAATTCCCAGGCAACTAATAATAGTGATCATATTGCTATCATCAGCATCATATTTAATTCCAACGTTTTACGATAGAATTAAAATAAATAACTTCGGAAATGTAAAATATATTTGACATTGTGTAAAATATAATTATCTTTGTGTCGTAAATATATTACACATAGTAAAATTATTCATACATAAAATTATAGTCATGTCGTACAGAGAAAAAGAAAACATCATCAACATTTTTAGTGGTTTAATTATAACGGGTGTATTTGCATGGGTTATTTATCAACGTCACCAAAACGGATTAATTGATTTGACCGACGATTTTCAAACCTGGGGGAAATTATTTCTTATTTATGCAGGTGTATCCATTGTGGCCCGGATAATTATTTACATTATTTTCCACATTATTAATGCAATTGCAACCCGTGTTGAAAAAATCCCTGATGAAGACGAACGGGACAAATTAATAAAGTTAAAAGCTCTTCGAAATTCTCATTATTCATTCGTTGTAGGATTTTTTATGGCAATCGTCGTGCTGGCAGTTGGCATGCCAACCTACTCGATTTTTATTGTATTTGTAATTAGCGGTGTTATTTCTGAGATAATTGATAACGGTTCGCAAATGTATTTTTACCGGAAAGGAGTTTAAAATGTCGAACAGAAATATTCAAAATAATATTCGAAGATTGCGGTTCGATGCCAACGAAATGACTCAACAGGAACTGGCTGACCGGGTTGGTGTTTCAAGGCAAACCATTGTAGCTATTGAAAAAGGAAAGTATTCTCCTTCACTGGAACTTGCCTTTAAAATTGCAGTTACTTTTAATACTCCTTTGCAGGATGTTTTTTCTTATGAACCGGCTGAAGAGAAATCTTAATAAAATAACTGACTCACTAATAACTAAAATCTACAGCGATTGTAATAAATGCACCCTGAAACAAAATCATAAATGGCATTTATCATTAATTCAAAATAAAAATAACAAACAAAATTATACACTACATTTGTTCAACAGACCGCTGATTTATTTGAACCCGGAAATAGCAATTAAAAACTTTATTCGGCAAAATATTAGCGTTTAACGGGTTTCCCATCCACTTCAATCCAATCGAGGCGCGAACAGGCATTTGATTGTCCACCCGGCATTAAATCGGTAAAACCTATTTCTTCCACATTTGAAAGATCGGGATTTTTGGCGACTCCGATTTCAACAATTCTTTCAGGATCCAGAATATGCCATTCAATATCCTGAATATTAAATTCCGTTATTCGCCAGTCTTTTGAAGGTCCGTCGAACTGGTCGCTTATCAGCCAGGTGCCATCGGCAGTTTTCAGTGTAATTCGCAGTAACCGGAAACCAAACTGTTTTGTGCGCCAGCGGATTTTGGCAAAACCGGTTAAATCCACGTTCTGTGTTTTGTGTTTCAATGTTATCATCCAATTGCCTAAACACAGCCCCGACCAAACATAGAATGGATCGTCAACCGGGTGAGGATGATTGCTTTTTTTCAGGCTGTCCTTTCCCGGTCCATAAAGCTGTACCAGCAAATCAGGGTTATCTACGTGTTTTTGTGACAATGGTATTTCAGCAGGAATTTCTTTCCAGTCTTCACGAAGAAACATGCCGGGACGATAATTGGCTTCCTGAGCAACAAGATTTTCAGCATAAAGAAGAAGCAGAAATGCAAAGATTGAAAGATATTTAGTCATGATTCATCAAATTAGATTGGCGAATTTAAAAAAAATCGGATGCCGCTTAATATAAATTCATGCTGTTTTTGAACTTCAACCCGATGATAAATCGATGAAAAATTGCTAATCAAATTGTTATTCAAATTGTTATCATTTTTAAACAATTCATTTTACAAAAATTAAAAATCGAATTTATGGAATACAGGATTGAAAAAGATACCATGGGCGAAGTTAAAGTGCCGGCCGATAAATATTGGGGTGCCCAAACCGAACGCAGCCGAAACAATTTTAAAATAGGGCCACAGGCGAGTATGCCGATCGAAATTATTCATGCATTTGCTATTTTAAAAAAAGCAGCAGCGCTTACCAATTACGATTTGGGTGTATTAGAGAAAGAAAAATCCGATTTAATAGTAAATGTGTGTGATGAAATTATTGCCGGAAAACTCGACGACCAGTTTCCATTGGTTATCTGGCAAACCGGCAGCGGCACACAAAGCAACATGAATGTAAACGAGGTGATCGCCAATCGTGGTCATATATTGAAAGGCGGAAGTTTAAGCGATGCAAAAAAATTTCTGCATCCAAACGATGATGTAAATAAAAGCCAGAGCAGTAACGATACTTTCCCTACGGCCATGCATATTGCAGCCTGCAAAGTTACCATGGATATTACCATTCCGGGAATAAAAAAGCTAAAAGATTCGCTTTCAGAAAAAGTAAACGAATTCAAAGACATTGTAAAAACCGGCCGTACACATTTTATGGATGCAACGCCACTCACGCTTGGCCAGGAATTCAGCGCTTATGTTCAGCAACTCGAAAAGGGAGTTCATGCCATAAACAACGCACTGGAAAGTGTGGCCGAAATTGCACTTGGCGGCACAGCCGTAGGTACGGGGCTAAATACGCCAAAAGGATACGCAAAGACAGTGGCAAAAATGATTGCCGATTTAACTGGTTTTCCTTTTAATTCGGCGCCTAATAAATTTGAAGCGCTTGCTGCTCACGACGCTATGGTTGAACTCAGCAGTGCACTTCGTCGGGTGGCGGTAAGCTTAATGAAAATCGGCAATGATATTCGAATGCTGGGCAGCGGGCCCCGATGTGGAATTGGCGAGATAAAACTACCTGAAAACGAACCGGGGTCGAGCATAATGCCGGGTAAAGTTAATCCTACACAGGTTGAAGCGCTTACGATGGTGGCAGCACAGGTAATGGGAAACGATGTAGCTGTTGGAATTGGTGGCAGTAACGGCCAGTTCGAACTAAACGTGTTTAAGCCGTTAATTGCTGTCAATGTTTTGCAAAGTGCCCGGTTAATTGGCGATGCGTGTGAAAGTTTCAGTGTAAATTGTGTGGAAGGAATAGAGCCAAATATTCCTGTAATTAATAAGCACCTGGAAAATTCTTTGATGTTGGTAACCAGCTTGAATACGCATATTGGATACAGTAAAGCTGCTGAAATCGCCAAAAAAGCGTACAAAGAAAATATTACTTTGAAAGAATCGGGAGTTTCATTAGGCTATTTAACTGCCGAAGATTTTGATAAATGGGTAGATCCAAAGAAGATGACCGGAATTATTTAATGCTAAAAGCTAATTTGTTATTGTAAACTGAATGCCATATTGTTTGGTTTCTCCGCAGGTTGTGCCATCACCACCGGTACAGGTTTCAATTTCTACAGAATCAGTTCCGGTATATCCGGCCACAGGTTTATACATATAAACCACGCTCCAGTCAGTGGTTTCATCGCGAATAATTTCGCTGATTTCAGCATGTTTCGGTTGGCTTATAATAGTTGCACCTTCTTCATCGCCGGTAATATTAAAATCGTATTTGTATTCCTGTCCGCTTTTTAAGGTGATTTCGTTTGTGTTGTCATCGACTGGAATTTCATCCGATTCGCAACCCCAAACCAGGATTGCTGAAATAATAATAAATAAGGATTTTACTGTTGTTTTCATGTCGATAAGGCATTGTTTGAAAATAAGATGAAATCCGGTTTGAAATGGTTGCGTCTATCTTTTGAACTGGTTTATTCGATAACAATATCGTATTGTTGCAGTAATCCTGAAACGTTTCCCATCGAAAATTTTGCCCCTTTTATGGAATTCATTTCCGGATTTATGATAAAATTATATGACGAACGAAAATCACATTTTTCAAGGTGGCAATTTTCAAATATTGCTCCCGATAAATCGCAACCTTCGAATACAGTCTGATGCAAATCGGATTCAGAAAAATCAACTTCATGTAACAGACAGTTTATAAATTTTGTTTCCTTTATTTTTAAACTGTAAAACGAAGAAAAGTTTAATTGACAGTTTTCGAATTGAAAGGCAAGCAGAAAAGAATTGCACTCGTCGAAATGAACGCCAATAATTTTGCAGTTTTTGAATGTCACATTCCGAAACGCGGTGTTTTTGGTTTTTATATTGCTCAAATCGCAACCATCGAAATCACAATCTTCAAAGGCAAATTCTGACAAATCGAAATCGGTAAAGCTGCAATTTGTAAACGAACAGTTTTCGTAATCACCATGTATAAGTTCAGTTTCATTAAAATCCTGCAGATTAAAATTTTTATCGGTTATATAAGCTTTACTCATTATTTTGATTTTTATTTAATTCGTTAAGCATTTTTTTTACCTGCAAATCACCATACCCATAGATTGCTTCACGCTTGCAAAACTCGCGAAATACAGGCTCAAACGAAGTAGTATCCAGTTCATTTATAATCTTTAACAACGTTTGGACCGGTTTTCCGGGCTGGCCATTTCCGGGTATTCTGGCGATGTGCGCATTTACCGCCGGTTTAATAAATGAAAATTTATACGAAAGGTCATTCGCCAACTTTTTAAGTTCAGCAAAATTATCAACCCGATAATAATTCCAGAGTTTTTCTATGTTTTTTAAATCAGTCTCAGTTAGTAAAATCCGTTTCCTATAGGCAATAATTAATGCCTTATCCGACAAATTGCCAAAATTATATTCGTTGCCAATTGTTGGCCGAACAAGGTAAATCGAGTGGTTTCGGTTATTTTGATTGATAAGATAAACCACGAACCAGAAATTAACCTGGCAAAACAAATCATCTTCAAACCAAAGATTTACTTCACTGTTTTCAGGTATATCCCCGATTTTTTCAAATTCAGCTACGGTTACAGAATAGTAATCGCTTGATTCAATTTTTCCGAAATAATCACCGATAAACTTTGCACGATTGGCATAAAACTCATTCAGTGTATTTCCTGAAACATCGCCATCCATAAGGCATTCGCGAGCAACAATAATGTTTTTCCCAAAAGTATCGGGAAATCTGTTTTTTAATGCGTCGCCGTTTAAAATATGAAATTGTTGTTTCATTTACTTTCTAAATTCAATCAATTCTATTGGTGCGCCGTTGTGCTCAATCATTGCAACCCGGATTTTATCCGATTTCTTTAATAATCATTTCATTGTTCTGATATTTGATAATATCGCCTGCCTTTTTTCCTTTTAGCGTTTTCCCGATAGGCGATTCAAGCGAAATACAGAAAAAGGAACGGTTTCCAACTTCAATTTTTCCTAAACCAAACGAGATAAAATAGTTGATATTATTGGTAAAAACGAGACTTCCGGGCTCAACAACTTTAAATTGCTTTTCCAAAGTAATTTTGCTCAATTCGTTTTTAAGTATCAATGTTTTTCCCAGTTGCATATTCAGTTTTTCAATTTCGATATTTATCATTTCGCGTCCTGTTTCATATTTATCGCCTACACTGCTTTTTGATTCATTATCGCGTGATTCTTTTGCCAACCGGATACTTTCGATTCAGTTCATTACAATTTGTTTTCAATCTTTTCCTGAATTTTATTAACTATTTCTTTTTTCACCATTAATTATTGCTTTCATTTTTATTTGAAATAATCAGAACCATTTCTTTTTCCTAAAATAATACATCATGACCAGGAAAACCATGAGCATAATTCCCCAAATGCCAAAATATCCCCATTTCCATTGCAATTCCGGCATGTTTACAAAGTTCATCCCATAAACGCCGGCAATAAAAGTAAGCGGAATAAATATGGTGGCGACAACGGTTAAAGTTTTCATCACCTGGTTCATTCGGTGTCCCTGAATCGAAAAAAATAAATTAGTGTTGCTTTCCAGCCGCACTTCAATCTGATCGCAACTATCCAATAACGTAAGGCATAAATCTTTTAATTCCAGAAAGTATTTAATTTGTTTTTTGTGGATGAGTTTGAATTGTTCGACTTCTACCTTTGCAATAAATTCTTTGATAGGCAATATCGTTTTCCGGATAAGATGAATTTCGCGTTTAAATTTTTCGATATCTCTTAATATGTCAGGCGATGGATCCGAATCGACATCAATAATTCCAAAAGCCTCCACATTATTTTCAATGTTATCAATTGTTTTAAAGTAGTTGTCGAGAATCGATTCGAGCAATAAATATAAAAGATAATCCGGCCCGCGATGATTGACGATTCCCAGATTGTCCCTGATTCTCTGGCGTACATGCTCAAAGTAATCGCCCTTTTTTTCCTGAAACGAAACCAGATAGTTTTTGCCCAGAATAAAACTGAGTTGCTCGGAAACAACCTGATAGTCGGAAGTGGGAAGAACCGATTTCATCGTGAAAAAGCTATAATCATCGAATTCCTGGAATTTTGGCCTTTGATTAATGTCGAGAATATCCTGAACTACCAGCGAATGAATTTCAAGCTTATCGCAAATGGCGGTAACCAAATCGATATCGTGTAAGCCATGAATGTTTAGCCAATGCTGATTCTCATCTTCCTGAAAACCATTAAATTCAGAAATATCGTAATCTTTGATTTCCTTTACATTCTCCCTGTTATATTCATATATTTGAAGACTTGGCTTTTCAACATATTTTTTTCCGGTAAATACTGGTTTTGTTGGATTAACCTTTTTCCTGTTTAATAAAACCCTGACAATTGCCTGTGGCGCTTTTATAAGATCATTTGTCCTTACTTGCATTTTTATTTATCAATTTGAAGAATTTCTTGTCGAGATTAAAAATAAGTTTTTCTGCTGTTTATTCCTATTCGATATATTATTTTACTGAATTTCTATTAGAAATAACAAAAAAATGCCACTTCCGTCAACCGACAGAAATGGCATCTTTTTACACTTAGCGCTCAGCATTTAACTTTCTGCTCTTAGCGTCATGCCCTTTGCTATTTACATGCTTTTTATCTCAGTAACCAGTTTTTGTATAGTGTTCTTGGCATCGCCAAACAACATGCGGGTTTTATCGTTAAAGAACAGGAAGTTTTCGATTCCTGCATAACCTTTACCCATACCACGTTTCATGATAATAATATTTTTTGCCAGATGCGCATCGATTATCGGCATACCGTAAATCGGGCTGCCTGGATCGTCATATGCTGCCGGGTTAACAACGTCGTTCGCGCCAACAACAATTGCAACATCAACGTTTGGCATATCCGGATTAATATCATCCATTTCCACCAGTTTTTCGTACGGAACATCGGCTTCGGCCAGCAACACGTTCATATGTCCCGGCATACGGCCTGCAACAGGGTGAATGGCATACTTTACTTCCACACCTTTATTTCCAAGTAAAGTATCCAGTTCGTGTGCAATATGCTGAGCCTGGGCAACTGCCAATCCGTATCCCGGAATAATAACCACTTTTTGCGAATAGCTTAACAGAACAGCTGCATCGCTAAGTGTAATTTCTTTTATAGTTCCCTGTTCGTGAGATGCTGCAGCTCCTCCGCCACCAAATGCACCGATAATCACATTGATTAGAGAGCGGTTCATTGCTCTACACATCTGAATGGTAAGAATTGTACCTGCCGCACCCACCAGAATACCACCAAGAATCATGGCTTCGTTCTGGTAAATAAATCCGGCCATTGCCGCGGCAATACCTGTTAATGAATTCAGCAATGAAATTACTACCGGCATATCGGCGCCGCCAATCGGCATAACAAAACTTACGCCGTATACCAAACTCAAAACAAGAAGTCCGTATACAAGGTAAGTCCTTGTCTGAACATCAAATCCTCCAAATATTATTACCAGAATAGCAGCAACAATAACCACCATGAATAACAGGTTCACATAGGTCATAAATTTGGAAAAAATATCACCCACTTTACCATCGAGTTTTCCGTAAGCAATCATACTTCCGCTAAAGGCAATGCTACCTACAACCAGTCCCAGCAATGTAACAAGTACCGCCTGATCGGGATTTTTGTTATACTCGATTAGTGCAACAGTTGCTGATGCTGCACCACCGGTGGCATTAAAGAAAGATACCATTTGAGGCATGGCAGTCATTTTTACTTTTCGTGCCATAATTGCGCCAACCACACTTCCTGCAGCTATAATCAGGATGACGGCGGCAGCATTCATCAATGAAATTCCTTCGCCGGCAACATTTTTATTTAGAATCAGGGTTGTAATCATTGGCAGAATCATACCCGATGCCGCCCAAAGATTTCCTTTTCTGGCTGTTTCAGGATGACTTTGAAGTTTAAGGCCGATTACAAACATAATCGCTGAAAGGAGATAGCTGTATTCCAGGACAACCTGTCCCGGCATTAATGTATTTAATAGAATCATAGCATTCATGGTTATTTTTTCTTCTTTTTAAACATTTCGAGCATTCGGTCGGTAACAACAAAACCTCCTGCCACATTCAATGTTGCCATAAAAAGGGCAAGAGAACCAAGTATCCATTCGAATGTTGTTGAAGCGTGACCGACAAGGATAATACCTCCGATAATAATAACCCCGCTGATTGCATTGGCTCCCGACATTAGGGGAGTGTGCAATACCGATGGTACATTTGAAATAACCTCGAATCCAAGAAATACCGATAATACAATAATGAATATCGCATCTTTATTCGCGGTTAAAAAAGTTAATACGCTTTCCATATATTTAATTATTTATTGATTACAGATTTTACACGTTCATTGTAAATTTCACCTTTATTGGTAATACAGGTTCCTTTTACAATATCATCTTCAAAATTGAGGTTCAGTTCACCTTCTTCGCCGATGATGAGTTTCATAAAATTCAGTACGTTTTTTCCAAACATTCGGCTTGCATCCAGCGGCATTATCGCCGGGTAGTTCGATTGTCCGATAATGGAAACACCTTTGTGAACAACTGTTTCATTATCTTTTGTCAATTCACAGTTTCCTCCTGTTGATGCAGCCAGGTCGATAATCACCGAACCGGGTTTCATGGTTTCAACCGCTTCTTTTGGAATTAAAAGCGGAGCTTTTTTCCCCGGAATCTGTGCGGTACAAATAACAACATTTGCTTTTGCTGCATGATCGTTAATGGCTTGTTGCTGTTTTTGTTTGAACTCTTCGGTTTGCTCAACAGCATAACCACCGGCAGCTTTGTCTTCGGTGGCGCCTTCCACTTCAACAAATTTTCCACCCAAACTCATTACTTCTTCCTTTACAGCTGAACGAACATCGAAAACCTGCACCTGTGCACCCAGTTTCCGTGAGGTTGCAATTGCCTGTAATCCGGCAACACCGGCTCCCAAAATCAAAACATTTGCCGGGCGAATTGTTCCTGCGGCAGTCATAAACATGGGGAAAAAAGTGGGCAATTTAGCCGCAGCTTCAAGCACTGCCATGTAACCCGAAACTGTTGCCATCGATGATAAAATATCCATCGCCTGTGCACGGGTGGTTCGCGGAATCAAATCGAGGCTAAAAGTAGTTATTCCTTTTTTCAGGAAAGTTTCCACCAGTTCGGTATCCCACAGCGGATTAAATGCACTGATCCAAACCTGCGAATCTTTAATTTTCTCTGTATCTCCCTCAGCGGGCGGCTGAATTTGCAACAGAACTTCTGCCTGTTTAAATACTTCTTCCCGTGCGAAACAATTTTTGCACCAACAGCTTCGTAATCCGCATCGGTGGCAAAAGCTTTCTCTCCAGCTCCTTTTTCCACAATTACCTCCACTTTCAGATCGGTAAAAGTCTTTACAGTTTCCGGAAGTAAAGCTACACGGGTTTCAGTTCCATGTTCTTTTAATAAACCAAGAATCATAAATTTTTGATTTAGATGAATTTTGCTGCAAAGCTAATAAAATAATATAACCGTTAACGTTAACGGTAAATTTTTTTATATGATATTTAGCAGATTTTATCTGATAATAATTTAGTAATGTATTCATTACGTGGCATTAGCTCAAATTCGGTTTTAGTAAATATTTGATAGTGACTAAAAGCCATTGGGAAACCATATTTTTAACACTTATATAAAATCGTATGTGGGTTATCTGGGAAATCACTATAAATATTCATGAAAACTTTATTTAAAAGCCATTAATAAGCAACCGTATGATTTATAATTTCCGGTTTTTATCGGATTTTTCTATCGTATTTATATAAAGCTCTTCCACTTTTGTTCTTGCCCAGGGAGTTCGCCGCAAAAATTTTAAACTTGATTTTATGCTTGGATCTTTTCTGAAACAATTTATTCTGATTCTATTTCCCAATTCTTCCCAACCATAATAACTAACCAGGTAAACCACAATTTCTTCGAGCGTTTTTCCATGTAAAGGATTGTTGGGTTGCGATTCCATTTTCCAGATAATTTACAGAACAAGTTCTTCTAACAATTCAATATATCGTTCAATTCCTGAAATAATTTCGCTTTTATAAATAAATTCGTTTGCAGTATGTGAGCGTGCTGAATCGCCGGGCCCCATTTTTACCGAAAGAAATGGAATTATTGCCTGGTCGGAAGTAGTTGGTGAGCCGTAAATATTTATTCCTTTGCTTTTTGCCAGTTTTGCAAACGGATGGTGAATTGAAATACCCGAACTGTTTAACCTGACCGAGCGGGGTTTTACGTCCGAATCAATCGCCTTTTCAATAATCACCGCAACTTCCTTGTTTTTATAGTGCTCGTTGGTACGCACATCAACCACAAAATGGCAAATATCGGGAACCACATTATGCTGTGTTCCTGCCTCTATTTGTGTGACTGAAATTTTTACATCGCCCAAAACTTCCGACGATTTATCAAATTTAACGTTTCTGAGTTTTTGGATATCTTCCAACGCCTTGTATAATGCATTTTCGCCTTCATTTCGTGCGGCATGTCCTGATTTTCCATAAGCGAAACAATCAAGAACCAATAATCCTTTTTCGGCAATTGCAAGTTCCATTTTTGTAGGCTCACCAATTATGGCAAATTCAATGGGCGCAATCAATGGAAGAACGATTTCCATTCCCCTTCGGCCTGAGATTTCTTCCTCTGCTGTTGCCGCATAAATAAGGTTAAAAGGTAAATCCTCGCGTTCGTAGAAATGTATAAATGTCGCCAGTAAAGCTACCAATGGGCCGCCTGCATCATTACTTCCAAGTCCGTAAAGTTTATCGCCTTCCTCAAAAGGTATGTAAGGATCCATGGTGTAACCTTTGGCAGGTCGAACAGTATCGATATGGGAATCAAGCAAAATGGTTGGCTTATCCGGGTTAAAATGTTTATTTGTCGCCCAGGTATTATTCTCCTTAAACTCAAACGGAATGTTTTCCGAATTCAGAAAACCGCGCATCACTTCTGCTGCTTTTTCTTCTTCCTTGCTCAGCGATGGGGTAGAAATAAGTGTTTTTAAAAGCTCAATGTACTTCTGCATAAAACAAAAATTGTAAGAGGCTGCAAAATTGATAAAAAAAATTCAATCACAAACGACCATTTTACCTTTTAATACCAATTTCAGAATCATTACAATGGTTATCGCTACACCACCCCACAGTCGCTTTGCTCCTGCACCCTCCTCAGCTCCGCAAATGAGGGGAAACGTTCGTGGGTCCAATCAAATCCTGTATTTCAATTGTGATGAATGGTTATATTTGCATAAATTTATTTTCAGATGTCGAAAAAGTTTCAGCCATATATCTGGATTGCCGGGGTTATTGTTTTTATAATTGTAGCATTTTCATTGAAAGGAAAGCTGAACAAAATTATATCCGAAAAAATGCAGCAGGAGGTTTCGGTTGAAAATTCATTAAGCACTGAAGAACGAATACAAACACTTTACAATTATTCAGAAAACAATGGGGATTACGATTTTACTTTCCTGGAATTCAGTTCCACCGATTGTGCTATCTGCAAACAAATGGAACCTGTTTTGGAAGAAGTAAAAAAATCGAATAAAGTAAAAGTGAATGTGGTTTTTCTTCACATCATGAAAACGGAAAACCTGGATTTAATGAAATATTATGGTATTTCAGCAGTTCCAATGCAAATTCTTCTGGATAAAAATGGGAAGGAGTTTTTTCGACATTACGGGTTTATTTCAACAACACAGTTGGAATCAAAATTTCTGCAAAACAATAACCTTATAGACTAAGAGGTAGAATTAACCTCTTATGTTGGCTGTCATTTCGACGGGTATGCGAGGAGAAATCTCATACTTTGAAACAGATTTCTCTTCCTTCGTCAGCGAAATGACGAATTAGGCAATCTTTTGAACATATTTTTTATCAAAACTTGAATCCTCTGTTATTCTTTTGTGACAATTCTTCCTGAAATTTGTTGTGATAAATAGAGATACAATAATAAAAAGAAAGTCATGAGAAAGATATTTTATTTTACCGGATTTCTGCTAATAGGATTTTGCGGATGTGCTCAAAACAAAAAACAAAGCATGGATAACAAAGATTACCGGCCATTAACAGCCGCTGAAAAACGTGTAATCATTAACAAAGGGACTGAAAGGCCATTTACAGGCGAATATGATTCATTCGAGGGTTTTGGAACCTACGTGTGTAAACGCTGTGGCGCTGAGTTGTATCGTTCGACTGATAAGTTTGATGCAGGTTGCGGTTGGCCCAGTTTTGATGATGAAATTCGCGGAGCGGTTAAAAGAACGCCCGATCCGGATGGCATGCGTACAGAAATTACCTGCAATTATTGCGGCGCCCATTTAGGCCATGTGTTTACCGGCGAGGGATTTACCGATAAAGACACGCGGCATTGTGTGAACTCTGTTTCGCTGTTGTTTGTTCCGGCAGGTCCGTCAAAATCTGCAATGCAGGATACAGCCTACTTTGCCGGCGGTTGTTTTTGGGGTGTTGAATATTATATGGAACAGGCGCCGGGCGTAATCTCGGCTGTTTCAGGGTACCTGGGTGGTGTTAAACCAAACCCGTCCTACCAGGATGTTAGTAGTCATAATACGGCTTATGCTGAAACTGTTCGTGTAATTTTTGATAAATCGGAAACCAGTTATGAGGCAGTGGCAAAATTGTTTTTCAATATTCACGACCCCACACAGGTCGATCGCCAGGGGCCGGATGTTGGTTACCAGTATCGTTCAGAAATTTTTTACCGGAACATGGAGCAAAAGAAAACCGCTGAAAAGTTAATTGCTCAACTGGAGCGAAAAGGAAATAAGGTTGCAACACGTGTTATGCCTGCTGAAATTTTCTGGGAGGCCGAAGATTACCACCAGGATTATTATGCGCATAAGGGCGGAACTCCGTATTGTCATAAGTTTGAGGAAAGGTTTTAGAGGTAGTTTATAGTCACAGTGTTCAGTGATCAGGCGCAGTGTTCAATTTAACTTGCAGTTTTGTAGTTTGTCTTATGTTATGTCTTGTCCCGTGTCTCTCAATTCCTAGCTTCCATCTGATCGTATCAAAAAACCGGAAACATATTCCGGCTAAGAAGCCGGGTATGTTTCGATATGCTTGTCTTTTTTTACTCTATCTCATAATTATCGGGAGACTCATGGCGCTTTCACGGGTGCTTATTTTTAGAATGTAATATCCGGTAGCCTGATGTTCCGGCTTAAACTGAATCGTGTGTTTCCCTGCCTGATAATTTCCCAGGTTCTGAATGTTCTGAACTGGCCTGCCGGTAAGGTCAAAAAGCCGGGCTTGAATATCGGTGCCGCCATTTAGCTGCAATTCAACGGTAAGCATACTGCCGGGAGGGAGTGGGTTTGGATATGGTGCTATGGAGAAACCGGAGGCAAGCATTACCTCGTCCACAGCGCTTGTTGTGCCGGTGGTAAGATAGAATGGTTCTCTTCCAATCAGCGCATCTGTTGCTGCAAAATACAGTCGATTGCCAAATTCAAAGAAGTTACCGGGGTTACTTCCCTCCGTGCCCGCAACAAGATCACTAACTATTTGTGTTCCCTCTTCCGTGCCATCGCTGACAAAGAGTTCAAATACGAATTCCCCTGCCGCATTCACCCCGTCTGCTCCTGCGAAATAAAGAAGCGAATCGTTGTACACATAAAAACTCTCACCTATAGCGCCTGTGCCAAATACACCGTCCATTTCACCCGGATACAAATCAATAATGGGATGTGTACCTTCAATGGTTCCATCAGATATCCACAGTTCTCGTCCGTTGCTGTCTTCGGCGTTAAAAATAACCATCGTATCAGCAAATGGCATAATCGCCCGTGGGAAAATATCAGCACCCAGATCAATTTGAAACGGCTCTCCTGTGTGATCGTATACAAACAAATCATAGCCGGCGACATCATCACCTTCGGCAGCGTAGTATAATTTTCCGTCAGAATCGGTAAAATCCCTTGGGTTGCTTGAATCAGTGGTGCCACCCCTTTCGCCAATGACTTCGATATTACCTTGTTCGCCTGTTGTTCTTCTCACTTCTACCCCCGTATTTGTTCCTAAACCGGAGAAATAAATATATCCGCCGGATTCAGTAAAACCAGAAGGAAATCCATCGGCGGCTCCCTCGTTTAAATTCGCAATCATGTATGTTCCTTCGGATGTACCATCGCTTCTCCAGGGCTCAATTCCAAACTCTGTGGTAAATCCGGCAAAATAGGCGATATCATCAATCACGGCCAATTCTCCGGCATAGCCGCTAATTGTGCCTTCTCCTATGTCGGCAACCCGGTAAGTGCCCTCCACTGTGCCATTGCTGCGATAAAGTTCATATCCTTCTTCAATGGTATGTCCTGAAAAATAAAATAAACTGTCGCCTGCTACAATGTCTTCAATACCAAGTGACACCCCACCGGGAGCGAGATCATAAAAGAAGGTGGTCCCTTCTACAGTACCGTCGGAAACATACAACGAGCTGCAACTGTCGGCGCTTAAAAAAATGTTACAACCTCCAAAATAGGCATGATTGCCAAGTTGAATAATATCAGTATCCACCGTATATCCACCTAAACCAATGGTTCCTGCTTCAGTGCCATCGCTGGCATACAGGTAATTGGTTTCCAAAGTATTATTGGCCTGAAAAATGAAAATGTCATCAGAAACAGCACACCAGTTAACAGGCGATGAGCTGCCATCACCACCTAATGTTTCTATATCTTTTAAAAGATTTTGTGCATTCAGGGTGGTAGCGCTTAAAAATAAACTGAGATAAAAAAGTAGATTTGTTTTCATTGTTTTAATTTTAGTTAGAAGAAATTAGAAAAATTATTTCACGTGAATATATAGTTGAGGAAATAGCAGAATTCATATTTTGGTCATTAGTAATAATTTAGATTAAATATGAATAACAAATATTTCTCCAAAGAAGTTTAATATACTCTACTACAAAATTTATTATGTTACCCTTATACGGTAAAATTTTTATCTCAACTTCATTGGTTTAAAGCTAGCGATGGATATGGGTTGGATATTGACTTTTATTTCGGAATCGAACCCAACGGCACAGATTAACGTGCTGCATTCTGAACAACGAAATATAGATAACTCAAATGTTGCCATAAGTATTGAGTCATCGGATGTTGAACGTTTATATAAAAAAGCGCTTGCCGGCAACCTGGAAGTTGTATATCCGCTGAAAACTGAAGCATGGGGCGTAAAAAGATTCTTTGTAAAAGACCCAAACGGCGTTACCGTGAATATCATGTGTCATATTGATGAGGCAAAGGATGAATAAAATGTTGTTAACGTATTTGTAACTCTGACTGAACAATTCGTAAAATCAGCGTCTTTGCCAACAATTATTCACCGGGTGACTAATAAAAAGCCAAAATAAAGTCATCCGGTGAATAACGTGTACAATACCACCAATAGTTGTTAAATTACAACCATAAGTAGCGGCAATACAACTAAAAGTGTTTGAATTTTTTTGAACCGCGAAAAACGTGCAAATAACTTTGCGGTATCGAAAAAATTTAAAAATTTGTAGCTATGTTAAGTACTAAAATCATTGGCAATAAGATTGCCGAAGCAAGAAAGAAGATTAATATCTCACAGTCGCAGCTCGCTGAGCGCTTATTTATTAGTTCGCAGGCGGTAGGAAAGTGGGAGCGTGGAGAATCGATGCCGGATATCATTACATTTAATCGTCTGGCTGAAATCCTGGAAGTGGACCTAAATTATTTTTCCGAGAACATTTCATCTGCGGATACGGAAATTAAAGCTGGTGAATCTTTCAATAGTCAACCTGAATCGACATCTGATGAACCGGAAAAGAGGTTAAGTTGGGATATGTCCAGGGGGAACTGGGTGGGTGCCGACTTTTCAGGATTGAAAAACCTAAAAGAAAAATTCAGCGCCTCTAACATGCGGCGTTGCCTGTTTATTGGTTCAGATTTGTCCGGCCTTCTTCTGAAAAGCAATCATGTTGAGGATTGTGATTTTTCAGAATCCGATTTTACCGCCAGCCGGGTAATGAACACCCACTCAGTTAGCAATATGTTTAAGGATTGTTCGCTGAAAGAGACTGAATTTACAGGAAGCCATATCAGCCGCTGCAATTTTACCGGCGCCGATTTTACCGGAGTAACAGTTAAGGCAAGCGACTTTTCGAAAAACACTATTGTTAATACAGTGTGGAATCATACTTCGTTTATCATGTCGCAACTTACCAATGTGGTTTTTGATGGGACGATAGATGATTGTTATTTTGATAATTGCAGCTTTAAAAAGGTAATATTTGAAAATGCAATCTTGCTTAATACTTTCTTTAAAAGCAGAAGTTTAAAAGGAATACAATTTATCGACTGTAAGGCCGACCGAATAACCTATGAATTTCTCAAAAACGGAAAAGCAGATTTAAATGGCATTACGCTGATAGTGGCGTGAAAGAGGCAATAAATGTGATTGCTGCAGGTGCATATTTGTTTGTTTCAAGGGATTGGTAAGTTATACTATTGAATAAATATGAAAAGCCGTTTCAGATTTTAAGTTACGGCTTTTCTATTCAAATTAATAAGTAAAAAATACGGGTGTAATATTATTTTGACTGTAAACTGTATTTCAACCGGTAACCCTTCAGCCTGGTGAATTTTTTGCCCAGTTCAACAAGTCTTTTTTTATTCATTATTTTTTCAGCATCGGGAAACAGTTCTTCCTCCTCTTCATTCAGGTGATGGTCGAGAATTTCACCAAATACTTTTAGTTTGACTTTCCATCGCGGATTATCTTTGGGAAAATCATCCAAATCGAGCAGTAATAGGTTTAATACCAAATGTTCTTCCTGCGATTCTAAAGACTCATCTTTTATTTCTTTTTTCGAATTTAAATATTCAAGAAAAAAATCTTCTTCCAGTTCGTGATGAATGTCGAGATGTTTTTTTAAAACAATAAATCTGCTACTGTCTTTTTCGGCTTCTTTCATTAAGCTGCGCATCTCTTCGTGGTGTTCGGTTAATACTTCTGTAATTTTTTTTGCTGACATCGCATTTTTCTTATAATCATTGTTATTAATGTCCGTTTTTACCGGCGACACTCATTTCAACTTCATCGAGCATTTTTCCACCTTTTATTCCAAAATCCAGCGTTCTGATGGGGAATGGGATGGTAATATCATTTTCATCATAAGCAGCTTTAATACGTTTAATACCATCGCTCAAAGCACGCAAATAATCGGTTTGCCTGGTAAATTCTATCCAGTAACGTACTACAAAATTAATGGAACTGTCGCCAAATTCCTGGTAGTACAAATCCACAGGCTTATCCTTTTTCAGGTAGTCGATACCTTTAATAGTTGAAAGAGTAATATCTTCCACTTTTTGCAAATCGTCACCATAACTTACGCCAACATTTAAATCAATTCTTCGTTCGCCGTAAATTGTAAAATGGGTATAAACATCTTCAAAAATCAGCCGGTTTGGAATCACCACTTCCTGCCCCTGGAAGGTGCGGAGTTTTACTGCACGCAAACCAATGGAATTCACGGTTCCGTAATTGTCGCCGAATTGGCAAATATCGCCAATGTTTACCGTACTTTTTAGCGTAATGTAAATTCCTGAAAGAAAATTGGCCATTGTATCCTTAAATGCAAATCCGATGGCTAATCCTGCAATTCCCACACCAGCCAGCAGCGAAGTCACTGTTTTTTCCAGTTCGAGAACTCCCAGCGCAATAAAAAGTGCGGTGGTCATAATAATTATCTTTGTTAAGGAAACAATAAGCTTAACAACCCCCACATTTGCTGAAAATCGCGACAGGGTTTTCGAAACCAGACTGGCTAATAAACGTGCAATAAAGTAAAAGAATACAATTACCAATATTGCAATTACAAAATTGGGTAGCATCGAAATAACCTGATCTACCCAACTCCCAATTTTTTCACTAATAATTTGATAGGCGTCGTTTAAATAATTCATATACAAAAATTAAAATTCAGGCCCTGCTTGCAGAGCCTGATAATTTATTCTTAAAACTAATTTACATTTTATGTCCTTACATCGCGAAGCGATTCTTTGAAGTTCCTGAAATCCTTTTTTATCTGATCGCCAAGATCTTCCATATTATCGCCGGTTTTATCCGACCAGTCAGAAATTTTATCTTTTAAATCACGAGCTTCTTCGCGAATATCTTTCATCGACTCGTTGAATTTTTGAGCGGCCTGGTCGCTTTTCTTATCTACATTATCGCCTAAATCGTCCATGTTGTTTTCAAATTCATCGAGTTTTTTGTCCAGCTTATCAACAAACTGAGGATCGTCTTCCGAAAGGTCTTCAATGTCTTCTTTAAACTTTTCGAATTTTACTTCAGCCCGATCCGATGCTGTGTCCATTTTTTCATCAAAATTGTCGTCATTCATATCCGTCGACCTGTCACTTTGCATGGGTTCATAGCTTTCAGTATTGCTCTCATCATTCTGTCTTGGCTTTGTGTTGCATGAGAAAAATATCCCACTTCCTACTAAAGCCACAATTACTAAAACACTTGTTATTTTCCGTTCCATAATACTTTTTTTTAAATTTCACATTAATTGTTTCCACTTTCACTATCAGGGTAAAAACAATGCCAAAATTATGCTTTTCAAACCGGAATGTTTTTTAAAGGTCTGTTCGTCAGTATTATATAATATTGTTGCAGGTTTTTTATAGCGAATTTAGTTTTTAAAAGAAATTAAATTGAATGTGGATATGTGTCCTCAAAGTGTAGAGAAAACTGTTCGTTACCAGGAAATGGATTCATGATTCAACACGAAATCACTCTTCTGTTGTTACATACATATTAAGTTGAAATGAAATAATTTGACAGAACGCGATTCAATGTGAGAATGTTGAATGATTGCTTATCTTTGCCAAACTTTTTAAAAAGAAATTTTAAACAGAAATGATACACATTACTCTACCGGATAACAGTGTCAGGGAATTTAATGAAGCTGTGAGCGGAATGGAAATTGCAAAATCAATCTCAAACCGGTTGGCAAAAGATGTTTTGTCGGTTTCTGTAAACGGGCAGGTTTGGGATTTAACACGTAAAATTAACAAGGATGCCAAAATTAAACTCAACACCTGGGAAGACAGGGAGGGAAAGGAAACTTTCTGGCATTCATCCGCACATTTAATGGCAGAAGCTATTGAATATTATTATCCGGGAACAAAATTCGGAATCGGCCCAACGGTAGATACTGGTTTTTACTACGATGTGGATTTTCCCGACGACCAGGTTCTTAGCGAAAAGGATTTGCAGAAAATTGAGCAAAAAATGCTGGAACTGGCGCGTCAGAAAAATGATATTGTACGTTCAGAGATTTCCAAAAAAGAAGCGACTGAAATGTTTACTGAAAAACATGATGAACTAAAACTTGAGCTTATCAGCGAGCTGGAAGACGGAACTATTACGCTTTATAACCAGGGAAATTTTACCGATTTATGCCGCGGGCCTCACTTGCCCAATACTGAATATATTAAGGCAATAAAACTAACTTCCATTGCAGGAGCTTACTGGCGCGGCGATGAACACAACAAAATGCTGACCCGTGTTTACGGAGTTACTTTTCCAAAGCAAAAAATGCTGGAAGAATACCTGGTAATGCTGGAAGAAGCTAAAAAACGCGACCACCGGAAAATTGGCAGGGAAATGGATCTCTTTGCCTTTTCGGAAGCCGTAGGACAGGGTCTGCCGTTATGGTTGCCTAAAGGAACACAATTGCGAATGCAACTGGAAGACTTTCTGAAAAAAGTACAAAAAAAATACGGATATGAGCAGGTGATGACACCGCATATTGGTGATGTGAATTTGTATAAAACTTCGGGGCATTACGAAAAATACGGGAAAGATTCGTTTCAGCCGATTTCAACTCCGGCAGAAGGTGAGGAATATATGTTAAAACCGATGAATTGCCCGCATCATTGCGAAATTTATAAGGTTCGTCCAAAATCGTATAAAGATTTACCGATTCGGATGGCGGAATTTGGAACGGTTTATCGCTATGAAATGAGCGGCGAGTTGCATGGATTAACCCGTGTTCGCGGATTTACGCAGGATGATGCGCATATTTTTTGCCGCCCCGACCAGGTAAAAGAAGAATTTCAGAAAGTAATCGATATTATTTTTATCATTTTCAAAGCGCTGAGTTTTGAGAATTATACAGCGCAGATTTCATTACGTGATCCCGAAAAACCGGAGAAATATATCGGCTCGACGGATAACTGGGATAAAGCCGAAAAAGGCATAATTGAAGCCTGTGAAGAGAAAGGCATGGAAACAACCACCGTATTGGGAGAAGCCGCTTTTTATGGCCCAAAGCTCGATTTTATGATTAAAGATGCGCTTGGAAGAAGCTGGCAGCTCGGAACAGTTCAGGTAGATTATAACCTGCCGGAGCGTTTTCAACTTGAATATATTGGCGCCGACGACAACCGCCATCGCCCGGTAATGATTCACCGTGCACCGTTCGGATCGATGGAACGTTTTGTTGCTGTATTGATTGAACATACTGCGGGTAAATTTCCATTATGGCTCACTCCGGAACAGGCAGTTATTTTGCCGATTAGTGAAAAGTATAATGATTATGCAAAAAAAGTTTCAAATTTTCTAAATATTTCCGATATTCGCACCGTTGTTGACGACCGTAATGAGAAGATTGGTAGGAAGATACGCGACAACGAATTAAAAAGAATTCCTTATTTGCTGATTGTTGGTGAAAATGAGGCAGAAACGGAAACCGTTTCTGTACGCCGGCAGGGAGAAGGAGATAAGGGAGTTATGAAAACCAGCGATTTCGCTGATTTTATTTTAAAAGAAGTAAGAGAGCAACTTTCAGGATTGTATAACTAATATAGGAGGAATTTAAAATAGCTATTAACAAAAGAGGTCCAGGAGAATACAAGCCCAGAGAAGAGGTGGAACCTGAACACCGGATAAACCACAAAATCAGGGTGCCACAGGTAAGGCTTGTTGGAGATAACATCGAAAATCCGGGTATTTACGCTTTACGCGACGCACTTAAAATGGCCGACGAAATGGAACTGGATTTGGTGGAAATTTCACCAAAAGCCGATCCACCGGTTTGTAAAATTATTGATTATTAAAAGTTTCTCTACCAACAGAAAAAGAAACAGAAAGAAATTAAAGCTAAAACGGTTAAAGTCGTGGTTAAAGAAATCCGTTTCGGTCCGCAAACCGATGAACACGATTTTAACTTTAAACTCCGTCATGCCGAAAAATTCCTGAAAGAAGGAGCAAAAGTTAAAGCTTTTGTTTTTTTTAAAGGAAGATCGATTCTGTTTAAAGAACAGGGAGAGATTTTACTTTTAAAACTGGCTACAGCCCTCGAAGAAATTGGATCTGTAGAACAAATGCCAAAACTGGAAGGTAAACGAATGACAATGTATATTTCACCGAAGAAAAAATAATATAGTTCTTTGAAACCATTTAATTAAAGTAGGATTATGCCAAAAATGAAGACAAATTCCGGAGCTAAAAAACGCTTTAGATTAACCGGAAGTGGAAAAATTAAAAGGAAACATGCCTACAAAAGCCACATTTTGACTAAAAAAAGTAAAAAACGTAAACGTAACTTAACTTATTGGACAACAATTGATAAGACAAATGAAAGTAACGTTAAGCTTTTGTTGGGTATGAAGTAATCCGCCATTCGGCGGAATCGAAAATCCTTTTAATGTGAAAGGTAAAACAAGTTATTAACCAGATGATTGTGCTTTAAAGTTTGTCCCGACGAGCTGCGGGAGGCGCCGATTATCAAAAAAAGAAAAAGTATGCCAAGAAGTGTAAATCATGTAGCATCACGGGCCCGAAGAAAAAAATTACTGAAAAAAACAAGAGGTTATTTCGGCTCCCGTAAAAATGTCTGGACGGTTGCTAAAAATACCTGGGAAAAAGGCCAGCAATATGCTTACCGCGACAGAAAAGCGAAAAAAAGAACATTCCGTGGATTGTGGATTCAGCGTATTAACGCCGCCACACGTTTGGAAGGAATGTCGTATTCGCAATTCATGGGATTGTTAAAAAAAAACGAAATTGAAATTAACAGGAAAGTTTTAGCCGATTTGGCGATGAACCAACCTGAAGCTTTCAAAGCAATCGTTGACAAAGTAAAATAAGAACATATTATTTCGGTGAAATATTTAAGCCCGGTTCGTATTGACGGATCGGGCTTTTTAATTCCGTAAATGATGACATTTTCAGACTGTTTTGAGACTTCAGCTTTTAGCATTGAGATTCCTTTAAAACCCGGGGCGTAGATTAAAGATGGCTAAAACTGCCGGTTTGGAGCCCCGAACAAAAATTCCGCATTTATTGTTTTTGAAATCATAATCCTCTAACTTTAATTTTTAACCCTAAAAGAAATAATTACTCAGAATAGGTTAACATCATTTAAAACCAAATCGATATGAAAAAAATAGCTTTTTTAGTTTTATTGTTATTTGCAATAATAAATCTTCAGGCACAAAAGAATATGCCAGCTATTTCAATGTTTTACGGTATTATTATTTACATGTATTTTTTCGACAATAAAATGCATCATCTGCCTCATATTCATGCAAAATATCAGGATGAAGAGGTGGTTGTGGAAATTCCGAAGGGAAAGTGTTGGAAGGAGAAATATCTTCAAATAAAATTAAACTGGTATTGGCATGGATTGAGATTCTAAAGCAGGAATTGATGGCAAATTGGGAACTCGCCAAAAACGGTGAAATGGTATTTAAAATTGAAGGATTAAAATAAAGATTATGAATCCACGTGTGCAAAAAGTAAAACCATTGAACGATTTCAAACTCTTTATAATTTTTGAAAACGGGGAGGAACGGATTTTTGATGTTAAGACATACCTCGACAAAAGAATATTTACCGAATTAAGGGTTTTAAACAAATTTAAATCAGCACATGTTGCCGGTAGAAACTGTCCAGTGGGAAAATGAAGCAGATTTGATGGCCTAAAACATTGTTTGAGGATAGTATTCCATATAAAAAACAAACCGTTATAACCTTAATTTTTCAGATTGGACAGCCTGCAATACGAGAATCCCTTCCGGGACTTGAGCTTTGCCAAGTCGATGCAGAATGGACTAAACTTGAAAATTATTTAATTGCGAATGGTTATAATTACGACGGAACAACAACCGGCAATAAGATTGCCAAATCAATGGCAGCGACTACTTATTGGAATTCCTACGCAAACGCCGGAGCTATTGGCAACATTTTACCTGCTAATAATTCCAGTGGTTTTTCGGCTCTTCCGGGCGGCTACCGCGGCAATGAAGGTAGTTTCTTCAACATTGGAAACACCGGAGTCTGGTGGAGTTCATTACGGGGGGCGATGAGGACTCCGCCTGGGGTCGGACTCTGGTCTTCACCAACAACAATATTTTCCGGCTCTCATATCCCTTAGGGCTCGGTTATTCGGTTCGTTGCGTGAAGGATTAATTTATTTGGCTATTTGTTTTAATTATCCCGCAAAGAAGTCGGATTTTTTTCTGATATTATGGTTTTAGATGCAGCGAATTCCCATTTACCAGGTGGAACTTTGACTTTTGCCATTGGCATTCCCTGGGAGCCCACGTCGAAGAAAAGAATGTTGAACTTAGGAAGCCCGAATTCCCGGGTGCTGCGTCCCGAAATTTTGGGACTTATTCGCGGGTTTTAAAAACGCGGATTGGAATGCGCTTCACCCTCATGATTATTGAATTTCTTCAAACAATAACTTTATGTTTGGATCAAGCTTTGTAGAGGCATTTTTCCTTTAGTTTTGAACGAAAATTCATTTTCATCCCTGTCATCAATTTCGAATTTTTTAATTACTATTTTACCGTCTTCCATTTCAAATTCAATCTCCAGTGGAAAATGAAACAGGTATTTTTTCTGAACCTGTTTAATAGTAATAGAAACAACTTTGTTTCTGCCCTGTTTCCATTTCGTTTTAATTTTTGGAAAGCCGGGTTGATAAAGCCATTCCTGAAAAAACCTGTCAAGATTCCGGTTTGAAACCGTTTCCATTACCCGTTGAAAATCTTTGGTTAGTGCAGTGGAATCGCGGTAAATCAGGTAATACAAGCGCAATCCGGTGATAAAAATTGAATCACCAAGTTCTTCATTCAGCATATGTAAAAACCAGCTTGCTTTCTGATAGGAATTGGGATTTATAAGGGTGCTGTAGTTGGTAACCGTGGTATCGATTATGGGTGCGAAATTACGGCCTGAATATCGTATAACTCTTTTTCGGTCGGATTCAAGTCCTTCCTTGAAAACTTCGTCGCCAAATTTATTCCGTATAAAGAAATGCGCAAGATAAGTTGCAAATCCTTCGCTAAGCCAGATGTGGTGCCAGTTTTGTTCGGTAACCGAATTTCCAAACCACTGATGGGCTGTTTCGTGCGCAATCAGACTTGCATCGTTGTTTTTTCCGTTCACCGAGTTTTCGGCATAAAAAATACAACTGGCATTTTCCATACCGCCCCATTTTGTGTTCGATTGCACATGAGCCAGTTTTTCGTAACTATAAGGGCCAATTAATTTTGAAAAATATGCAATTGGCTCCGTTCCGACTGCATAGTCAGAAAAACCGTCTTCCCTGTTTTGAGGAAAAACCCAAGTGCTAACCGGAATGCCATTAATAGTTCCATTATTTAACACCGCAAACCGTGCAATTCCAACCACCATAAGTTTTGTGGCAATCGGGACAGTTTCTTTCCAGCGGGTAAGTTTTACATGATTTTCGATATTGGTTTCTTCTGCCGGAAAACCATTCCCGATTACCTGGTATTTTTCGGGAGCATAAACCCTGAATTCAAGCGTTGCCTTATCCGAAGGATGATCGACACAGGGCAGCCAGTTTTGTGCGCGTTCGGGCCAGTTATCTCCAAAGAAAGTACGGTCGCCAAATTTATTTGTTGAAATAATAAATCCGTCGGCGGGAATTCCAGAATATGCGATTTGCATATTTACAGAATCGTTTTGCCGGATGGTGTCAGCAAAAGTAATTTTCAGTTTATTGTTTTCGTGTTGGTAATAAAGAATTTCTCTTGCAGACCCGACTGAATTTACCTTCATCCCCAGACCAGTCGGATTATCGATATTTGCCAAATCAAGTTCAATTGTATTTGCAGGCTTAAGAAATTTTACCAAAACACTTGCATTACCTTCAATCCTGTCGGTGGAATCATTTACATGAATTTCAAAAATATAATGCAGCACATCGATACTCCTGAACCGCCCATAGTGATTTTGAGCAGAAAGCGATGTTGACAGAAGAATAAAAGCTATCGAAGTGATAAATTTTCTCATGAAATGCTTACACTAAAAACCTTATTTAAAAATGCGGGTGCTGCGGTTTCTAACCGCAGATTTGATTTTGGCTAATTTCTCGCAAAGCTGCGGTTTTTAACCGCAGAATTATAAAACGCGGTTGGAAACCGCGGCACCTTACCAAACTGTTTTCATAATTCCACCATCAACAGCCAAACTTACACCTGTTATGTACGAAGCAGCCGGTGAAAGTAGGAAAGCGCCTGCTTTTCCAATTTCTTCGATGTTTGCATATCTTCGGAGCGGAATTCCGGACATTGCATTTTGTCTTATTTCTTCTTCAGAAATCCCCGCCAGTTTTGCATTGCCTTTATCCAGCGCCTGCAGACGTTCCGTGTCAATTCTGCCTGGCATAATATTGTTTACCCTGAATATTTTCCGGGCCGAGTTCGTTTGAAAGGCTTTTTACCAGACTGGTCACTCCAGACCTGAAACACATTGGAAAGCAACAAACGGTTAATAGGTTCCTTTACCGACCATGAAGTAATTGTAAGAATTGAACCTCCGCCACCATTTCTCATCACCGGCAAAACGCCACGTATTAATCTAACCGCGCTCATTAAAGTGAGATTAAAAGCTGACTGCCATTGGTTGTCGTCAAAATCATCGAAGTTTCCCGCAGGAGGGCCTCCTGCGTTAACGAGCAGTCCATCGATACGCTCAAAAGCAGTTTCCACTTCTTCAATCCACCGGCTTATTGATTCAGCATTGGCCGCATCATAAACCGAAGCATGAACTGTTGAACCTGTTTCTTTTCGCAGTTGTTCTGCTGCTTTTTCAATATCGGCTTTTGTCCGGCTTGCCATACAAACAATAGCGCCGTTTTTTGCAAGTTCCCGAGCAATTCCATATCCGATTCCTTTGCTGGAAGCTGCAACCATGTATACTTTTCCTTCTACCTGTAAATCCATTGGTTTAAATTAAAAATGAAAAATTATCAATTAAAAATTTGAAAACGAAAACTTATTCTTTTGCTTTTATAAGGGCATAAGTGGCAAACGACGCCAGCCAATGCGCTCCTGCATATTCTCCTGAATCCATTTTTTCGTAGCTGTAGTTGAAATGCTGAACGCCAAGGTTAATCATTTTTTTATTGTTCAGTGCTTTCCCCATTTCAAACAAACACCAGGCACGGCTAAAATTCAATCCGTCCAAATGAGCCAGTTTGCCATCGCTGCGGTCGGAGACCACAGCAATTTCCAGATATTTTTCAGGATTCCGTTCAAAACCGGGCATGAATTTCTTTAGCCATTTTTCGTATTCCTTTTTCGGAATAACTTTTTGCATCAGCGATGCTTCCTGTAAACACGGAGATAAAAAGTCAAAACCTCCGGGTTCCCATGTTAATGGACAGTCCTTGTCTTCCATGTAATATTGCTTTGCTTTTTCTTCGATTTTTGAAGCAAGCATTGCGTTGTATTTCTTTGCATAATCATAGGCAAACGACATCCCAAAAGCGGTATTGGTATGTTCTCCAACGCGTATCGGATAATTCAGTTTATCCAGAAATTCAGCAAACTTTTCAGCAATTAAATCCACCAGGGGCGAAAGCTTTTTGTGCAAAACCCGGGATTCAGGAGAGTTCCAGTCCCTGAGCGTTTCGTCGAGTTTTAGCAGCCAGGCCCAGCCGTAAGTTCGTTCGTAATCCTTATTGTGCTCATCATCAAAATATTCCATTTCTTTTTGGATATTTTCTTTGGTGATGTTTTTCTGCAGTTTGGCAAGAATTTCATCGAAATATTCAAAATTGGGAAATTCACGTAAAATGGTTACCAGTGTCCAGTGCCCGTGAACCGATGAATGCCAGTCGAAACAACCGTAAAATGCAGGATGCAATACGCGGGGAGGAGCGAGGTAACTATCGTCGCCCAAAACCTGGCCTAGTTTATTCGGATATTCCTGGTCGATACATTCGTATGCAAAATGATAGAGGATAATCTGCTTTTTTTTCATCAAAAACAAGCGGAGAAACCGGTTGCGCTTTTAACAGATTCGTGAAAACAATTATACCGGAAAACAGCACAATTTTTATATTCATTGGAACAAAATTTTGTTGGGTGAAAATAAAACTTATTTGGGTAACGAAAAATTATAATAGTGAAAGAATCAATGCAGACTTGAATGATTCAGAAAGAGGTTATAATTTGTCCTGCGAACATTTTATCAGGTTTTTCTGAATTGAGGTCGAATTTCAATTCAGGCGGAGTAATCTTTGAGAGATTTTCGGGACTGGAGAAAAATTGCCAGGCTTGATCGAGTGACACCGGAAGTTGCTGTTCAACTGTTAAAGTGTAAATTCCTGAATGAAATTTTATATCGATTTTGCCGGATAAATTTTGTCGCTTCATAACCACATAAAAACAACAAAAATGAGTTTGTGTTTAAATGATTGGTGTGTTTGGTTAAACAAAAAGAAGTTTATTTCCTGTATTTATCGTTCAGCCCTTTCTTTTCCAAAATCATGGGGATAATTTTTTGTACCCTGTTAATACGGGTTTCCTCTCTTTTTGCTTCGGACACATAATCGGCGTATTCGCGTTGGTGGCCTTTTGTGAATTTGTAAAAAGCTTCTTTTAACTGCGGATTTTCAGAAAATGCAATTTTCAGTTCTTCGGGAATAATTACGGGTTTGTTTCTATCCGCTTTTATTTCTTTTCCCTTTTTCTGATTTTCGATGGCTTCTTTTATATATTCCGTAACAAGCTTTTCATCAATTTCTTCCTCTGAAGAAAAACGCCATTGGCGCAACGCTTTTGTTACATTTTCCTGAGCATTTATTAAAACATTGGCTTTATCCTTTAATAAAGCTCCCTGATAAAACCACAAACCTGCATACGATTTAAAAGAACCGATTCCAACAACATTTTTTCCATTAACCGTGTATACAGGGCTTCCCCATTTAACTGTTTCCTCCAGTTCCGTTTTTTTGATAATATCACGCAAAACCATTAAGATATCTTTTCCGTATTTCGCATTTAAAATGAATTCTTCAACAGTTTTGTAACTTTCCATTTTTACGTCTTTAATTTTTTCAATTTTCAATTTTTAATTCTCTTTCTAACAAATAAAGCAACAACGGCAGAAGTTATTACACCCATTAATAATCCGCCAAAAGCGCTTTGCATCATATAATTGGTTAAGTTGAAATAATCTTCTGCTTCCTGTTGTGTCATTTTATGTGATTCAACAGCATATGAAATTGCATTTGGAAAATATTCAGGAGAAATAAATTCCAGGGTGATAAATTGAGCCAACGGACTAAAAATGGCGACAATTACTGAAATTACCATGCCGGAAAGAAAACCTTCGAGCCAGGTCATTTTATTGTTGTAAAAGTTTTTACGTTTATCCAGCAATGCGACCACAAAAACGAGGATGGCAGGAATAGCAAAAAGCATGCTATAAGTGTAGTGTTTGGCAATGTACTCGTCGTGTAATCCAACACTTTTTTCGAGGATCATCCACAAAATAGTTATAACCGTAAAGATTATCGCCCATTTAAATTCAATGGCAAATTTTTTCATTAAGCACCGTTTTATAATTTTAATTAATCATCAGAATTTCACCTAAAATAAGCATTTGTTTGTGATTAATAAAAAATGAAACCGGCAAATTGTTTACCATCTATTAAAAATCTGTTTTCAAGAATAGGAGGCTTTTTATAAATATTTCCTTAACAAACGGTCGAGGTCGCTCATAAGTATTGGTTTTGCCAGGTAATCGTCGCAGGAAGAGGCTTTTGCCAATTCTTCATCGGATGGAAATGCAAAGGCAGTTTGCGCAATTATTGGCACCGACATTATTTTTTTAATTTCATCAGCGGTTTCATAACCATTTAGTCCCGGCATTCTTATATCCATAAAAATCAAGTCAATAGTTCGATTGTCGCGACAAATTTCAATGGCTTGTTCACCGGTTTTGGCCCATAAAATGGTTGCATTTGTTTTTTTGAGTATGTTGTACAAAAGCAGGTAATTGGTTTCAACATCCTCAGCAATCAGTATAGTTTTCGATGTCAGATCGGGAAAAATTACACTTTTAGTGTGGTTGATGTTGGAACCGGTTTTTTTCACTTCCACATTTTCGAGCGTGAAATAAAAAACAGAGCCTTTATTTGGTTCAGATTTAACCGAAAGCTTTCCGTTTAACAATTTTGCGGCTTCGGAAACTATGGATAAACCAAGTCCAACACCACCATGAGTTCTTGTAAACGTGTCGTCCAACTGCCGGAACCGTTCAAAAATCAGCGATATTTTATCTTCCGGAATTCCAATGCCAGTGTCTCTTACAAAAAATATAAATTCGTTTTCAGCCTGAAGCACACCGATTTCAATTTCACCATTTTCAGTATATTCAACTGCGTTTTTCAAAAAATTGATTAGGATTTGTAAAAGCTTGGTTTTGTCAGTTCTTATTTCAACATCGGATTGTAAAATTTCGTCGGCATATTTTAAATGCAGATTTTTCTTGTTTCGCCTTTCCAGTTCAATATTTGCATACTGAATGATTGACATGATGAAATCGGAAAGCTTTATATCTTCGATTATCACTTTTGATTCGCCGCTTTGCAACAACGAAAGTGAAAAAATGTCTTCGATAATTGTTAGCAGGTGTTTACCGCTGGTGTTTATTGTTTTAAAAAAACTTATCAGCCGCTCCTTTTCCATGTTTTCATCGGCAATATCGCTAAACCCAATAATTGCGTTTAATGGCGTGCGTAACTCGTGCGACATGGTAGCAAGAAAAGCTGATTTTAAACGGTTGCTTTCTTCCGCCTGGTTTCTGGCAACAATCAGTTCCTCTTCAAATTTCTTTTTTTCTGTTATGTCTTCTTTTATGGCAAGAAGGTGGGTTGCAATTCCATTGTTATCTTTAATGGAGGAAATAGAAACATTTTCCCAATACCTTTGGCCATTTTTTCTTCGGTTTAGTAGTTCACCTTTCCAGCTTTTTCCCGATTTTATTGTTCCCCATAAATCGTTATAAAGTTCATCGGGCATTTCCCCCGATTTCAAAATGTTTAGCTTTTTCTCCTTTACTTCTTCAAGGCTATAACCCGAAATTTCAACAAATTTTGGATTTACATATTCAATAAATCCATCTAAATCGGTGATTACCACCGAAGCGTTACTTTGTTCAATAGCTCTCGATACTTTTCTTAACTCTTCTGTTGCTTTTCGCCGCGCAGTGATGTCGCGTGTTACACCTTGAAATCCAATCGGTAATTTGTTGTCGTCGAACATTACCGAGAATTTGACTTCAGCCCAAAATATACTGCCATCGCTTTTGTACATCTCAATTTCAAAAATCCGGGGTTCAGCTTTATATATTTTCTTGCTGTTAAATAAAGCCTTCAGTCGTTCTATTTCGTTCTTGATTTTCTGATTCGATTCAGGAGTTAAAAATTCGGAAAAATTATTGTTTTTTACATCTTCGGCTTTAAAGCCCCGTAACCTTTGACCCGACGGGCTTAGGTAGACATAGTTATAATTGAGATCGAGCACAAAAATTATATCACTCGAATTTTCTGCAAGCAAACGGTATTTAGCTTCACTTTCCTCCAGTTCTTTCTGATTTTTGCGTAGTTCGTATTTTTGCTTTACACTCACCAGAAGCGATGGCAGCCTGAACAAATAGTTTTCGCGTTTAACAATGTATTCGTCTGCACCCATTTTTAGCGACTGAACTGCAATGTCTTCGTTGCCATAACCTGTTACCAGTACAATTGGAATAGGGAGTTTCTTTTCCTGCCGGATAATTTTTATTACCTCGAGAGCATTCATATGTTGAAGGCGATAGTCGATTAAAAGCACATCGTGGGCAGGTTTAGAAGAATTGTAATTATCGAGGATATGTAAAGCTTCATCAGGAGCTTTCACCGATTCAATCTGTATTTGAGGCGCGTATCGGCGCATATGGCGCTCGGTTAAATCAATATCATGTTTGTTCCATTCGATATAAAGCACATGAATAATTTGTGCTTTGTTTGCCAGATTTACCTTAAAGTTTTCGATTGCATTCTTGACAACATCAGGAAGGTTATTCAAATAACCAATTTTCTTTGGTACATAATCGTTGGCGCCGGCTTTTAAAGCTGCGATTGCGGCTTCCTCATTACCGGAACCTGTAAGTATAATTACCACAATTTCTAATTCGAGCTGCCTGATATGGACTAACGCATCGACACCATTACCATCGGGTAAATTAAGGTCAAGAATGGCTACATCGTAATCCGAAGTTTCGGTGATATGATTTTTGCATTCTATTACGGAGCGCATAGTGTCTATTTTGCAATCCGGAAAAGCTTTGAGTAATGCAATCTGAGTTAATTCAATATCAAACTTGTTGTCTTCCAGATAAAGAATTTTAAGCATAACTTAATTGTTATTGTTAATCATGTTTTAACAGCAGCATCAATGCTTGAATGGCAGATTTATAATGTTCCAGTATAACTCTACCTGCGATGCCACCTCAATAAATTTTTCAAACTCTACAGGTTTTACTATGTATGAGTTCACACCAAGTTTGTATGCTGCTTCAATGTCCTGGTCCTGGGAGGAAGAAGTAAGCATAATAACCGGAATTGTTTTGTACTCGGGATGCGATTTCAGTTCGCGGAGTACTTCAAGCCCGCTGTACTTTGGTAATTTCAGATCGAGTAAAATAACAACCGGTACCGGTTCGCCCTTGTCCCAGCGGCTGATATAATCGAGCGCTGCTTCGCCGTCGCGTGCTATCTGTATCGGATTCGAAAGTTTTTTTCGTGTAAATGCCCTTAATGTAAGATCTAAATCAACAGGATTGTCTTCTACGAGCAGTATGGGAAGATTTAAATTAGTCGTTTTCATTGTCATTTATTTTTGGAATTTCAAGATAAAAAGTTGCTCCTTCGCCCGGAGTGCTTTCGGCCCGAACGTTTCCGTTAATGCGCTCCATCGATTTTTTTACCATGGCCAGACCGATACCGGTTCCGCTGAAAGACTCCGCCAGGTTCAGGCGCTGAAATATCTCAAAAATCCGGTCTTTGTACTTCATATCAAAACCGATTCCGTTATCTTTTACCACGAGTATACAGGAATCATCATTTACCATACAACTGATCCTGACTTTAGGTTCATCTGTTTCCTTTGAAAATTTAACTGCATTTTCCACAATGTTCCGCAATGCAACAGCAAGGCTGTCGATATCGGTGTGAATTTCGAAGTCGGGCAAATCGGTTTCTATCTTCACCTTTTGAAATTCTATCTGATGGCTGTAAAGGCTTAAAATACGTTGAACAAAGTCTTTTACGTTGAAAGTTGTATACCGGATCATTGCTCTTTCGAGCCTTGAATACGCTAGCAAATCTTCAATAAGCTGGTTCATCTGGCGCGTGCCTTCCTGAATGGCTTCAAGGAACCATTTTGCCTCGCCTTCCATTTTATCGGCATATAATTCCTCCAATAATCTGCTGTAACCATCGATACCGCGTAAAGGCGCTTTTAAGTCGTGCGATACCGAATAGGTGAATGTTTCAAGCTCGTTATTTTTCGATTCGAGCTGAGCTGTACGTTCCATCACTTTCTTTTCGAGGTTTTCATTTAGTTTTTTGATTTCATCCTCAGCAAGTTTTTTATCTGTAATATCAACCACGGTACCAATAATAACATCTTTGCCGTCGAGGAAAACGTGCATTCCGTATAATTCGATCCAAAGCGGTTTGCCAGTTTTGTGATTTCCTTTTACAGTAAAACCTGCGCTTTCAATTTCACCTTTTAACCGCAATCTTGCATTTTCATTTACATAGTTGCGATCTTTCTCTGATATTATATCGTTTGGTTTAAGCTTTGTAAGAATTTCGTTCTCAGTGTATCCAAATATTTCGCAAAACCGCTGGTTTACATAAATATAATTGTGGACGTCGAATATATAAATTCCGGTAAGCGATTGTTCAACAAGCGCTTTATATCTGTTTTCAGAAATTTTAAGTTGGTTCTCTGCTTCTATTCTATCGGAAATATCTTCAATTTGCGACAGAAAGAATTCCGGTTCATTATTATTATCCCGAAGCAAAACCGAGTTTATGTGCACCCAAACCGGTTCCCCCGATTTTTTAACATATCGTTTTTCCATCGATGTTTTTTTGACTTTTCCATCGATTAGTTTTTTTATCACTTCATTTCCAATCTCTATATCATCGGGATGTGTTATGGAACTAAAATGAATATTTTTCAATTCATTTTTTGTATAACCAACTATTTCGCAAAAAACCTGGTTGTACTGAATTAGTTTTCCATCGATACCGGTGATAGCCATACCGCTTGCCGATTGCTCAAAAATACTTCGGAACTTTTCTTCGCTTTCACGTAATTTATTTTCGTCGTGTTTACGTGTTGTAATATCCTGGAAAGAGCCTCTTACATTTACTACTTTCCCGTCTTTATATATGGCCTGACCAATTGTTTGCACCCATTTATGTTTTCCGGAAGGAGTAATTAGTTCCAGTTCAAGATCGTATGGCGTACCCTTTGTGATTGCTTCATTAATAGCTGCTTCAATTTTCGCTTTCGAATCTTCACTATAAAACGAAATTCCCTGTTGCAGGCTGGTTTCATCGTCCGGATCCATTTCGTGTATTAATGCAACCTGTTCGGTCCACGTTCCTTTACCGGTTTCGGGGTCGAACTCCCAGCCGCCAATTTTTGCCACTTTACCCATTTGGTCGATGAGCATTTGATGATAGCTGATTTTTTCTTCAGCCAGCTTTTGTTCGGTAATATCGGTTATATAGCCGTGCCAGATTATACTTCCGTCGTCTTCCCTGACTGGAACCGAGTGGCCTTCAAGCCAAATTTCACCTTTTTTCGGATGATTGTATCTGTAGGAGTATTTCCATGGTTTCATTAATTTCGCCGATTCCTCAATCCTACGGTTAACTTCATCAATATCATCCGGGTGAAATCGTTCAAATGCAATATTAAAGTTTTCGGTAATTTCTTTTGGCGTAAAACCGTATACATCAATAGATGCGGAACTAGCAAATGGCATTGAATATTTTCCATTGGGAGAAAGATGAAACGAAAAAAGCATTCCAGGCAGGGTAGCAGCGAATTTTTCAAATCTTTGCTTTTCCTGTTTGAGTTCCACTTCCGCTTTTTTCCGGGAATCAATATTCCGGTGGGTGCCAATCATTCGCAACGGCTTGCCATCAGCATCCCATTTTAAAACTTTCCCTCGATCATGAATCCAGATATAGTTACCGTTTTTGCATAACAAACGATGTTCATTTTCGTAATGGCTGGTTTTCTTATTGTAATGATTGTTCAAATCCCGGAAAACTTCGTCCTTATCGTCAGGATGAACCCTTTTCTCCCATTCTTCAAGTTTGTTTTCAAACTCATCGCCTGAATAGCCCAACATATTTTTCAGCGTTTCGGAATAGAATACTTCATCGGTATCAGCATTCCAGTCCCAAAGGCCATCACCCGAGCCTTCAATGGCAAATTTCCACCGGCGTTCGCTTTCTTTTAAATTTTGTTCTAATTCTTTTTGTTTTGTAATGTCGATTGATAGGATAAACACTCCTTCAGGAACAGGCTGAATGCTCAGTTCGAACCAGCCTGACAGAATGCCGTTCGGAAAAGTAAATTTATTTTCGAAATGATGGCTTTTTCGTTCTTTTAAACAGTTCTCGATTAACCTGAATACTTCTGTTTCTTCGATGCCTGGCCACATATCCATATAGCGTTTTCCCAGCAGCTCTTCCTTTGGCCTTTGGTTATGCAGTGCAGCGGCGTTATTTATGAAAACGTATTTCCATTCAAAGTCTATAACCTGGCAACCTTCAATTAAGTCTTCAAGTATCCGATATGACTGGTTGTTTTGTTCATTATCCATATTACCCGGGAAATTTTATATTTGGTTCCTTTAAAAGGAAAAATTAGTTTATCATTTGAATATTCCAACTTACCTCTGTCAATGTCAATAAAAACTCCGTGATTTTCAAATGGAATATTAGTCAGGCTATTGTTTTTATTAATCCTGTTTAAAGAAAATAACGCATTAATAAATACAATACCGGATTTTGGGTTGTAAGAAAAAAAATGACTTTTTTTTAACCTGAACTTCATAGAATTGAAGTTGACAGTTTCTAAATTGAAATGTCGGTTTCCTTTAATTTTCAGGTGGCTGTATACATCTGAAATTTGTTCAAATGCATATTTCTGAACTAATTTCATCACAACTAAATTTATAAATTAAAGAAAGTCAGTTCCGGCCATTAATATTTTTCTCATCATTTAGCATTAGCGGCTTTATTATGCTTAAAAGCCTGACTTCCCCATAAAAAATTAATGGTTTTTCGCTTTCTAAAAGTAGAATAAAATTCCTAAGTAATAAAAAATATCTGTCAGAACTTCGTTTTCAAATTAATATTCTGAATTCATACAAAATATTTTATGTTGAAAACCGGTGAATACTATTAAAAATAATCTCTCTGGAATTGCCTCAGAACGGCAATTGTTTACTGACGGTAAAAATTGAGATATTCATCTTAACAGTCTTTAAGTGATTTCGATGAAACAAATATATAGAATTTTTTTTTTGTAATTTTAGTCGCTGTCGGGGTCGGGAATAATTTCTGCATTATTCGGGTTAAACACTGACATAATAATTTTATGAATAAACAGGTGAATTATGAAGCGCTTTCTTTGGTTTGTTTTGCTGATGTTTGGAATTATAACTGTAAACGCGCAAATATCAATTGAAGAAGTTTCGCTTAAGAACCGGCTTCATTACCGGGTTTCAACTCCAAATGCGGTTTATTTTATCGATCGCTATTCCGGCGGAATTTCAGAAATGTTTGACAGAGACGGCAACGACTGGATACAATGGAACCGCATGGATGAAGAGAAATTTCCGCAGTCGGCAGCCGGCGATTACAGAGGTTTGCCCAACCTGGTTTACGGCGGAAATTACGATGGGGTGGGCCATCCCGGCTTTAATAAAGCTATGAGTTTTAAGGAAGGCTTAACCAAAGTTCGCGTTCGCAGCATCGATGGAAAGTGGGAATTTCTGTACTCTTTTTATCCTGAATATGTTGAGCTTGAAATTCTGGAAATGCCTGAACTTAACCATCATTATTGGTTTATGTACGAAGGCGTTCCTGGAGGAAACTGGCAGCCCGATGACATATTCTGGGGAACGGATAACGGATTAAAAACAGCTCAACCGGATTATTTTAAAGGCGATGAGGAATATGGCAACTGGCAATGGGCGTTTATAGGAAATAAAAATGCGAAACAAACCCTCTTTTTGGTGCAAAAAGGAAAAGACATAAATGAAGACATGTTTGGATTTCTTGGCGATAGCAGCGAAGGCCTGAATTCAAAAAACGGAATGGTGGTTTTCGGATTTGGACGTGGAAAAGATGCAACGCCGTTAATTAATAAATCAAATACTTTTTACTTTGGATTTTATCATAAATCCATCGACGAAAAATCGTTTCCAAGACTTGAAAAATACATTCGAAAAACTTTTTTCTATTAGGCTTGAACCCCTGTTAAAAAAATCTGTTACTATTCTTTAAACAGAATTTTATGGTTCCAAAAGGATACGCTTTATTCCTTTCAACAGTATTAATTTTCCTTGTATCATGTTCAGGAAAAGAAAAATTTCCTGAAATAAAATTCGAAAGGGTCGACTCCGATGCGGTAAAATTTAATCACTCATTTAATGCCGATACTGATAAAGTTGCTGTTTCAACCGCCGACATATCAAAAACAGAAACAGAACTCGATAAGCTTTTAAAATACAAAGCCTATTATATTGAACGTGACAAGCGTTTCGATTTGCAACTTTTTGAGCGCGAATGGGCCGGATTTAATATTTATGAGCATCGGTTAAGCCAGGCTCAGTTGATGGAATGGATTGAATCAACCGGATATTTGCTTGAGCTTACTGAAGATACAAAATATGCGGAAGCGCTGGAAGACTTGATTTATGAAACAAAACTAGTGGTTAACGATGACATTGCAAATCTTCTGAAATCGTTCATTTATACAAAATATGTCGACCATATTCATTTAAATATGTTTGTGAATTCAACAATAGAATATAATCACAGCATGGAAGGAACGATAAAAATTACACAGGATAACAATTATCCGGAATCGGGGAAATTAACCGTAAAATTTAATATAACCGAACATCCGTTTGTTGAATTATTTATCCGCATTCCGTCGTGGGCAAAAGGCGCTACCGTAACCGCTTTGAGCGTAAAATATGTTGCGACGCCCGGAGAGTATTGCCAGATTGCACGAAAATGGAAAGATGGCGATACGGTTGAAATAAACTTACCTGTGGAGCTCAGGCCCGAAAATTAAATATCATTCCGGTGTTTTAAACGACAGGATATCCCTTCAATTTTTGTATTTTTATGTTTAAATAAAAAATGAATAACAATGAAATACCTAAGCTTTATCTTTCTTGTTGCATTTCTTGCAGCATGTACAGCCGAAAAACAAAAAAATGAAATAACAATGCCATATACAAAAGCTGATTTCGAAAAAGAAATCAATGGTAAAAAAACTGATATTTTTACCATGAAGAATAAGAATGGAATGGTAGTTACAGTTACCAATTACGGTGCAAAAATAGTATCGATATACGTGCCGGATAAAAACGGAAACTTTGCCGATGTTTTGCTCGGATTTAAATCAATCGATGATTATCAGCAGTACGGAGCAAGTCATGGAGCAGTTGTGGGGCCGTTTGCAAACCGCATTGCAAATGCAAGTTTTACGATTGATGGCGAGACTTATCATTTCCCTGTAAATAACGGGTCGGCCAGTTTGCATTCCGGGCCTGAAAGCTGGTATCGTAAAGTTTGGGATTATCAGACGGCAGGAAATGCAACAGTTTTTTCACTTAAAAGCGAAGACGGAGAATTTGGGTTTCCGGGCAACAAAACCGTAGAGGTAACCTACACTTTAAACGACGATAACGAATTAAGAATTGATTATGAAGTTACTACCGATAAAGCCTGTCATATTAATGTAACGAATCACAGCTATTTCAATTTACGAGGCGAGGGAAACGGAGATATTCTGGATCATATCCTGGTTATTAATGCCGACAAATCGACACCGGTAAATGCCGAAATGATACCGACAGGCGAAATTTCCGATATCAGGGGAACAGATTTGGATTTTACAACTCCGCATCGTGTTGGCGACAGGATTGATTCGGACAACCAGATGCTGAAATACGGTTCAGGATACGATTTTAATTATGTAATTAATAAACCCGACAAGGAACTTGCTTTTGCTGCAAGCGCTTATGAACCTGAAAGCGGCCGCTATATGGAAGTTTTTACCACCGAGCCCGGCGTTCAGCTTTATACCGGAAATCATTTGGGAGGAAAAGAAATTGGCAAAAGCGGTGTGGCATATACAAAGCGAACCGGATTTTGTCTCGAAACTCAACATTTTCCGGATAGTCCCAATCAACCGGGATTTCCTTCAACCTTGTTAAAACCAGGTGAAACATTTAAATCGACAACCATTTATAAATTTTCGGTAAAAGAAAACCAGTAAGCTTTTAATGTGGTGGGCTACATTTTGCAGAGGGTGGAAAAAATTTAGGTCTTTTACATTTTGTAGATCGAAGAAATGACATCCGGGCGGCCTTCTACATTTTGTAGATCGGAGAAAAGACATCCGGGCAGCATTCTACATTTTGTAGATCGGAGAAAAGACATCCGGGCGGCCTTCTACATTTTGTAGATCGAAGAAAAGATGTCCGGGCGAGCTTCTACATTTTGTAGCGACCCTCTGAAATGATGATTCAACTATAAATTTTTAAAATTCAACAGAAAACAGGTTATTTGTCTTTCACCCGTTTGTACTTGAACATCTTCAACATCCACTTGGGTAATTCGCGATGGCCGCGTTTGCGAAGGTCGATATACCAGCCCAACTTTTTTAGCAAAGGTATTTTATGTGTTTCCACGAATTCGATTAAAGTGCCTTCGGGCGCCTGGATGTATGCAAAGTTGCCGGCAGCTTCTCCCATATCGAAAGTATCCATAGCATTGGCGCTGTCCACCGTAAATGGATGCCCCATTTTTTTTGATTTTTCCCTGAATTCATCCATGCCGTTTATATCGAAACAAATATGTATAAAGCCGGGATCGCCCCATATCCGGCCTTCATAAATATTGCGCGGTTCGCGATCCAAAACCTGAACCAGTTCGATGACCGATTCACCAAAAAACGGGCTGAATGCGCCTTTTCTTGTATCGGAATGTTTTAACAATACACGCCTGAATTTATGATCGCCACCGGGAATTCCTTTAAAATCGTCGAACACCCCGGTTTTATCGTATACAATAGTATCGTATTGCAGAATTTGCTGGTAAATTTTAAGGCTTAGCTCCATATTTTTCACACCGATTACAACGCCGTAAACGCCACCGCTAACCGATTTTTCCTTCCGCCTGAAAATCTTGTTAAAATGTTTTACTTCCCACATGTTGCCATAAATATCCTTCATGTAGAAGTGTTCATTTTCATTGGGATCTTTATGAATAGAACCAAGCAGGTTTAAGCCCGAATTGACAAATTTTGAATAGGCCAAAGCCACATTTCCGGCTTTAATTTTGCCAATGTTAATTCCCAGGTCGCCCAACTGAATTTCAAAGGGGCATTTTTCCGGCTTTTTTCCGGTATGTTGCCAGATTTCGAAACCACCGCCTCCCTGCATATTTAATGCTAATACTGCATGTCGTTGACGCGGTTTTCCATCGGTATGTGCCAGCATGAGTTCGGCAGTTGCTTTTTCTTCAAACATCCGAATATCCATGGCAAAATGTTCGCGATACCATTTCCATGCCTCGTTTACATTTTCAACGCCAACGCCTAATTGCTGAATTCCGTTAATTTTCCCCGACATTTTTACTCCAAACTTTGAACTTTACACTTTAACTTTACACTTTGAACTTACACTTTGAACCCATGACGCTCTCCGTCAGCTGACGGATCGGTCAGGGCAGGCTCTGAACCCATGACGCTCTCTTCGTTCGGTCAGGGCAGGCTCTGAACCCATGACGCTCTCTTCGTTCGGTCAGGGCAGGCTCTGAACTCTGAACTACACAGGCTTTACCCTCGAAGCCATATAATAAAAGAGCCATGGAAAAAATTTTCGTATATAAACCATACTAATTTCCATGCCCCCAACCAGAATTTCTTTTTTTTGCCTTTTCAATTTACGCAGAATTACTTTTGCAGTTACATCGGCTGCCATTCCTTTTTTTTGTCCTTCATCCATTTTTGAATGGGCTTTACCTTCTTTATTGACAGCGTTTACCGAGATATTCGTTTTTATCCTGCCCGGTATTATCATTGAAACCTGAATATTGTTTTTTACATTTTCGGCACGCAAACTTTCAAAAAAACCATGCAAAGCCTGTTTTGAAGCCGAATAGGATGAACGGTACGGAAAACCAAATTTTCCGACAATACTCGAGGTAACTGCAATCTGTCCGCCACCTTGTTCAATCATTAACGGTAAAACCGCTTTGGTAAGTGCTATTGTTCCAAAAAAATTCACTTCGAAAATTTTTCTGTCGACAAACAATGGTGTTTCACTAACAAATGAGCGCTGGCTTATTCCACCAAAATGATAAAGGCAATCAATACGTTTATTATTCGACAGTACTGCTTCAGCAGCTTTAGTTACTGATTTCTCATTGCCTAAATCAAAAGGAACAATCTGAACATTACTGCCATTCGACTTACATATTCCGGCTACCCATTCCAGCGCGTTTTCGTTTCTTCCTGAAAGAATAAGGTTAGCCTTTTCTTTTGAAATTTCAAGAGCAACAGCTTCACCAATACCAGAGGAAGCGCCTGTTATCCAAATGGTTTTATTTATGAAACTTTTCAATGTGTTTTTATTCTGAAAGCACGAAGATAACAGATTATTTAAGCGATAAAAACAGAAACCTTATTTTTGACCATGATAATTTAATCATCTAATTTTTAGCTTTATTCAGAATTATTCAAAATGAACATTTAAATTTGAGGGAATCAAATCCGGAATTATGAAGACAAGATTATTTCTCATCAGCTTATTGTTTCCCCTTATTGTTTGTGCGCAGGAAGATATGAATGCGGCCGATGCGCTCGTTTCGCCAAAAATAAAAGAACAGGTAATTACCGTTGGCGGCGAAAACTCCATGGTTGCAGGTTTTAACAACCAATCTATTCAGTTTGCTATCGATGCTGTAGCAAAAACAGGCGGAACGGTAAAACTTAATCCCGGAATTTATAAGATTGTTGCCCCGGTGCGGCTGAAATCGAATGTAAGACTGATAGGCTCGGGTATTGAAAAAACGATTCTGAAAAAAGCAAAAGGATATCAAACACCATTTATTGTGGATGCCGATTTTGGAGAACTGAAACTGACAGTGGAAAATCCCGATGGTTTTGAAGTAGGCATGAAAGTTCAGGTTACCGATGAAGACAACAGCGGTTGCTGGAATGTGTCCACAGCTTATATCACCGATATATCCGACAATGTAATATATATCGATAAGGGTTTGATTCGCGATTACCGTTCCGATAAAAACGGTTTGGTTTCAAATGCATCTTCGGTAATTGAAGCGCTGGATATTGAAAACGCGCTTGTTTCGGATTTAACTGCCGACGGAAACCGCCAGGATAATTTTTTTGCCGATGGTTGCAACAGCGCCGGAATTCTGGTTCTTCGCTCTAAAAAAGTAACTGTCGACCATGTGCATGTGAAAGATTATAATGGTGAAGGAATAAGCTGGCAGATTACCGAAAATATTACCATAAAAAACAGTGAGATTTCAGGAAGCGGAAATACGGGTTTGCATCCCGGAACCGGTTCCCCGTTTTCTCTAATCGAAAATAACGATATTCACCATAACGACCGCGACGGGTTGTTTATTTGCTGGCGGGTTTATGAAAGCCGGGTGGAAGGAAACAAGATGCATAATAACGGGCGTTTTGGAATTTGTACCGGCCATAAGGATACCGATGTACTTTTTCGCAGAAATCAGGTATACAATAATAAGAGCGATGGAATTAACCTGCGTGGCGAAAGAGAAGCCAACGCACCGCACCGCAATACATTTATAAATAACGTAATTGAAAATAATGAAGGCTATGGTTTCTCGGTAAACTCACCGGCCAAAGATTTGGTGTTAAAAGACAACTTTTTCAGAAATTCGGCAAAAACACAAAAAGCTGCCATTTTTATTTATGCCAACGGCTCCGAGCCAAAACTCGAGAATAATAAGTTTGATGAATTTCAGAATGAAGAAATTGTTTACGAAGATAAATAACTGAAGGCTGCAATACACATTCCGGCTATACATTTTAGCGATTAGTCAGCTTGTGAATAAAGGTTGCACTATCGTTTCCGGATACAAAGAAAATTCCAGACCGGTTTGGAACATCGACAAACGGTCGGCATTTCTAATTCCTTCAAATTATTTCACCATTTTCTTTTCAGGAATAAGCAAACTAAAAATTACGGCCATAATAAATGCAAGCATATAACTGGCTAAACGTTCCGAAATTCCTGTTGGCTCAAGTAACCAGGTTTTCCAGATAACAGCGGTTAATGTTCCGGTTATTAAGCTGGCAAAAACACCTGCCCTTGAAAGTTTTTTCCAGAAAATCAGCAAAACGATTGCCGGGCCAAACGATGCACCGATTCCGCTCCAGGCATACGAAACCAACCCATAAACCGTATCCTCCATGGCAATTGCCAAAAGAAAACCAAGTAATCCTACAAAAAGTGTCAGTATTTTATTCAGGAATAACATCCGTTTTTCATCAATTTTCTTTTTGGTAACATTCAGGTAAAAGTCTTCCGTCATTGATGAAGAAACGACCATTAATTGAGATGAAGCAGTTGACATCATTGCGGATACAGCGCCAGATAGCAGGATTCCGGCCAGAATAGGATTGAGCAAAGTCATTACCATTATCGGCATAATCTTTTCAGAGTCGCTGGCAACAATAGCTGCGGCATCTCCCAGGGCGCCAGCCTGAACCAGTTTGTAACCTATAATGCCAATTAAAAATGCGCCAATGTACGAAAGCAATGTCCAGGCAATTGCAACCCAGCGACTTTTATTGGTTTCCTTTTTATTTCGCATGGCCATCATTCGTACCAGCAACTGCGGCTGGCCGGTATAACCAAAAGCCCAGCTCATTCCGTTTAAAATCATAAGTCCGCCGGTAGCTTGTTTTACGGTTCCTGAATTTAGCTGAACCATATAACTTGCATTTCGGATTGTATCGGCAATATGAATATTATAAGTTGCTGCTATCTGAAGCGCAATAATGGGCAAAATTACACAGGTAATTACCATTAAAATTGCCTGAAAAGCATCGGTAGCCACCACGGTTATAAAACCACCAAGCATCGTGTAAACGGTAACCAGCGCCGACCCGATGACCATTCCCCAAAAAGGATCGATTTTGAAAGTGTCGTTGAAAATTTTGCCTGCACCGCTAAATTGTGCAGCGATGTAAAGTATAAAAAAGAAGATAATGATTAATGCTGAAAGAATGCCGAAACTCCGGTTTGTTCCTTTAAATCGTTTTGAAAATAATCCGGGGACGGTTAAAGCTCCTGTGCTTTCTGCCAGGCTTTGCAAAGGTTCAGAAAGAAATGTCCATAGAAACAAAATTCCGGTTACGCAGCCCAATCCGACCCATATTGCAGCCATTCCCTCGGCATAAGCCAAACCGGTAAGCCCCAGCAATAACCATGCGGATTCTCCCGTTGCCCTTTCAGATAAGGCAAGGGATATTCCGGAGATTTTTTTACCACCCAAAACAAAATCGTCATTGGTTTTTGAACGGCGGGCAGAGTAGGCAACAATTCCGATTAGTACAATAATGTAGGCTACAAATACAGTAATCATATTAAAATATAGTTTTGAAGTGGTTAAAGATAGAAAAAAAGGAAAAGTTGAAGATAGTTAGCAGCTATCAGTCTCAGTTGGCAATAACGGAACAACAGTTGATAGTTCAGGCCAGCCAAGAATGACATAAAGGCCGATGTAATAAACAATATCCTAAACTCCAAAAATAAACATGAAAACCGACAGTCGTTTTAAAAACGTTTTACCCGAAAGCCATGCAACCGATCCCAACATTAAAAGTGTGCTGATTTCGCGAGCCCATTCCACCAAAATTATCCAATAAGGAAGTTCTTTTAAGGGGAATGAAAATCCGTTGGGATAATAAATCTCGGGGATATATACCACAACAATGGCTTCGAACAATCCCATTGAAACGGCAAATTATATAATTGTTTGTTCGGATAAACCGGCTTAGACTCATGGCTTGTTGTTTTTGAATCGGATTAAAGATATAAAAAAGACCAAATATACAAGATTCAGGAATAAAGTAAAACGGACAAAAATCGCGCTGAACGATAAAAGATACTTTGTATAATCTGTACTAAAATCGCAACATCAGCCTCGCAACAAATCCCGGTATTGGTGTGTTTGAGTAAGTTAGAGTAAATCGAATAAATATGAAAGAAGACCGTTTGGCTCCCATTGAAATGAGCGGTGAACAATTTAAAAAACTGGGTTACCGGTTAATTGATAAAATTGCTGATTTTATCGATACCATTCACGAGAGACAGGTTTCAAGTTGTAAAACCCCGGCAGAAATCCGGAACATACTTGGGAACAAATCATTACCGGAAAATGGGATTGCTACAGATGAATTATTGTCAACCACAACAGATTTGCTGATTCAGGATTCACTGTTTAACGGGCATCCGAAATTCTTTGGATATATAACCTCGTCCGCTGCTCCTTTGGGGGCGCTGGCCGATTTACTTGCTTCAGCCATTAATCCAAATGTAGGAGCAAATATTTTAAGTCCGGTAGCTACTGGTATTGAAAAGCAAACGGTTCAGTGGCTTGCTGAATTTATCGGTGTTTCTCCTGATTATGGTGGTGTTTTGGTGAGTGGCGGAAACATGGCCAACTTTACCGGTTTTTTGGCCGGAAGATCTGTAAAAGCACCGGGGAATATCAAAGAAAACGGGGTGAATAATGCAAAGCAAAAACTTACCGTTTATTGTTCCAAAGCCACACATACCTGGATTGAAAAAGCTGCTGGTTTATTTGGCACGGGCACAAAATATATTCGCTGGGTTCCGACAACCGACGCCAATCAAATGAATACAGATATACTTGAAGAAACTATCAGGGAAGATTTAAGAAACGGTTTCAAACCCATTATGGTGGTGGGTACTGCCGGCGATGTTTCAACGGGCGTAGTCGACGACCTGAAAAGTATTTCGGAAGTTTGTAAGAAATACGATTTATGGTTTCATATCGATGGCGCATATGGTATTCCGGCTGCGGTTATTCCATCCTTAAAAAAAATGTTTTCCGGAACAGAAGAGGCCGATTCAATTGCCATCGACCCCCACAAATGGCTGTATAGTCCGCTGGAAGCCGGATGTACCCTGGTAAAAAATCCAAATCATCTAATTGAAACATTTAGCTCTCATCCCAACTATTACAAATTCGACAACATCGAAGATGAACCTGCGACCAACTTCTATGAATACGGATTGCAGAATTCACGGGGTTTCCGGGCGCTCAAAGTCTGGCTAACGCTGCAGCAGGTGGGTCGAAAGGGTTATATCGAGATGCTCAGCGAAGATATCCGTCTTTCAAAATTACTATTTCAGTTGGCCGGTAATCATCCTGAACTGGATGCCATTACCCAAAACCTGAGCATAACAACATTCCGGTATGTTCCTCAAGGTTATAACAGTGAAGCGCAAAAGCATCACGATTATCTGAACCAGCTTAACGAAACACTGTTAAACGAACTTCAAAACGGAGGAGAATTATTTCTTTCCAATGCTGTGATAAATGAAAAATATTCTTTAAGAGCTTGTATTGTCAATTTCAGAACTTCCGAAAAAGACATCCGCGAAATAATTGATATTGTCGTCAGGGAAGGAAAAAGAGTACACAGCAAACTTTTACTCGCACTGACCGGGTAGCTCAAAATTCAAAGATCAAAGTGAAAAGTTCAAAGCTCAAAGAGTTCAGAGTTCAGCGGAAGAAAGTTCAAAGAAAAAGTGCTCACGATTTAAATAATACTTGAGGCCTGCAGCTTTACATTTTAGCATTCAGGCATTTAAGCACTTCCGCATTCAATAATTCAATTACTCAATCCTTCAATCATTTTTAAGCAGTCGCAGTGTACAGTCGCATTTTATAATTTTTTTATCTCATGTATGGCGATCTTGGCTCGTTACTCGTGGCTTGAGGCTTGTGGCTTGCAGCTTTAAAGAGTTCAGAATTCAGAATTTCAATTTAAGGTTAAAGGTACAAAGCACATTTCTCACACTTTCAGGCATTGTTACATTCCTTCATTTAAGCATTCCTGCATTCCTGCATTTGCGCATTCCTTCATTCCATTATTCCTTCAATCCTTCAATAATTATTTAGAACTCTTTCAAATTAATATTTTCCTTTGTCAAATTGCTTGCCTTCAGTTATTTTTATAAATATAAGAGCCTGATTCATAAAAATAATTGCACTATGACACGATGCATTTTACTCGTTCTAATAGTTCTTTGTTATAAAAATCTTTCCGCACAGGATAATCTTTTATACGAACAAACATTTGATGGTTATTCTGACTATCTGTTAAAAGATTTTGATATTTCTTGTGCAATGCCTCCACACTTTATCAACATGGAAAAATATTTCCAAACATGTAAAATCAGAAAAGATACAGATAAACATACTGGTAGCATGTATGGTCCATTTTTATTATCCGCCAATAAAGAATGTTTAATCATGTATCCTGCTATCCTTCATCATGATTCGAAAACAAATCCTGATTTTGAAAAAGGAATGGGACGTCCGTTTTATCCCCGGAGCCAAATAGAAGCTGAGTTAAAAACTGCGATGGGGCTATATTATTCACCACATCACCCTTTGAACAAAGAAACTAACGATTTTAATTTTGATGAATATGTCGCTGTTGTATCAGGTAAAAAAGCCAGACGAATGTTTAACGCAGATTCGATTTATACCTACAGTATTCCCGTTGCAGATTCGGTTTATTTTTTTGATCAAACGTTGGATAAATTGCACAAAAGCAGATATCCTTATTGTTTAGGTGTTTTTTTATACAAAGCCAATCGAACGTCTATGGGCTTCAAACTTTTTTTTACAGAAAAAGGTAAAATGAAGGAAGCAAAGTATGTGAAATTGCTCAGCAAAAACATTTGGTATAATTAGCAATGAGTATTGAATATCGGGTAAAACCGTAAACGCTGGGTTCACTTTTTTAAAGTTCAAAAATAAGTATATTCACTTTATAATCTGTCAGCACTATGAATAAATTAATGTTTTTTTCAGTTTTGATATTTTCCGGTCTTTTTTCGAATAGCCAGAATTGCAGCCCAACATATAAAGAAATTTATAACTTTCAGAGTGGCGATGTTTTTCAATTTGTGAGCAAGGATTATACCGATGCTGGAGGTGCCGGACTTACCGTAACCACAACCACAAAGTACTCGGTTACCGGGGTTCTTGAAAATAACGATACATTATCTTACTTTGTTTCCATAATCGAAAATGTTGCGTATTCCTGTAACCGAAATGAGATTGACATTTGCGAAACACCTACCGAATACAAATCCTTTAAGGATACTTTGCTTTATATCGATTCGGCAACTCATTTTCTAAACGGCTGCGACCAGCAAGTGGTGCCGAATTTCTTTTCAGGAAGTAAAAGCTGGTTAAATGATATTGAAGGTGGTCCATTCTATACCATAATTCAAACATCGGTTAATGATGGGATACATTTAAAGACTGTCGGTGGGAGCAATATTTATACATATCAGGCAGATAGTCTTGTGCATTTTGGTAATGAGGCTTTTTTTACAGCATATAAGGAAATTTATGGGGGCGGTTTGGGGAGGATTGATTTTCGGTTTTCGCAGGCGCGTTATGACTATCATAAATATTTGGAAGGTTATGTAAAAAACGGCGCTACCACAGGAATTGTAACTTCTGATAACGATTTACTGGTATCCTCACCAAATGCTTTAATCGCCAATGAAATTACAGTATTCCCAAATCCGTGCACGGGTTTATTGTATATAAAATCGGGACGTCAGTTAAGCGATATGAAAACTGAGATATTTGATGGCAGAGGCATAATGGTTCTTTCACAGAAGATAGCCGATCATTCGCTCGATCTCTCTTTTCTTAAAAACGGAATTTATTTTATCCGGCTCACCGACGACAATGGAAAGACAACAACTAAAACAATCGTTAAAAATTAAGTCTATTATGATTGCCGAGCGCATTGCATTTCAGTTCTCGAAAACTGGTGTAAGGTATATATCCCGCAGTTTCAAATCGAAGTATTTTAATGCCCCGGGTGCGGAAGTTTCCAACTTCCGGTTAATAAGGTAAATAGTAGTGATTTCAAACAATTTCGACTGATGATTTTTAAACAATTTATTGGTAATAATATTAGGCTCTGCAAATTATATTGGTGATATCTTTATGCGGTTGGAAACCGCAACACCCAGGTGGGGAAGTTTCCAACTTCCGAAGATCAATAGAAGTGTTAGTAATCTCTAAATATAAGGTTCAACATTATATCGAAATTCATTATAACTAAATGCAGGTGTTACAATTTGTGATTGTAGTTTTTAAATGCGGTTGGAAACCGCAACACCCCCGGGTGCGGAAGTTTCCAACTTCCGGTTATTAACGTAAATAGTAGTGATTTCAAACAATTCGGCCTAAAGATCTTTTAGCGTAATATGTTGGTATTAATTTTAGGCATTGCAAATTATATTGGAGACTTTTTATGCGGTTGGAAACCGCAAAACCTGCTTCGGCACTTATTTCCTCCGCTTTTCCTTCTATACGAATTTCGATTTTTACACCAGGTTCTTTTCCTTTACCTGTAAAAGTGCAGTCAAAATTCAGGGTATGCTTTCCGTAGCACGAGTTTAAATAATGAATTGTTTAAAGGAATTTCCTTCATCAAATGATTAAATGCGTCGTAAATTTGAAGGTGATTCTTTCCGGTAAATTTTGCGTATTCCCCGGGTTTTAGCGTAATGGGAATTTGAATCTGATGGCTATTGTCCAGTTCCAGTTTAATTCCTGAAACGGTGGCTTCCATAGCTGTAACTATAAATTGCATCATTGCTCCGTCTTCTGGCATTTTCAAACTGAAACGTTGAAAATGATGGTTCGCCAGGCTGTTTCTCTTTTGCCTCATGTCTGAATTTAAAGGAATAAACCTGCGAAAGTTCCCATTTATTTTCACCCAAAGTTTTAAGATGAAACTCGTTGTTTATATCCTTCATCTTTTCTTTTTGTTCGTCGGTAAACGCATTACTCATCCGGGCTTTTTCCCATTCTCCGATCAGTTGGAAAATCGCTTCGGTTTGTCCGTTTGTTTTTAGCGCTTTTTCACCGGTGACAAAAGCATAACCTGCATTAAAAGCCGCCGAGCGGGCAAGCATCCATTCAATATCTTCTGTTGAAGTGTTTTCGCGCATGCTAAACCAACCCAGCATTCCGGGCATTAAATTACGCTGAAAATAAGCCTGGTTTTTCAGCCTGTATTCCGTCTGGCTTTCACGGAAATCCTGCATACCACGGTTCTCCCCAGTTCATGCGGCTGTAAATGTGCCAGAAATAATGTGAAGTACGGCTGGCATCGATGATGGTATGTTGTTTTACCTCTTCTGACAGATTTTTCCACCAGGAAGTGGTAAAAAGAATTTCGCCATAATTTCCCATTCCCGTGGAGCGGTTGCCTTCCAAACCATCAAATGAAATCTGACGAAGCCCGCAATAATTAAATAATTCGGCAATTCGTTCGGCTTCTTCAATGCTGAGTTCAGGATTGGTGAGGAAAACCTTATATCCATGGTCGGCAAGCATACTGATATTTTCTCCAATATTGTGTGAAGAAGCTTTGGTATTCCATGCTCCGCGTTCGCAATTCAGCAATTTCCATGGAGCGCTTTCCGAAACTTTTTCATAACGAATAAGTTCTTCGCCAACCAATACACCATGAAGATTATTGTTTTTGTATTGTGCAAAAAAGTCGGGCGACTGAACAGGAATTTCGGTTTGTATGTCATCGATATTTTCAGATAAAACAGAAGAACCAACCTTTCCCAAACGAGGATCAGGAACAGGAGTTACATACGAATCGTTGGTGCTTGTAAAATTCGATAAGGTATGAACACCCACATGAATTCCTTCTTTTTCAGCTTTTTCCACACAAATCTTCAGTCCGTCCCAGCCATGCGGAAAATCTTTTTCATTCAATTCAAAATGGCCCCACGTTTTAAAAGGCCCGGGATGATACAAATACCGTAATCCTGCTTTCTTTGTATAAGCTATAGCATCTTCGATATTTTTCTCATTAAAGCTGTAAATCAGATAAGCTGCCGATGCGGTGTGAGCCGTTTTGCCCCATTTCCCATCAATAGTTGGGTGGGGAAGGTTTTCAGTAACTTCGATTTCTCCCAGCGTTTTTAGAGCATTATCAACGGGGCAGCCAAACAAGGCTATTTTTGAACCGATAATTCCGCCATCATCAAAAACAGGCGATATATATTTTTCATGACTTAGGTTTTCAATTATTCGCTCTTTGTTGCGATTCCGGCAATAAGCCTGCAGCGTGCTTCCGAACTTTTCAGGTTTGGCAGCTTCCACGCGGTATAAAGTTTCGCGTTTGTTTTCTTCACTTAAATCGGAGTAATCGTCCTGTTCAAAAATGTCGAATTGTGGCATGCAATCATTATCCGTCCATGGAAATCCACCCAGTGTTTTTGGATTTAGAGCCTGAATTCCAATGGCAAAATCGTCACCGCGAACTACGCCAACAGTTTCGCCAATGCTCTTGTTAATTGTTGTTGGAATGGGGCCCCAGGCAATCAATTCAACTGTATCAGGCGAATTAAACTCCACCAGTTCAAATGTAATGTGAGTTGGTTTTTCTTCCACTTTTATTCTGGCTTTCCTGTTTCCTTCAAACTGAATTTCAAGAAAATTCTCCTGAAAAGTAGCTGATACAGGATAGGCGAATTGTCCGTTTATCCGGTACGACAAAAGTGGCGCAATGGTATCTGTTGAAAGATAATTGGTGTTGGTTCTTAAATCCGTAAATTGACTAATAAAACCATTTTTGTCGATTCCTATTTTGAAATTTTCGGAATTAAGCTCTACCAGCGTTTGGTGTTTGGAACAGCCGGTAAAAATCAGAATAAAAAATATGGCCGGAATAAAAATTTTGTTCATTCAGTTGGAATTTAAGTAAGGATATTCAAACATACAAAAATTGAATCCGATATCCGACATTCTTTGCGCGAATCAGTTCCATTTCTTTTTAATATTAATAGCTTTGTTTTCATCACTTAAAAATCGAAAAAATGAAGCTGTTATTTACTATTTTATGTGTTATCATTGACTGGTTTTTATTTCGCAAAGTTTCCATCGCTGATTTTAGCCTGCTATGATTAATCGTGCTAAAAGTGTATATTTCAAATAAATTTATCTAAACTATTCATTTTATGAAAAACCTTTTTTCATCCATTCTGTTGTTAACGATTTTTTTGGCTGCATGTACTACAAGCACAAAAGTTCAGCCGCCGGCAGCAAAAAAAATTTCAAAAGAATTAGCCATTCATGGTGATACGCGAATCGACAATTATTACTGGATGAACGAGCGTGAGAATCCCGAAGTAATTTCGTACCTAAATGCTGAAAACGCTTATACCGATGCGGTAATGAAACATACTGAACCGCTTCAGGAAAAATTATATGAGGAAATAAAATCGAAGATCAAACAGGATGATGAATCGGTTCCATACAAGGATAACGGATATTTTTACTATTCCCGAACTGTTCCCGAAACTGAATATTTTCTGTTGTGTCGGAAAAAAGGTGATTTAAAAGCTCAGGAAGAAGTGCTGCTCGATGTAAACAAAATGGGAAAAGGTTACAGCTTTTTTCAGTTAGGTGGTTCTTCTGTCAGCGAAGACAATAAAATTCTGGCGTTTGGAGTGGATACTGTCAGCCGCCGAAAATATACCGTTTATTTTAAAAATCTGGAGAACGGAAATCTGCTGCCCGATCGTATTTCGCTAACTACCGGTGGCGTAACCTGGGCAAACGATAACAAAACAGTGTATTATGTGCTAAAAGATACCGTGACATTGCGTTCGGCAAAAATTATGAAACATGTTCTTGGAACGCCAGCCGGGGATGATAAAGTAGTTTTTTATGAAGATGACGATACATTCAGCACCTTTGTATACAAAACGAAATCGAAAAAATACCTGATAATTGGTAGCGAAAGTACCCTGACATCGGAATATCGTTTTCTGGATGCCAATCATCCGGAAGGAGAATTTAAAATTATTCAGCCGCGTACACGAGGATTGGAATACCAGGTTGATCATTTTGGCAATGATTTTTACATTCGTACCAACCTCGATGCATTAAACTTTAAACTGGTAAAAACACCGGTAACTGCTACCGGAAAGGAAAACTGGAAAGATGTAATCAGTCACCGCGACGGAGTTTATTTTTCCGATTTCGATATTTTTAAAAACTATCTTGTAGTTACGGAGCGTATCCAGGGAATTAATCGTTTACGCGTAATTCCCTGGAATAGCAGTGATGAATATTTCATCGGTTTTGATGAAGAAGTATATACCGTTAGTTCAAATACAAATATGGATTTCGACACCGATTTATTCCGTTTCAGCTATACTTCACTTACCACACCCAATTCAATTTTCGACTATAATATGAACACAAAAGAACGGACACTTTTAAAGGAAACAGAAGTTTTGGGGGGATTTGATAAAAACAATTACGAAACCAAACGGATTTATGCCACTGCTATGGATGGAACAAAAATTCCGATTTCGCTTGTCTACAAAAAAGGATTGGAAAAAAACGGAAATAATCCAACTTTGCTTTATGGTTATGGTTCGTATGGATATACCATGGATCCTACATTCAGGCTTTCCATTCTTCCTCTGCTCGATCGTGGGTTTTTGTATGGAATTGCACATATTCGCGGCGGGCAAATAAATGGCCGGCAATGGTACGAAGATGGGAAGTTGTTAAAGAAAATGAACACGTTTACCGATTTTAACGATTGTGCGCAATTCCTGATAGACGATGGTTACACCAGCGAGGAAAAGCTGTTTGCGCTGGGAGGCAGCGCAGGAGGATTGTTGATGGGTGCTTGTATTAATCTTCGCCCTGATTTATATAAAGGAGTGATAGCAGCAGTTCCGTTTGTGGATGTGGTAACAACCATGCTCGATGAAAGTATTCCTCTGACAACAGGCGAATTTGATGAGTGGGGAAATCCAAAGGATGAAAAATCCTATTATTACATGAAATCCTATTCGCCATATGATAATGTGGTGGCAAAGGATTATCCGGCACTGATGGTTACAACCGGTTTGCACGATTCGCAGGTGCAGTATTTCGAACCGGCAAAATGGGTGGCTAAATTACGCGATTTAAAGACTGATGATAATTTGCTGATTTTCAAAATAAATATGGACTATGGCCATGGAGGAGCTTCAGGTCGTTTTGAATGGATAAAGGAAACAGCGCTGGAATATGCTTTTATTCTCGATCAGTTGGGCATGAAAGAATAGAGCAATTATAAGATATCATTGCCGTCTGCTATAGCCGACGGATTTTATAAGTAGCGGTAGAATTTGGCTTAAGCCGCATTTAAATTTGTTTCAACGGATGCCTGAAAGAACAGAAGATTTGAACTTTGAACTGATGAATAAAATTAACAACATTAAATATCATGAATAATTTTTATCCGATTTTCAGTTTAGCCCTTATCCTGTTTTTAATTCCTGCACAACAACCGGACGAAAATGAAAAGTGGAATGAAATTTATGCAGTAATCAATCAAATAAAGGAGCCTGTCATTCCGGATAAAACATTTAATATTACCGATTTTGGCGCAGTGTCGGATGGTAAAACACTAAACACCGTAGCTATCAATAAAGCAATAAACACCTGTTCTGAACAAGGTGGCGGAACTGTATTGGTTCCACAAGGTGAATTCCTGACAGGTGCTGTTCATCTGAAAAAAAATGTAAATCTCCATGTGGAAGAAGGCGCCATGCTAAAATTTTCAACTGATCCAAAAGATTACCTTCCCTTGGTGCAAACACGCTGGGAAGGCAACGACTGTTACAATTATTCTCCGTTGATTTATGCCAATGGGCAAACCAATATTGCTATCACCGGAAAAGGGACAATCGATGGCCAGGCAAGCCGGGAAATCTGGTGGTCCTGGGCTGGTTTCAGAAGAGGACCGGATGGCAAACCCGCCGAAAACCAACATATCGATGAGGGGCGTCCATTGCTGACCAAATGGGATAACGAACAAACTCCGCTGAAAGAACGCCAGATGGGCGAAGGACACTGGCTGAGGCCGCAGCTTATCAATTTTATTTACTGCAAGAATGTGAAAATTGAAGATGTTACTTTGCTTAATTCTCCGTTTTGGGTGATTCATCCGTTGCTTTCAGAAGACATCATTGTTCGGGGAGTTTCCATTAATAGTCATGGCCCTAATTCCGACGGTTGCGACCCTGAATCGTGTAAAAACGTATTAATCGAGGATTGCATTTTTAATACCGGTGACGATTGTATAGCACTAAAATCCGGCCGTAATTACGACGGAAGGCGTGCCAACATTCCAATAGAAAATGTGCTCATAAGGAATTGTAAAATGAAGGATGGCCATGGCGGCGTGGTTATGGGCAGTGAAATTTCGGGTGGCTGTAAAAATATTTTTGCTGAAAATTGCGAGATGGACAGTCCGGCGCTGGAACGTGCAATTCGCATGAAAACCAATAACAAACGCGGAGGAGTGACCGATGGAGTTTATATTCGGAACATTACAGGTTGGTCAGGTTCGGGAAGCAGTGATTAAAATGAACTGCGCTTACGATCCAAGAGAAGGCCAGGGCGATTATCCCCCGGTGATGAAAAACGTTTATATCTCAAATGTTACTTCAGAAAAATCGCAATACGGTTTAAGCCTGATTGGATTGGAAGGGGAAAATTGCATTGAAAACGTAGTAATTACCGATTGTAATTTTTCAGGAGTTGATCAGCGGAAACAGAGTGGAGAATGTGAAAAACCTTAAGTTCAATAACTTTGTTATTAACGGTGAGAAGGTGAAATAAATTGCTGATATTCAGACTGCCAGAGAAGCGATCCTTTGGGAGTCTTCGCTCAGCCTGAGTGTCACAGTGAGCGGAGTCGAACTGTGAACATACCAATTACTAAATTTTTTGCTGTGATATTCTTTCATTAATAATCATTGATGTCCGGTAAAAATTGCATTTTGGAAATAATAGCAGAATAAAATGAACAACATACTGAAAATAGTTTACTTACAGTTAATGGCTAAAGCCAGTTTTTCTTTCTTCAAATTTAACCCCCGGCTTAAGCCGGTGGCAATAAATCCGCATTATTCAAGGGCTTCAGCCGTTAATCTTTTATTTTACCGGACACTATTGATTAATAATTTTAACCTAAACTTATACTTATGAAACTTAAACATCTTGCTCTTTTACTTTTAATCACAAGCTTTCTTGCCTGCAAAAAAGAAACTCTCCCGGTTTTGGAAACCGGCTCGGTAACTCCAATGCCACCGGCTTGGATTGACCAGGATACCGGACATAAAATAATTCATCTTGTGCAACGCGAAGGCGATAATCAAAGTTTTTACTTTCATAACAATCCTTTTGTGCCCGTTACAATGGAGCAAAATGAAAAAATGATATTTTATGGCAGAGTGGGAGACTCCCGGCAACTTTTTTCGGTTGATTTAAAGACAAGTGAAATTACCCAGATAACAAATAAAAAAAGGGTATCGGGTGAAATAGTAGCTCCTAAAAGTCGTAAAGTATACTATCAATGCTGGCGACAGCGTGTTTGCCACCGGTGTGGAAGATCTTCAAACCAGGCTTATATTTGTTTTTCCCGATTCTGTATATGGAGGAATTACAACGATAAATGCCGACGAATCGTTATTGGGAGGCTCTATAAGCAGGAAAACGGATGTTGAAAAAGACAGAAGCCGTCAGCGGCCGGAAGGAGTAAGCGGTTTTGAATGGACGTACGAAGGCAAAATGCGGCGTTCGCTCATTACCATTTCAGTTGAAACCGGTGAAATGAAAATTATCCATACCGACAATGCATGGTTAAACCACATCCAGTTTTCACCAACCGACCCAAACCTGATGATGTTTTGCCACGAAGGCCCATGGCATAAAGTCGATCGGATTTGGACGATTGATGTTAAAAAGCGCGAGCCAATGCTAATGCATAAGCGCACCATGGATATGGAAATTGCCGGCCATGAATCGTTTAGTCCCGATGGGAAAAAGATATGGTTCGATTTGCAAATGCCACGCGGCGAGAACTTCTTTTGGGCTAATGTCGATCTTGAAACAGGAAAGGAAACGAAGTATTCGCTTACACCCGACGAGTGGTCCATCCATTTCACAACTTCGCCCGACGGAAAATGGTTTGCAGGCGATGGCGGCGATCCGTCGCAGGTGGCAAAAGCGAAAGATGGTATGTGGATTTATCGTTTTGAGTTGGAAAGCGACCATCTTGCTTCAGAACGCCTGGTAAATATGAAACATCATGATTACAGCAAAACCAGCGGTACCGAACCCAATGAACATATTTCACCCGATGGAAAATGGATTATTTTCAGGGCAAACTTTGAAGGGCATAATGATATTTATGCGGTTGAGGTGAAGAAAACAGGTAAGTAGAAAGTGAAATTCAAATCAAAACTAAAATGAAATCGACATTCAGCCTAATTATAATTTTTCTACTCCTGATCGGCATCTCCAATGCACAGGAAAAATCTCAAACATTCTATAATATTAAAGATTACGGCGCAAAAGGCGATGGCATTCATTTGGATACCGATGCAGTTAATGCTGCCATATCTGCTGCTAATGATAAAGGCGGAGGAACCATTTTTTTTCCGGCAGGTGAGTATCTCTGTTTTTCCATTCGGTTAAAAAGCAATATTGCATTGTACATCGACCAGGGTGCCGTGATTATTGCTGCAAACATGGATGAGGCGGAAGGAGGCTACGATGCTCCGGAACCCAACATCTGGGGCGATTCCTTAAAGTACCAGGATTTTGGCCACAGCCATTTTCAGAATAGCTTAATATGGGGTGAAAATCTTGAAAATATTTCCATCTCCGGGCCCGGATTAATTCATGGTAAAGGATTGCAAAAATGGGGAAATCCAAAACCCGGGTTGGGTAATAAATCCATCGCACTGAAAAAATGCAGAAACGTAATTCTACGCGACTTCTCTGTTTTACATGGCGGACATTTCGCCATTCTGGCAACCGGAGTCGATAATCTCACGATTAATAACCTGAAAATTGATACCAACCGCGATGCCATCGATATCGATTGTTGCCGGCATGTGCGGATATCTGACTGTACTTTGAATACGCCAAATGACGATGCATTGGTATTAAAAAGTTCCTTTGCCCTGGGATATGCGGCTCCAACCGAGAATATTACTATTACCAATTGCGCGGTAATGGGTTTCGACGAAGGAACAATGCTCGACGGAACATACCAGACCACTCAGGAAAGGGCTCCCGACCGTGGGTCAGTCACCGGACGTATAAAATTAGGCACTGAATCGAACGGAACTTTTAGAAATATCACCATTTCGAACTGCACATTTGAGCATTGTCGTGGTCTGGCCTTCGAAACGGTGGACGGAGCCATTCTGGAAGACATTACCGTTTCAAATATTGTGATGAAAGATATCCTGAATTCACCTTTCTTTTTTCGTCTGGGAAGCCGAATGAGAGGACCTGATGAAATGGTGCCGGGAACATTGAAACGAATTTTAATCGACAACATAATTGTTACCAATACAACTTCGCGATATGCGTCTCTGCTGATGGGAATTCCCGGTCATGATATCGAGGACATTGTATTATCAAATATCTGGATAAAAGCAGTTGGTGGCGCTCCGGCAAGTCAGGCGCAAATTGAAGTACCTGAAATGGAAGACGGTTATCCGGATCCGAGAAATTTTGGCGAAATTCCTGCCTGCGGATTTTTTATACGACATGCACGGAATATTCAAATGAACAATATTAACCTCGAATTTGAAAATGTGGATATGCGTCCTGTATTTATTCTGGATGATGTAAAAGGAATCGAATTCAGCAATGTAAAAGCTAAAAACGCTGACGGTGTTCCTGTTTTCAGGTTAAAAGATGTTTCCGATTTTTCTATCAATCATGTCAATAAGCTGGAGGATCGGAAAATTGAAAAAGTTGATATCATGGATCTGTAAGTTGAGATTGAAAATTAATCAGTTCGTTCCACAAACTTTTTCATTTATCTTTAAGCGGATTTATCTTGAGTTCATTTTATTTTTAACCAATAACGAATTAAACCAACGATGGAAGATCAGCGCATTATTCCCAAAGGCATAGTCTGGCCGTTTATCCTTTTAACATCACTGTTTTTTGCATGGGCCATTCCCAATAACTTAACCGATACCATGCTTGCGGCTTTTAAGCGGATTATGAGCCTGACCGATACAAAAACAGCATGGATTCAGGTAGCGTGTTACTTGCTGGGATATGGATGTTTTGCCATCCCCGGGGCATTGTTTATCAAACGTTTTACCTATAAATCAGGAGTTATGCTGGGGCTCGGGCTTTACGCTTCAGGCGCATTTCTGTTTTATCCTGCATTGTTGCTTTCTGAAACCAATATCGGCATCGGTTTTATGATGTTTCTGTTCGCGATTATCGTTCTTTTTGCCGGGCTTTCAGTACTTGAAACTTCGACAAATTCATACGTTTATGCGATTGGCCCTGAAATTACGGCAACACAGCGGTTAAACTTTGCGCAATCGTTTAATCCGTTCGGCGCAATTACCGGCGTTGTAATCAGCCAGGTTTTTGTGCTTTCTCAATTAAATACCATGGGAGCTGCCGAAAGAGCTGCTCTTGCACCTGCTGAACTTTCAAAAATTCAGGGTGCCGAATTAAACGCGGTTACAGCAACCTACATGACCGTTGGCGCTGTAATGGTGGCTATTTTTCTGATGATTTGGTTTACGCGAATGCCCAACCTGAAGGAGGACGACAAAAAGCTGGATTTTTTAGGCACATTCAAACGCCTGATGAAAAACAGGAATTATGTGTGGGGCGTGGTTGCCCAGTTTTTTTATGTAGGTGCGCAAATCGCTGTCTGGTCGTTTATTATTCGGTATGTAATGCAGCAACTTAACTTTGATGCGATTGTTGCCGGTTTAGGAGCAAAACCAACCACCGATCAGATTATTGCAGCACTTCGTTCTGTTGAACCTGTCGCTGCCGGATTTTACAACTTTCTCGACTGGATTGGCCTGGATATGCTCCTGCCACGAACACCGGAACAAGCCGGGGCAACCTATTATATTATGTCGTTGATTTTATTTGTAATTGGCAGGTTTATTTGCACGGGATTAATGCGCTATATTAAACCTCGTCATTTACTGGCAGGTTTGGCAATTCTTGCTGTAATTTGCTCGTTAACTGCAATCTACAGCAATTCAGCCATTGGAATTTATGCATTAATGGGAATTTCTGGTTGTATGTCGCTAATGTTTCCAACCATTTACGGCCTGGGAATTCGTGGTCTGGGAGAAGATACTAAAATAGGCGGCGCAGGAATGGTAATGGCAATTGCCGGAGCTGCCGTTCTCACCCAGGTTCAGGGAATTGTTTCCGACCAGGCCGGTAGCATTAAACTGGCGTATTGGGTTCCAGCGTTTGCATTTATGGTTATTGCATATTATGGTATTTTTGTGGCAAAAAAGATGTAAGGCAAGAATTATTCAGCATTCAGTAAAACCAAAACTAAACCCGATGTATAAAACTTTTGGAATTTTTTTTCTACTATTTCTATTATCCCTGTCCTTTGGCGCCACTTCCAAAACGTGGATGCTTTCAAACTATAGCCTGGATGTAACTTTCAACGATGAAACGGCTCTGTTTTCCATTACAGATAAACGGTGCAGAAAAATCTGGGAGCAGACGGATTTGGTCAATAAATTCACAGTAAATAAAACCGAACGAATCGATGATGCACTTAAAATTAGTTTCGGGGGCGAATTGCCAATGGTCGTTTATGCACGGATAACTGACGAATCCGCTTTGGAAATAGAAATTCAAAGTGATAGTCAGTTAGCGTTGAATGAGTTTACTTTTCCAACGGCACTCCAAACGCCAAATGAAAATCATTATTTATTGTTTACCGATGGGGAAGGCTTTTTACTTAAAGCCGATGACACGGAATATGGGATTGGCAAGCAAATAATGCACTCCATGCGCGGACTTTCCATGCCATGGATGGGAATTACAGATGATAAGTTCGAAGCTGGTTACATGGCCATTTTAAATACGCCCGACGACTGCGAAATGAATGTGAAAAGAACCAACGGACTCATTTCTTTTGAACCTGTCTGGTTGTCGCAAAAAGGAAAATTCGGATACAACAGAAAAATAACCTACTATTTTTTCGATAAAGGGGGCTATATAGCGCAATGCAAAAAATACCGCGAATATATCTGGGCACAAAACGATGTTCCGCCAACACTAAAGGAAAAGCAAAAACGGTTTCCCGCCATAGAAAAAATGATAGGGGCCATGCACATTTACCTGTGGGATGATGCACGCGAAGTAAGCTTTGCACAGGAAATGAAAGATTCAGGAATTGACAAAGCTTTTATTTTGTGGAATCCCAATCATCCGCCATATCCGATTGAAGGATACGATAAATACATTAAGGATTTGGGTTATTTGTCAGGCGTTTACGAATTGTTCCGCGATGTACATTTGCAGGATACGGTTGGTGTTATCGATCCAACAAACCGAAAAGGTACATGGCTCAATCGATTTCGTTTTCCGGGCTTGTTTCATCAAATTGCTTTAATTGAAAAGGATGGCGGATATCATTATTCGGGCTTTGGTTACGATACCAACCCCAAAGCTGTTTTGCCGCTAATACCTGAATTGAGAACAGACCAGGAAATGAAAGTGTATCCGCATGAATCAACTTTTTTGGATGGATACCTGGCAAGTGGGATTTTTGAAGACTACAGTAAGGAAAATCCGTTAACCCGAACAGATTACAAAGAGGCAGTAATCGCCATGAATAAATTCTTCGAAGATAAATATAACCAGATTGTTGGCGTGGAGTGGGGAGCCGATTACGGAATTCCAACTTCGGCCTATGCACATGGAATGATGACCCTGCATCATATGCTGTATCGTTCACCTAATCGCGAAAAAAAAGGTTCAATTTATTATATGGGCGACTGGCGAAATCCATCACGTCCTTCAATAATGGTTGGCGAATATGTTGCTGACGAATATTACCTGAAATGGGCCATCAACGAAAAAATAAGGGTGCCGCTGTATCAACTGGTATATCACGATGCCATTGTTACTACCTGGCGCTGGGACGATAACAGCCATAATATGCCTGCGATTTGGTGGAAAAAAGATTTGTTCAATATCCTTTACGGAACTGCTCCGGTTTGGTGTCTTGATAGATCGAGATGGAACAAATTCAAACAGACTTTTATTGAAAGTTATAAAAGTATCGGGCCGTGGCTGGAACAAATCGGTTATGATGAAATGATTTCTCATCGCTTTTTAACTGAAGATCACGAAGTTCAGGAAACGGTTTTTTCTTCGGGGAAAAAAGTGCGTGTTAATTTCGGTGATGAAGACGCAAATATCGATGGAAAAATTATCAAATCCAGATCCTATTCGACCATAAAAAATTGATACTATCTTTTCGAATGTTCGAAAAATATTAATTCCCCAAAAATTACTTTCGATACATAAGTTTGAAAATTTACAGTCATACTTCAGGTATAATCATATTTCGAAAAATTTTATTGCAAGTTTTTGAAAATTAGAGTCTTCCGAATCAGGCATTATATGTCTATTTTCAAATTGATTTGTATCAATTGCGCTTCTAATATACTGAGGTTTAATTGAATATATTTATGGAAATTAACAATCTAAACCTGAGGTTATGCCAAAGCAGCTTAAAACTCTTCTACCTCTACTCGCGGTTTTTATTCTCCTTTTTCTGGTTGCACGACACTTCCTTATTCCTGATTCATTTGGAAAGTACGGGCATTATCGTGCAGACGCAATAGACGATATCGCAGCCTTTCCGATTAATTATGCAGGTAAGGCAACTTGTGTTGAATGTCATGATACAGAAGCTGAATTACTCGCTTCAGATCAGCATTCAGTTTTAACATGTGAAGTTTGCCATGGGCCCAACGCAAAACATGCAGATGATTATGAGATAAAAGATCATTTGGTAATGGGTGGCACAAGAGAATTCTGTGGCAGATGCCATAGTCTTAATCCGGCGAGAAAAATTGAAGTAATTAACCAAATCGATATAAAGGAACATCATCCTGAGAAGGAAAATTGTATCGATTGTCATAATCCACATGCTGTATGGGAACTAAAAGAATAGAAGAATCACGACGTAACTTCCTGAAAAAATCGGTTGCACTGGCCGGGACAATTTTGGCTACTTCGGCTTTGGAACCCTTTAGAGCAATTATTTTTGCGGCAGGAGAACCTGAAGATCCAACCAAGCCCTGGTATGGAATAGGGATAGATATTGAAAAATGTATTGGCTGTGGTATGTGTGCCAAGGCATGTAAACTGGAAAACGACGTTCCGCAAGAACCATTTTATTACCGTTCATGGGTAGAGCAATATACCATTAAAACAGATGGAACAATAAAAGTTGAGTCACCCAATGGGGGTATAGATGGTTTTACACAGTCAGTTCCGGAGGAAGAAATTTATAAAACCTTTTTTGTGCCTAAAATGTGCAATCACTGTGCAAAGTCGCCTTGTACACAGGTTTGCCCGGTTGGAGCAACATTTGAAAGTCCGGAAGGAATTGCACTGGTCGATGAAGAATATTGCATGGGCTGCAGCTATTGTGTTCAGGCCTGCCCGTATGGTTGCCGGTATCTCCATCCGGAGAAAAAAACCGCCGACAAATGTACTTTATGCTATCACAGAATAACAAAAGGATTAGAACCTGCATGTATGGAAATTTGTCCCACTCATGCCAGAATTTACGGAGACTTAAACGACACGGACGGAGAACTGTACAAATTTCTGAAAGAGCATAATTGTCAGATTTTAAAACCCAATTTAAATACAGGATCAAAACTATTTTATAACGGATTAAGTTCGGAGGTACGATAATATGGAACATTTATTTGATATTTTAAAAAATGTGGACGGATATATTTATCCGAACGAAATAGCACTGCAGTGGGGAATACTTATTGTTCTCTACCCGTATATTACAGGTTTGGTTGCAGGTGCATTTATACTTGCGTCTCTGGAAAGGGTTTTTAAAATAAAAGTACTTCGCCCAACCTATCATCTGGCACTTTTAACAGCATTAGCGTTTTTGCTTGTGGCAGGGTTACCGTTGATTTCTCATCTGGGGCATCCCTTTAGGGCATACGAAATCCTGATGACCCCGCATTTAACATCGGCGATGGCTATTTTCGGGTTTGTTTATTTATGGTACCTCATGGTTGTCCTGTTACTGGAATTATGGTTTGATTATCGCCGCGACCTCGTTATATGGTCACAGCAATCAAAGGGTTTTAAACGCATAGTGTATAAAATTCTGACTCTGGGAGTAACCGACCTCTCTCCAAAAGCACTTGAGTGGGACGAAAAACTCGGCTATATAGTTACTGTTATTGGGATTCCATCGGCATTTTTGCTACACGGATATGTTGGATTTATTTTTGGCTCAATCAAAGCAAATCCCTGGTGGTCTTCGGTAATGATGCCTGTTATTTTCCTTCTTTCAGCAATGGTTTCAGGTATTGCACTTGTAATGTTTTTATATATGGTCGTTTCGTGGTTTCGAAAAGTCAAAATTGACATGGCATGTCTCGACGAGATTGGAAAATTTCTATTTATGATCTTAGTTCTCGATTTCACTCTCGAATCGCTCGACCAGGTTCACCGTATTTACGAAGCTGAAGAGTCTTTCGAAATTTTGCACCTGCTGGTAACCGGGAAATTAACGTATACTCTTTTCATTTTTCAGGGACTGATGGGAACCATTATCCCATTATTAATACTTGGTTTTTTCAGAATATACCTTCCAAAGGAAAAATTAAGAAAACCGATGTATTTTCTGGTAAGTTGCCTTGTACTTTTCGGGGTGTTCTTTATGCGTTGGAATGTAGTTATCGGTGGACAACTATTTTCAAAGAGTTTCCTCGGATTTACCAGTTTTAAGTTAGGAATGGTTGGAATAGAAGGATTTTGGATGGCCCTTGTATGGATGATTATGCCATTTCTCATTCTCGCATTTATTCTTTGGTTGGTTCCACCGTGGAAAAAGCAATTGGAAAAAGCAACCTAAAGAATATTTAAGGTTTTCGGAGTAAGTTCCTGTTTTAGGAAGGAGGTTTATTATGAATAATGAGAAATCAGACTCCTCAGATTTGGAAAGCCTCAAAAAAGAAATAACTTCATTAAGTGAACGGTTATCGCTTATTGAAAAATTTTTACTTGATGCGAAAGCCGGCAGTTTTCAAACCAGTAAAAATGAAACAACCTACCATGAAGAAGGATTTGAAATAAAATTTCCATTTCAATCGGAAGGATTCTATTGAATCGGGTGTTGGAGAATATGGAATGGCCTGGTTGGGTAACATCGTCCTGTTTTTCGGAATTACTTTCCTTGTCGGATATTTACAGAAATCTGATTATGCCATATTTTCTACAGTTGCCGGTTTTCTTGCGGTTGCCGGAATTTACGCTGTTTCTTATTTTACACGGAATTCCTATTCTTATTTGTCGAAGCTATTTGCGTATAACGGACATTTTTTAATCTACTATTTAACCTTGCGACTTCATTTTTTTCAGGCTGATCCATTAATCAAAAGTGAATCAGTCGGGATAATTTTGTTGTTTTTGGTAGTCGGAGTTTTGCTTTTTAAAGCCTATCAAAAGAAATCGCAACTGTTCACAGGAATTGTATTAATTATGTTGCTGATTACTGGAGTTATAAGTAATTCTGTTCTTATAGCATCGGCAACTACAGCAGTTACTGCGTTAATTTCAATTCTGCTATATTACCGTTTCGACTGGATTAAACTTGCCTTTATTTCCATTTTTCTGGTTTATGCAGCACATTTTAACTGGTTGATTAATAATCCGTTTTTGGGTAATAATCCGGAATTTATTGCAACTCCCGGAATGGGCTATTTGTATTTTATTGCCACCGGTTTTATTTTTTCGATGTTGGCGCTTATCCCCAAAAAAGAGACAGTTTCCAACGATTTCATTATCGTTTCTTTGATATTTAACGGACTGGCTTTTACGGTGATAATGGCAATGGTAATTGTTACGTATTTCGAAAGTAATTATGTTCCGATTTTTGCGACTATTACATTTTTTTGTTTGATTTATTCTATTATTCTTCAGTCGTATTCATCGATAAAAGTAATGGCGTCGATGTACGCGCTCTACGGATTTCTGGCATTAACAGTAGCTATTTTTGGTATTTGGGGCCTGCCAAAATCTTTTCCGTTTTTTGCTTTGCAAAGCTTACTGGTCGTTTCCATGGCGTTGTGGTTTCGTTCACGGTTTATTGTGGTAATGAATACGCTTCTTTTCCTGGGAATTATGATTTTCTATTTATTTGGTTCTGCGCATACCAATGCTTCAGATTTTGCATTAATGTTGGTTGCTTTTATTTCAGCAAGAGTTATAAACTGGAAAAAAGAAAGGTTAAATATAAAAACCGAATTGGTGAGGGATATTTACCTTATTTGTGGTTTTACGATGACATTAATTGCTTTCTATCACGCTTCTCCTGCGGCTTTTATTACTGCATCATGGATTGCAGCCGGAGTGTTATTCTTTCTTTTAAGCTTGATGATGAAAAATATCAAATACCGTTGGCTTGCTATTGCAACAATGGTAGCTTCTGCCTGCCGGCTGATTTTTGTCGATATGTCGAGTGTCGACATTGGATACCGGGTTATGGTATTTCTCGGACTGGCAATTATTTCAATTACAGTTTCTATACTCTATACCAAATATTTTGTAAAAAAGAAACAATAATTGGTATGCATCATCACAGGATGAATGATGCTGTTTTTCGGGCGGATAAATTAATATGAAAAACAAAATTCAAATGAGGAATAAAAAACTTTTCGAAACGATGATTGGCTTTTTATTAGCGATAGTTTTTGTCGTGTTATCAGGATGGATGTTCCAATAAAAACGCAAAATCCACCCCTGAACCAATTGTTTTGGCTGCTGAAAATTGGAACGCTGTAAATAGCGATGAAATAGCAGTTGAATCGCCTCCGTTTACAGAAGGTATTTTTCCCTGCAATGATTGTCATTCCGAAATTGAACCAAATCCTGAAAGAAGAGAACTGGTAGATTTTCATGATGATATCAGTGCAATATTTAACCATGACAGTAATAATCGGTGGTGTCTTGATTGTCATGATTTAAACAACAGAGATTCCTTGCGAATTGCCAGTGGCAAACTGCTGGATTTCCAAGAATCGTATAAATTGTGCGGGCAATGTCATGGTGAGAAATTAAGAGACTGGAAAGTTGGAGTTCATGGAAAAAGGACAGGTTACTGGAATGGAAAAAAAGAGTACCTGCTCTGTGTCCATTGCCATAATCCGCATTCGCCAAAATTTAAAGAATTAACGCCTGAGCCGCCACCGATAACGCAGGAAGACATCAATTAATATTTGATTTGAAAATTAATCGACATGGAAAAAAATAATTCAAGAAGGTCTTTTCTTAAAAATATATCACTCGCTACTTTTTCTGCGCTTTCACTGGCGGGATGCAATATGAAGGAGATTGACGAATTCCTGCAACGAAATTTCAGGACTTTGTCGAAAGATGAAAAGGATGAGATAGTTAAGAACCTGGAAATAAAGTATAAAGAAAAATACAAGAAGGAATTTCATGTTTCGGATAAACCTGCAATGGATGGTGTGTCGTTTGGTTATGCATTGGATTTATCGCGGTGTATTGGTTGCAGAAGATGTGTTTATGCCTGCGTTGAGGAAAACAACCAGTCGCGCGAACCTCAGATTCAATGGATTCAGGTTCTTCAAATGGAAAAAGATAAAGGTATTGATTTTGCTCATGCCGATGTTCATTACAATCCGGAGAAAGTTCCGGAGGAAGGATATTTTTATGTTCCGGTACAATGTCAGCAATGTGAAAATCCACCCTGTGTAAAAGTTTGTCCGGTTAAGGCTACCTGGAAGGATGAAGATGGAATTGTTGTAATTGATTACAACTGGTGTATCGGATGCCGGTATTGTATGGCGGCATGTCCGTACGGTGCAAGGCATTTCAACTGGGGACAACCAATATTGCAGTTGAAGATATAAACCCTGAAATGCATTATTTGGGGAATCGGCCACGAATGAAAGGAGTTGTGGAAAAATGTACTTTTTGTGTTCAGCGAAGCAGGGAAGGGAAATATCCTGCCTGTGTAGAAATATGTCCTGTTGGAGCCCGGAAATTTGGGAACCTTTTGGATTCCGAAAGTGAAATCAGGTATATCCTGGAAAATAAACGAGTACTTGTTTTAAAGGAAGAACTAAATACGCAGCCAAAATTTTATTATTTCTTTGGTGTTTAGCCTAATAACTATTCGCGTGAAACTGAAGAATCATCCGGTATAAATTTTAAAAATTTTGATAATGAACTTTATTCGATTCGTAAAAGGCAGTGTAAAACTAATTTTCAAGGGTACAAAAGCCTATTATTTATGGTTGTTTTTTCTGCTAATCCTCGCAATTTGGGGCGGCTTTGGTTATGCGAAACAATTAAATGAAGGACTTATTACCACAAATATGCGCGACTCAGTTTCGTGGGCTTTTTATATTGGCAACTTTACTTTTCTTGTTGGGGTGGCAGCAGCAGCAATAATGTTGGTTATTCCGGCATATATTTACGACTGGAAGCCCATTAAGGAAATTGTAATATTTGGCGAATTGCTGGCAGTTTGTGCAGTAATCATGTGTATATCGTTTATCATTGTTGATATTGGAAATCCTTTGCGGTTCTGGCATATGCTTCCCATTCTCGGAACAATGAATTTTCCTTATTCAATGCTGTCATGGGACTTTTTCTTTTTGATGGCTTATTTGCTTATTAATCTAACTGTAGTTTTGCATCTGCTTTATTCCATTTTCAATAAAAAGGAGTACAAAAGGAAATTGGTTTTAACGATTGTTTTTATTAGCATTCCAATGGCAGTAGGCATTCATACCGTTACTGCATTTTTGTACAATGCATTACCGGCGCGGCCATTTTGGAACAGTGCACTGCTGGCGCCACGGTTTCTTGCATCTGCATTTTGTTCCGGGCCGGCCATTTTGTTGATTTTATTTCAGATCATGCGTAAGATAACCCATTTCGAAATTAAGGATGAAGCAATATGGAAGATTGCAGAACTCATGGTTTATGCCATGTTTATATATTTGTTTTTCACCATTGCCGAACTTTTCAAAGAATTTTATTCCGATACACATCATATTCTGTATTGGAAATACATGTTATTCGGAATTGGCGATAACAAAGAAATTGTCCCATACAGTTGGTCTTCCATAATTATGGGATTTTCAGCATTCATTTTGTTTTTATTTCCTAAAACACGAAAGAATTTTGTAACACTGAATATTGGAGCCGTTTTAATTTATGCGAGCGTTTATGTAGAAAAAGGAATTGCACTTATAATTCCAGGTTTTACACCCGATGTTTTGGGACAGATATATGTTTATACGCCATCGGTGACAGAGATTAGAACAGCGGCAATGATATTTTCACTTGGTTTTTTGCTTTTTACTTTTGTTGTTAAAATCGCAATAGCCATCATTTTCGAGGATTATAATATCGACACTTTAATAAAGAATTCAAAAAGAAAAGAATTACTAAATCAGCCGGTATAATATTCATTTTTCTAAAACAATTCTCAAATAAATTCCTTCATTGCTGATTACCAAAGTACTATTTGTTTATTCATTTTGTGTTGCGGAACATGATACATCACGATAAAATTTAATTAATTTTGTGTTCTTCGTGTTCGTACACGGAATGAACTTAAATCAACATTTATAAATTTAATACTAACTACAATGAAAAAAATCCTGCTGTTTATAATTTTATCAGTTTTAATTTTTGGGAATATTGCCTTTGCACAAAATGACGGTTGGGTAAATCTCTTTAACGGAAAAGATTTAACCGGTTGGAAACAACTGAATGGTGAGGCAAAATACGAAGTGGTTGATGGAACAATAGTCGGCACTACGGTTTTGAATACTCCCAATTCGTTTTTGTGTACCGAAAAAAATTATTCCGATTTTATTTTTGAAGTGGATTTGCTCGTCGAAGAAAACATGAATTCAGGGATTCAATTTCGCAGCGAAAGTAAACCCGATTATAATAATGGCCGGGTTCATGGATATCAGTGCGAGGTTGATCCTTCTGATCGTGCCTGGAGTGCAGGAATATACGACGAAGCACGTCGTGGCTGGTTATATCCGCTCGATTTAAACCCCGATGCTAAATCAGCTTTGAAAATGGGTGATTGGAATCATTACCGGATCGAATGTATTGGAAATCAATATCAAAACCTGGCTAAACGGAGTTGCCTGCGCACATCTTATCGATGATATGACGCCAGAAGGATTTATTGCGTTGCAGGTTCATTCAATCGGAGACGACCAAAGTAAGGTTGGACACGAAATTAAGTGGAAGAACATTCGTATTAAAACCGAAAACCTGAAACCATCACCTGCAGAAGGAATTTACGTGGTAAATATGATACCGAATAATTTATGTGAAGCTGAAAAAGAACAAGGCTTTTCATTGCTATTCGATGGAAAAAGCCTTGATAACTGGAAAGTTGCCGAAACCGGGGAACCGGTTAGAAAGGGTTGGGAAGTTGTCAATAATGAACTCACGCTTAATGCGGATAAATCGGTTAAAGGTGACGGCGATATCATAACGAAAAAAGAATATGGCCCTTTTGAGCTGAAATTCGATTTCAAACTAACAGAAGGCGCAAACAACGGAGTTAAATACGGAATTGGAAACAACGGTCCACATATTGGACTTGAATATCAGATATTGGATGACGAAAAACATCCGGATGCGAAACAGGGAGTTGTTGGAAACCGGACACTGGCTTCGTTATATGATTTAATACCGGCTGATAAAGAACCAAGATTTGTGAAAGATATTGGGGAATGGAACCGGGGCAGAATTGTTGTTTTTCCCGATAACACAGTTCAGCATTGGTTAAATGGTAGAAAAGTGGTGGAATACAAACGTGGCGGCAATATTTACAAAGCTTTGGTCGCACGGAGCAAATATGCAGAATACGAAGATTTCGGAATGGCTTCGCCAACTCCGATTCTTTTAACCGACCATCACGATCAGGTATTTTTCAGAAGCATAAAAATCAGAGAATTATAATAGCATGACAAACAGAAGAAAATTTTTAAAAGCTGCTGGCATAGGAGTCGCCGTCGCAGCGCTTCCGCAAATGACAAACGCATCGGTAATTCCTGTTGCCGGCAAAATGAAAGCTTCTGAAGTTAAGTTGGGCGTTGCATCTTATACACTTCGTAATTTTTCGCAGGAAAAAGCTTTGGATATGATTTCACGTTGCGACATCCACAGAGCTACTTTTAAAAGCATGCACCTTCCACTTGAATCTGATAGGGAAACAATTAAAAAATCGGTGCAACGATGTAATGAAAAAGGCATAAAACTTTATGGTGGAGGTGTAATTTATATGACATCGAAAGATGAAGTGGATCAGGGTTTCGAATATGCCAAAACTGCCGGAATGGATATGATAATTGGAGTGCCAAATCACAATCTGCTGGATTATGTTGAAGAAAAAGTGAAGCAATATAATATCAAACTAGCCATTCATAATCACGGTCCGGGCGATAAACTTTACCCAAGTGCGGAAAGCGCATATGTATTAATCAGGAATCGCGATAAGCGGATGGGGTTGTGTATCGACATTGGTCATACCAAGCGAATTGGCCGCGATCCGGAACAGGATTTAAAGGATTTTTTTCCACGCGTATTCGATATGCATATTAAAGATGTTTCGAAAGCGGAAAGTGATGGGGAAACCTGCATCATTGGCCGCGGAATTATTAATTTTCCATCGTTTTTAAATGCAATAGTCGATTTGGGCTATAAGGGTACATTAGCTCTCGAATATGAGGCAGAAGGCGATGATCCTTTACCCGGAATGATGGAATCTTTAGGTTATATAAAAGGTATATTAGCAACGATGTAAAAAATAATATTATGAGTTCAAACAGAAGAGATTTTATAAAAAAAGTATCCGTTGGAGCAGCAGGTGTTGCTGTTGGCAGTTCAGTAATGGGAATGTCAGCAAAAAGTTACAGAAGCATAATTGGTGCAAACGATCGCCTTGGCGTTGCCATAATCGGGCTTGGTCGCCGGTTGGGAGCATATTATCGAACCGGTTTCTCAGAAAGAAAGTAATGTGGAGTTGCTTTATCTGTGCGATGTAATGAAAAAACAACGCGAGAGCGCAGTGAAGAAATGGTCAAAGTTTATCGATTATCAGCCAAAACTGGAAAACGATGTGCGCAAAGTTCTCGACGATCCAAAAGTAGATTTAATTTTTAATGCTACACCCGACCACTGGCATACTCCGGGAGCAATTATGGCCATGAAAGCCGGAAAACATGTGTATGTTGAAAAACCTTGCAGCCATAATATGCACGAAAATGAATTGATTGTTGCAGCTCAGAAAAAATACGACAAAGTAGTTCAGATGGGAAACCAGCAACGTTCTTCCGATCATACTATCGAAATTATTAATGCTATTCATAACGGAGCTATTGGAACGCCCTATAAAGCATTGGCATTTTATACCAATACCCGAGGCGCGTCACCTGTGCAGAAAAAAGTTCCTGTTCCTGAAGGTCTGGATTGGGATCTATTCCAGGGACCCGCACCACGGCGTGATTATACCGAAGAAACATGGGATTATAACTGGCATTGGTATGGCTGGGATTACGGAACTGCCGAAGCCGGAAATAATGGAACTCATGAATTGGATGTGGCTCGCTGGGCTTTGCAGGTTGATTTTCCTGAGCGTGTGGATGTGCAGGCAGCAAAAAGTCATTTTTTGGATGATGGATGGGAAATGTATGACACCATGTTTGCCACTTTCAAATTTGACGGCGATAAAGATAATTAATTGGGATGGAAAAAGTCGGAATGGTTATGACACTTATGGGGGCGATCGCGGAACCATTATTTATGGAAGTGAAGGCTCTGTTTTTGTTGATCGTGGCAAATATATTCTATTCGACAGAAGAGGTAAACAGGTGAAAGACAGTAAATCATCTTCCAACGAAGCCGGAACAGCGCTTGGCGGTGGTGGCGATATGACCACAGGTCATGTGGTTAATTTCTTTGAAACCATTCGCGGAAATGATAAACTTAATTCACCAATTGCTGAAGGCGTTGTAAGCCAGGCATTGGTACATTATTCAAATGTGGCATACCGCATTGGAAAAGGTTTCGATGTGGATCCATCAAGCGGTAAAATGACGGACAGAGATGCGATGAAACTTTGGAGCCGTGATTATGCTCCCGGTTGGGAACCTACCGTTTAATTAATCAAATTTAATATTTATATAAATGCAAGCTCTCCGGTCGGTAACCGGGGAGTTTTGTTTTATGTGAAATAGTATTTATTTTCGGATATCTTTTAAAATTCATTGTTTAAGATAAAATTCAAAATTTAATATCATGAATAAATATTCCATTTTAACCCTGATGATTTCTTTTATTATTACCGTTCAAATTGTTGCACAGCCGCGGCGGGAACTGGTTTCTGTAGTTGTTAGTCCCGATCATGCCGACTGGACTTACAAATCAGGCGAAAGTGCAGAATTTGAAATTACAGTGTGGCGAAATAATGAAAAACTGGATGCTATTGATGTAAATTATATTATCCAACCGGAATTGGTAGATAAATGGGATGAAGGTACAATCACGTTTAAAAAAAGGAGTTGCAATCGTTAAAGCGGATAAATTTCAGGGTTCCGGATTTCTTCGCTGCACAGCTTCGGTTGAAGTTGATGGCAAAACTTATTCATCTTATGCTACTGCAGGATTTTCGCCTGAAAAAATTGAACCAACCACATCTTTACCCGATGATTTTGAAGAATTCTGGAAGAGTGGCAAAGAAGATTTGGCAAAAATACCAATTGAACCTGTTATGACTTTAATGCCTGAACGATGCACCGATAAGGTGAATGTATATCATGTAAGCATTCGCAATATAAGAGGAAAGATTTATGGAATTTTATGTGTTCCGAAGGCTGAGGGAAAATACCCGGCAATCCTTGAAGTTCCTGGTGCAGGAATTCGTCCGTATTATGGCGATATTGAAACTGCCGAAAAAGGCTTCATCACATTTCAAATTGGAATCCATGGAATTCCGGTAAATCTCGATCCGGTGGTTTACAGCGATTTGGGACAAGGCGCTTTAAGCGGTTACTGGACGATGAACCTCGACGATAAAGACAATTATTACTATAAACGCGTTTATCTGGGTTGTGTCCGTTCCGTCGATTTTATTGAAACACTGGATTGCTTCGATGGCGAAAATATAGCTGTAACAGGCGGAAGCCAGGGCGGAGCTTTATCAATTGTAACTGCCGGATTAGACAACCGGATTATTTGTCTTGCGGCTATGTATCCGGCTTTATCCGACTTAACGGGTTATTTAAGCGAGCGTGCAGGCGGCTGGCCACATATGTTTCGAAACGATTTTACGATTAAACCTGAAAAAATTGAAACTTCAAAATATTACGATGTGGTCAATTTTGCGCGGTTTGTAAAAGTTCCGGGATGGTATAGCTGGGGTTACAACGATAATGTTTGTCCGCCTACATCAACATATTCTGCATACAATGTCATTCCCGGCAAAAAGGAATTGCACATTTTTCAGGAAACGCAACACTGGTCTTTTCCCGAACAGCAGGAATTAAAAAATGATTGGTTGTTTGAAAAGCTTAAGAAGTAGTTTTCGGGATTTAGAAATTTCTATTCAGATTGAATTCTGATTTTTCAAAATACAGGTACATTTCCAATTGATGAGCAATCCGGCCATTTTTTCCAATTCTTTTTTTGCAATGGGCACACGTTGCGATGTGGTTTTTATTTCTTCGGAATATGATGGCCAAAGGACTTTTCAACTGGTACAAAATGAAATTAAAAACCTTGAATTCAGGCTGAGCCGTTTTATTCCTGACTCGCCGATTTCGACGCTCAATAAAACTGAAAAAAATAAATGGGTACAGGTTTCCGGTGATTTATGGGACATACTTACCATTTGCTACGATTTCTACCAGATGAGTAACGGAGCATTCGATATTACTGCCTCACCGTTAATACATCTTTGGAAAAAAGAAAATCAACCTTCGGATTTGGAAATTTCAGAAGCATTAAAAATTTCAGGCTTCGATAAAGTTGAATTTGATTTTGAGAACAAAAGCATTTGCTTCCATGCCGATAAAATTGAGTTTGATTTAGGCGCAATCGGAAAGGGAATCGCTCTGGATTCAATAAAGCCAGTCATAATCAACCAGGGAATTAAAAATGGAATTGTGAGTTTTGGCGAGAGTTCAGTGCTGGCATTGGGAAATCATCCGAATGGCGAAAAATGGCCATTGGGAATCAGGAATTCATATCATCTGAAGGAATATCTGCACGTATTTCAGGCAAGCGATGAAACGATAACAACTTCGGGAACCATATTAAATTCAGATTCAGGCAAAATTATACGGCGAAATCACATCATCAGTCCGGCAACCGGATATCCTGTTAAAACGTCAAAAAATATTTCAGTAAAATCGGAATCAGCAATATTGGGTGAGTTTTTATCGACGACTTTATTGATTTTACCGGAAGAAGATAAGGATATTCTGCTGGAAAAAATGAAAAAGATGGAAATCCTTGAAGTGGAATATTCCGAAGAAAAAGAGGTTAAAACAAAACTAACATTGATTTAAGTTGTTGGTCTTTCCGGGAATTGAAATTTGAAAGGTTTCAACAATGATTGATAAAAAGACAGACAGACGCGAATTTTTAAAGGAAATTGGAATATATGCGGGTTCGACAGCTTTTTTAGCATCGATTCCATGGCTAAAGGTTTTTTCGCAGAATGAAGGAAAAAATCGTGCTCCGTCGGACAAGGTCAGGCTGGGAATTGTTGGCGTTGGCAGCCGTGGAAGCGCTTTGCTTTTAAACATACAGCAAATAGAAAATGCAGAGGTTGTTGCTGTTTGCGACAATTATGAGCCGCATTATCTTCGGGCAATCGATATGACCGGCGGAAAAGCAAAAGCGTATTACGACCATAGAAAAATGATTGACGAAATTAATGATTTGGATGCTGTGGTAATTGCAACGCCGCTTCACGAACATGCCCATATTACTATCGATTTTCTAAATGCAGGAATTCACACATTTTGTGAAAAATCAGTAGCGCGAACCATTCAGGATGCAAAGCGAATGGTTGATGCCTCGCTTGCTACCGGTAAGATATTGCAGATTGGTCAGCAACGGCTTTTTAACCCGGTTTATCTTGATGCCCTGGAACGGATTCGCACCGGAGAAATTGGCCAGGTTACGCAAGTAAGGGCTTACTGGCATCGCAATGATGACTGGCGTCGTCCGATTCCTTCGCTCGATTTGGAACGAAAAATAAACTGGCGTTTGTACAAAGAGTATTCAGGCGGCTTAATGACCGAACTTGCAACACATCAGATCCAGGTTGCTAACTGGTTTATCGACGAAATACCTACGCAGGTTAGGGGTTCCGGAAGTATTTGTTACTGGAAAGACGGTCGGGAAGTTTACGACCAGGTAGCGCTGGTTTACGATTATCCAAACGGGGCGAAGTGTATTTACGATTCGCTTATTTCGAATAAACACTATGGTTTGGAAGAACAGATTATGGGCGATAAAGGAACCATTGAACCTGAACTCAACCGGATTTATTCTGAAAATCCACCTGTTTCTCCTGGAATAAAACAGTTAATTCACAATTTAAAATCCGATTTTTTCGAAGTAATACCAATTGGCGGAGCAACATGGTTACCTGAGGTGGCATCGTTCAACAATGGAAACCGGATGGCGCAATACGATAATAACGACACATATCTTGAATTGGTTGGATTTGTAAAAGCGGTAAAAGCCGGAAAGCCATATCCGAATTTGTTGCGTGAAGGATATCATGCAACAATTGCTTCGTTGCTCGGATTACAGGCTATGGATACCAACTCGGTGGTTAGCTGGCCTGTGGAGTATGTTATGGAAAAGGATGTTTAAACGAGAATTGAAATCTTGAATGGAGCTGTCATTCCGACGAGTTTGCGAGGAGAAATCTCTTTCAATTAAAGTGAGATTTCTCATCCGCCAGCCGACTGATTTGAAATGACAAGTATTTATTTGAGTCGTCACCAATAGTCGTCACCCGACTTTGAGTCGGGAGACGACGAAGTAATAAGTAAACTATTTAGAATGAAAGACATAACAATAACAGCTTCACGTTTGCGAAAAGAGCTCATCATCTTTATCGTCTGTTTTGCAGCAGCTTTTGCTTTAAATATTTATTCGATTGCTAAATTTGAAACCGATTGGAGCGAAATTATCGGGCAATTGCATGTAGTACTGGGAATAGCTTTAATAATTTATGCCTTCGTCGGAATCATTCGCATTATTATAATCGGGATATCCCGTTTAGTTCAAAATTCAAAAGGAATAAAATGAAATACATTTTCAGTCTAATTGTTTTTTCGGTGTTGGCAGATGTTGGTTTTTCGCAGGTTAAAATGCAAAAAGAAGAGGGAGGTTTACTATTTACCGAAAACGGCGAAAACGTTCTTTTCTACCAGATGGACCCAAAAAGCAAGGATGGAAAATATGAACGCTGCAATTACATTCACCCGTTATGGGGGCCTGATGGTTCAGTTTTAACCGAAGATTTTCCTTCTGATCATCTCCATCATCGCGGAATATTCTGGGCATGGCACCAGGTGTGGATTGGCGACCGACGGATTGGCGATCCCTGGGAAATCAAGGATTTTGATCAGCGGGTTACCGATGTTGAGTTTATTGCAAAATCGGGCGGAATAGCAGTTCTGAACACCCAGGTCGATTGGATGTCGCCAAAATGGGAAAGAGAAGGCAGGGAAATTCCTTATATAAAAGAGAATACCACCATTATCATTCATCCCGAAAACGGCAATTACAGGAAAATAGATTTTGAAATTCACCTGTTGGCTATGGAAGACAACCTGAAAATAGGCGGTTCAGAAGACGTAAAAGGCTACAGTGGTTTTTCGGTGCGAATGAAACTACCCGAAGATGTTGAATTTACAGGGCCAAAGGGAAAAGTGGAACCTCAGAATGAAGCGGTTCAGTCGCCGGGTTACATCAACATATCAGGAAGTATTTTAAAGGATGATAGGAGAGGAGGAATCGCAATTGTCGATAATCCTGAAAATCCGGGCTACCCGCAAAACTGGATTTTACGCGCAAAAAACAGCATGCAAAACGCAGCCTGGCCCGGAAATAAAACTGTCCCGGTTTCAACCACCGAACCATTGGTGCTGAAATACACATTGCTGGTATATTCAGGAAACTTAAGCGAAAAAAAAATCCAGCGGATTCGGGAGAAGTAAATATTGAATTTCTTCAAATACTTAAATCCGTTTTGTATCACATTCGTTCTCGATACGTCATGCTGAACTTGTTTCAGCATCTTTTGGGTCCTGATTATTTCATATTTATTAAGACCCTGAAACAAGTTCAGGGTGACGAACTTTATTAATTTATCAATCGTTGATTGAACGTCATGCTGAACTTGTTTCAGCATCTCTGTCATTGTCTCACTATACTCAAATAAAAATTGAGTGAACACCCTAAATGACAGTTTCATTCAAGTTTTCTTTTATTCCGGGTATAGCGAAGCAATCTCAAAAGAGATTTTTAAACAAAAGAATAACTTTTACATTTAAATTTGTTCACGAAATAATAGTATAGCAATGAGAATAGAATACGACATTAAATTAGGTTTTAAAGATGTAATGTTCAGGCCAAAACGCTCAACGTTGAAAAGCCGATCGCTGGTTAGCCTGGAACGGACATTTAAATTTATGCACACCGGCCAAACCTGGACAGGCATACCCGTAATGGCTGCAAACATGGACACAGTAGGAACGTTTGAAATGGCAGTCGCTTTGCAAAAGCACCAGCTTTTTACGGCCATTCACAAACATTATTCGGTGGAGCAGTGGAACGACTTTATAACCGGCGCACCCGAAGGAATTGAAAATAATATTGCGGTAAGCACAGGAACAGTGGAAAGCGATACCGAAAAAGTGGACAAAATTTTTAAGCAGAATCCACATCTCAGGTTTTTGTGTATCGATGTTGCCAATGGCTATTCCGAGCATTTTGTGCACTATGTGGCGGCAGCACGCGAGCGTCATCCCGACAAAGTGATTATGGCCGGAAATGTGGTTACCGGTGAAATGGTGGAAGAATTGCTTCTTGCCGGAGCTGATATTATTAAGGTAGGCATTGGGCCCGGCTCGGTGTGTACAACCAGGGTGAAAACCGGTGTTGGCTACCCGCAGCTTTCGGCGGTAATTGAATGTGCAGATGCAGCACATGGTTTGGGCGGGCAAATTATCAGCGATGGCGGATGCACAACGCCCGGCGATGTATCAAAGGCTTTTGGCGGCGGCGCCGACTTTGTAATGCTGGGTGGCATGTTAGCCGGACACGACGAAAGCGGTGGCGAAATCGTGGAGAAAAACGGTAAAAAATACCGCCAGTTTTATGGAATGAGTTCGGAAACTGCGATGGACAAACATGTTGGTGGAGTGGCCAATTACCGTGCAAGCGAAGGAAAGGCCGTGGAAGTTCCGTGGCGCGGACCCGTGGAAGAAACTGTTCTCGATATACTGGGCGGTGTGAGAAGTACCTGTACCTATGTTGGCGCATCTACCTTAAAGGAATTAACCAAACGAACCACTTTTATTAGGGTGGAAGAACAGGAGAATAGGATTTACACGGAATAAACGAATCGTTAGGATTTTGAAGTATTTTTTTGAGAAAGTTTGGAAGGGTATTTTATGCTCCTGCTTTACTACGATTCTCAATGAAAATGGAATTCCGGAAAATGTAATTGTTGTAAAAGGAGCACTTCATTCGGGTATTGCCTTCCTACAAAAGCGTCCTAATTTTAGAATCTAAAAATTATCGGGAATTACGCCTCCGGAAAAAGATCCAACATCAGAAATCCAAAAGCTGGAAAGTACCTTCAGGAAAAAGTATAATACAAAAAAACTTTATAATATTTCCCAATATTGCATTTATTAAAAGGTTTTCCTGATAGATAAAAAAATTGAACGAAGCTTAAACCCGTCCTCACAAGAGCAAAGAGTGCTATCGCAGACATTCCTCTTCTACCTCATCCGATTTCGATATTCACTTGGTGTAACACCTAACACTTTTTTCGTGTAACGAGTGAAAAATGACCGACTTGAAAATTCCATTTCATCGGCAATTTCTGCAATATTCAAACCTGGGTTTTCTAAAAGTAAGACAATACGTTCTTTTGTATTTCGCCGAATCCATTCCGAAGCAGTAATACCTGAATTTTGTTTGCAAACAGCGTTCAAATATTTAGCAGTAATATGTAAGCGATTGGCATAAAACTGAACTTCACGCTCTTTCATACAATATTCCTGAACCAATTGCATAAACCGCTCATACAATGTTCCAATTTGCAAGGTGCGCTTTCTGCGCTCATATTCATTCGCGAAGGTGTGCCACATTTCGAGAATAAACAGCCGCATTTGAAGTTTCAAGGCTTCTTCATAAAAACGATGTTCCTTATCTTGAAATTTATCGTACAACAACTGAAAGTTTGATAACACCCTTTGTTTGTCGATTACATCATCCAGCTGTTTAACAGGATACCGACGGGAGTGCAAAGTGGCATCAATGCCCCAATTTTGGTCAGGTATATTATCATATAAAAATTGATTTTCTACGAGTAAAACCGTTGCACTAAAATTTTTTGAAAATTGCGATATCGGTCAATTTACTTTTAGCAAACCAAAACACAAATTCACCGCTTTTACATTTCATCTTCGAATCGTTGAACGAAAAAGTAAGGCTACCACGATGACATAGCAAATGTGTGTGGTAGTTTATTTGAAAGTCACCCGGAAAATCCTTTTCGTTTGACAATTTCAGCATAACAATACGTGGAGAATTTTCTTCTTTTGCATTCATTGAAACGTCTTTCTGAAGATATGTGATATTTGACATTATACACGAAATTAGTGTAACAAATGTAGTGAATTATTTCCATAGCTTTGTACTCTAAAACAATAGCAACGAATAAAATGGAAGCAAATACAATATTTCAGAGATTATTAAATGGAGAGGCTGTTCCATTCAACGACCCGGAATATTTCAAAATTGGAAATGCTTGCAATCACACACGTAAATTGCTTGTAAAGCTGAACAATGAAACCGATTTGGATAATGTGAGAACATTTTTAAGCGACATAACAGATTCACGAATAGATGAAACTACAACCATTTTTCCACCGTTTCAAATCAATTACGGAAAGAACACCAAAATAGGTAAAAATGTATTCATCAATTTTGATTGCACTTTTTTGGATTTGGGAGGAATAACCATTGAAGATAATGTTATGCTTGCACCTAAAGTAAGTCTGCTTTCTGAAGGTCATCCCATTTCGGCCAAAGAAAGACAAACGCTGACAACTGGCAAAATTCACATTAAAAAGAATGCCTGGATAGGCGCAAATGCCACTATTTTAGCAGGTGTAACGATTGGTGAAAACTCTGTAGTGGCAGCGGGTGCGGTAGTTTCTAAAGATGTGCCTGATAATACAATTGTTGGTGGTATTCCAGCAAAAATCATTAAAAACATACAGGAATGAACAGCACAATAAAAACCATAACTTTTCTTTTAACGAGCCTTTTTTGTATACAATTATTCGCTTGTACACAGGAGAATGAAACTCAAGCTATTAAAAACCAGAATGAAACCGAGAATATAGACACGATGGAACTAAAAATTACGATTGGAACATCATCTTTTTCGGCTACGTTACAAAACAATGCGACTGCAAATGCTTTTAAAGAACGCTTGCCTTTGACGCTCACTATGACTGAATTGAACAATAACGAAAAATATGCTGACTTAGTGGAAAGTTTGCCCACTAATGCTTCTAATCCCGGAACTATACAAAACGGCGATTTGATGCTGTACGGCTCAAACACATTGGTGCTCTTTTATAAAACATTTTCAACTTCATACAATTATACCAAAATCGGAAAAACTAACAATCCGGAAGGATTGTTGGAGATATTGGGTTCGGGAAACGTTGCTGTGACCTTTGAAATTAATTAATCAATTAAAAAATGAATACAATGAAAAAAATAACAATTATCGGAATTACAGTCTTACTAGGCTTAGTACAAGCCTGCAGTACAAAAACTGAAAAACAAGAAAACATGAAGACAGATAAAAATGAATTAAATGCCATTTTCCCAAAAGGTGAAAAAGGTTCGGAAGAATGGTTTACCGGGGATGCTTATCCTACAAGCCTGTTGGAAGCAGATTCAATATTCACAACACTTGCCGGTAATGTTTATTTTGAACCCGGTGCAAGAAGCCATTGGCATACCCATCCATCCGGACAAATCCTGATTATTACGGATGGTATTGGCTATCATCAAATTGAAGGAAAACCCATTGAAGTTATCAAAAAAGGGGATGTGATAAAATGCCCGCCTAATGTAAGGCATTGGCATGGCGCAAGCCCGGATGTGGGTTTACAACAACTTTATATTATTCCCAATACGGAACAGGGAATTGTTGAATGGATGGAGCCGGTATCAGATGAAGAATATAATAAGAAATAGTCTCATGAATAAATTAATTTCCAGTCTTGTAAAAACAGCGGTTGTTTATGCTGTCGCTTGGCCGGTTACCAACTTAAATGCACAAACATCCTCATCTTCTTCAAAAGTGGAGTCGGTAGAAACTTTTAACGTAATGGCTGTTCCGACCGAAAACGGCTCTTATACCATTAGTCCAAAAATTCCTGATGATGGCAAGGTGCCTGCGGGCACTGTATTGTCGGTAAAAGCTAAACCTGCATCGGGATACAGTGTGGATGCCGTGTATTACACCGTGAAAGGAGGTATGTGGGGAACAACGAGTCACGAAAGTTTCTCACCTATAATGAAAATACCGGTTACCAGGGACATGAAGGTCGGGGTAACATTTATTCCAAGTTCGTTGGTGGACAATGTAAAAGTAACCCAAGACGTGGTGTATGCAAAGCCAGGTGTTAAGCCGTCTGAAATACGACGTGTATTCCCCTAAAGGCGCCAAAAATCTTCCTTGTATTATCATCATTCATGGCGGAGGTTGGTCTTCAAACAACGAAGACATTATGCGTGGACTAGCTCGTGAACTGGTTAAGGGTGCTCGCTACATCGTGTTCAGTATTGACTACCGTTGGATTAACAAACTGGATGGAGAAACCGAACCTACATACATGCACAAATTGATAGAAGATGTTTTTGGAGCTATAGCTCACATTCAGGAACATGCTGCGGAGTACGGAGGTGACCCGACCCGAATTGCGGTTACGGGCGATAGCGCTGGTGGTCATCTAGCGGCAGCAGCAGCCACCCTCAGTCCGCTTATTGGAGATGGAGGTTTTGGTGAAACCAATGGAGTTTACCAATATATGCCCACTTACCTGCCAAAAAGAAAATCCGTGGTTCAGGTAAAAACTGAAATAACCAATGCAGTTAAGGCGGTGGCACCAAGCTATGGTGCATTTGAGGCTGCCGACTTTAAATCGTTGCTAGAGCAAACAGACCAGGGTTATTGGGATGCCATTTCTCCTTCAAAGAATGTTCCAAAGGTTAGTGAGCGGGTTCTTCCGCATTTCATGGTTCGTGGTACAGAAGACCCGATCGTAAATCACGAAATGGTGCAACGCTACGTAGATGTGTTAAAGGCTGCCGGGCAGCCTGTCAACTATATTCAGGTAGAAGGCGCAGGACATGCCTTTTTCGACTGGAAGCCTGATGCAAAAACAAGAGCAACGTTTGCCCGGTATGGTGTACCCTATGCAGCTCAAATGCAAGCTTTTTTCAATGAAATATTCTATTAGAGTTAATAATAAATAATATTAGGTGTCATTTTAAAAACATATAATTCATGAGCAACAATATAAAAGAAAAAGTAATTGTAATCACAGGAGCAAGTAGTGGTATGGGCGAAGCTGCTGCCAAACATTTGGCAAACCTTGGCGCAGCGGTAGTACTGGGTGCAAGAAGAGCCGATAGAATCGAAAAACTGGCAAAAGAAATCCAGAAAAACGGTGGTAAAGCACTTGCCATTGTTACAGACGTAACACAGCGGGATCAGGTAAAGAACTTGGTTGATTCAACTGTTGAAAAATTCGGACGTATTGATGTAATCCTCAATAATGCGGGTATAATGCCTCTCTCACCTATTGATCGTCTAAATGTGGATGAATGGGATAAGATGATTGATGTAAACATTAAAGGAGTACTCAATGGGATTGCTGCAGTTCTGCCACATATGAAAAAACAAAAGTCAGGTCAGATTATAAATACCTCTTCAGTGGCGGGGCATAAAATATTTGGTGGCTCGGCTGTTTATTCTGCAACAAAATATGCAGTAAGGGCATTGTCTGAAGGTTTGCGAATGGAATTGAAGCCTTATAATATCCGAACTACGATTGTGTGTCCAGGTGCTGTTAAAACAGAATTACTGGAACATATTTCCGAGGCAGATATTCAGCAGGCTAACAAAGATTATGTGGGAACGGTAGGAATTAGTCCGGATAGCTTTGCACGTGTGGTGGCTTTTGCAATCAGTCAGCCCGAGGACGTTGATATTAATGAAGTCATCTTCCGTCCAACGGCTCAGGAGCTATAGAATAGATAGGGTTAATTCAAATATTACTTCATAGAATAAATAATAGTTGTATGGAAAAACGTACGTTAGGAACTGGGGGTCTTAAAGTTTCTCCCTTTGGCTTGGCTTTTAGCACAGAAGCCATGGATCGTCCCTATTCCAGGTACGACGAAACTGCATCGCATGGAAGAAATCTTAGATGCCGTGAATGTTGAACTGAACCCTGATGATTTACATCAAAGCAATGAAGCCGCATTACAAATCACCGTTCATGGGGCAAGATACACAGAAGCTGGCTAAAGGCTAACAGGTCGTTAAAGAACATTAAGTTGAGGTCATTCTTTAAAGAGCATTTAAAATAACAATTGGCTTATGAGATCTTCATTTTTAATTATTTAGATTCGCTGGATTTGCAATCCGTGCCATAAACCCAAAATTTCAAGCCGAAAACATAAATTTCATAATCCTGAAGCTATGCCGGTGAAAATGAAATTCCGGAAAATGTTATTGTTGTAAAGTAGAAAACAATATAGAAGCGGTTAGAAACCGCATCACCCCGGTAATCGGCAAACGGGTGCGGCGATCTTTGCGGGTGCAGCGAATTCCGATTCGCTGACTCTTAAAATGTGCGGATCGGAACCCGCGCCTCATCGCTGCCGCGCGAGCCCATCGCGTGGTTTTATGCAAGTAATTACTTAAATTTAATCTTTCATGAGAATACAATCTCATAGGAACCGTATCTAAAAATTTCGTATTTCCGATGCTGTTTATTCTATAAATTTTGCTGTTTTCTACTGTCTGAATGCCCGCCTGTACCAGACGACAATAGATCCTATTCAATTTTCACACTTTTTTATAATACTGAAGACAAGACTTTTAGTAGACAAAAATTCAGAATTAATAAATGAACAGGATTTGAAGGTTGTACCAATTATTGGTATATTTGAGAAAATTTAAATAAATGAACAAAAATACATCCATATCACTTGGAGACTATTTCGACACATTTGTTCAGGAAAGTATCGCTAAAGGACGGTATAAAAATGTGAGTGAGGTTATTCGTGCCGGATTGCGACTTTTAGAAGAAGAAGAAAGCAAAGTGGCTGCATTGAAGAAAGCGATTCAGGAAGGAATTGACAGTGGAATTGCGTCTGATTTTGATGCGGAAAAACATCTCGAATCGTTAAAAGCAAAGAAACGAATCAATGGCTGACTACTATCTTACGAATAAAGCTGTTGATGATTTAACTCAAATTTGGGAATACACGCTTGAAGAATGGTCGGAAAAACAGGCCAATAAATATTACAATGACTTATTAAACGCCTGTAAAAAAGTTGCTGGGAATTCTGCATTTGGGAAAAAATATTTTAAAGTAATGCCCAACCTGTTTGGACTGCACATAAATCGACATATTATCTTTTTCAGGAGAATAAATTCTCATTTCGTTGAAATTACAAGAATTTTACATGAGAACATGGATTTAAAAAACCGAATATTGGAATGAAAAATTACACAACAACGTGCCATATTTCCTTAGTCCTCGCTCCCGCGCGATTGTCTCATAGCGATTCCTTCGGAGCATCGCGTGGTTTTATCCCGGTAATTCACTAAATTTAATCCTTCCTTAGAATACAATCGCTCATGAGCCGTACCAATAATTCCATAATCCTGATGCTTTGCTGGTGTTAAAGGAACTTTTAAAATTGTTATTTTATTTGATAAAACCTTGGTATTGACTTCTGACAAAAGTTTGCTAATTTTAAAAGCAAAAAATTAACCGTTAATTATGCCTCCCGAAAATAAATCGAATATTTGTAACCCTGCACCTTAAAAATCTGCAATATGAAATCCATTAGCAAGAAACTATATTTCCACACCCAAAATGGGATTATAATCCATCATGGCATGAGGGAAATAACCAGGCTGGTTGGAGGCCTCACACGTTGGCAGTGATAAAGTTAATCAATGAGAAATTGGATGTTAATATTAATCTTTCTAATCTTCATTCCTTTTAGATGTAATGGGCAGGAGAGAGAATGGCTATTGAACAAAGATTCTGTTTTTACATCAATATCTTCTGAACATTTTAATTTATACACTTTTGAGGGTCATCTTAACAAGAAAATAAAATTAGATTTTCTAAATGAAAGGGAATCAGCTTATCTGGAGATTTCCGGTTTTTTTGGGATTAAAACAGATTTAGCAATCAATATTTTTCTTTTCGAGGATGAGCAATTAAAGTATAATGTTACCGGTCATAAAGATATTGGATGGGGATTTGATAATAATATCGTTGAAGTATTTAATGATTCAATACATATGGATCCTTATCATGAATTGGCGCATGTTCTTGGATATACACTTAATAAAGCTCCGGCATTGATTGATGAGGGTACAGCAGTTTATCTATCTCAGTTATATGGGGACAAAGCTTTTTCAAGATTAATTGGTTACCCAACAAAAAGTATTAATGAAATTCTTTTATTGCTAAGTAAAAAAGAAAGATTGATAACTATCTCAACTCTACTTTCATATAATGATATTGGTGATAATTTAGCATACTGCACATCAGCATCTTTTGTTGAATTCTTAATCAAGGAATTTGGTAAGCAAAAATTCCTTGAGTTATACAAATCATTATCAAATGCAAATAATGCGAGGAATAAAATGAGTTTTGAAAAGATTTATCAGCGTAGAATTTAATCAAATCGAAAATGAATGGACAAAACAAATTAGTATTCACGATTAAGAATTACCTCGCTCCCGCGCGATTGTCGCATAGCGATTACTTCGGAGCATCGCGTGGTTTTATCCCGGTAATTCACTAAATTTATTTTCCGAAACAATACGGTCGCTGATGGGCCGCAACTATAAATTTCATAATCCCAATGCTGCTCCGGTGAAAACGGAATCTTGAAAAATATTATTGTTGCAAGGTAGAGTTACAAAAAATAAATGCCTGGTAGCGGGAAAATACCTGGAACGTATTTTTCACCTTTTATGCTTCAAAATCAGTTGTTTTAAGCTATTTTTAATTCAGAAAAACTAAATACTCAAACGAACTATGAAAAATCCGGTGATTTTAAATCTGCCTGTAAATACCACTGAACGGGTTCAATTAGCATTCAACCAAATGAGTTTTTAGTCAGACTGCCGTTCGGCGCAATTTTCAAGATTCCGACGATAAACTAAAAAACAAAAAAGGCAATTGTTCCTTTGTGCAGCGGTAATTATTCCTTATTTTTGAATAAAAATATTTAGTCATGGGAAACGTCATAGAAAAACATATTAGTGAGAGTGAGATTAGAAAAATACAAATTCCGGATAAATTATCTAATACAGATGTAATTACATGGCTTCACTCAAAAGAAATCGATTGGAAATATATGCTTCTTTTTAAACAATACACATCTCTAAAAGATGAAATTATCTCTGATTGGTTAAATATTAGTGTTAAAACATTTAGAAATTATCGTAAGCCTGAAAACAAACTAAAAGATAATTTAAAAGAGCAATTAATTCTTTTATTGTCATTATTCAGACACGGAAACGAAATATTTGGTTCAAGTAACGATTTTAATAAATGGCTTAATGAGGAGAACTTTTATTTTGACGGAAAAGCTCCTGTTTCATATCTAAATACGATTGCAGGAATTAGATTTGTTGAGAGTAGGTTAACTGCAATGGAATATGGCGATAATGTTTAAGCATGGAAATTTTTAGAATATCAAAAATTGATTATGCTTATAAAATCACTTCTTCGGGTAGTGAAAACAGATGGAATTATCGAGGGCAAAATGTAATTTACACCGGAAGCTCCAGGTCTTTATCAACATTAGAATTAATAGTTCATAAAAGCAGTATAATACCTAAAATAGAATATAAGGTAATGATAATTTCTATTGCAGATTATGACCATTTAATTAAACAAATTCAAATTAAGGACTTGCCTGGTGATTGGCGAAAAATGTCGGCATATTCAGAACTTCAAAAAATCGGTTCTGAATGGTACGAAAATCAAGAAACCTTAGCATTAAAAGTTCCTTCGGCAGTTATAACAAATGAGTATAATTATGTAATTAATGCAGAGCATCCTGATTTTTCGGATAACATACAATTGGTTAGCGTAGAAGATTACTTCTGGGATAAGAGATTGATATAAAAAACTGCGCCCAAACAATGGGAACCTTTGCACAACCCCATAATTTCGTAAAGATTTTGGTTTAAGGCTCAGTTTTTCGGATTTATTTGTTCGATTTAAGCCAGCATTTATTTTTCCGCTTATCCGCTAACATACCACAATCAATACATTAATTGTCAACATACTGCAAATAAGCTTATTTTTCCTTCAAGTTTTTTTTAACCTTGAAGGTTTCAACGCGATTGGAAATCGTATCTCCCACTGGTTCAGCAAACGGGATCGGTGAATTGCATAAGCCGCAATGATGCGCAGATCGGAAACCATGTTTCCCTCCGTTCCTCCGGGAGGAAGTTAATTTCGTTTGCATGGCATTTTAATTTATTTTTTTAATCTTTATGCGCTTAGCAACCATGTCAATAATGGATTAAATATGTAAACCACTAGCCTAATTTCTAAATCGATATGAAAAAACTAACATTTTTATCACTTGTAGTGCTGCTGTTTGCGGCATATCAGCAACGGTTTTAGCCAGGATTTGATACTCAATGATCTGGAGTATTTCGAGACGCAAGGCGTCAATATACTTGTGTACAATAACCTTTTTACCGGAGGTTTTAACGATGAGAAGACCGCCGGTATTGAATTGATTCACCATGGCGTAAGAACAGCGCAAGGCGGCGCTGTGAGACTTTCCAGTACTCCGGAGCAGTGGGATCTTGTTCCTGAAATACCAACCCGAACGGTAGACCGTGCGTCGAAATCCATTGAGTCTATGTTAAGGTATGATGATTACGATTTTGAATCTCGGGTGGTGGTCACGGCTAAAGGTAAAGGTGTTGAGATATCTGTTTACCTGGATAAGCCTGTTCCTGCGGAACTTGAAGGGAATGCCGGATTTAATCTTGAGTTTCTGCCCTCGCAATACTGGGGAAAGACCTATTTGATGGACGGGCGTTTCAATCGTTTTCCGCGCTATGCGGTAGGGAATACCATTACAAGGCCTAACAGTGAAAAACTGAAACAATTCAAGGGATATGTAACTTCCGACGACAGGGGAACCGGCAAATTTATCGATCCGCTTCCTTTGGAAACCGGCCGCACCATCCTTCTTGCACCCGATGAGCCTGAACGCATGGTAAAAATCACCGCGCATGATGCCGATCTTATGCTTTTCGACGGCCGCATACTGGCACAAAACGGCTGGTATGTAGTTCGCAGTTTACTTCCGGCAGGAAAAACAGGCAAGGTTTTAACCTGGACCGTTGAACCAAATGCCATTGACGGTTGGATAAGAGAGCCAAATATCGGTTTCTCGCAGGTGGGCTATCTCCCTTCGCAACCAAAAGTATCTGTCATTGAACTCGACAAGAAAGACAAACCGCTTGCAAAAGCATCGATATATAAAATAGGCGACGACGGCAATGCTACCGAAGTATTCAGCGGCAATATCGTACCCTGGGGTGACTATTACAAATACCACTATGTAAAATTCGATTTTTCTTCCGTAACCACTCCCGGGATATACTATATTCAGTATGGCGACTTTAAAACAAATAACTTTATAATAGAAGATAATGTTTACGATTAGATCACCGACGCCACCAGCGATATATGGATTCCGATACATATGAATCACATGTTCGTAAACGAGGCTTACAGGGTGTGGCATGGCGAACCTTTTAAGGAAGGTTATCTCCAGGCTCCGCCAAACACCGATCATTTCGACCTTCATGGCAGGGACCAACAACCGATACCAAATATAAAGCGCTGGAAACGATCCCCGGATTAAACGTAGGCGGTTTTTTCGATGCCGGAGATTTTGATATCGAAACAGGATCGAACATTGGCGTGGTGCAGAACTTTGTTCAGACATGGGAATATTTCAAACCCTTACGCGATCAGACTTTTGTTGATGAAGAGCAACGTTATGTTGATCTTCACCGTCCGGATGGAACGCCGGACATATTGCAGTTTATCGAGCATGGAACATTGAACCTGGTAGCTCAGGCAGAGATTATCGGCCACATGGCACAAACGCTCTCTAACTCTGTTCTCGATAATTACCATCACCTTGGTGACGCAGCCTCAATAACGGACGGTCTTCCTTATAATCCGGACCTTGGCCCCTATGAAGTAGCCGCTGATGGCCGGTCGAGCGGAGTTAAAGATGATATGTGGGCATTTACAAGCCGCAATCCCGGCCTCGATCTTAGGGCAGCAACGATGTTTGCCGCAGCAAGCCGGGCGTTGAAGGGATATAACGATGATCTTTCGGAAAGAGCGTTGCAGCAGTCAAAAAGACTTCTGAAAGAGGCAACGGAAATTACTTGCCAATCAGCCAGGAGGATAGATTTAGCCGATGGGGTCGATCAGCAAATATGGCCACCAATCTTCAACTGTATATCTCAACCGGGGAGCAACAATATGTCGATAAATTTCAGGAACTTTTATGGCCTGCACTTGATCGTAATGTCAGTTTCACCATTTTGACGGCATTACATGCCATACCGCACATGGATGCATCCTACAAAGAAAAGCTCCGGCCTTATGTTGTGAAGTACAAAGAATACATCGACGGACTTGAAAAGGATAATCCGTATGGAGTACCTATCGGCCTTGGCAACTGGGCAGGTAGCGGAGCCATTGTAAACTTTGGTACCACCATTTGCTTTGCCAGCAAATATTTCCCTGATATTATCGACGCCAGCCATGCTTTCAAAACCACCAACTGGCTATTTGGCTGCCATCCGTATCACAATTATTCGTTGGTGGCAACGGTGGGCGCTGCTCGTCCCAAAGCAGTATTCTATGGTAATAACAGGGCTGATTTCTCATTTATTCCGGGCAATGTTGCTCCGGGTATATTATTCAGAAAACCCGACCATTTTGAAAACTATGACGACTGGCCATTTCTATGGGGACAAAATGAGGGTACGATTGGTGGAAATACCGGATATTTAATTTTTGGATCAGCATTTAAAGATTTGGTGAAATAGATAGTTGTTTCTGAGCTGGTGAAAAGCTAAAAATAATTTAATGAGCGATTCAAACGGCAGTTTACCTGTGGATTGGCTTCGTCCGGTTCCTCACTGCTGCACGATCACATTGTTTCAATATTATACCATACCTTAAAACCATTAAAGAGCACGGGAGAATTTATAAACTAACCATAGAGTTAAATAGATTATAAATTAACAAAAATTCAGTTGGTGTGTAACCATCAGGATTCCTTTGCGTCTATTACTCAAAACATAAAATATGAAATCAAAAATTCTTATTACACTTCTAATTGTTTTCATTTGCTCATTTGAAACATTTGCACAAAAAGACACCATACCGGATTCAAAATATTATCCTCCAAAAGAAGATGATAAAAATGTTGCTATCATGCTTTTGGGAGGTTCAGAGGGAGGTTTCCCCAGTTATTATGATACTGAATACTTAACAAAACTGGGCTACCCATGTTACATTGTTGGATATTTCGGAACTAAAAACACACCAGACTACCTTGAGATGATTCCTTTAGAGTATTTTGAAGAAATAATAAAAAAATTTAAATCTAAACCGTCGGTTAAGAATAAAAAAGTTGTAGTATGGGGAGGGTCTAAGGGAGGAGAACTTGCCCTCTTACTGGCATCAAAATATAAACAAATTGAAGGTGTAATCGCAACGGTTCCGGGTAGCGTGGTTTTTCAAGGTTTAGGTCCCCGGTATGAGTCCAGCTGGTCATCCAATGGTGAAGGGCTTCCTTTTGTTCCGTTTGCTGAGTATGATTATAGTAAAATTGTTAATAATCAATATGTGGAACCCTACAAGCTTGCACTAAAACAAACAGAAGCAGTTGAAAAAGCTGTAATCAAGGTTGAAAATATTAACGGACCTATTCTGCTTTTAGCAGGAAAGGAAGATATGATGTGGCCATCGGCTCAAATGTGTGATATGATAATGAAAAGGTTAGATGAAAACAAATTTCCGTATTGGCACAAACTTTTTGCTTATGAAAATGCAGGACATTCACTAAATGAAGGTTACATGATAGGAGGGACCGTTGAAGGAAATAAGCAGGCCAGGATTGATTCAGGACAAAGAATTTATGATTTTCTTGATATGCTATCCAGTCAAAAGTAATGTTAAAATCAGATTGAAATACTTTTCTTTACAATCAAATTTATTAATGGTATTGTACTAATCAGGAACTGACCACAATCGGGTGGCTCTTCCGTCCGCGCCATTGTCCATAATGAATGAAAGATTCAGTACCCCTGAAATATAATACTATACTATGCAATACATCCGGGAAGTTAAGATTCACTAAAATAAACCGACAGATAACAACCAATTGTTAGCTTCTGGCTATATTTTCGGATAAACGATAATCCCTAAATGTAACGTTTTCATTTTTTTGCGGTATTGTACTAAATATCCAAAGATGAAAATTAGAGCCCAATTTGTTGTTCTTACTTCTATTATTTTATTCTTAATCCTATCAATACCTGCATGGACTCAGGTCGTTCAAAAAGATTCTCTGTTTTCCAGCTATTTAAAAGAGCAGAGAAATATAGAAATTATTTTCCCGAAAAATTATAACGAAGGTTCAACCGAAAAATATGATGTTTTGTATGTACTGGACGGAGAATGGAACACTTCTTTGACGGTGAGAGTTTTCGAATTCCTGGAATACGCCAAATTTATACCTGCCAATATCATTATTGTTAGCGTTCGCAACTATTACAAGGATGGTATAAACATGAGGGATAGGGATTTTACTCCTACGCTCGCTGAAAACAGTGATGGGGAAAATAATCCTGTCTCAGGAGGTGCAGGTAACTTCCTTTTATTTTTGAAGGAAGAACTGGTTCCGTTTGTAAATAAAAAATGGCAGGTAGAAATTGAAAGCAACATCCTTTACGGAACTTCATCAGGTGGCTTATTTGCAATTTATGCGTACCTGAATGAGCCAACACTTTTTAAATCATACATTACTGTTGAGCCAAGTTTATGGTGGGATAACGAGTATATCAATAAAATCGCCCCGGAAAAACTCAAAAACAATGAAGCGATAAAAAATTCACTTTGGATAAGTTCCCGGGATGGAGGAGCTCAGGTTGGAATGGGCATCTCACATTTTGATTCATTATTAACCCTCGGATCACCGGAAGATTTGCAGTGGGAAGTAGCGGCTTATCCAAATGAAACACATTTTTCTGCAATCTGGAAAGGAATCTATGATGGGTTGAAATTTACTTATGTGAAGTCCCAAATAGACGAAACGTTCTTGAACAGAGCCAATGCCACCTCGGGATTTAGATCGGAAAATGGAAAGAATATTTCTTTTTCAAAAATGGATACATTTCTTAGATTTCAATTGGATTCAATTGGGATGCCGGGCTTGTCATTCGCCTTGATCAACGACGGGACAAATAGTATATCGCAGAACTTTAGGCGTAACCAATGTCGAAACAAAACAAAGGGTATCATACGGAACCCTTTTTGATGCGGCGTCAATGACAAAAACACCATTTGCATTTTTAGTGATGCGACTGGTTGATAAAGGAGTTTTGGATTTAGACGAGCCCTTATTTACTTACCTGCCTTATCCTGATATTGCTTATGATGAACGGTATAAGCTAATTACAGCCAGGATGGTTCTTGCCCACACGACCGGCTTTCCAAATTGGAGATTCTTTAACAAAGACGGAAAACTTGATATTAAATTTACTCCGGGCACCCAATATCAATATTCGGGCGAAGGCTATGAATATCTGGCGAATGTTATTGCACATTTGATGAATATCAAAAAAAATGATCTTCAGGAATTGTTCAACGAAGAAGTTGCAAAGCCATTAGGAATGGAGAAAACATATTTCACATGGAATAGCTGGGTTAAAGAACATCGGGCTATCGGTCATGTCGATGGAAAAGTCGCAGATGGGTATGGTATCGATGCTGATAATCCTGATTTTTATGCTTCATATAGCATGCAAACAGAAGCATTAAACTATGCCAGATTTTTAATTGGATTGATGAATGAAAAAGTATTAAAGAAGGAAAGCTATGATGACATGTTGAAGGTGCAATTTCCGAATGCCGGTAAATCTCCAAATGAACAGTGGGGGCTTGGTATAGGTATTAGGCAAACAGAGTTTGGAGATGAATTTTACCACGGTGGTTTTAACTTGAATTTTACTGGCGAATTTATGTTCAACAAAGAGCAGAAGTTTGGATATGTATTTTTTACGAATTGCAATAAGGCTTCCACATTTAATAAAGAATTATTGAAGTTTTTTAAAGAGAGTGACCAGTAATATTTTACGGGTATTGTTACTGCAAATAGCGAAACTAAATCGAATGGCAAATTAGGTAGCAAGCCTCATAACAAACTGGTAAGTAGGTTTGTAAAATAGTTTTCTTGCTATCATAGAGTGTTTAAATTACAAGCACTTTCGCCCCTTTAATCTTCTGGTTTTTAATATCCATAATTGCCTTATTGGCATCTTCGAATGCGTATGTTTCAACATCCGGTTTAAATGGCATTTCAGCAGCAATCCGGATAAATTCGCGAACATCGTTGCTGGTAACATTGGCAACGCTTTTCATTTCTTTTTCCATCCATAAATGTTTTGGATAGTCGATATTTACCAGATATTCATTGTCGATATCTTCCTTTCGTATGGCATTGATTACGAGCCTGCCACCGGGTTTTAACACTTCAAGCGCGTGAACTACAGGTTTCCAAACGGGGGTTGTATCGATAATGCTGTGCAGCAATTCTTTTGGTTTGTCGGTTGTATCGCCGGCCCAATGCGCTCCCAGTTTCAAGGCAAACTTTCTTTCATTTTCACTTCGGGCAAAAATATAGATTTTAGAATCGGGGTATTTGTACCGAATCAATTTCAACACTAAATGTGCTGAAGCTCCAAAACCGGTCAACCCGATATTTTGTCCGTTTTCATGATTACACAATGCCACCGAACGGTAACCAATTGCTCCGGCACATAAAAGCGGCGCAGCTTCGGCATCGGTAAATACATCGGGAATAGGGTAGGCAAAATCTTCAGGAACAACCAAGTATTCGGCATAACCGCCATTTTTATCCCGGCCGGTAGCAAGAAACGAATTACATAAATTTTCCTCGCCATTTTTACAATACTCGCATTTTCCGCAAGCCGAGTAAATCCATGCTACACCAACCCTGTCTCCTTCTTTTATTTTATTTTTCTTCCCTTTGCTTTGTTCAACAATTCCAACTACCTGGTGTCCCGGAACAACAGGATATTCGCGTGGGGGAGTACGCCCTTCAATTTCATCGAGTTCGGTATGGCAAATGCCGCAGACACTTACTTTGATTAAAAGTTCACCTTCTTTTGGAGTTGGCTTTGGCAGATCCGTCAGTTTCAACGGGTCGTTTTCTTTGGTTAAATCTGTAATCTTATCAATTATCCATGCTTTCATCTGTTTATAATTATTTGTTTTTTTCGGTAACAGCTGTAATCTGCCCGACTTTGTCATTCAGGCGGGCTCCCATGAAAACTACAATTATGCTTTTTTGTTTTAAGATTTTTATCATGGTCGTTTCATGCCATTAAAATTAATGCTTGATAAAAAGAATTCCAATTCCCAACGGGTTAAATCAGGAATATTTTAACTTCACACAAAGTTTTAGTCAATTCATGGATGATTTGGTTGAAATAAAAGTTAAATGCCATTCCGGTTACGCCAGCAATGAGTATCCACTGTATTTTTACTGGGACAATATTCGTTTTGAGATAAATGATGTTTTGGATCGCTGGTATCAGGCTGACCATAATCATGATTTTCCACCCGCAAATTATTTCAAGGTTAAAACCAAAGACGGGAAGATATATATCCTGAAATACGAAAAAGTTTCAGACAAATGGTTTTTATATATTCATGGAGAAAGCATAAATTTATTTTGATATTTATTGTTGCTGAAGTTAAAGTTACAGGTATAAAACCGAAGGAAGAGGATGGTCATTTCAGAATATATTCGAAACCTGGTGCTTCATTAAAGATAAAAGATACCGATTTTACTTATTCCAATATTATTCAATACCTACAGGGAAGGGTTGCCGGTGTTCTCGTAAGCGGCGACAATATTGTCATTCGTGGCAACAATAGCCTGCTTAGTCCCAGCGACCCCTTGTTTTTAATTGACGGAATGCCGGTTGATAAGGAAACAATTTTAGCTACCAGTATGGCCGATGTCGATAAAGTGGAAGTGTTGAAAGGGGTCGAGGCAGCGATTTTCGGAATGCGCGGCGCAAACGGCGTAATTTCAGTTTTTACAAAAACCGGCAGATCACCATCTCCTGTATCAACCGGAATTCCCGGCACTATTATGGAACGAATAAAAGGATTTGCCCCTTACCGCGAATTTTATTCTCCTGAATATTCCGAAGAAAGAATTAATACACAAATGCCCGATTACAGGACCACCCTTTACTGGAATCCGGAAGTGATTTTGGAATATGGGGAAGCCGAATTTTCGTTTTTTACCTGCGACAATGTTTCCGAATATACCATATTTGTGGAGGGAATTACCGGAAATGGCAAAGCCTGTCTGGGCAGCACAAAATTTATTGTTGATTCTTTGCGGAAAGAGGTTTCAGGATATTAGAAAAATGTCCGGCTGCAGCCTCATATGCTGTACTTCAAAAATTGAAACAGATATTTACGAAGAATTACGGCTTTATAGTCTATATAATTCATCACGCAAAGACGCAGAGACGCAAAGGACTGAAATGAATAAGTTAAATGCAAGGAATGTGTTATGTAAATGGAATTGCATTTTTTGTTCATATTTTTACAATTAAGTTAGCTATTTATTGCCGTCTGCTTTAGCTGACGGATTTTATAAGTTGCTCCTAAATATGGCTTTAGCCGCATTTTGGTTTATATAAGTTAAACGCCTAATTCAAAGAAGTTATTCTTGACACGAACCTCTGGATTAGCTTTTTTATCACAAAGAATAAATATTTTGAGAATGGAAAAGCAAAGATCTTTTTCTCCGATTTTGTCTGTATCGCTGTTTTAATTACATCAGGAAACTTAACAATATACCCGCAGCAACCGCAGAGCCAATTACGCCTGAAACATTTGGCGCCATGGCATGCATTAATAAATGGTTGGTCGGATCTTCCTTTAATCCCATAATCTGAACTACGCGTGCGCTGTCGGGAACTGCCGAAACGCCTGCTGCTCCAATCATCGGATTAATTTTGTTTCCTTTCTTCATAAACAGGTTCATTATTTTTGCGCCTGCCACGCCACCTGCTGTTGCAACTATAAATGATGCGGCTCCCAATGCAAATATTTTAATCGATGAAGGTGTCAGGAAAACATCAGCCTGCGTTGAAGCGCCAACGGTAATTCCAAGCAAAATGGTAATTATATCGATTAAAGTGGTACTTGCTGTATTTGCCAGCCGTTTTGTTACTCCCGATTCCTTTAAAAGATTACCAAAGAATAACATTCCAAGCAATGGCAAAGCCGAAGGTGCGATATATGCAGTCAAGATTAATCCGACAACCGGAAACAGGATTTTCTCGAGTTTTGAAACCGCGCGTGGTGGTTTCATTCGTATTTTTCTTTCCCGTTTTGATGTCAGTAATTTTATTACCGGTGGTTGAATTACAGGAACCAACGCCATGTATGAATAAGCTGCAATTGCAATCGGGCCAATCAGGTTTTTTACAGTTTGGCCGTTCGCCATCACATTTAATCCGTTGGCCAGTTTCGACGAAATAAAAATCGCGGTAGGCCCGTCGGCGCCGCCTATAATTCCAATCGCACCTGCTTCGGGCGGAGCAAAGCCAAGATACAGCGCGCCCAAAAATGTAAGGAAAATTCCCACTTGTGCAGCAGCGCCAAGCAACATTAATTTTGGATTGGAAATCAATGATGAAAAGTCGGTCATTGCGCCGATTCCCAAAAAGATTAACGGCGGATACCAACCCTGTACAACGCCCTGATATAAAATATTCAATACTGAACCGGGTTCGTAAATCCCCAATTTCAAATTAAAATCGGTAACCTGAAACATGGGGATATTTCCGATTAAAATCCCAAACCCGATGGGGATAAGCAATAAAGGTTCAAAATCGTAACGAATAGCCAGAAAAATAAAAATGAATCCGACGAACATCATAATTATATGGCCCCAGGTAACATTTGCAAAACCCGAAAATTCGATAAAATTAAACAAGCCGGAAATGGCTCCGCTGTAATTTTTGTACACTGTTCCATCGCCGGTTAATTCACCGTTGCTATTAGTAAATAATGTCCGATCAGGCAGTGTTACAATTTTGTCGACAGTTACATAACCTCCCTGGTTATTCGGGTCGGTATTTTTATGAAGCTGAGTTACTTTTGTGGGATTAAATGTTAAATGAACTTTTTCGCCAACGAACCGGTAATGCCCGGTGTACCTGACTTTTGCCGAGTCGAGAATAAACGTTTTATCTTCTTCAAAACCAAATGTCTTAAAACGTTTTTTTGTAGTTACATCTTCGTTTTCATCTGCTTCACCGGGTTTGTATGTTGGAATGGGAACATAGCCATCGCTGTAATTCACCCATTTACCTTTTGTGAGCGTTTCCTTTAAATTATCTGCCTGTTCGCCTCCAAAAACATAAGGTGCAATCAGCATAAATAAAAAGAAGATCTGAATTATTTTTTTCATCTAAAACGTAATTGCTGGTTAACCAATTTCAATTAAAACATCATCCTGCATCACGGCGTCGCCCACATTTACTTTTATGGAAAGAACCTCGCCACCTTTGTTGGTCTGTACCTGGTTTTCCATTTTCATGGCTTCCATTACCAAAAGATTCTGGCCTTCGCTAACCACATCGCCAACCGAAACATTTATTTTAATAATTGTTCCCGGCAGCGGCGAAGTCACCTGGTGTTTTCCGGTAGATTCCTTCTTTTTAATCTGCCCTTCGCCAGGCATTGTTGGTACCGGTTTTCGAACTAAAGTTGGCGTTTTCGATGTTTTAACTTCGCTGCGGATATGTACTTCGTAAATGGTCCCGTTGACATCAATTTCTGCAATATTGTCTTCTATGTCTTTCAAATGAACATCGTAGTCGTTTCCGCTGATGGTGAATTTATATCTTTTCATTGTGTTGCATTTTTAATTTTTTGGCCAGTTCTGGTTAACACTGTAAATTTTTGAACTCCATGGCGAATACGCTTTGCGAACCTTTTTGATGGTTACAATATTACTTTCCTCGTCGTGCAATTCGCTAAAGTATAAATGCAGAGCCAGGCTAATTGCTGCTGTTACGTTTCCTTCGATATTATAATCTTCGGATGGAGAATCCTGCTCGTTTCTGTTTCGTTTAACCAGCTTTTTCCAGTTCAAATTTATAATCCCTGGCAAGCGCGTAAAAACAACAACCAGCAGGGTTAGCGACAGGAAAACAATGGAAAAGCCTACCAATGTAACTGTAATTCCAAATTCGATGGAATTTGCCAGAACGATAAATAAAGTATTCATGACAAACGGTTTTAAAGTGGAATATTTGAATGTTTCTTTGGCGGATTTACCAGCTTTTTAGTTGCCAGGCTTTGCAATCCCCTGATAATTCTGAACCTTGTATTTCTGGGTTCGATAACATCGTCGATATAACCGTACGATGCCGCCTGGTATGGATTAGCGAATTTCTCGGTATACTCTTCCTCGTGGTTTTTAATGAATTTTGCCCTTTCTTCCGGGTCATCGATAGCTGCCAGTTTTTTACCGTGTAAAACTTCAACAGCGCCTGAAGCGCCCATAACTGCAATTTCCGCGGTTGGCCAGGCGTAGTTCAGGTCGCCTCTCAGTTGTTTGCTCGACATCACATCGTGTGCTCCACCATAAGATTTTCGCAATGTGACGGTTATTTTCGGAACGGTTGCCTCGCCATAGGCAAACATCAACTTTGCGCCATGCACGATAATTCCACCATATTCCTGGCGGCTTCCGGGTAAAAATCCGGGAACATCAACCAAAGTTACAATCGGTATATTAAATGAATCGCAAAACCGAACAAATCTTGCGGCTTTTACCGAAGCTTCAATATCGAGAACTCCGGCAAGATAATTGGGTTGATTTGCCACGATTCCCACAGGCTGTCCATTAAATTTTGAAAATCCAACAACAATGTTTTTTGCGTAGTTCCGATGTATTTCCAAAAATTCGGAATAATCGACTATCGTATGAATTACATCCTTTACATCGTATGGCTGGTTTGGATTTTCAGGAATTATTTCATTCAGAAAATCATCCAACCTGTCGATGGGATCAGAGCAATCTGTCGCAATCGGATCTTCCAGATTATTTTGCGGAATATAACTGAGCAGTTTTCGGATTAGCATCAGCCCTTCCTTTTCGTTTTCTACCAAAAACTGCGCAACACCCGATTTTGAAGCATGAATTTTTCCGCCACCCAAATCTTCCACAGAAATATCTTCGCCGGTAACCGTTTTAACCACTTTGGGGCCGGTTACAAACATGTACGAATTCTGTTCGGTCATCATAATAAAATCGGTGAGGGCAGGAGAATATACTGCTCCTCCGGCACAGGGCCGAAAATAGCTGATATCTGCGGAATTACTCCTGAAGCCAAAATGTTTCTCTCGAAGATTTCGGCATAACCTGCCAACGATGTCACGCCTTCCTGAATTCTTGCTCCGCCTGAGTCGTTTATGCCAATCACCGGCGCTCCGGCCTTCATGGCCATGTCCATTACCTTGCATATTTTTTGTGCAAAAGTTTCCGAAAGCGATCCTCCGAAAATGGTAAAATCCTGTGAATACACGTAAACCACCCTTCCATCGATGGTTCCGTGGCCGGTTACCACACCATCGCCAAGAAATTTTGTTTTTTCCAGCCCGAAGTTTGTACAACGGTGGGTAACAAACATGTCAAATTCTTCGAAACTTCCTTCGTCCAAAAGGAGTTCAATACGTTCGCGCGCTGTAAATTTTCCTTTGCGGTGTTGCGATTCAATTCGTTTTAAACCTCCGCCAAGCTTCGCCTCAGCTCTTAAATCGATGAGCTTCTTAATTTTGTCCCGGGTACTCATAAAATCGATATTTTTTGGATTTTTACTCTTTGCTGCAAATCTCAGTCAATACACCCATGGTTGATTTCGGATGTAGAAATCCGATATTCAGTCCTTCGGCGCCTTTTCTCGACGATTTATCGATAAGCTGAACGCCTTTTTGTTCCAGCTCATTCAATGCATTGTTTGCATTATCGACAGCAAATGCAATATGATGGACACCCGGGCCTTTTTTCTCAAGGAATTTTCCAATCGGCCCTTGCGGATCGGTAGATTCGAGTAATTCGATTTTAGTTTGCCCAACCATGAAAAAGGCGGTTTTTACCTTTTGGTCTGCGACTTCTTCAATGGCATAGCATTTCATCCCCAATGTTTCTTCGTAATATGAAATTGCTTCATCGAGGCTGTTAACAGCAATTCCAATGTGTTCAATATGAGAAATATTCATTTTGTATATTATTTAAAAAGGTTGTTTTCTGTGTCTGAACAAATATTTTTATTCGTCTTATTTAGAATTGTTATAAAATACTTATTTTCAGAATCTTAATAAGCCAAAGTTACTCAACTTCCTATTTCGGATAAGTATATATTTAAAAACTTAAGCTTTCGGTTTGAGATTTCAGAAATAGTTAATATTGAAAAAACAAAGCTGCTGAAATAGCTGATTTTATTCATAAAAAAAGGTGAAACAAATTCCACCTTTTAACTATTTTATTCTTCATCCCAAACAAAATGGAAGTGAGGCCCAAACCGTTCGAATGCGGCTTTGTCGAGTTCTTCCTGATGATCGGGATGGGAGATGGAAATTATCAGTTTTGCCCTGTCCTGCAATGATCTGCCGTACAGGTTTACTGCACCGAATTCGGTTACCAGCCAGTGAATATTTGCGCGTGTACTTACTACTCCGGCTCCTGGTGTTAATATTGGTGCAATTTTACTTATACCTTTATTGGTTACCGACGGCATTGCAATAATTGGCTTACCGCCTTTACTTAACGATGCACCTCTTAAAAAGTCGATTTGACCGCCAACGCCGGAATAAAATTTAATACCGATTGAGTCGGCACAAACCTGCCCGGTAATATCGATTTGCAGAGCCGAATTAATGGCGGTAACTTTTGGATTCTTTGCAATGATATTTACCCGGTTGGTATATTTTACGTCCTGCATTGCCACGCCGGGATTATCGTTGATAAATTCGTACAGTTTTTCCGAACCCATCAGGAAAGTTGCCACAAGGCGTCCTTTGTCGATGGCTTTATTTTTTCCGTTTACAACCCCTTTGTCTACAAGAGGTAAAATGCCGTCGGCAAACATTTCGGAATGAACGCCAAGGTCTTTGTGGTTTCCAAGCATGCTTAAAACGGCATTTGGAATAGCGCCGATTCCCATTTGCAATGTTGCGCCGTCGTCCACCAATTCTGCAACATAGCGGCCAATTTTGCGATCGGTTTCGCTAATTGGTCCGGGAGCGGCTGTAATCAATGGGCTGTCGTCTTCCACAAACAAGTCGATATCGTTAATATGGAAAATAGCATCGCCAAAAGCGCGGGGCACATTCGGATTTATAATCGCAATTACTGTATCGGCTTTTTCCACTGCAGCCAGTGTTGCATCAACCGAAGTTCCTAGTGAAACAAAACCAAATTTGTCGGGAACAGAAACCTGGATCATGGCTACGTTTACCTTTAAATAGCCTTCGCGTATTAATCGCTGAGTTTCATGAAGAAAGACCGGAATATAATCAGCATACCCCGATTGCGTTTGTTTCCGAACATTTCCTCCTACAAAAAATGATTCCAGTTGAAAGATTCCTTCAAATTCCGGTTCAGCGTATGGAGCAGGGCCTTCAGTATGAATATGCTGTATTCTGACATTTCTGAATTCCCTGTTTCTGCCTCGTTCGCAAAGTGCATGAATTAACGGGTGGGGCGTTACCGCGACGCTGTGTAAATGCACGCGATCGTTCGACTTTACTACTTTAACTGCTTCTTTTGCTGAGATAAATTTAATGTTCTTCATGTTTTTCAGGATATCAAAATTCAGGTATTTTATTTCAGGGCGCAAATATAAAGAAAACAAACTGCAGGCTGGCTTTCGAACAAAATTAATTTCTGTTCAAAAGCTTTTGTAAAGTATTTGTTAATTGGCGGAAATAGCTATAAAAATCATTTTTAATTTTCAGATATTTCTTAATAATACAGTTACAATAATGTTATGCAATTTAACTTCTATAAAAATTATCCCATATCATATTCTCTGAGAATCTGATTGAATTTATTAATAGAATAACTGAGTAGAACAGTTTATCATTTTTCATTCTTGTACGGTATTTCCCATTTTGAAAAAAACCGTATAACTGTAAAAATAAATCTTGACATTCGTTTGACATCCGTAAGTATTTTTACTTACTTCATCGAACAATATCCCTTATATTATGAATAATGAACGCGAACGTTAAGCACAAAATTTTACTAATTCAATCTCATGATAAGTGTGAGTGTCAACTGGAAAACGTACTCAGAAAGGCAGGTTATCATTTAATTATTGCCGAAAGCATTGAAACGAGCATTCAGAAAGTTACAGTTGAATCACTTGACTTAATTATTTGCAATAACAACCTGCATGAATACACTGGATTAAATGTGTATAAATTACTAAAACCTCACTTGCTGAATTATGGGATCCCATTCTTTTTATATTCCGAAAAGATAGAAAAAGATGATATTTTAATAGGCCTTGAGATGGGAATCGATAATTTTATATTCTCTCCTGTCGATGACAGGTCAATCGTAAGTAAAGTCAAAAACCAATTAAGGAAACAGAAGGAAATTAACATCTTTAAAACCGATGGATTCAAAAATTATTTTTATACATCATCGGTGGCAATGATGTTTGTATTTAACCTTAAAATCGAGCTTGTAAACGATACTTTTTGTAAGCTGATTAACAGAGGTAACAATGAGGTTATACAAAAAAAGGTGGATGATTTGTTTGACCTTACTTCCAACCAGCAAAATAACCTGGCTTATCGGAAATTTATTAATGGCGTGAGCGAAAGTGCCAATCTTCGAAATATTAAATGCAGGAATAATCCTGCTTTATCATATAACATGAGTTTATACCGGGGTAATAACCTTGGGTCGGTTAACTTTTTTGCTGAAATAGTGCCTTCAGTAATTTCGGCTATTTATGAATAATGAGTATAGTAACCTGGAAGATTTGACTGAATCGAATTTCCGGGGAATCAACAGTTACAATGATTTTGGTGAAACTGAAATGCACTTAACGGAACGGGAAAAGGAAATTATTAAACTCTCAGCAACAGGGCTTCCGGTAAAAATTATAGCCGATAATCTGCATCTTTCGAAAAGAACCGTAGAAAAACATCGGTCAAACATTATGGCAAAAACAGGTACAAATAATATAATTGAAGCAATTCTTTTCATTAATAAACATAATCATTCATTCCAGGTAACTGATAATTAATAAAAGCCATTCTCAATTTTAATATACGTAAAAATACGTAGCAAATTTAAATGAGGGGGGTGGTAATTACGTATTTTATCTCAATATTATTCCTTCTAATTTTGAAACAGTAAAGTTTGAATTGGTACCCTAAAGCCAATTCATGGTTTTAAGCAAAAGTTTTTATCAGGGAAGATAAAAGCCAGTTTAATAAATAACATTTGTTTGCGGGAGAGCCTTCCATTAAATCGTAGCTTGTTACTATACAGGCTGCTATTGTATTATTATTTAATGCATTTAATTAATGGAAATGGTGAGAAAGAATTTAGTTTGTATATCATATTTTAATCCGGCGGGAGCAAATGCAGCGCCTGAAAATACTTGTACGCCTGTTACTAATCATGCCAAGCCAGACGGCGGTGATTTTTCGGTGCAAATCGATTCCACTAAAACAGATATTGGATTTTTAGTAACGAATTTCTACACCATCAATGTAAAATCCAAACTAAAAGTGAAGAATAATTGGGTTAACCTGAAAACACAATCAGAACAAAAGCGAACAAAAATCAATCAACAAATAAATATTTCCCAAACCGGGCAATCAATACAGTTAATATTAACTCACAAGGAGTTATTTAATAAATCAGATTCTTAAACTTAAAAAAATTAATCATGATAAACAGAAAACGCTACGGTTGATAAAGTTAAAGCCTTATCCATAAATATGGCGCAGAACAAGGCACGACGTTTTACCGGGAATCTCTCACGCTGCGGTGGGCGCAAAACCGATACATTTAATACCATACACGGTATTAATTTTTTGAAACAGACACTATTTTTTTTAACTCAATAATTTAAAAACTTTTATTATGAAAAAATTAAGTATTCTATTCGCAATGATTTTTGCCGTAAGTATGGCATGGGCACAAAATAACGTAGATTTGGATCAATCGGGGTCATCAGCTTATTGGGGTTCCGGATTAATCAATAGTGCCAGCATTCAACAAGTTGGAACTAATGTTGTAGCAGATTTTGATCAATCTGCTGGTACATATAATTATCTGAAATCAGGTCAAAATGGTACAGATTTATCATTAACTTATTCAGCAACAGCAGGTTCACATAATACTACTCCAATGGGAGTGAATGGTTTTTTACAAAGTGGGGAAAACAGCGATATTGACATCAATCAAATTGCAGCTTCCGGTTCTAACTCTGCACAAAGCTGGCAACAAAGCGGAATAGGATATACAGCTGATAATAATGACATTGACGTAATGCAAAATGCCGGCACATCAAACAGTTTAATTCAAAGACAAAGCGGGCAGAATAATGTGGTCAATTTGGAACAAACTGCTGCTACCTCCAATAGTGCCGAAACATATCAGGGTCAATGGGGTGCATTAGAAACTGATAATGTATTAGTTGGAGCAGAATTAGGTGCTTGGGGACCGCTGTTTGATGAAGACGGACCAGCAACACAAAACTCAACATCGAGCTATAACGAGTTATACCTTGATCAGAATGGCAGCTTTAACAAAGTTGGCTTATCACAAAATGGATATGACTACAATTATGCAAATATTTACCAGGATGGTGGAGATAACTCGTTGTTGATTCATCAGAATAATGCAGATGGTTATAATTCTGTAATGTCGAGTCAAATAGGAGGAGCAAATTCTGCATCTGTTCTGCAAAATACTATTTCAGGAAGCGGAACTATAAATGTAGCTCAAAACTAGTGATCAAAAGATACCTGGCCATCAAGTTAGGTGATTCCTCGATCAAGTTAATGTGATGGTTTCCCGGGGGAATTTCCCCGGGATTTTCCAACCAACAGTTCAGGGAAATATCATTTTGATAAATAGAAAAAAACCGTAATTTTGAACGCTATGAAGCACCTTTTAGCACTTTACTTTTTTATGTCAATTTTCGTTTTAACAATATCTGCTCAGATTACCGAGGAAGAGATAGATGATTTGCTAAACGACCAGCAAATAAAAGTCGAAAATCCAATAATAAAAGACTTTGTTTCAATGTCTCAGATTTCAAATGATATAGCTTCTATGAATTATAATTTGGGGTTAAGTGTTGAAATAAATCAAAATGGGGACGGTAATATTGGTTATATTAAACAAATTGGCTCTGGACTTAAATCATCATTGTCGCAATATGGTTCTTTTAACGAAACCAATATTTGGTCAAAAGGAGAAAATATTCATATCTGCAAAACAGGAAGGCGACGATAACATCATCAACAGTTACATTAATAATCATTATTTGGGTAACCGTGCTGCCCAATTGCTGCAAGATGGAAACCATAACCGAATCGATCTGGCGCTGTTTGGTGATGGCTTTCCTACGGTAGATTAACCAGGTAGTAACTATTACCCAACACGGCGACAATAATGTGGTTGAAGCATTTATGGAAGATGCGTTTGCACCTATTGAAATTACACAGGATGCCGGAATTAATGGTAATGGAATGCAGGTTAATAGTTTCCAATTCATTCTTTAACTTTCCTATGAAGCAATAATGAACAATTTTCATTTCCATATTGTTTATTCTGTCCTTTGCCTTAACCGGCGCTGCTCAAACCGATTCAATACAAAATTAATAAGGATACACACAATTAAAAGCGGCACCGGACAGTCTGCAAAAGCTGATCGGGGAAATTACAGCAAAAACAAAAGAATAGCAGGAAAAAAGCACCGATGCCGATATTGAAATTGATGGCCTGCTTTTCGATGAAACCAAAACGAAAAGCGGAAGAGATTTTTACGATTATTTTTACAATGGGTGGGAAGCGCCGCCGAGATGCGAGGAATTATTCCATATTTATTTCGGAAAAACCTTATCGGCTTACCACCACGTTAATTGAAATAAAAATAAACGAAACAACTGTTTTCCAGTCGTTCCTGCAGCCGCGAGGCGATATTGTGGAACAATTAGCACATCAGGCAGTTGCACAAACCCAAATGTACCTGGCCAATTACGAGGAATTGATGCGCCAGTTGGAAGGGGAGGATCAATCGGGAACAGGAATTTTTTAATAAAAAAAACCACACATTATGAAAAAGATTTTATTTACTTTTTTGTCCGACTGTTATTTTTCTACTCCAAATAAGCACAGGATTTTGTTTATACACCAAAAAATCCGGCGTTTGGCGGAAATCCTTACAACTACAGTTGGCTGATGAGTTCGGCCCAGGCCAGGATACCTATAAGGCGCCCACTGATGGAATCGATCCGTACAGCCGTTACAGTAGGATCCGGTACAGGATTTTGCCGAAAGTCTCAACCGACAGATTCTCAGCCGCCTGTCACGCGAAATTGTCACCCGGCAGTTTGGCGAAGATGCTTTGGAGGAAGGCACCTATGTTCTGGGCGATTACCAGATCGATATTGGGAATGATGCCGACGGGATAAATATAACCATTGTCGATAATTCAACCGGACGACCACGAATGTTTCAGTGCCCTATTTTTAATCAACCGAAAGTAAAATAAATTATTATGCTGAAAATTTTATATTCAGGAGGTATTTATTCTCCTGTTGGTAGAGTTTTTTGTGTCGTGCAGCCCTTTTTTTCATCAGCCTCTGGGCCACGCGAAGCCGAGTTGGGGCCGGAAACACCCATGAAAAAAGAATTGCTCGATTTACCAGAACCCAAAGAAAAAATAGTGGTGGCCGTATATAAATTTCGTGATCAAACCGGACAATACAAACCTTCGGAAACAGGCGCGAACTGGTCAACTGCAGTTACACAAGGAGCCACAAATATATTAATCCGCGCACTGGAAGAATCAGGCTGGTTTATGCCCATTGAACGTGAAAACATTAGTAACCTACTTAATGAACGGAAGATTATACGTTCGAGCCGGGAACAATACGAAGGCGGAGGAAATATGCTGCTGCCACCTCTGCTTTTTGCAGGGTATTGATCGAAGGTGGAATTGTATCATACGAAACGAACATATTTACCGGAGGTGCCGGAGTTCGTTACTTTGGTTCCGATGCATCGGCTCAATATCGCGAAGACCGGGTAAGTATCTATTTACGGGCTGTATCAACCAGTAACGGAAAAATTTTAAAAACCATCTACACTACCAAATCCATTTTATCTCAGGAAGTATCCATGGGGGTTTTCAGATATGTCAAATTTAAACGGCTGCTTGAAGCTGAAACCGGATTTACATACAATTAACCAACAGACATGGCTGTTACCGAAGCCATAGAAAAGGGAACTCAGAGCCTGATTATTGAGGGAGTGCTCGATAACCTTTGGGCGCTGAAAGATTCTTCTGAAATAAATTCGGAACAATTCACGAATTATATAAAATAGAAGGAGGAAATTTTGAAAAAGATTTCATGGGCAATAAATATAATCAGGACTACCGGGGAAATAACTACATTACCTTTTTGGGGGGAGCACAAATCTATAACGGAGATTACTCGGGAAGCAGTTTTCGGCCCGGTGGCGGATTAGGCTATGGATTCAGCATTGCACCTTCTTCTATATCAATAGTTGTATCGGAGTTCAACAATTAAGAGTTGATGAAGTATTGGAAGATATGTTTTATACGGGGGATATAAGCCTGGTTTTTATGGCCAACACGCTCGATAATTATTCTCCTTTCCTGTTGGCAGGCGCCGGGGCAATGACTTAATTCGGACCTAATGTAGGTTTGTCTGACAAAAAATATATGCCTTACCTGAGATTGGGATGCGGTTTGGAATATCTTCTCGGGAAAAAAACCGCAATATTTGGTGAAGGGACTTTCAATCAGTTTTTGTATGACGATTTCGATGGGTCAGGTTCCGGGACTTTTAATGATAGTTTCTGGGGATTAAATATTGGTTTACGAATGTATTTTTAAATAATGAATGAGATGAAAAACACAAAATTAATATGCATCATTTTCCTTTTTATTGCCATTGCCGGCTGCCGAGGAAGATAAAATTGACATCGATAAATTTGGCAAAATTTCCGGCGTCATCCTCGATGGCGAGAATTATTCTCCCCTGGAAGGCGTTCTTATTACCACCAGTCCGGCAAGTTCTACTGCATTGACTGATAGTAATGGCGAATTTCAATTTGAAAAAGTGAAAGAAGGAGAAGTGGCGATTACTGCACGGAAAAAAGATTATCTGGGCAATAGTGTAAGTGTATCGGTTTATGAAGATGAAATCACAGATTTGATATTTTATCTTCTAAAAGATGAAAAAGATGTGGGTTGGGTAACCATGTACGATCCGGTTCCGGGAAATGGTGCAGTCGCTCAGAATACATCTTTCTCTTTCCAGTGGAAAGTGGATCAGGAAAATAAAGGGCAAACAACTCGATTATACCGTATATATTTTCGAATTGAACTCTACCGTTCAGCAGGTTGTGAGTGAAAACCTGACTACCAAGGATGTTGTTGTTTCAGGGCTGAAACATGAAACCACTTATTTTTGGTATGTGGTTGCTAAACATGAAGGCAGCAGGGTGGCCAACAGTCCGACGTGGACCTTTAAAACGGGGGGCAGCGGATATTTAGTAGCCGATATTCAATTTCTGTTCATATGCTAAAATCAGCGCTAATACGTAAAATTACGTATATGTATTCCTACGCGAATTATATAACTTTCCGATTGAACACCGAAATTTATATGAATTTAACAAACCCAATTGGATTCAATAACTAATAAAACATTGATAATGAAATCAAACGGGTTAAAGATTCTATTAATTGAGCCAGACAAAAAACAAAGCAATGTTCTTATTAAAATTTTAATGGAACTTGAATACCAGGTTATCTTATCCAAAAATGTGGAAGATGCCATTAAAAAGCTTCTGGAATTTACTCCAAACCTGATTATTTGTCAAAATGATTTAAAAGAATATAGCGGCTTTCATTTTTACAACGTCTTGCACAATGAAATGATGAAAATCCAGCTTCCGTTTATATTATTAATTAATGAATTTAGCAGGGATATTTTATCAGTTGGTATCGAACTGGGAATCGACAGTTTTATTTTTCCTCCTTTCGAAAATGTAAAAATCAGGAATATCCTGCACAAGCAGTTACAAAAAAGTGAAAAATTCCAATCAGATACAATTAGCCAGTTCAGATCTGTTTTTGATGATACACCATTTGGGATTTTTACCTTGAAAAATAAAAAGATTGTTGATGCCAATCCAACCTTTTACAATCTGGTAGAAAAGGATAATATCAAAATTAAAGATTTCACACTAACCGAACTTTTTAATTTCAAATCCGGCTATTCCAATGAACTAAAACTTCTGCGTTGTTTAAATGGAGTTGCTCTACGTAGCAGTTTTAAGGCGGTTCCATTGATATTCAATTCAAAAAAGAAATTTAATATTTACCTTTCGTTTATCGAAAATCGTGCTACTTCCTACAAAATGATTGGTTTGATTATTCCGGACGAACCAGTTTTATTTCAAAACGATAGCCCATTAAATGCGCGTATAAAGGCAAGTAATAAATCAATAGAAATCGTTGAAACTGACAGGGTGCATGACGAGTTTTTTACCAATCGCGAAAAGCAGGTGCTTCGGCTTTCAGCTCAAGGCGCAGCAGTAAAACAAATTGCTGCACGATTGGGTATTTCGGCCCGCACGGTAGAAAAACACCGTTCCAATATAATCCGAAAAACCAAAACTGCAAACATAACTGAAGCAGTCTTTTATGCCAATAAAAAGCAGTTAATCGAAGTTGATGTTTAATCCATTCGGCAAATTTTTTAAGTGGAAGTTTTAAATAGTCTTTGAAGTATTAATTACATCTATTCATTCCATTTGCCGCAGATAAATCCTGCCGATCTAGACGGTTTGGTAGAAGATTTGGCTTCAGTTTGTAAGTTTGCAACATCCAGACCATAGAGCACAATTTACTATTAGCAATTTATTCCTTATGTCCAATTACCAGGGACTAATCCTCCAGCTACTTGATTCTACCCATACGTATGCCGGATCATAAAAAACCCATTGACATGCATCTTTTTACCTCGTAGTTTTGAAGTAAAACTTTTTAATCGGGAAAAAATGTCTGAAGCTGTTAACCAAAGCATCATTAAAAAAAATCGAGGAATCAGCATTACAAAAAAGCATCCAAAGCATAATGGAAACTAAACTATACTAAACTCATACGATAATGAATATTCAACTTGTTCTGATTCATGCTCCATTTTTTTTGCTTCTGTTTCCCCCGGGCACAACAGGGCAGTCTGCAGCCCACACGCTAAAGATACAAACCGCAGGCACCGGAGATGAAATCCGCCTCGACTCCGCCTGGTTCTCCGGCTCGCCGACCCACCCATTAATTACTACCGGCGCTAAGGGAGAAATTAAACAAACCGGCGATAACAACAGCATCGATATTAATTCAAAATCAACTAAATCAGTAAAAACAAAAAACCAAATCATAATTCAACAAACTGGCAAAAACAACTCAGTAAAAATAAACTCAAAATGAGTTCTCTTTAATTAATTATTTAATTTTTAAACATTTAAAATTTTTTATCATGAAAAAACTAATTTTTCTTTTCGCAATGGTGTTTGCTGTAAGTATGGCAATGGCTCAACACAGTTCTACAGTTACAGAAACAGGTAATGACAACAGCGCCATGATTACTCAAGGCTTCGATGGTAGCGGTGCTGCACTGCCTGGCAATGTTTCCACAGTAGATCAAACCGGTAATGAAAATGATGCAACTGTCCTTCAGATGAATAATGGTTATGGCGGTCAAAATCACAATTCTGATATCGATCAAATGGGTGATATGAATTCAGCTTCGGTAGAACAACAGAATGCGACAGGAGATGCTTTTGTTGAACAAATAGGTGATGGAAATACTGCTGATGTGCTTGAATCAGGTAATTTTGGAATGGCACATCCTGCAGCCGGCCTTGCTCCTTATGATGCATATGTTTCACAAACAGGAGATAACAATGAAGTATACATGACTATTTATGGAACTGATGCCGCTTCCGCAGCGATTCAAAATGGTGATGATAATTTGATTACCCAACAGCTTGGACAAGGTAATGGCGACAAGGTACAAAACTCCAGCGCTTATGCCAATCAACAAGGAGATAGAAACGAAGCGATGCAGGTAATGGAAGGACAGGGCTTTGCCGGCGATATCGACATATTATTCGAAAAAGAAAGAATTTGGCAAACTGGCGATGGCAATTATGCATATCAGTTACAGACTGATGATAACATACCCGGTGGCCTTAATTACGCAGAAGTCAGACAAACTGGTGACTGGAATGAATCATGGCAGACACAGACCGGATTAAACAATAGTTCAATTGTTACTCAAAATGGTGATATGAACTGGTCAACTTCTACCCAAATTGGAAATGAAAACGAAGTTGTTGTTCAGCAGAACTAAATATTAATAAAGCATAAAAGCATTCCGGAAAACACCGGAATGCTTTTATAAGATTAAGATATGAAAGCAATTGTCGTTTCCTTACTATTTGTATTGATTTGTACTATTGAAGTAAATGCCCAGGACATTCAATCAGAAACTGATAGATTTCTCAGCGGTATCGATTTTCTATTGGAAGTAAAACCTAATAACAATTTGCTAATTCAACAGATCAATATCAACGATAATGCTTTTCCGGCAGGTGAACAGAAAGTGGACTTTTCAAACAAAGCGATTATTAACCAAACCGGCAACTATCACTATACCCAATTAAAGCAAACTGGCAGTGGAAATGAAGCGCAGCTTTTTTCGGAGGGTGGTTTTACAAATATGAACATCATCCAAAAAGGAAATTACAATTCGATTTTCAGTACACTGAGCAACAGCACTACACAATTATATTCATCCGTAGTGCAACAGAACGGAGACGGCAACAACATTGAATTAACCCTTCTTGGCAACAACGTAATCCCCAATATCGTCCGGATAGTTTCTATAACCCAAACCGGCAACAATTTAAATTTTTCCGGCACTTACGATTCTCCGGAAGTGCCTGTACAAGTTGATCAAAAATCAGGGATAGCCGGAACCGGCATGACTGTGAGGGTTGCCACATCGGCATTTTATTCTCCCATGAAATAAATCAGCAGTTCAAAATACCATTATATTAACCGTTTATTCTATCACATAAAACAATGTAGTTAGGAGTAAGTTAATAAAGGCACGAATCCGCACATTACTTTTTATTATATCATTGGATTTTCCTATTTTTATGGGCAAATAAAAAAAATCTAATAATCATGTTAAAAGAAAAAGTACTTAGTGCAATAAACGACCAGATAAATGCTGAACAATATTCTGCCATGCTTTATTTATCCATGTCGGCATGGCTTCAGGATAAAGGCCTTCAGGGTTTTGCCAACTGGATGTACATTCAGTACCAGGAAGAACTTACACACGCCAACAAATTTTTCAAATACGTACACGAGCGCAGTGGCAAAGTTACTTTAAAAGCTATTGAGCAAATGCCTACGGAATGGGGCGGAGTTATCGAAATTTTTGAATCGACGCTGGAACACGAACAAAAAGTTACTGCGTTAATCGATGAGCTTGTTGAAGTTGCTGTTACAGAAAAAGATCATGCAACGCAAAGTTTCTTGCAGTGGTTTGTTGATGAGCAAGTGGAAGAAGAAGCTAATGTTCAGGAAATTCTCGACTCATTAAAGCTTATCAACGGCCAGGGTAATGGCATTTTTATGCTCGACCGTGAAATGCGTCAGCGTTCATTTGCCGATGATACAAAAGCAGCAGAGTAAGGAAAATTAATTTAATATATTCGACGAGAGGCTGCTAAATTTTGCAGCCTTTTTTGTTACTTTCAATTTAATGGAAATTCAGGGAAAAATAATTGCGCAATATGAAAATCTGAGAGAAATCTGCCAATTGATTTGGGAGCCCTCCGATATGGAAAACATTGAAAAGGCATTTCATTTTGCACATAAATACATTGGCAACAGTCGTTTTAAAACAGGAGAAGAAATTATCAATCATTCGCTCGATGTGGCTAAAATTATTGCACAGGAAATTGGTCTCGGCCCTGATTCCATAATTACCGGAATTCTGCATAATGTAACCTATGCCGGTTTATCCGATAAAGCATCGCAGTCCGAAATTGATAAGGAATTCGGGCCAAGGGTTTATTCTATTCTCGACGGAATGTCGAAAATAAATGCGCTTGGAACCGACACTGTAGATTTACATTCCGAAAATTACCGAAAGCTTCTTCTGGCATTGGCCGGCGATGTTCGGGTAATCATTATAAAAATTGCCGATCGATTGCAGGTAATGCGAAATCTGGATAAATATGATGAGAAAAGCCGGAAACGACTGGTAAATGAAACTTCGCATTTATATGCGCCGTTGGCTCACCGTCTGGGATTGTATGCCATAAATTCAGAATTGCTCGATTTATGTCTGAAATATGAAAAAACCGACGATTATGCTTATGTTGTTCAACGGCTTATGGAAACCGAAATTGAACGGGCAAATTTTGTAGCTGAATTTGTAAAACCTGTTGAAATTAAGCTCCGGAAACGAGGATTCAATTTTTCGATGAAAGCGCGGACCAAATCAATTTCATCCATTTATAATAAAATGAACAGGCAAAATGTTTCGTTCGATGAAGTAATGGATCTGTTTGCAATTCGAATAATTCTCGATTCAAAACCGGAAGATGAGAAATCGGATTGCTGGATTGCCTATTCCATTGTAACCGAAGAATATCAGACCAATCCAAACCGTTTGCGCGACTGGATAACTATACCCAAATCGAATGGTTATGAGTCGTTACATACAACTGTGCTCGGTCCGCAGGGAAAATGGGTCGAGATTCAGATTCGAACAAAACGAATGGATGAAGTTGCGGAAAAAGGTCTTGCCGCGCATTGGAAATACAAAGGTGGACAAGGTAACTCCGGCTATGATACATGGCTAACCAGTATACGCGATGTGCTCGAAAATCCTGAATTAAATGTGGTGGATTTTATCGACCAGTTTAAAACTGATATTTACAGCGACGAGATTTTTGTTTTCACTCCAAAAGGCGATTTGAAAAAATTATCGCAGGGAGCCACTATGCTCGATTTTGCTTACGAAATTCACTCCCGGCTTGGCGATACCTGTGTTGGCGGCAAAGTAAACGGGAAAAAGGTAACATTAAAATATAAGCTGAAAAACGGAGATCATGTTGAAATAGACACTTCAGGCAATCAGAAACCAAAACTCGACTGGCTTGATTTTCTTGTTACCTCCAAGGCCAAGAGCCGTGTGAAGGCAAGGCTTGAACGAAGAGCGAAACAACCAGGCGGCGCAGGGAAGGGAAATACTTTTGCGTAAGTTCAAAAACTGGAAAATGGAACTGAATGATGAGGCCATTCGTAAATTGCTCAAAAAATTCGGGTTTAAACTGGCTGTGGATTTTTATTACGATGTTGCCATTGGCAAAATCGATCCGTTGGATATAAAATCGATTATTACTGAAAAAGAAGAGCCGAATGCCAAAACAAAACTGGAGGAAATTCTTCCGGCAAAAGAGGTGAAAGAGCTTTCATTTGAAGGTGGCGATGATTTTCTGGTAATCGATAATAACCTGAAAAATGTAAATTATAAGTTGGCGCAATGTTGTAATCCTGTTTTTGGCGATTCAATATTTGGTTTTGTTACCATTGGCGAAGGAATAAAAATTCACCGGAACGCTTGCCCGAATGCCCCATCGATGAAAGAACGTTTTCCATACCGGGTAATAAAAGCCATGTGGCGCGATACAAGCGGAAAAGGCTCGTTCCTTACCGCACTGCATATTTCGGGCCTCGATGAAACAGGTATTTTAAACGAAATTACACATATAATTGCCAAAGATGTGGGCACACAAATGCGTTCCATCAATATTGAATCCGATAAAGGCAAATTTGAAGGTTTGCTAAAAGTGCTGGTTTATAACCTCGATCACCTTGAATTTTTGATAAAACGTCTTCAAAAAGTGAAAGGAATTATATCAGTAACAAGAAGTGATCAGTAAATGAAGCATTCAGAATAGTTTAAACAAAGAATTGCAGGATGGAATCAAAGCGAAAACAAAAACTTAGCTGACCGCTAAAATTTAAGGATATTTAGCTATTCGTTTTATGGCTAAATATAACATGGTTTCATAGGGCACAGATTAAACTTTTCATTTCCTGAAATGTTTAACCCTTAAGCTATTAGTGAAAAAATGAAATCATTCTGCTAACTAATTTGGTAATTTACATAATAATTTATTTTTTAACTTCGTGTCAATCAAAACTTTGAAGATAACTTTAGTATTAGGATTTTAATTCATAATTGTTATTTTTGGGCTGATTAAAGAGAATTAGTGAAATTTAAATAAAGTTCGTTTAATAAATGTAAAGTGTAAAAGATGAAAAAAGTATTGTTATTTTTTGTCGCAGTTTTTGTGACTGTTTTTTCGTTTGCTCAGGATGCAGCGGAAAAACTGAACCAGGCACAGGAAGCATTAAAAGCCCAGGATTACGCCAAAGCTTATACCTTGTATGACGAGGCTATGAGTAATATTGGTGATGTTCAGGTTGATGCTTCTGTTAATTTTAACATTGGATTTGCCGCATATAAAGCAGAAAAATTCGATGGCGCTATTAAATATTTCGATAAAGCGATTGAAGCAGGTGCCAATGTGGCTAAATGCCACGAATACAAAGCGTTGGTATATAACGAAAAGAATGATTATAAAAACGCAGTTGCGAGCTTTGAAAAAGCGATAGAAACTTCGGATGAAAATACGGATGCGCTTGTTTTCAACGCAGCTATTGCTGCATACAAAGGCGATATGCTGGATAAAGCTGCTGAACTTTTCGGTAAGTCGGCTGAAGCCGGTTATAAAGGCGAAACATCATATTATTATAAAGCGGTTGTGCTGAAAAAACAGGATAAAGACGATGAATATAAAAAGACACTGGAAGAAGGTGTGGAAAAATATCCGGGTGATGATAAAATCTCAGGCGCTTTGGCCAATGTGTATGTTTCCGAAGGAAATGAGCTCTATAAAAAAGGAGCTGGAATTTTAACGGCTGCAAATCAGAAGGTAAATGCGGGTTCGTTAAAAACCGACGACGCAGCTTACACCGCTGAAGTGGATAAAGCAAAAGTTGAATTAAAAGCTGCTGTTGAAGTGCTTGAAAAAGCACAAGCATTGGATGCTTCCAATGCAAATGCTCAAAAATTAATTGATGCCTGCAACGCAGTTTTGTAAGCATTTATAATATTTAAGAGAAGCCGGTTCAACCAATGAGCCGGCTTTTTTGTTGCTTTATGTAAATAATACTATTTTGTAAATAAATATACTCACTGGTAGAAATTACAGGCTACATAAAAAATAATAATTATGGATGTTCAGCTTAAAGAGAAAATTAAAGAATTCATTTTAAAAGGAATAGATGAAGACAAAGTTGCAGCAAAACCCGACAAATTCTGGCAGGGATTAAAAAATGTGGGCACCGAATTATGGCTCGACACCGGCGATATGGATGAAGCTGAAAAAATATGGTCTTCGGAAATGACTGCACTTACAACGAACAATACACTATTAAATAAAGAGATTCAAAAAGGCATTTACGATTCATTTATCGAGGAGGCAAAAAAAATAGTCAGTTCGCTTCCGCTTAAACAGCAGATTATAGAAATTGCCTTTATACTGAATGCGCGCCATGGATTGCGGCTGGCACATAAGTTTGGTGGATTTGTGAGTGTGGAACAGCATACCGACACGGCGCATGATTTGGATGCAATCGTAAGTTACGGAAAACGCTTTTTTGAGATTTGCCCCGACCAGTTTATCGTAAAGGTTCCGTATACCGCTACCGGGTTAATTGGCGCCCGGAAACTCCGTGAAGCCGGTGTAAGAATAAATTTTACACTTGAATTTTCGGCCAGGCAGAATGTAATGGTAGCTTCAATTACAAAACCGAATTACTTAAATGTATTTTTGGGCAGGGTGGGAGCTTATATAAAAGACAGCGGTTTGGGCGATGGCTCCAATGCCGGAGAACGAACAGTTTTGGCAACGCAAAGGTTGGTGACTGAACTTACAAAAGACAATGACGAACCTACAAAGCTGATTGCTGCCAGCCTCAGGGGTTACGACCAGTTGGAAGCGCTTGCAGGTGTTAATGTGTTTACTATGCCAACCAATGTTGCTTCCGATGGCAAAGAAAAGCTGGACGGAAAATTTACTTCAAGGTTAAACGAAGTCTATAAGGTGGATTTAACAAAAGATGCAGCAAAATATTCTCCTGAAAAACTCTGGGATATAAGCGATAAAGAACTGGCGCTGGCAAAACGCCTCGGTGAAAATTGTCCGGAAAGCGGCGATGAAATCATTGAACAGGCGCATGCAGCAGGTTGTGGCGATATGTTCCCAAAACTCAGCGATAAAGATCTTAAGCATATTTCCGACGATGGCAAAATCCCAAATCACAAACGTTGGGCTGACCGAATCGAAAAAGGCGAATTAGCCATTGATACACTTTTGAATTTAGCCGGTTTAGCCAGCTTTACAAGCGACCAGAAGGAGTTGGATGATAGGATTAAGAGGATTATTGAAAAGTAATATATCCCAAAAGCCAAAGCATATAACTGAATAAGCGGTTTGCTGAAGTCCGGCGAACCGTTCCACCTCTGGATAGATGGAATTAAAAACGCCTCCTAATTACTTGCGTGTCGGTCGCTTGACTACCTCCTGGTTTTTATTCGTATGAAACAAAATTGCAATGTAGAATGGCTCCGCTATTACGTTTTTTAGCTGAATGAATTGTGAAGTTTATTTGATATAGTTAAATTGCATTATGCTTCAATCAAAATTCATTACATACAATTGATTATATTAATACCTAACTTAAAGAAATACTACTATGCCGGAAAAACGAAACAAAAGTGGACGCACAAGGAAATTTATACTTCTTCTCTTTGTATTAGGCTGTGCCATTCAGCTTGGGGCAGCGCTTTATTCCTCGCAGGTTACGGAAGCGCTCTGGTCAGCTAATCCGCCGGAATCGTTACGTGAGTGGGGTTCTTTGGTACGTCTGGCAGGTGCTAACTTCTTTCGCATTGCAACGCCTATTGTCGGGCTTCTGGGATTGCTAACCCTGTTTACATCGTTTGGTACAGCGCGGCCACATATTTGGTGGCGCTTAGTTTCCTCGGCTACTTTTGTTGGGGTGGTGGTTTGGTCAGTTCTGTATTTTGTCCCCACCGCGATGCTATTGAGCGGCCCGGGCCTGGATGCGCTTTCCGCAGCGGAAGCAATCCAAATGACCGAGACGTGGGTGATGCGAGATGCTATACGGGAAGCGCTAATCGTTGTCTCGCTGGTATGTGGAATATGCGCGTTGTTTCTGCCATCGCGCATTACTAGGGTCGTTGATTAGCGGCTAATTGTTGGCGGTACGTTTTTATTTTTCATTATTAAGCTTCGAGTTGTCAAATTCTTCTTCAAATTTGCAGTCCGGCCACAGCTTAAAAACCATTTCTGTTAATTTAGAAATGTGGCTTTTAGAAATTTCTTCTACTGTTATGTCAATCTTGTATTTCATTTTTATATGGCAACACTCCGAAATATGTAATTTGTTCAACACAGCCTCTAATGTAAAGCTTTGCTCCGCTGAAGCTTCGCGAAAGCGAGCGTATGCAAGCAACACTTTATTAGAGCGTTGGCAGTAGTTTTTTATTTTTCATCTGATCAAATCTCTTAATATCAGAAAGCTTATTTATAACACCTCTGTCTTCAAAATCTTCTTTTCGAAATCCCGATCATTTTTTAAAATGATCACTATCATTGATGAAGTGGCAAAATCCCATTTTAAGCTAATCGTTACTTAAACAAGGAATTACATCCTCACTGAAATATGGTTCCTGGCAAACCCAAAACATATAATTAATGTGAAGGAAATCTTTTGCAAAAGCATGTAATAAAGGAACAATATTTTCATGTCTATTCTGTCCATTTATCACTCTTTCATTATAATCGTTATCTGCGCCGGTTGTTCCTACATAATTTCCATCTTGGACAGCAATTCCCAGAGGAACTGTATAGCTATTTTCATGCATCATTGCGATGGTATGATTAAGTTGAGCTTTTCTTGTTACCATTAAATCAGGCCCGCCTAATCCCACACCTATTTTTTGTCCGTATTGATAAATCGAACGTAAATAACCTTTGTCTTCCCACGGCAACCATTCTCCGGGCATAAAATTAGCGTACTGCATGGTTGTTGAATTTGGAAAAGCTTTTTTAAGTGCAAGCATATTTTCTTTTACACATTCAGCATAGCGTTTTGGCGTAAAAGTAGAATCGATATCAGCGTTAACGCCAACAGCACTTTCCTGTAAACTTATGCCTTCAATTTTACCATCAAATTCTTTTCCCAATGCTTTCATTAATAAAGCAAACCGATGTTGTACGTGTGGATTCCATCTTTTTGCTACCCATCCATCGGCAACACCATTGTCGTTAATTGAATTTGTACAACCTCCGTCAAATTCTTCAGTCATCAAATAATCCGGAACTGCTTTGTATCTGATATCAAAAGTTACATCCTGAAGTTGAATAAATAACTTTTTGCCATGAGATAAAAGATAATTGTAATCTTCATAAATAATCGAAAAATCATAAACTCCCCTTTTGGGTTCCAATTGTTTCCATGGGTACATTATCTGGGCGCCGACAATTCTTTGAACATTTAGAAAAGGATGATTATGAATCAGCTCTCTGTCGCGGGCGAAATAAATAAAATGTTTTATGCTATCCTTTTCCAATGGGCAGGCTGCATCTAAATACTGTTTATATGCATTAATGTACCTGTCTGCAGGGTTTTCCCATTGTCCAAAAGTATTGAAAGCTATAAAGTGTCCAATCAGAATGTTCAATAAGAGCTTTTTAAGTTTCATCGTTAAGTTAAATTAATTAATCGCGTATCTTGTTTTTCGGCATTGGGCTTAACCGGAAGCTCCGGGAAAATGCTGAAAATACAAATTTTCGGTATTATATGCTTACGTGTGGTACGAAATATTTCCAAAGGCTGAGCTAACTATTACCCAATGACCAACCACCTAATAAACAAATGAAGCAATCCGTCTTTTACCAATTCTTAGAATAAGAATGGAGATAATTGCTGTTGTTACCATCATTGCCGCAACCGGAACGCCATTGGTTACGTTTAACAAACCGATTCCCCCGGTAGTAAGCCCGGCAGTTCCAATGCGAATGGTTCCCACAAGGGCAGATGCACTTCCCAGTTTTTTTTGGATGGGTGCAAGCGCAAGTGCTATGCCGTTGGGGGAGGTAAATCCAAGACAAAGCAAAATCAGGAATAAAAATGCAATAATGGTATTTCGTCCGTACCAGTGGTTTAACATGCCGGTTAAAAACAAAGCCGACACAGATAACTGGCAAATCAAAGCAAACTGAAATATTTGCCTGCTGCTGAATTTTTTTAATGCCAGGATGTTTAACTGGCTGCCACCAATAAATCCTGCAGAAAGCATGGCGAAGACGATACCAAAGTTTTGCGCCGTCATATGGTATTTTTCCATAAATATAATTGGCGAACCGGCTACGTAAATAAACAGCGACGAAAATGAGAAAGCGCCGGCAAAAGCATAGGTAATAAATTGAGGCCGTGTAAGTATAATCCAGTAATCTTTAACCAGGATTTTTATATTCAGACGGGAGTTTTTATCGGGGAAATAATTCACCGGAAGAACAAACCGCACAAGGCTTATCAACGCCACAGCCATAAGCGAGAGAAATACAAAAATCCATTGCCAGCCTGCATGAGCCGTGATATATCCACCCAGCGTGGGGGCCAAAAGCGGTGAACTACCGATAACCAACACCAGCATCGAAAAAATCTTAGAGCTTTCTTCGGGAGGAAAAAAGTCGCGCACCATCGCCAGTGCCGACACCGAAGCCACCGATGCCCCAAGCGCCTGTATAAACCGGAATACGATAAAAGAACTTGCATCCCATGAAAATATACAAGCCACGGCAGCTAATATGCTAATCACTAATCCGTAATATAATGGGACTTTTCGGCCATATAAATCCAGCAAAGGCCCGTATGCAATCTGCCCTGTAGCAAACCCTATAAAAAAAGTGGTAAGCGAGAAGGTCATCTTTGCGGAGCTTGTACCGAAATAGTCGGCAATATGGGTCATCGCAGGTAAATATGTATCAATTGAAAATGGTACGAAAGCCGTAAGAATTCCAAGAATTATAATGATTTTTGTTCGGCCGGAACCGGCTTCATAAAATTTGGAAGATTGTTTTTTATTCATGGATGTTCCAACAAATGGCTCAAATAAAAGTTCTGAAAAATAATGGAGCTAATCCAAATAGACACGAGACGATGAGACACAAGACGATGAGCCAAAAAGCGCAAAGAGTAAAGAGCGAAGTGCATAGACCTAAGCGAAGAACAGATCACCATTTACGGTTTACGAATAAATACAGTGATTGTCACTGACCACTGATCACTGACACTGCTCACTAATCACTGTTCCCTGTTCCCCGGACCCTGACCGAAAAAAAGGGTATCCGCACGTAACGAACACCCCTCGGTATAGAATAATTAAACAGCATCACAATTTCACAGCCCCACAGCAACACAGCATCACAGCCTCACAATTTTTCAGTTTCCCAATTTCACAATTTCACAGTTTCCTTGACATTATTTGCTTTTCGCGATTCATAATTAAAGTTAATATCGCCTTTGCCTTCAATAATAAACTGGTATTCTTCCACGCCATAACCGGGAATCGATAAAAACTGAATTTCAGGTTTTTTCTCTTTGTAATTCACTTTGTTTAAATACCGGTCGGTTAATTTGCCCCCGGCAACCACTTTCCCTCCGGTAACTGTAAGTTCGTCGGGCGTGTATAATTTGGACTTTACCGAATACGCTGACATCGATGGCAAGCCATTTTTGTTTTTTAGCCGAACTCGCACCTGGTGCAGGTTTCTGCCGATTTCCTTTACATCAAAAACTTCCATCGAAATTTCAGGCGTGTTTTCTGCGGCCAGAAACACAACCGAAGCATTGCGGTGAACCAGTTCAGGAAGCATAAACGGTTGCGGCAAACGCGTACTCATTTTCACCCAGCCGCCAATTTCGATATCGCCATAAACCGGATGATGGTAAGGTTTCCAGTCGACAAACATTTCGCCTTGTGCAAGATTATCGTTGAATTTCATTTGTTCGCGGCTCTCTTCGGGCGAAGCGCCTCTTCTGTCGCTATCTTCTTCACTGCTTGCGATAGGTTTGGTGATATCTTTACGATAGGTTTCCTGTTCATTTTTAAACAGCTCGCCAACAAAAGAGAAAATTCCGTAATTGTAATACAACTGGCCGTCGGAATCGCCATAAGTCGGATATAAATCAAGCGAAGCCTGGTATACATATCCGGGAGTTATCTTTTCAGCATCTTTTCCAATTACATCGTAAGCTGCAATATCGGACGGATCGATTACGATACTTTTTTCAGAAGGAACGCGTAACCAAAGGCCGCCATTGTTATGAAAAGAAAATCCAACGATGATGTTTTTATGCTTCCCGATATATTCGCTAATAGCTTTTATTCCAACGCCTGAAAACGGAAAATTGCCGGCTCCGCTCTGCACATAAGGCGGCATCCAGTGAAAACCCCAGTTTCGGTTTGGATCGAGATAACCTTCAGCATCTTCATTTAATCTTCCATCGTTATCGTTGTCGATTCCTTCTAAACCCAATATCGAATATTCTCCTTTTTCACCGGGTTTAACCCTGATCATAATCCGTGGATCTTCCGAATCGACTTTGTAATCGCCGTTAGGATCTTTTATTCTCATTTGAGTGATGTTGCCATCGCCATCCAAATCGTCGGGTGCGTCTTCATCAAATAAACCGTCGTTATCATCATCTTTTGGAACCCGGATACTGCGGCTTGAGTTTGGGGTATGTGCATCTTCAAAGAAATGATAACGCCCGTCGACATTTACCGTTGGAAGAATATAATGTGCATTTCTGTCAACTACTTTGGTGATTTTTTCATTTTCGCCATATTTGGTCAAAAGCATGTTGGCATAATACAAGCAAACTTCGGAAGCCTGAATTTCATTTCCGTGAATGTTGCCATCAACGTAAACTCCCGGTTTTTCAGATGCTTCGCCGGTTTTCGGATTATTGATGGTAATGGCATAAATTTCGCGGCCTTCTTCGCTTTTTCCAACAACTTCCAGTTTGGTCATTTCCGGATACGCCTTATTCAGTACTTTCAGCGCTTCCACAACTTCGTCGTAATTGTAATAGCGATCGAAACGTAATGGGACTTCAATTTTGCCTTTATCAGCAGCAAAACCTGTAATTGCAAAAAGCAAAAGCAGTGTAAATATGATATTTTGTTTCATGATTAACCTCCGATTTTAATTTGTTTCACATCTGTTCCAAACACCGCCGATTCCAGTTTTGCACTGATAGTTGGCTTTTTATCGGCTTTAATAATCCATGTGAGTTTCTTTACCTGGTTTCCACCGATGTTTCCTAACGGAGTTCGTTTAATTCCATCCATAAATTCGATGTCTCCGTCTAAAATGAGTACAACCGGCGCCGGGTGGCTGTTGCGTTGTCCCATGGCAATCGGGTAGGGCAGATAACCTTTGTTTTCGACAAAGATTTCGAGCTTGTAAATGTCGCCGCCAAGTTCAGTCACTTTATTATCAACGATGGAAACTGAAGGCATTTTTTTCGCCAGTTGCAGTAACCAGGGAAGCTGAACCTGAAGCAACGAATCAATCCGTTCTGGTTTTGGCGTGCTTTCCAGGTAAGGAACATAACCGCCAACTTCTACTTCATCAAAATCGGGATGATCGACTTTTACCCAGTTTACAAATCCCTTTCCGTCCCATTCCTTATCCGACCATGCCAGCAGAGCTTTATCCTTTTCACTCAATTCATCATCTTTTTCAGGTTTTGGCAAGTTTTTCATCATTCCGGCCATTTGCTTTGGAGTAAGTTCTCCTGAATTCATCTTTTCAATCACTCCTTTGGCAGTAAATCGATCGGGTGCGTTGTTGGCTTTCAGAAAGGCTGAAATTTTGTCTTCGCCCAAAGCAACAAAATCATCCTTGCTCATTTTCTCCACGTCATCCAAAGAAACCGCCGTACTATCGGCTTTCTTTTCTTCCTTCACTTTTGGAACCGAAAACAGGTTCATACTAAACGAAGGAACGCCAAGATGATAGTATGCCCACAATTCAAATGAACCATCTTTCGCAGGCGTTGGCGCTAAGGTTTCAGTATTGAATTTTTTAGCTTTAAGGTATTCTTTATACTCTTCTGAAAATTTGGTATAAAACTTCAGGTCTTCTTCCAACGGATTAACAGCAGCTCCCAAACCCAGGAATCCTGCAACCATGGAAGGTGTAACTTCAACGCCGGCAGGAACCCTGGCTTTCATCATTTCAATCACTTCGTCCATTGTGAAAGTCTGGTTTGGATCGACTCCAAGCATTCGTGCATATCGTCCCGGAATTTTAATGCTTTGCAGGTTTACATCGCCTTTTCTGCCTCCTTTGGGTGGAACCAGGCAAAAGCCGGAACTTCCCAGTGTATAAACCATGGCAATTTCAGGCCGGTCATAAATAAATCGCAAAATGCCGTATGTTTCCGGCGATTGCCCCGACCATAAGCCGGCTTCTTTTGTTTCGTGCGGAAATAAATGCGGGAAAGAAATACCGATATTTATTCCGCCTTCACCATCTTCGTTATATTTTCCGTCGCCATCGTTATCCAGGCCTTCTTCATACATTTTATAAATGCCTCGCTCACTTTTCTGAACATCGGCACGTGTCATTATTCTGGCATCTTTTTTTGAAGGAATGTAATTTCCTTCCAAATCTTTTACCCGCATTTGGGTAATTAAACCATCGCCGTTTAAATCATCGGGCCCGTCTTCATTAACGGCTTCATCAACGTCGTTGTTAATTTCAAACCGGTTAACATTCAACCCCGATTTTACTTTTGCAAAGAAACCTGCAGCAGCATCGGGATTGGGCTGTGGCATAATGTACCATTTTAAATTTTTTGTGTACTGTGCTGAATCGAGCAGCATTTTTGCCAGATACAGCGTTCCTTCAGTTGAAATTGGAACATCGCCTTCGAAATTTGCACCCACAAAAATTGCCGGGGAATCTTTCAGATTGGTCCCGATTTCCAGCACGATTACCGGATTTCCTCCCGGACTGGTTGCAATGGTATGCAGTTTTAAATTTTCCGGGTTACTTTGCTGCAACATGTTTAAAATTTGCTGAACCTCCTTGCCTGTATGATAGGCATCAAATGAAATTCCGGACTGTGCAACCGACTTTGTGACAGACAAAATCAGAATACAGAGCCATAAGAGTTGGATTGGTTTTTTAATCATAATATTCTTTTAGTGATTTCGAGTTTATGAATAAATATTTGTAATTTCTGACTAAATAATTCTTTATGGTAAAAGTTTATAGCAATTTGTAATTTAATTGGATTCGAAAATTACATTTTTTTATTTTCAAAAACATGACAAATTCCAGTTTTCCCGAATTATTTTGGATATTGTTATTCGTGATGTCCAAGAGTGTATTGGATTCCAAATGTTGCCATAAGAATTATTAAAATAGCTCAAACTTGTTGAGAAACTAAAGTAATCAGAAACTTTAACTGCTCCCCAGCCTACAATGTCAAAGCGGATCAATATCACCTGTGGGAATCTATATTCCCATATTGCCATGTATCGATTGCCTGTTTCTGTTCATTATCTTTACAAGGCCCGACAAGGAAATGTCACCTAATCCACCCGATTCTGTAGTGAAATCAATACACATTCCTGTTTTTAAGTCCTTAGTATTTGAGATATAATTTCCCATAACCATTAGCGTAATGTGGTCGGTAGGCGCATACATCACCCCAAGCATATGCATATACATTTGCATTTTTTGAGGTGCAACCATAAAATTCTGATAAATACCCTCATTTGATATATCGTCAGTGGATTGCAGATTCCCGTCCATCCGCATAGGCATATACCTGTATGACATCATAACTTCACCCTTCTTAATTGTTGGCTTAAGTATTACTTTCCGTTACAATTCGACATAGGTTTGTCCTTGTTAATACAAAGAACTTTAGAAATGTATTCATAATTCAGATAATTCTACAAAAGGCAACAGGTGTCTTATCTCTGCAAAACAGAAGATAAGTAATATTCCTATGGCTATTTTAGATCTCATTCTAATTATACCGGAACCGGGAATTATTAATACAAACGCAATTGATTATCGCTATGTTTAAGGTTAAATATTTAAATTCGTTGTTTGCCGCTAACAGGGGTAAAAAGTGTAAATATTATGTTATTTTATGTATTGTTTTCGCTTACTTGCGAATATATATTTGTTTTTTCTTGAATAGAACTAAATCAAAAAAGTAAACCAAATAAATTAAAACTTTATGAACGTTATTCTCGGAATCTTATTTCACTCGTTGGGTGGCGGAGCTTCAGGAAGTTGGTATATGCCTTTCAATTGGGTGAAGAAATGGCGATGGGAAATCTACTGGATTACAGGTGGAATTTTTTCGTGGCTTATTATGCCATTTCTGGCCGTCCAACTTACAACTCCCGACTGGCAGGGAATTTTACATGCCACCAGCGGCAGCGTTATTCGCAATACTTACATTATGGGATTGTTGTGGGGAATAGGCGGACTGACGTATGGATTAGCTATTCGCTATCTGGGCATGTCGCTCGGAAATTCGGTTTTGTTGGGTATTACTTCGGTTGTCGGTTCGCTCGGATTACCCGTTCTGCGAAATATTCCGGGCATTGCCGAAATTATCCCGGCAGGTTTGGCTTTTTCCGATCTGTTTGGCAGTGCCGGCGGACGAATCGTAATTCTTGGTATTGTGATTCTGTTAGCCGGAATTATTTTGAGTGGCCGTGCCGGAATAAAAAAGGATAAAGACCTTGGAAACGTAAAAGAAGGTGTAAACAGTGAGTTCAGCCTGTCAAAAGGATTAATGATTGCCATTGTTTCCGGAGTTTTGAGCGCTTTTTTCAGTTTTGGTATCGATGCCGGAAAAGAAATGTCTGCCGTTGCACGTTCACTGGCCATTGCACAGGATTACCCGTTTCATAACACAGGATGGTGCAGGTTTCAAATATCTCTTCGAAAACAATATCATCTTTTTTGTGATTCTCTGGGGTGGCCTCACCACCAATTTTATCTGGTCAACTGTCCTTATTCTCAAAAACAAAACCGGCGGCGACTTCGTGGACAAAAAAACGCCATTGCTGCGAAATTATTTGTTTTGTGCATTAGCCGGAACTACCTGGTTTCTTCAGTTCTTTTTCTACGGAATGGGTGAAACAAAAATCGGGAATGGCGCCAGTTCGTGGACGCTTCACATGGCTACCATCATTCTTACTGCAAATATGTGGGGATTTTACCGAAAGGAATGGAAAGGAGTTTCAAAGAAAACATACAACACGATACTGATTGGCATCGGTGCAATTCTGCTGTCGGTAATCGTTATTGGAATTGCCAAATGGTTGTATCCTGAATTAAATGCACTTGGATAATGAAACGACTGGCTTTTAAAATGTACCTGAACGAAGGTCAGAAAGAGGAATACAAAAAACGTCACGATGAAATCTGGCCCGAATTAAAACACTTGCTTAAAGAATGCAGGTATCAGTGAATACTCTATTTTTCTCGATGAAGAAACCAATACACTTTTTGCCTTTCAGAAAGTATCTGGCGATGGTGGTTCTCAAAATCTTGGAGAAACTGAAATTGTGCAAAAATGGTGGAAATTTATGGCGGATATCATGAAAACAAATCCGGATAATTCACCGGTTTCAGCACACCATTGGAAGAAGTATTTTATATGGAATAATTAAAATGTAATAATATGACAGACAAAAATCTTACAGAACAAGCTTATGAACTGGCAAAAAAACGATATGCCGAATTAGGAGTAAATGTGAATGAAGCGCTGGAAAAAATGGCAAATGTGGCCATATCACTTCATTGCTGGCAAACCGATGATGTGGGTGGTTTTGAAACTCCGGATGCCGCACTTTCCGGTGGCGGAATTCAGGCTACAGGCAATTATCCCGGGAAAGCAACAACCATTGCTGAAGTTAAAGCCGATTTGGAAAAAGTAATGTCACTTCTTCCGGGAAAACAACGGTTGAACCTGCATGCTATTTACGGCGATTTTGAAGGCGAAAAAGTCGATCGCGACCAGATTGAAGTTAAACATTTTCAAAGCTGGATTCGACTGGTGTAAAGCACAGGGAATTGGCATGGATTTTAATGCATCCTGCTTTTCGCATCCCAAAGCTGAAGCCGGATTTACACTTGCAAGCAAAGACGAAGAAATCCGAAAATTCTGGGTGGAACATGTAAAACGTTGTCGTGCAATTTCTGCTGAAGCCGGAAAACAACTGGGAACGCCTTGTGTGCATAACACCTGGATTCCCGATGGCTCGAAAGATGTTCCAATCGACAGAAATGGTTATCGTACATTGCTGAAAAAATCGCTCGATGAAGCGATGGCGACTGATTATCCAAAAGAACACATGAAAGATGCGGTGGAAAGCAAACTTTTTGGAATTGGTATGGAATCGATGACAGTGGGTTCTCACGATTTTTACCTGGGATATGCCATTAAAAATAATAAATTGATTTGTTTGGATACCGGGCATTTTCATCCTACGGAACAGGTTGGCGATAAAATTTCGGCCTGTCTTCAGTTTGTCGATGAATTATTGTTGCATGTTAGCCGTCCGGTTCGCTGGGATTCAGACCACGTAGTAACTTTAAATGAAGATGTACAGTTGATTGCCTCAGAAATCGTTCGCAATAATTTCTTTAACCGGGTAAATATTGGCCTCGACTTTTTTGATGCTTCAATTAACCGAATAGGAGCTTATGTGGTTGGGACCCGGGCTGCGCAAAAAGCGTTTTTAATTGCCTTGCTCGAACCTACAAAAACGCTGGTAGAAATGGAAGAAAAAGGTCAGAATTTTGAACGGCTGGCACTTCTTGAAGAACTGAAAACCATGCCATTCAGTGCAGTTTGGGATTATTATTGTTTGAAAGAAGGCGTACCTGTTGGGAGTGATTATATTGAGGAAATTCAGCAATACGAAAATGAAGTTTTAAGTAAACGGTAATGTATGCGAAATAAATTTTGATATTATCATATCTCTGCACCTTGATAACATCCCCCGAGCCTGGCACAGCCCGCCGTATTTAAAGTGAGAGCTATTTTTGATAACCCCGAAGTGGGTTCAACTTTTAATTCACATCAAACACGGATTTGTACTACCGGCTCAACGGAATCCACACTGTCATTTCCGATTTGCCACGATTGTCCCAGGCAAAATAAGGAATTAACTGAATTGGAATGGTATCTGGTTTTGAATCCGAAATTTTACGGTACAAGGTGTTGTTCCAGTTTTGTGGTTTTTCTTCCAGTAGTTTTCCTTTCAGAGCCACCAGGTTTACTCCTGCAAAACTGGTTTCTACAGGCTCCAGTTCTGTGCCGGAAGATATTTTATAATCGAAAATACTTGACTCTTCAGGAATATCAGGCGATTCGAGACAATAAACAACAGGACCCCGTTGTACTGCAACCTGGTTACGGTTTTCTTCTACCAATGGATTCGAAATCATAAATTGCGGTGTCATCGGGAGACTGAGTTCAATTACATCACCTTTTTCCCAGTTTCGTGAAATTTTTGCAAAATGGCCGGGAACAGCTTTAATATTTTCTGTTTTCCCGTTGATTTTTATTTCTGCCTTATCCGTCCATCCCGGAATTCGCAAAAACAGACTTTTATTTCTGGGATAGTTTTGAATAGTAATTTTCACTTGTCCGTTCCAGGGATAATCGGTTGTTTGTTCCAGTTCAACAGGTTCGTTTCCAAGTTTTGTTGCGAGATGGTTTCCACCATAAAAATTAACAGTTATACCATTGTCTGATTTCGAATAAAAATATTCCTGAATTTCAGCAATCGTACGAATGGTATTTGGCGGACAACAATTACAGTAACTGATGTAGGGCTCCCGGTCTTTCGACCATCGCAATGAATCACTAATCTCACGAACCACGCAAAGCGGATTGGTGTAAAAATATCCGGTTCCGTCGAGGCTCACACCTGCCAACAGACTATTGTACATCACGGTTTCCATAACATCGGCATAGGCTGCATCGCCGGTAATTTGCAGCATTCGCCAGTTCCATAGCAGGTTGCCGATATTGGCGCACGATTCATTGTGTGCAGTAATATTTGGCAATTCGTAATCGCGGCCATATGCCTGGTGTACCTGCTGAATCTCAGTTGGGTCATACGTCGTTCCATTAGGAGAAACGCCATCGTACAATGCACCGCAAGCGCCGGTGACGTACATTTTACGTTCCACTACATCATGCCAGATGTTTTCGAGTGCAATCAAAAGTGAATCATCACCGGTTTCGGCATAAACATCTGCTGCACCTGCATATAAATAGTTTGCCCGAACCGCGTGGCCCACGGCTTTTGTTTGTTGTTTAAATGGAATTCTGTCCTGGTTGTGATCGGTGCCATTTTTTACCAAATCCCGGATTTCAATCAAGCCCTTTGGCCAGTTCCAGGTAACGCGGATCTTTCGTCGTGCGGTACATTTCAACCACGCCCATGTAATGCGACGGGCAAATGGCATTTTGTGCCAGTTCTTCCGGCGCTTTCTTATAAAAATCATACAAAAAATCGGTGGCTTTCCTGGCAATATCAAGCAGTTTTGTTTTTCCTGAAACACGATAATAAATACAGGCTGCAGTCATTAAATGCCCCATGTTATAGGTTTCAAAATCGAGCCGTTCCCTGAATTCGTGTTTTATCGTTGGATTATTAATTTCTTTTATGGAAACCGGAGTATGAATGTATCCGTCGTTGCGTTGAGCTTTCCCAATCACATCGATGATATTATCAATTTGCGTTTCCAGCTTTTTATCTTTTGAATTCGCATAAACCATAATTTCGGCTTCCAGCATTTTGTAAAAATCACCGTCATGAAAAGGTGGTCCGACATGCTCTCCTTGAGCCATTCCGGCTGCAATTTCAAAATTTAAAAATGCATGACTTACAGAATCATTCAGATAATTTCCCATCATGTGAGGAACCATTGAAGTTCTCGCAAACCTTGAATCGTTCGGCCCAAAAACCATTGGTCCAATGTACATCACCAATATCAACACTTCGCAGCTTTACAAAAGGACTGTCAGTTGTGTTTGTTAATCCTCTTTCCTGTGCTTCTAACTTTCCAAAAAGTATGATTAAAAAAAAGAGGAGCAAAGGTGAAAATATTTTTGTGAGACTTGATTTCATATGAACATTCTATTAAATTCTAATGGGGTTAAAACCCATTAATTTTGTTTGTTATTAAATCCGTTCACTGAAGTGAACAACCTGTCCCGGTTAACCGGGGGTAATTTACAAAATCTTCTATTTCATATAAATTGCCGTCTGCTTTAGCTAACGGATAAAAATATGTCAAAGAAAAAAGGGCTTTAGCCCATCACAATACTTAGTTTATATTTAACTATTTAGCGCTGATTCAAACTCATAATTGCCTGAACCTGTTTCAACAACAAAATATCCTTCCTTATAACCAACAATTGTAATTTCATCGTTGTTTGCCAAAGGCATTCCATTATCCTTTATTTCAGCATTTTCAGTTGCCGGGATAAAAATTCTTGCTGAAGTATTCGCAGGAACTGTCACGAAGAGTTTTAGTTTTTCACCTTTCAATTCCCATCGCGATTTTATTTCGCCATACATCGAATTATAAGTTGCAACGGCGAATTCCAATTTTTCTGAAATTACAGGCTTAATTATAATCACTTTATATCCTGGATTTTCCGCATCGGTTTGAATGCCCGCTACATTTGTGTAAAGCCAGTTTCCAACGGCGCCATAAGCATAATGGTTAAACGAATTCATTCCAACATCCTGAAAAGTGCCATCGGGTTTTATGCCGTCCCAGCGTTCCCAAATGGTTGTGGCGCCCATTTTTACCGGGTAAAGCCACGACGGATATCTTGTCGTTAAACAGCAGTTTATAAGCCAGTTCAGCATTGCCGGAATCGGTTAGAGCATCACATAAAACCGGTGTTCCCAAAAAACCGGTGGTCAGATGCTGAAAGTGGTTTACATTTTCTGCCAGCCGTTCTGCTGCAATTTCAACAAATTTATCCGGTATTAATCCAAATGAAAGCGCGATGGCATAAGCGGTTTGCGTATTCGAAAGCAAGCGGCCGTTCGGTGTAATAAATTCATCGGAAAAAGCTTTTTTGATTTTCGGCAGGAGAGAAGCGTATTTCTTTTCATCTTCCGCATGATTCAAAATACCAGCTATCTTTTTCATAATTCCTGTGGAGTAATAAGAAATAAGCCGTTGCAATCAGGTCTTTTTCGGTGTGTGCCCCGGCAAATCCGTAATCGGGCGCATTGTAAATGTAACTTGAATATTCAGCAAACGAAAGCCAGTCGCCAAAATGAAAACCGGTGTTAAACAGGTAACTTTCCCCGGCCTCGCGAATCATGTATTCCTCCCAGGCTTTCATCGAAGTGTACTGTTGTTCAAGGATTCGTTTATCGCCAAAACGTTGATAAATTGTCCATGGAATGACAATTGCTGCATCGGCCCAACCAGTAGCGCCATATCCGTCGGACCAGCCTGTGCCACCACCATCTTCAATAACCATCGGCACTACCCATGGAACACTTCCGTCATTGCGCTGGTCGGCTTCCACATCTTTCAGCCATTTACTGAAAAACGGTGCGGCATTCACATTAAAACAAGCGGTTGGCGCAAAAACCTGCGCATCTCCGGTCCATCCCATTCGCTCGTCGCGTTGCGGACAATCGGTTGGTACATCCAGAAAATTACCCCGCAATCCCCACTGAATGTTATGCTGCAATTGATTTATAAGTGGATTGGAACACTCAAAATCACCGGTAAATTCCATGTCGGAATGAATCACCTTTCCCGTAAAATCGTCCAGGTTAATTTCTCCGTGGTAATCTTCAATTTTAATATATCTAAATCCCATAAAAGTAAAGTGTGGCTCGTATACTTCAACACCTTCACCTTTAAATATGTACTCTGCTTTTTGTTTTGCTGAACGAAGATTATCAATGTAAAAGTTACCGTCATTATCCAGAACTTCAGCGTGGGTTATCGTGATTTTATCTCCTTTTTTTCCTTTTAAACTGAACTGAATCCGGCCAACCATATTCTGGCCAAAATCGAGTACCAATTCTCCTTTTGGAGTTTGGATTTGCTGAACAGGCTTAATTTCTTTGGTAACCCTTACCGGCGAACCAACAGAAGCAACCAGGTTTTCAAAACCAAAATCTTTTTCTGAAACCGAATTCCAATCCGAATCATAAAAATCCGGACGATCCCAGCCGGGTTTTTCCAATCGGGCATCGTACGTTTCACCATGATAAATTTCAGATAAAAGAATAGGGCCAGTCGATGTTTTCCAAGTGCTATCCGAAATTATTAACTCTTCTGAACCATCAGAAAAAATAATATGGAGTTGAAAGATTAGCGCCAGTTTTTCACCGTACAGATTTTTCTTACCCTGCCAGCCAAAAAAACCGCGATACCAGCCATCGCCAAGAATTACTCCGATTGCATTCCTGCCGGTTTTAGCCTGCTTTGTAATGTCGTAAACCTGATATTGAAGTCGTTTGTGGTAACTGGTCCAGCCCGGAGTAAACTCCAGATCGCCCACTTTCTCACCATTAAAATTTAACTGATACAAACCATGACTGGTGATATACACCGTCGCTTTTTGAATTTCCTTTTCAACCCCGAATTCTTTTCGGAGAAGAGGGCAGGGGTTTGAAGTAGTAACATCTTCCTTCAAATCAGGCTCTATCCATTTGGCTTTCCAGTCCGTTTTATGCAGAAAACCCATTTCCCAGAAAGCCGGTTCGCTCCAATCCGATTCTTCTCCTTTATTGGTCCACACTTTTACCTGCCAGTAAACACGTTGTCCCGAACTCAACTGTCGACCTGCATATTCAATATGAACGGACTGATTGGATTCAACTTTTTCCGAGTTCCATATTAAAGAATTTTCATTTTGAAGTTCTTTCAGTGAATTTGCACATTTTATATGGTAAGCCGTTTGCCTGACATTCCTTTTTGAATCCTGCAGTTTCCAGCTTAATCGCGGAGCAGGAGTTTCCAGCCCCAGGGGATTTTTATGATATTCGGTGCGTAAATCAATAACTTTTACCACTATGTTTTATTTTTTTATTTCCTGAAAATTAATTCGTTTGCCCCAATTGGCCGGCCGCGGAAGCAAATTGATTTTTCATGCTCCCTTTAGGGATGGGGTATTCATGAAAAATCAGTTCGCAGACCAGGAATTTTATCAGATATTCGAATTTTACTCCTCCACTTCATCCAGCGATTTGCTTTTCATCCAGAATGGTGCAGTCGCAAACCATAAAATCATTCCAATGCCCATCAGCCAAAAGTTATGCTGAAGCGTCAGTACTCCCTTCATTACAAGTATGGACGGAACAATTGTAAGTGCCAGTCCGATATAGGATATCACCATCAATACTCGTTTCATGACAAACCTCCTTCCCTTATCAATTGAACATTTTTACCCGACTTTTGCTGAATGTAACTAAAAATAAAATAAAGCAACGCTGCGATAATCCATTCCGGCCCGACAAGAAATGTGATGTCCAGTTTCAAATAGGCAAGCCAATGCGGCAGATTGCCTTCCGTCATGCGCTGCAGAAATCCAAAATTGTCTTTTCCGTAAATAAACAATGTTAACAGGAATGGACTAAACCACGCAAGTGCAGCGGGCCAGCTAAAAGTTTTTCGTGCTTTATCGGTAAAATCGCTAATTAACCCGATTCTCGGAAAGACCCAAACATCCAGAATAATAAATGCTCCCAGCGGAACAAAGAATAAGCCGTAGTAGGCCACAATGCGGTCGAGATTGGCATTTACCGCCGGAATACAAGCAGTGATAATCATAAAAACTCCTGCGGCAAAAGTTACTTTCCAGCGTTGCCAGTTGGGCGTTGCCACCTGAATGGCTAATCCTGCGCGGTATAACGTTGGGTTGGCTGTTGTCCATCCGGCAATCACCACACTTACCGCACCGGCTAAACCTGCACCGTACATGGCTATGGTTCCCGGCTGCGGATTGGTAAACCCTTCCGAAAGATAAGCTGCACAGAGAATTCCCGAGGCTATCCACGCTCCGAAATGGCCAAGAAACATTCCAAATGCCGATGCAAAACCCTGTGTCCAGCTTTTGGCATAGCGAAAGATGGTTACATCCGACATGCCCAGATGCTGAGTGGCATTGCAAAGCCAGGCAAATCCGGCTACATGCCAGAATGTATATTTCGAGTTGCTCCCAATGGGTACTCCTGTAAATATTTTCGTAGACATAATGTGCCAGAAATGTTCACCTGAAGTAGTTCCCAATTTAGCGAGAATGGCAATTGCAGCAGCAAAAAATACGAGCACCATCCACGGAGCACAAATTTTTGAGAAGTGGGCAATTTTTTCAAAACCAAGAACAGCAAGCAATGCAATTACAATTCCAACCACAATGGCAATAAAAATCCACTGAACAGATGGAATTACATCACCCATCACATAATCGGGATTGGGAACGCCAAAAGGAATCGAGATGGAAGTTACAGCAACACTTACCATTGCTCCGGCCAGCAAACACAAAACAAAGGCATAAAAGGCGCTGTAAGCAATTGTCAGATAGGGGCCAATTACTTTTTTGAGCTGCCAGTAAATGGTAAGCCGGGTTTTTACCGCAACGGGAGCTGTAAGCAGCGCCCAGCTTAAAACGGCGAGTGTATTTCCAACCAGTAACCCCCAGATAAAATCTTTGGCCGATACTCCGTGCATCACCATTAAAGGTCCAAGAACAAACTCGGTTCCGGCTACATGTTCGCCGGCAAACATGGCAATAAACGTTTTCCAGCCATGAAGCTTTTTCTCCGAAACAGGTTCCCGATCATACTCGTACAATGCATCGAGCCGCTCGATTAGAGTCGCTTTTTCAGCCGGTGAATTTTGTCCTTGATTTGATTGCATTCTATTCAATTAGGTCGGTAATAAATTTAAAAATTTTCCTTGCAAATCTAAATGATTAAATTAAGAATTACAATAAAACGTTTGCATTAATTGCTATTTTTCTATTTCTTTAAATCCTTGTTTTAAAAGCGTTGAAAGAATGTAAACGTTAACATTTTTTTATACATTTGTAACTCTTTCATATCAATTTAACAATGTGCAACTTTTATACTAAATCGATAAAGAACTTTTGTTTTCTCATAATTGCCGGAATTGCATTTTCATTTTTTTCCTGTTCATCCAAAAAAGTAAATCTTGTCAGTCAATCCGATTCAGAAAGGGTGGAATTCGGAATTCAGAAATTAAAAGAAACACTTGAAAAAAATGGTTACCAGGTGGAAGAAACCGAAAGTCCTGATTCCGAAAACAAAAATTTTACAATTATTGCCGGCATTGCAGCCGATAGTTATTTTTCAAAACATGCAGGCTTAAATTCTGAAAACAATTCGAAAGAAGGGTTCAGAATAAAATCAGATAAAAATCTGATATCAGTATCAGGAACTGATGCAAACGGAGCGCTTTATGGTTGCCTTGAATTGGCAAACCGAATAGAAAAAGAAGGAAAGCTACCTTCGGAAATTGATTTTACAGACAACCCTGAAATGGTATTGCGCGGAACCTGTATCGGGCTGCAAAAAACAGAATATCTGCCCGGAAGAACAGTCTATGAATATCCATACACCCCTGAAAATTTTCCCTGGTTTTACGATAAGCAGCAATGGCTGGATTACCTCGACATGATGGTGAAAAACCGTTACAACTCGCTCTATTTGTGGAACGGACATCCATTTGCTTCATTGGTGAAATTGGATGATTATCCGTTTGCCGTGGAAGTGGATGATGCAACTTTCAAAAAGAATGAAGAAATGTTCGGCTTTATAACTACGGAAGCGAACAAGCGCGGCATTTGGGTGATTCAGATGTTTTACAATATTATTGTTTCGAAGCCTTTTGCCGAACATTACAATATAAAAACGCAGGATCGCAGCCGGCCAATTACGCCGTTGATTTCGGATTATACAAGAAAATCGATTGCTGCCTTTATGGAAAAATACCCAAATGTCGGGCTAATGGTTTGTCTGGGTGAAGCTATGAATAGCATCGACGACGATGTGGAATGGTTTACCAAAACGATTATACCAGGTGTGAAAGATGGACTGGAAAAGCTGGGAGTAACTGAGGAACCACCCCTGGTTTTGCGTGGCCACGACACTGATGCAGAAAAAGTGATGGCTGCAGCGTTACCCATTTATAAAAATCTGTATACCACGGCAAAATACAACGGTGAATCGCTCACAACCTACCAGCCACGCGATTCCTGGGCAACCATTCACCAGAATCTGAGCAAATTGGGTTCTGTTCATATTTCCAACGTTCATATACTGGCAAACCTGGAGCCTTTCAGATATGGTTCACCCGATTTTATTCAAAAGTCTGTTCAGGCGATGCACGATATTCAGGGCGCCAATGGTTTGCATCTATATCCACAGGCTTCCTACTGGGACTGGCCATACTCTGCAGATAAAACAACGCCACGGCTAAAGCAGACTTTCCGTGACTGGATATGGTATGAAACCTGGGGACGATACGCCTGGAATTGCCGGCGCGACAGAAAAGACGAAATACAATTCTGGACAGAAGAACTGGGTGATTTTTATGCTTGCGGAGACGCGGGAAAATACATACTTGAAGCCTACGAACAGTCGGGAGAAATTGCTCCAAAGTTGCTTCGTCGCTTTGGTATTTCGGATGGTAACCGGCAAACATTGTTGCTGGGAATGTTTATGAGCCAACTCGTAAATCCGTATAAATGGAATGTGTACAGTAACTTTTATACATCAAATGGTCCAGAAGGCGAAATTCTGGTGGATTATGCACGAAAGGAGTGGAACCATGAACCGCATCAAGGCGAATTGCCACCAGAGGTGATTGCAGATGTGGTTGAGCGTGGAGACCTTGCAGTGAAAGCCATCGAAAAAGCAACTCCGGAGGTGAAAAAGAATCAGGCTGAATTTAACCGGTTGAAAAATGACATGTATTGTTACCGTACGTTTGCCAATTTTTTTGCTGAAAAAGTAAAGGCTGCCGAACTGGTATTACGGTATAAATATTCAAATGATATTTCCGATTTGGAGAAAGCAGTACCTTTTCTCGAAAAAAGTGTAGAGTATTATACTGAATTGGTAAATCTTACAAAAGATTCGTATTTGTATGCCAACAGTATGCAAACACAACAGCGGCGAATCCCGATTACAGGGCGTGACGGAACAAATAAAACGTGGGAAGAAATGCTGCCACATTACCAATCGGAACTCGATAATTTTAAGCGGAATATTGAAACGTTGAAACAGACTAAAAATGGCTCTGTTACCAAAGTCTATAACGAATTAAATCCGGTGAAGGTAGATATTCAGAATAAGAACATCCGGTATATTCCCATTCAAAAAGGACAAAAAATTTATTCCGATCAAAAATATAGCATTGAAGATTTTGCGCCTGAATTAAAGAATCTGAAAGCTTTACAGTTTTCGGATCAAAATCAGCAGGAAGAAGGAACTACACTTCGGTTTAAAAACAAGGAACCTGTAAAAATTCTGGTGGGATATTTCAATACAAACAGTTATACCGTTTTGCGCCCGCCAACGCTTGAAACCAATGCGGCTGCGAACGACCGCGGACAGGCCGATATAAAAATTGCAAATGCGTTAAAGCTCGATGGACTTTATCCGGTAAACGTTTATACCTATAAATATGAAGCAGGCGAAAACGAACTGAAACTGGGAAAAGGACGGGTTTTAATTCTTGGATTTATCGATGGAAATACGAATATTCCAATCCATGATGCAGGCTTATCCGACAAAACCGACGGTGTTCCGGTTGACTGGCTGTTTTATTAAACTGTGGATCATGACACGTCATTCCGAATTTATTTCAGAATCTTTAAAGATGCTGAAACAAGTTCAGCATGACAATTAAAAAATTTGAGTTGAAAAGATTAAATGAATTAATAATGAAATTATACTGTTCAGTAATAATAGTTGTCTTTGTATCATTATTTCTGACTTCTTGTACGAACAAAAAAAAGGAACTGCCAACCACAGTTTCTCCTGAAAAAATGAAGGAAATTTACGAGGAAGTTAAAACACCTTTCAAATATGGTTTGGTGTTGGTTCCTGATAGTAATATGTATAAAATGGATTGCCCAACCATTTTCCGGCACGACGATAAATGGATTATGAATTATATCGTGTTTGACGGTCGGGGCTACGAAACCTGGCTGGCCCAAAGCGATAACTTACTCGACTGGGATATCAAAGGTAAAATTCTTCAGTTTTCCGATTCCACGGATTACGATATGAATCAAAAAGCCGGATATACTTCGCTGATTGATTACGAGTGGGGCGGGAGTTACGAAATACATTCCTACGATAATAAATACTGGATGAGTTACATCGGCGGAAATACTGAAGGTTATGAAAAAGGTTTACTTTCCATTGGAATAGCTTATACTGAAAAAGATCCGGCAACCGTTCACGACTGGCAACGATTGGATCACCCGGTTTTATCATCGAAAGATGCAGATGCCCGGTGGTACGACAACAGCACCATGTACAAGAGTTTTATCATCGAAGACAAAGAACATTTAACCGGCTATCCGTTTGTAATGTTCTATAACGCACGCGGCGACAGCATTAATCCGGCTCGTGGCGCAGAACGAATAAGTATGGCAGTTTCTGATGATATGGTGAACTGGAAGAGGTTTGGAAATCAGCCGCTGGTTAATCACCACAAAGGCATTTCGGGCGATGCAGTCATTCAGAAAATCGGCGATGTATATGTAATGTTCTTTTTCCGGGCAAACTGGCCAAATGGAAAAACGGTGGTATATAACAGCTTTTACTGTTCATATGATTTAATGCACTGGACGGAATGGACAGGGCCTCACCTGATTGAACCATCCGAATCCTACGATAATTTATATGCCCACAAAGCCTATGTAATCAAGCACGATGGAATTGTATATCATTTCTATAATGCTGTCGATACATTGGGAAACCGTGGAATTGCCCTGGCAACTTCAGTTGAAATCGGTAAAAGTACAATGGAATTTAAATCGAAAGAAGAATCGGAAATCAAGTAAAGTGAGGATTTTTAAAAAGAAAAATGAATAATCTATTGAAGCAATGCAAGTTTCGCACCCCTCCAAATCCCGCTGAAGGCGGGGAATTGTCCCCCTTCGGGGGATTTAGGGGGTCAAAATTCACAACTTTCTTTTGTTTGCCACAAGTTTTTTTTAGCTTACTAAAATGTTAGCATCTTTCCGAGTAAAATGAAACGAAACTTCTTAATCATATCAATTATCTCACTTAACTTTTTGGTTGGCTGCAAACAGCAACCCACCAGAGTTCGTCTTGATTTTACCTCAGATTGGAAATTTCAATTAGGCTCTGATTCACTGGCTTTTAAAGTTGATTATAACGATGCAACATGGAGACAACTAAATCTTCCGCACGACTGGAGTATTGAAGGTGAATTCAGTGAAGATAATCCCGCCGGAACAGCAGGCGGCGCCTTGCCTGGTGGAATTGGCTGGTACCGGAAAACATTTTTACTGAACGAATCGGATAAAGAAAAACATATTTCCATCGAATTTGATGGAGTGTATCAAAACAGCGAAGTGTGGATTAATGGAAACTATCTTGGTAAACGGCCTTATGGATACAGTTCGTTTCAATATAATTTAAGTCCTTTTCTGAAATTCGGAGAAAAAAATGTACTTGCGGTAAAAGTGGATAATTCGCTTCAACCCAATTCACGCTGGTACACCGGATCCGGCATTTACCGCAATGTTTGGCTGATAAAAACCGGTAAAACACATGTGGTACATTGGGGAACTTTTGTTTCAGTAGAAAAGGTTTCTGAAGAAAATGCATTGATTAATCTGGAAATCAAAATAGAATCTGCAGGTAAAGAGAATCATCAAATTCGGGTAAAAACTGAAATTCTCGATCCTACAGGTAAACCGGTTGCCCGGCAGGAATCTGAAATTGAAGATATTTCGATACAACAATTTCAAATTAATAAACCGAAATTGTGGTCAATCGAATCGCCAAAGCTTTATACAGCTAAAACTTTGGTTTATGATAATGGAAAACTCACTGATACCTATGAAACACCATTTGGTATCCGAACATTTCATTTCGATGCTGAAAAGGGATTTTTCCTGAATGGAAAACAGGTTAAAATTCATGGGGTGAACCAGCATCACGATCTGGGTGCGCTTGGGGCTGCAGTCAACAAACGAGCCATTCAGCGGCAGCTTGAAATTCTGAAAGACATGGGTTGCAATGCCATTCGTACCGCTCATAATCCTCCTGCACCTGAATTTCTTGATCTCTGCGACCAAATGGGATTTCTGGTTATGGATGAAGCATTTGATATGTGGGCAAAAAAGAAAAATAACTACGATTACCACCTGTTTTGGGATGAATGGCACAAACGCGATTTGCAGGATATGATTTTGCGCGACCGGAATCATCCGTCGGTAATCATCTGGTCAATCGGGAATGAAATCCGTGAACAGTTCGACAGCACAGGAACAACGATTGCCAAAGAACTGGTTGAAATTGTAAAAGAGCTGGATACTACACGACCTGTAACTTGTGCTTTGACCGAGCAGAATCCCGCGAAAAACTTCATTTACCAATCAAAGGCATTAGATTTAATAAGCTTTAATTACAAGCACAAAGAATACCTCGATTTCCCGAAAAATTATCCGGGTGAAAAGATGCTGGCTTCAGAAAATATGTCGGCGTTGGCAACCCGCGGTCATTACGATATGCCATCCGACAGTGTGCGAATATGGCCGCCGGCGTATAATGTCGATTTTAATGGAAATCCCGATTTTACCGTTTCGGCTTATGATAATGCGCATGCCTACTGGGGCTCAACACACGAGGATACCTGGGAGGTAGTAACGAATAATGATTTTATTTCGGGAATGTTTATCTGGTCGGGATTTGATTATCTCGGAGAACCGGTTCCTTATCCCTGGCCGGCCCGCAGTTCGTATTACGGGATTATTGATTTGTGCGGTTTTCCAAAAGATGCATATTACCTGTATCAAAGTTTATGGACTGAAAAACCGGTGCTGCATGTGTTCCCTCACTGGACATGGAAAGAAGGACAAACAATCGATGTTTGGGCATATTACAACAATGCCGATGAAGTGGAACTCTTTTTAAACGGTGAATCACAGGGAGTTAAATCAAAAGAAACAGGGAAATATCATGTAATGTGGCGACTAAAATTTGAGCCCGGAACAATTAAAGCCGTTTCCCGAAAAGATGACGAAGTGGTTTTGGAAAAAGAAATTCAAACTGCCGGAAAACCCGCAAAAATTGAACTGACTGCTGACAGGTCAGAAATTTCTGCTGATGGTAAGGATTTGTCTTTCATAACAGCAAAAATTGAGGATGAGGACGGCAACTTAGTTCCTAATGCTGATAATTTGGTAAATTTCGAAGTAAATGGTGCAGGTTTTATCGCGGGTGTAGATAATGGTTACCAGGCAAGCCTCGAACCATTTAAAGCCAATTACAGAAAGGCTTTCAACGGAATGTGTTTGCTAATCGTTCAATCAAATGGGAATTCAGGAAATATTGAAATAACGGCGAATTCTGATAGTTTGCAATCAGAAAGTATTGAAATAAAGACAAAATAAACTTTGCGCCATAGCGACTTTGAGTGGTATATTTTGCTCGCAAAGCCGCAGAGACGCAAAGAAAAAAATTAGAGAACATAAACATTAATTTATAATAAGAAACCTTAGCGTCTTGGCGCCTTTGCGAGTGAAATGAAACGAACAAATTATCAGTTATATGATTTTCTCGATATTAATTCTGATAACCGGGATTCAGAATCAATGTGGAGAGCGTGCAGACCGACTTCAATTACAATTGAAAACGGGGACGTGATGGTTACGATTCCATTTCAGAAACAAAAATCCGGTAACGAAATTTCACCTGATTTAGACGAACCGCGACGAAATTACCAGTTGCATTTACGTGCTTACGGAACTAAAATTCTGCGAATTGCCATTGGTTTTGAAGGTGAATGCATTCCAGGATTCAGAAATGTTACAGTTTCATGATGAGTTGAAAGTCAATCCACTTCATTTTGAAAAAAGAGAAAATCAATGGATTGTTTTCGATGCAAACGGAATAAAAAAAGCAGTTTTCAATTTTGAAAAGCCTGAAATTGATCATTGGAGCGATTTAATTCCACCACCGGAAGAAACGCTGGTTGCTTCATTTTATCCTGATGGTGAAAAGGAAATTAAAATAAGTAGTTACGACCAGTTTTTTCCGGCACGACACGATGCTTTTGCTTTGGCTTTTGTGGAGAAGGATAATCAGGTTGACCGCTCTACAATTTCTTTTCATGCTGGTCCCGACGAAATATTTTCAGGAACCGGGGAACGATTTACAAAAATGGACCTTTCGGGGAAAACCTTTCAGTTGAAAAACCAGGATGGACAGGGCGTAAATAATCGACGAACGTATAAAAATATTCCGTTCTATCTTTCCAACAGGTTGTATGGTTGTTTTTTGCATACTTCAGCTTATTCCAAATTTTCTCTGGCAGATCATTCCTCGCGTTCGGTACAAATCCTTTCAGAAGAACCCAAACTCGATCTGTTTCTATTTGGCGGAAATTCGATAGAAGAAATTTTGTATGGTTACCGTCAGGTCACTGGTTTTCCTTCTTTGCCGCCGTTGTGGAGTTTTGGCATATGGATGAGCCGCATGACCTATTTTTCAGCAGAAGAAGTGGAAGGAATCTGCAATCAATTACGGAAAGAAGAATTTCCATGCGATGTCATTCATTTGGATACCGGCTGGTTTAAAACCGACTGGCTGTGCGAGTGGAAATTCAATCCCGAACGGTTTCCGGATCCACCAAAATTTATTTCACGACTAAAAGAAAAAGGATTTCGGGTGAGCCTGTGGCAAATGCCTTATGTTGCTGCTGAAGCCGAACAACTGGAAGAATCGGTTGCCAATAATTATATCAGTAAACCACGAAAAGTAAAACAGCAGGGCGGCTCCAATTTCAGCGCACTCGATTATGCAGGAACCATTGATTTTACTTATCCGAAAGCAGTGGAATGGTATAAAAATCTATTACGGAATTTACTGGAAATGGGCGTGGCATGCATTAAAACCGATTTTGGCGAAGACATTCACATGGATGCCGATTACCATGGCATGAAACCGGAATTGCTGAATAATTTGTATGCCTTGTTGTATCAGAAAGCAGCATTTGAAGTGACGAAAGAAGTAACCGGCGACGGAATTATCTGGGCACGTGCCGGTTGGGCAGGTTGCCAGCGTTTTCCTTTGCATTGGGGTGGCGATGCTGCCGCTTCGTGGGATGGATTGGCCGGCTCGTTAAAAGGCGGATTGCATCTGGGATTGTCGGGTTTTGCATTCTGGAGCCACGATGTGCCGGGATTTCATGGTGTTCCCGATTTTATGAATGCTGTAATTCCTGATGATTTGTATATTCGGTGGACGCAATTTGGTGTTTTTTCATCGCACATCCGTTACCACGGAACTTCAAAACGCGAACCCTAGCATTTTCCTGAAATTTCAGAAATTGTAAAAAAATGGTGGAAATTGCGTTATGCGCTCATTCCTTATATTTTGGAACAAAGCAGGATTTCAACAGAAACCGGATTTTCCTGTTTTACGTGCTCTGGTTTTTCATCACCCAAACGATAAAATGTGCTGGCACATTGACGATCAATATTATTTTGGAAATGATTTTTTGGTTGCGCCGATAATGAATTCAGAAAATAAACGGGATGTTTATCTTGCCGGAAGGAGATTGGGTGAATTTTTTTAATGGAAAAATTACAGATGGCGAAAGATGGTTAAAAGATTTTGAAGTTCCGCTGGATGAAATGCCGGTTTGGGTAAAACGAAATGCCGATATTCCCTTTTATCCGGAAAAAGTAAATTGCACGGATGAAATGGATTTCAAAAAAGTTAAAACACTTAAAATTGATAATTCCTTTAAAGGAATTTTTAAAGCAAATGATATTGTATTAAAGTAAGTTATTACTGAAAATTCACCGGGTGACTATACGATTATGCAAAGGGTCACCCGATGAATATATTGAACAAAACAAATAAAAAATGAATTGCTGGAAAGCAAACTGGAACGAATCGAAAAAACGCTACCTCGACTGGTGGAACCAAAAAGGGCTGATTATTTCGATGTGGGAGCACCTCGAAAAAGAAGGTGAGCCCCACGAAAATATTCCCGCACCTGAACCAGCTAAAGATATCAACCAGTTTTGGTTCGATCCGGTTTGGCGTGCGAAAAACCTGCATTACCAACTTTCACGTAGTTCATTTAAAGCAGACATTCTTCCGGTGGCAAACACACACCTGGGACCCGGTTCGCTGGCAGCCTGTCTGGGAGCCGAACTATCAGGTGGCGAAGACACGATTTGGATTAAGGAAAATTCAGAGCTTCGATGGCGAAATTCATTTGGATGAAAACAATCGCTGGTGGCAACTTCACCTCAATCTTTTAAAAGAAAGTAAAAAGCTTTCCAACGGAAAATATTTTGTGGGTTGCCCCGATTTAATTGAAGGTTTGGATACACTTGCAAGTTTAAAAGGAACCGACAATGTTTTGATGGATATGTTACTTCAACCTGAAGTTTTAGAGGAGCAACTGCAAAAGATAAATGATATTTATTTTGAAGTTTTCGATCGTATTTACGATCTTATTCGCGAAGGTGATGAAATGGCTTTTTGTTACTTTTCACTTTGGGCTCCGGGAAAAGTTTCGAAGTTGCAAAGTGACATTTCGCTGATGATTTCGGAGGATGATTTTCGGCGTTTTGCGCTACCGTACCTGCGTGAACAGGCGCAAAAAATTGACTATACGATTTATCACCTCGATGGTGTGGATGCCATTCGTCATTTGGATGCTGTACTTGAAATTGAAGACCTCAATGCGGTTCAATGGACTCCCGGAATTGGCCAGCCACAGGGTGGAAATCCACAGTGGTACGAATTGTATAAAAAGGTTCTGGCAAAAGGAAAATCAGTGATGGCAAATTGGGTGAAACTGGAAGAGCTACAACCACTTTTAGATAATGTCGGAAACCAGGGAATGCATATCAACATCGATTTTAAAACGGAAAAAGATATTGACCAGGCGTTAAAAATTGCTGATAATTACCGATGAAAAAGAAATGAGTGAATTATACCATGGTGCTTGTTTGGAGCGTCTTCCCCTTTCTAAGGGGAAGTGCCGACAGGCGAAGGGGTAAATTTTAAGATATATACAAAAATTAATAAACGATTAAATAAAACAAAATGAGTAGAATTATTTCAAAAGAGCAGATTGAGCAGTACGAGAGAGATGGTTTTGTGATTCTGAGAGATGTGATTCCGCAGGAGATGATTGAAAAAATTCAAAATGAATGCGAGCGGTTCATCCGGGAAAAAGATGCCGAAATGGATGCAAAAGGTGTTGAGGTGGATGAAATAAATCATAAAGGCAAACGGTATTTTATTGCCATGAAAAACAAGGACAGTCAACCCATGCAGGAGCTTTTGTACGGGAAGGAAATGGAAGAAATTACCCGGGGCATTCTCGGCGATGATGTTTATCTTTTTCTGGAACAATTCGTGGTGAAAGCTGCTGATAAAGGAATGAAATTCGCCTGGCACCAGGATTCGGGCTATGTAAAGGAAAAACATGAGCCGTACCTGTCGTGCTGGATGCCACTGGATGATGTGACGGAAGAAAATGGCACGGTTTATCTTCTCTCCTATAAAGACGCTGGAACAAGAACCAGAATTGAACACAAACTCGAAGCCGGAACCAACGACCAGATTGGGTATTTTGGCGAGAATCCCGGAGTGCCTGCCATTCTGAAGAAAGGAGACGTGGCCTTGTTTTCCAGCGTTTGTTTTCATCGCAGCGGCTCTAACAACACCAATAAATCGCGTCGTGTACTTCTGATGCAATATTCAAAAGCGCCGATATTAAAAGATGATGGTTCAGTACTTTATCTGGCAGAACCTTTTATCGTAAACGGTGAAGTTCAAAAATGAATGGATTTCAGAATAATTGGACAGCAGAATTTATATCAAAATGAAATGTTATGATTAAAAATACGAACGACGGAACAAATTCACCACCTTATTTAAGATGTGATATCAACTACGGAAATTGTGAGGATCTGCCAGCGTTTTCTGCAGGTCCGCGCGGAAGTGACGAAGAAAAACATAAAGCAATAAAAGCTGCCGGATATACCGGAGTTCAGGATGGTGTTCCTGAATTATGCCAGAAACTTGGGTTGCAAATGACTGCTCATGCCAGAATTAACAAAGTTGGCGAACTGGATCAACTCGTTCCAAACTGGAAAGAGAACAACTACAATTGTGCAACCTTGCATGTAGGTTGGGGCATGGAAAGCGATAATGAAGTTGATAAACTGGTAAGTTACATTCTTGAAACGTCAGAAAAAAATGACTTTCCGCTGTTTATTGAAACTCACCGGGCAACCATCACCCAGGATATGCAACGTACGGTGGAGCTGATAAAACGGTTTCCGGATATTCGTTTTAACGGCGATTTTTCCCATTGGTACACCGGACAGGAAATGGTTTATGGCGGAATCGAAAACAAGTGGGAGTTTATTGCTCCGGTATTTGAACGAGTTCGCTTTGTTCATGCCCGAATCGGAAATCCGGGCAGCATTCAGGTCGATATTGCGGATGGAAAGAATCGGATCTATGTCGATCATTTCAGGGAAATGTGGACTCGTTCTTTTGCAGGATTTCTAAAATCGGCCGGCCCCGGAGATTTCCTTTGTTTTACTGTTGAATTGCTGAAATCCGATATTTATTATGCCAGATTGATTAAAAATTCCAAGGGAGAATTGGTTGAGGAAGGCGACCGCTGGCAACAGGCATTGCTTTACACTCAAATAGCCAAAGAATGCTGGGAAGAAGCTAAAAAACGAATCTGAAAATTGAACAGGAACTACCAATAATAAACGACAAACCAAACGATGGAAAACATTTATGAACTTCTAAAACCGATTGATTTTATTATTGTTGGAATTTACCTGCTTGTTTTAATTGGAATCGGTTACTGGGTTAGTTTTATCAAGAAACGTGAAAAAAATGAAAACCTATTTCTGGCTGGTCATTCGCTGGGTTGGGGAAGTATTGGGTTAACGATGTGGGGCACCAATGTTGGCCCGTCGATGTTGATTGCTTCGGCAAGCATCGGATACACCACAGGAATTGTCGCCGGAAATTTTGCCTGGTATGCTTTTGTGTTCATTTTCCTTTTGGCTGTGGTTTTTGCTCCCCGCTACCTCGATGCCAAAGTGCTGACACTGCCCGAGTTTATGGGTAAACGCTTTGGGCAATCGACCCGCAATATTTTAGCCTGGTACACCATGATCACTATTCTAATTTCGTGGCTTGCGTTAACACTGTTTGCCGGTGGCATTTTGGTAGGGCAAATTCTCAATTTACCCATGTGGCTTTCGGTCATTATCCTGGTGGTGATTGCCGCATTTTTTACCATTGCCGGAGGATTGAAAGCGGTGGCTTATACCAATGTATTTCAGATGTTGCTGCTCATTGTAGTTTCGCTGGTTCTAACTATTGTTGGCGTGCATAAAGCCGGTGGTCTAATGGCAATTTATGAAAATACGCCGCATGATTACTGGAACCTGCTTCGTCCGATGGATGACCCGAATTATCCGTGGCTGGCCATTATTTTGGGCTATCCGGTTATGGGTGTCTGGTTTTGGTGCACCGACCAGTCGATGGTACAATCGGTGTTAGGGGCAAAAAATCTACGGCAGGGGCAACTCGGTGCAAATTTTACCGGTTGGCTGAAAATCCTTGATGTGGCATTGTTTATCATTCCCGGGATCGTTTGCTTTCTCCTTTTTCCGGACTTGAAAAATCCTGATGAAGCTTATATGACGCTGGTTACCCGGCTTTTTCCTGCAGGAATGACCGGATTGATAATGGCGGTTCTGATTGCGGCTTTGATAAGTACGATCGATTCTGCATTAAACTCGTTAAGTACCGTTTTCACCATGGATATATTTGTGAAGAAATACCGTCCGGATGCCACTCAAAAGCAAATTATTACCATTGGCCGGCTGGTAACGGTTGGCGGGGCTTTGCTGGCCATTTTTCTTACTCTCGCTATCGATAGTATCAAAGGATTAAACCTTTTCGATGTGTTTCAGGCGGTGCTTGGTTTTATTGCTCCGCCCATGTCGGTGGTTTTTCTGTTTGGTGTATTATGGAAGCGAACAACTACCAGGGCTGCAAATTTTTCCCTGTCCTTCGGCACTGTTTTCAGTATCGGAACAGGGATTTTTTACCTGTGGATTTTCCCCAAAGAAAAATACGATTTCTGGCCACACTTTTTATTGTTGTCGTTTATCATTTTCGTAATTCTGGCATTTTTAACCTGGCTGATTGTCATTCTTGATAAAAATTCAAAAGCAGAAAGTAAGAATGTGCTTGCATTTGATAATCTGCCCAAACCAGGCCGGAAAGTCTGGATATTGTGGATTGCGCTGATTATTGTAATGATTGGATTTTATATCTTTTTTAATGGACATTAAATAAACAAATATGAATCACAAAGACCGTTTTTTTGCCACAATGGAAAATGCCCCTGTCGACCGGCCGGCGTCATGGCTTGGACTACCGGTGCCTTCTGCCGAACCGGGTTTGAAAAAACATTTTGGTGTAAATTCGATGGACGAACTGAAAGCGGTACTTGATGATGATATTTATCCCATCGAAGTACCTTATAATTACCCGCCATCGAACCACATCGCCTGTGCTTTCGATTTTGCCAAAAAGAAACACGATGATAAACCTGACGACCGGACATTGACAGCTCCCGGATTTTTTGAAGATTACGAAAATCCGGAGGATATAAATAAATTCCCCTGGCCCGATCCTGAAAAATACCTCGACAGGAAAGAATCAAATCGCCGGGCGCATTCAGCAAATAAGGACTATGCCAAAATGGGAATTATGTGGAGCTCACATTTTCAGGATTCCTGTTCAGCATTCGGAATGGAACACGCATTAATGACAATGCTGATGAATCCGGAAATGTTTTTGGCGGTAAGAGAACGAATAACGGAATTTTATCTGAAAGCAAATGAAATTTTTTATGAATCCACGAAAGGCCGGTTGGATGCAGTGCTGTTTGGTGACGATTTTGGCAGTCAGACCGGATTAATGCTGGATCCTGAATTAATCAGAACCTACATTTTTCCGGGAACAAAACAGTTGATTGATCAGGCTAAAAGCTACGGATTAAAAGTGATGTATCATTCCTGTGGTTCTGTTTTTCCCATAATCGATGACATCATAAATCTCGGAGCAGATATCATACATCCATTGCAGGCAAAAGCTACAGATATGAGCGTTGAAAATATTCATCAGCATTTTGCTGGAAAAACTGCATTTTGCGGAGGAATCGACGCGCAGTATTTAATGGTTCAGGGCACTTCTTCAGATGTAGAAAAAAGGGTAAAAGAAGTAATGGAAATCTTTCCAACCGGATTAATCGTATCTCCAAGTCATGAAGCCGTTTTACCCGATATTCCGCCTGCCAATATTGAAGCGCTTTTTAAAACAGTCAGGAATAATGGAAAATGAAGAAAATGGGACTAAAGTCCGATTAGAGCGAGGATTTAATAACCCCAGACTTCAGTCTGGGGTAGGGAGCTACCTCCGGTTAAGGGCTTCAGCCCAATAGATGGAATTACTTGAAGAAAATAATAAAATATGAAACGATACGCTCAAATCATCAAATTAAAACCCGAATATGCCGATGAATATATTCAGACATCACGCTGCTGTATGGCCCGGAGTTCTGGCAAAAATAAAGGAATGCAACATCACGAACTATTCCATCTTTTTCAGGGACAATATTCTATTTGCCTATTTTGAATATACCGGAAATGACTTTAAAACTGACATGGATAAAATGGCTGCACACGAAGAAACCCAACGTTGGTGGAGTGTGGTAAAACCTTTAATGCAACCCGTAAAATCAGCAACTGCAGATGAATTCTGGGCCGATATGCAGGAAATTTTTCACCTGGAATAACTTTGAAACTTTAAACAAAATACTTTGAACATTTCACTTTAAACTTTGAACTGAGAATGATTCCAAACCCAATAATAGGAACCGGTTACCACGCGCTTGGCGGCATTTCAGCCTCCACTTGTTACCTGCCGTATCAAAAGGTAAAAAAATGGTCGTGGGGAACCTACTGGCTTGTACAGGCATTTTTTGCATGGATTGCAATGCCGCTTATCATTGGCTGGCTGACAGTTCCCGGATTTTTTCACATTCTGGCAACCGCTCCGAAAAATGTGGTTTGGGGAGCCTTTTTGCTCGGCGCTGTATATGGATTTGGCGGAATGTCGTTTGGTTTTGCCATCCGGCACATCGGTTATTCGTTGACCTATACCATTGCCATCGGATTATCGGCTGTGCTTGGAACATTTGTGCCGCTAATCGTTTATGGCGGATTGGTGGAATATTTCACAGCTCCGGGTGGAACGGTAATTCTTTTCGGAATCATACTGGCGGTGATTGGTGTTGCTATGGTTGGCTGGGCTGGTTTCAAAAAAGAAAAGGATATACTCGCACTGAAAGGGGAGAAAATTCATTTTAATATGAAAACAGGATTAATACTTGTAATCATTGCAGGTATTTTATCCGCTGTTTTTAATATTTCGCTGGAACATGGTCAGCCCATTTCCAATATGGCTGCACAAAACGGAGCAGGCCAGTTCGAAGGAAATGCAAAATATATCGTTTCTACATCAGGCACCTTCCTGGTTAATCTTATTTGGTTTATTGTTGCAGGAATTAAGGAAAATACATTAAAGGAATTTACGGCGAAATCAGGACTTTCTTTTTCTGTGCGTTTAAAGAATTTCTTTTGGTCGGTATTATCCGGCACACTTTGGTTCGGGCAGTTCTTTCTTCTACGGATTGGGACATGTTAAAATGGGAAAATTCCAGTTTATCAGTTGGGTGCTGCACATGTCAATGCTGATTTTCTTTAGTTATATTGTAGGAGTAATCATGAAAGAATGGAAAAAAGTTTCGCGAAAAACTTTTGTGATTTTGATTTTTGCTTTGGCTGTTTTGATACTTTCATTCGTGGTAATTACTTATGGGAGTACATTTGGATAAAAAATAAATTGTATGCGAAATTGTTTTAACAACGTTATAAATCTTAGCGTCTTCGCGTCTTGGCGAAAGAATAATTTCACGCAAAGGCGCAAAGGCGCAAAGAAAGCATCTTATTTACAGTGTAAATTTCATTTTGAAAAAAGTGCTGCACAAATTTTTTTCTCAGTTTTTTTGATTTCAACCTTTCATACAACAGCACAAACTGTGACCGGCGAACCAGCCGGCATTCCTCCGGTGTCAGAAATCTACAAAGCCAACCCCTGGGAAGACCCATTGATTTGCGGAATTAACCGCGATCCGGCTCGTGCAACTGCATATTCATATCAAATCGCTTGAAGATGCTTTAACGAATGACCGCTCCAAATCAAGGATAATGCTACTGAATGGAGAATGGGATTTCAAATTTGCCATCAATCCTGAAACAGCTCCAAAAGATTTTTATCAGTCGCGCGTTTCGGGCTGGGATAAAATTGAAGTGCCGTCCAACTGGGAAATGAAGGGCTACGACAAACCAATTTACGTAAGTGCGGTATATCCTTTTCGCCCGGTAAATCCGCCGTGGGTGCCAAAAGACTATAATCCCGTCGGCTCATACCAGCGAACTTTTACCGTTCCGGAAACCTGGAAGAACATGAATATTACCTTGCATTTTGGTGGCGTTCGTTCGGCTTATAAAGTTTGGGTAAATGGAATATTTCTTGGTTATGCTGAAGACAGTTGCCTTCCGTCCGAGTTCAATGTAACTCCATATTTGCGGGATGGTGAAAATATTTTGTCGGTGCAGGTGATTCGCTGGAGCGACGGTTCGTATCTCGAAGACCAGGACCACTGGCGGATGAGCGGAATCGACCGCGAAGTATTTTTAATGGCTGAGCCAAAGCTTCGAATTGCCGATTTCTTCTATCAGACAAAATTGGATAAAGATTATAAAGATGCTGTTTTAAGCATTCGTCCACGTTTGGATAATCTCACTGGCGACACAATAACAGGTTATGTTCTTAAAGCTCAGCTTTTCGATGACAATAAACAGCCTGTTTTTGCTGAACCACTCAGTATTAAAGCTGAAGATGTAATTAACGAAAGCTATCCACGGCTCGACAATGTGAAATTCGGTATCCTTGAAACCAAGGTAAAAAATCCCAAAAAGTGGAGCGACGAAGAACCGAATTTGTACACGTTAACGCTGTCTTTGGAAAACAAAAATGGCGAAATCGAGGAAGTTAAAAGCTGCCGCGTTGGTTTTCGTTCGATAGAATTTTCAAAAGAAAACAGCAAATTACTAATCAACGGAAAAGTGACTTATCTGTATGGAGTTAACCGTCATAATCATGATCCGATTCGGGGGAAAGCAGTAACGCGTGAAGATATTTTAGAAGATGTAAGGCAAATAAAGCAGTTCAACTTTAACTGCATCCGAACAAGCCATTATCCTGTCGATCCGTATTTTTACGATTTATGCGATGAATATGGCATTTTAGTGATTGATGAAGCCAACCTTGAAACGCATGGACTTGGAGGAAAACTCAGCAATGATCCATCGTGGACACACGCTTATGTCGAACGCGCCGGCAGAATGGTACTTCGCGATAAAAATCATGCAGGTATAATTTTCTGGAGCCTTGGAAATGAGGCTGGAAGCGGGCCAAATCATGCAGCCATGGCCGGCTGGATTCACGATTACGATATTACCCGTCCGGTGCATTACGAACCTGCACAGGGAAGTCCGGGCGTTGAAGGTTACAAAGATTTAACAGGTCAGCCCAATGTGGGAAGGTTGGAAAATCCGGTTGATCAGTATTATGTAGATATGGTCAGCCGCTTTTATCCATCGATGGATTTTATACACCGGCTACTGGCACAACCCGGCGACAATCGTCCAATCATCTTTGTGGAATACGCACATTCCATGGGAAATTCTACGGGAAACATGCAGGATTACTGGGATCTTTTTCGCTCATCGCCACGAATTATCGGCGGATGCATTTGGGATTACAGAGACCAGGGTTTGCTGAAAACTGATGAAAATGGAAATGAGTATTACGCTTATGGCGGCGATTTTGGTGAAAAACGGAACGACTCCAATTTCTGTATCAACGGAATTGCAGCATCCGATGGACGACCAAAAGCTGCGATGTATGAATGTAAACGGGTTTTTCAGCCGGTTTGGTGCGAATTTATTCAGCCAGATATAATAAGAATTACAAACCGGCATTCAGTTAAAAATCTTTCTTCATATAATATTCTGTTGAAATTCAGAGAAAACGGTTATGAAATTTCATCCGTAGAAATTCCTGTCATTAATCTTGATGCGGGGAAAGACACTACAATTAATATTTCAGAATATCTTCCAAAAATGAAGCCCGGAAACGAATATTTGGCCGACATTCATTTTTTGCTGAAAGATGATAAATTATGGGCTCCGGCCGGTTTTGAAATTGCATCAAACCAGTTTGCATTAACACCAGTTGTGAAAACTGTTCCGAAAAAACAGACTTTCCCATCGATTAACGTTGAGCAAAATTTAAATAACGTTACGGTTTCAGGCAAAAGTTTCTCCGTAAAATTCAGCAAAGAAAACGGGGCATTGATTTCTTACCTGTTTAAAGGAGATGAGCAGATTTTTAGTCCATTGTTGCCTCATTTTACGCGGCCGTTAACCGATAACGACGAACGCGGGTGGAAACCACAGCGAGCATTAAAAGTGTGGTACGATGCAAAGCCGGAACTTAAAAATATGCAGGTTGGCGATCCTGAAAATGGAATCGTAAAGATTGAAAGCGATTATTCAGTAATACCAGATAAAGCAAATGTAAAAGTCGTTTATGAGGTGAATGGTGATGGCGTTATTAAAGTGTTGTATTATCTTGATGCAGATTCAGATTTACCGAATATTCCCAAAGTGGGCATGCAGTGCGGAATAAATGATGATTTGCGGAACATTTCATGGTATGGTCGCGGTCCATTGGAAAATTACATCGACCGCCGGGTTGGATTCGACGCCGCAGTTTATTCACTGCCCATTTCAAAATTTATGGAACCTTACGTTATGCCACAGGAAAACGGCAACCGAACCGATGTTCGCTGGATGTTTCTTTCCGATAAACAAAACGAAGGATTGCTGGTGGTTGCCGACAGTTTACTTAGCATGAGCGCGTGGCCCTGCACTGAGGAAAATATAAATAAGGCAAAACACACCAACGAACTGAAAGAAGCAGGTTTTCTGACCCTGAATATCGACCTCATACAAATGGGAGTGGGAGGAAACGATTCCTGGTCGCCGGTGGCACAACCTTTGGAAAAATACCAGATTCCGGCAAAAGATTATTCGTATGCTTTTTATCTCCTTCCGGGAAAATGGTCGGCAAAAGAATTCAGGAAAATACCGTTATCGATAAAATTTAAATAAAAACTATGTTATTAGAAGAAAATATCACACAAAGCCGCAAAGTCGCAAAGGAAATACAAAGCCTTAGCGTCTTGGCGCCTTTGCGAGAAATAAAAATGAAATCTAAGAAACCCATACTAATTCTTACAGCTTTATTTATCGTGTTGTTTTCGTTTGCCCAAAATCCTGCTGAAACTCAAAGAATGTATCTCTCAGGCACCGGACCTGATGATGCAGTTGAATGGGATTTCTTCTGCACTGCAGGTCGAAATAGTGGCGGGTGGACGAAAATTAAAGTTCCGTCGTGCTGGGAGCAGCAGGGCTTTGGCGCCTACAATTACGGTGTAAATTTCTACGGAAAGGAAACAAATCCCGGAATTCCAACCGAACAGGGATTATATAAATATGAATTCGATATTCCCCAAAACTGGCAGGGCAGAAGAGTTCAAATTGTTTTTGAAGGCGTGATGACAGATACGCGGGTGTTAATCAACGGGCAAAAAGCCGGAAGTCTGCACCAGGGTGGATTTTACACTTTTTCATACGATATTTCCAATCTTGTAAAATTTGGTGAGAAAAACCTGCTTGAAGTTACTGTGAGCAAAGAGTCTGAAAATGCAAGTGTAAATCTTGCTGAACGCCGAGCTGACTACTGGAATTTCGGTGGTATTTTCCGACCCGTTTATCTTGAATCGTTTCCGCCTCAGTTTATCCAAAGAGTTGCGATTGATGCTAAAGCCAACGGTAGTTTTCTCGCTGAAGTTTATACAGGAGAAGGTTATGAAAGTGATTTTAGCGCTTCAGCAAAAATTACAGATTTAAATGGAACGCAAGTGGGTGAAATTATTGAAAATGAAATTCCGGCAGGCAGCGATAAAGTCGTTTTAAAAACCAAAATTGAAGGTGTTGATTTATGGACTGCGGAAACGCCGAATTTATACAAGGTTACTTTCCAACTTCAAAATAACGGCAAAACAGTTCACACGATTACAAAGCGATTTGGTTTCCGAACATTTGAAATCAGGAAACAGGATGGTTTTTATGTGAATGGACAGCGGGTGCTGCTAAAAGGAATTAACCGCCATAGTTTTTGGCCGGAAACAGGTCGGACACTGAGCAAGGAACAAAATTATGAAGATGTCCGGCTGATTAAGGAAATGAACATGAATACAGTTCGTATGTCGCACTATCCGCCTAATCCCGAATTTCTGGATGCCTGCGATGAACTCGGTTTATATGTACTCGACGAATTGACCGGCTGGCATGGAAAATATGATACAGGCGTTGGCAAAAATCTGGTAAAGGAACTGGTTGTCCGCGATGTAAATCATCCAAGTATTATTTTCTGGGATAATGGTAACGAAGGCGGCTGGAACACGGAATTGGACAATGAATTCGACAAATGGGATCCGCAGAACCGGCCGGTTTTGCATCCGCAGCAGGATTTGAACGGCGTGGAAACCATGCATTACCGTTCCTATGGCGAAACGCAGGAATATTTACGCGGAAAGGATATTTTCTTTCCAACTGAAATGTTGCATGGCTTGTATGATGGCGGACACGGTGCAGGATTATCTGATTACTGGGAGATGATGCGAAAAAATCCAATGTGCGGCGGCGCCTTGCTTTGGGTGTTTGCCGATGAAGGTGTAGTTCGCACCGACCAGGGAGGCAGAATCGATAACGACGGAAATCATGGTGCCGACGGAATTGTAGGACCACACCATGAAAAAGAAGGAAGTTTTTTTACTGTAAAGGAAATCTGGTCGCCGGTGGTAGTCACAAATAAAAATATTAGTTGCCGATTTTGACGGGAACTTTAATATTGAAAACCGCTACGATTTTATTTCGCTTAATGAATGCACTTTTCAGTGGAAACTTGGCCGGTTTTATTCACCTGATGAAAACAAGTCTGGATATGAAATGATAAAAACCGGCGAATTGAAAGGCCCGGATATAAAACCACATAGTTCAGGAACGCTTAAAATTGATTTACCGGAGTTAAAGAATGTGGATGTTCTGTACCTAAAAGTTCTTGATCCTGAAAACCGCGAATTGTGGACGTGGTCGTGGGATTTGAACCGCAACGATTTTCTTACTGCATTCGAAAAAACAGCAGCAGTGAAAATTCAGGAAAAAGACGATGAAACTGTCGTAATAACCGAAAATCAGGAATTTCATTTTAATAAAACGAACGGGTATCTTGAAAAAATTACAAAAGGCGATAAAACTATGTCGTTTGGCAACGGGCCGCAGTTTGTGGCTTTTCGTCGTGCCGACCGAAGTCTCGATGGATGGGTAGCCGAAAACCTGCCCAAAGGTGTTGATCGCTTGTACAACATAGTTCCCTCCGATTCTACGCTTGTAGCTTTCACTACCGAAATGGTGGACGGAAAAGCAGTAATTACTGCACAGTATTTTGGCGCCTTAAAAAAAGTGCAGTGGGAAATTGGTTCCGAAGAAAATGTAAAACTCAATTACGAATATGATTACGATGGTGTAGTTGAGTTGATGGGAATAAAATTTGACTACCCGGAGCAAAATGTGAAATCGAAAAAATGGTTGGGCGAAGGACCGTACCGTGTCTGGCAAAACCGTTTGCAGGGAACAAAACTGAATATCTGGAAAAATGATTATAACGACCCGATTCCGGGCGAAACATTCACTTACCCTGAATTTAAAGGGTATTTCGGAAACTGGCACTGGGTGAAATTTGAAACCACAGAAGGCAGCATTACCATGGCAATCGAAAACCCGGACAAATATTTGGGAGTGTACACGCCTCGTGATGGCAGGGATGCTTTGCTTTATACTTTCCGGAAAGTGGTATATCGGTACTCGATGTTATTCCGGCGGTTCGCAACAAAGTAAATACCACCGATTTAATTGGGCCTTCCTCAAAACCAAAGTATGTTTCCGGAGCAAAAAGCGGGACGTTGTATTTTAAATTTAACTTGAAATAATCTTAGCGTCTCTGCGCCTTAGCGAGAGAAAAATTCCACGCAAAGCCGCAAAGTCGCAAAGAGAAAAAAGAAATTTTGAAAAAATTATTAGTAAAAACTTGGAGTCTATAAGAGAGATAAATTAACAAACTAAAATTTAAAAGTTATGACAGAAAATGAAATTGCTTCAATTGTTGTAGATACATGTTACAAAATTCACGTTGAACTTGGCCCGGGATTATTAGAATCAGTTTATGAAGAAATATTGTATTACGAATTAGTTCAAATGGGATTAGAAGTAAAGAAACAAAAGGCGGTTCCTGTTTTCTGGAAAAATATAAAAATGGATATTGGATTCAGGGCTGATTTAATCATCGAAAATAAAGTGATTGTTGAATTAAAATCAGTTGAGACAATAGCACCTGTTCATCCTAAACAACTTTTAACCTACTTGCGAATAACTGGTTTGAAACTTGGTTTGCTGATAAACTTCAACGAAAAGCTGATAAAAAACGGAATTACAAGAATAGTCAATAATTTGTAGATAAGTAAAAGAAATATCTTTGCGCCTCTGCGTCTTTGCGAGACAAAAAAATCACGCCAAGCCGCTAAGTCGCAAAGTATGAGTATGAAAAATGAATAAAAAAGTACGAAATATTATTCGATTCCTTTCTACTTTTGTTCTGATCCTGTTAATTGCTTGTTCCAACTCAACCCAAAAAGAAACCACCTTCTCCACGTATCAACCAACTTCTGACGATGCATCGCCCATGGTTTACTGGTACTGGAACGATGCCGCAGTTTCAAAAGAAGGAATTACAACCGATTTGGAAGCCATGAAAGAAGCTGGTTTGGAAGGCGCTTACCTGTTTTTTATTCGCGGTGCATCCGACCGCGTAAAATTTGATAACCCGGTTGTTCAACTCACTCCCGAATGGTGGGAGATGGTGAAATTTGCGTTTTCAGAAGCCAAACGGCTGGGTCTAAAACTTGGTCTTCATTCCTGCGATGGTTTTACCGTTGCGGGTGGTCCATGGATAACTCCGGAATTGTCGATGCAAAAAGTGGTTTGGAGCGATACCATTCTCGAAGGCGGAAAAAGTTTTACAGGAAAACTTCCGCAACCTGAAACCGTCGAAAACTATTACCATGATCTCAAAGTTTTTGCATTCCCTTTAACGAATGATGAAGGTATATCTTCCTATCATTTAAATCCGAAAATCACCTCCAGTATTCCTGGGAATAATCCGCAATATCTTAATGATCCGGCTACTCCGGAACGATTCAGAAGCGATGAGCCGTGCTGGGTTCAGTATGAATTTAAACAGCCTTTTACCTGCCGTTCGATAGTAATAAAAAAGGCAGGAAATATTTTTCAATCGGAACGTTTGATTCTCGAAGTGAGTAATGATGGGAAAAACTTTGATTTTCACACGCGGTTGCAACCTCAGCGACAGGGATGGATGGATGGTGAAGAGGATATCACTTTTTCCATTGAACCGGTAACCGCGCGATATTTCCGTTTTGTTTACAATCCCGATGGAACAGAGCCTGGTGCCGAAGATTTGGATGCTGCCAAATGGAAACAGTCGCTTAAAATCGCAGGCATTGAATTATCATCCGAACCGAAAATTCATCAGTATGAAGGGAAAAACGGCTCCATCTGGCGAATATCTGGCCGAACCACACAAATGCAATTGCCCGATTCACTTTGTATTTCGGAAAATAAAATCCGCGATATTTCTTCATATCTGAATGAAAAAGGTGAACTGGAATGGGAAGTTCCGGAAGGCAAATGGAAGATTCTCAGGTTTGGCCATACTTCCACCGGAAAGACAAATTACATTGGAGGTGGCGCAGTTGGCCTGGAGTGCGACAAATTAAATCCTGCCGCGGCAGAGCTTCAGTTCGATAACTGGCTGGGAGAATTTTACCGGCAAATTGGTGAGAAAGAAACAGGCGATGTTTTGAAATATTTTCATGTAGATAGCTGGGAATGCGGAAGTCAGAACTGGTCGCCGGTTTTTGCTGAAGAATTTAAAAAGCGAAGAGGTTATGATATTTTAAATTATTTGCCGGTATTCGCTGGTGTGCCGATTGAAAATGCTGAGTTTTCAGAAAACATTCTGCATGATGTTCGGCAAACCATTTCAGAATTGGTAACCGATAATTTTTACGGAACATTTGAAAAACTAGCTCATAATAAAGGACTTTTATTTAGCGCCGAAAGCGTTGCACCTGTAATGGTTGCTGACGGAATGCTTCACCAGAAGAATGTGGATATTCCCATGGGTGAGTTTTGGTTGAACAGTCCGTCGCACGACAAGCCAAACGATATTCTCGATGCAGTTTCTGCTGCACATATTTACGGGAAAAAGCTCATTCAATCGGAAAGTTTTACCGAGATACGAATCGACTGGAATGAATATCCAGGGATGCTTAAAACCTTAGGCGACCGGAATTTTGCATTGGGAGTTAACCGCCTGGTTTTTCACGTGTTTAGTCATAATCCATGGATTGACAGGAAGCCCGGAATGACGCTCGGAGTGGTTGGTTTGGTTTATCAACCAACGCAAACATGGTTTCAGCCGGGTAAAGCCTGGATTGATTATATCCGAAATTGCCAGGAACTGTTGCAACAGGGAGTTCCGGTTACCGACATTGCCGTATTTACCGGTGAAGAAATTCCGCGGCGTGCTGTTTTACCCGATCGTTTAGTACCGGTTTTCCCGGGAATTTTTGGTGAGGAAGTCGTGCAATCAGAACAAATCAGGCTTGAAAATAAAGGAATACCAATTCACGAACAGCCAAAAGGTGTCACAGTAATAAAGAATATATCCGATCCAGCAAATTGGGTCGATCCATTGAGAGGTTACAAATACGATTCGTTTAACCGCGATGCGCTGCTTCGTTTGGCAACAGTAAATAATGGACGGATTGAACTTCCGGGTGAAGCAAGTTACGGTTTACTGGTTGTTCCTGGTTCACGAAGAATGATGCCCGACGGAAATGTGATGAGCGCTGAAGTAGCGGCAAAATTACTGGAATTGGTTAAAGATGGTGCAACAGTTATTATTGAAGAAAAGCCGGAGAAAACGTTTAATCCTTTCAATAAAAACGAGGCTTTTAAAAATGTTGTCGACGAGTTGTTTTCTGGTAATTTTAAAGAAGAGGATAATGGAAATTTCAGAATGAAAAGTCTGGGAAAAGGAAGAATTATAACAGGAATATATAAATCCTCATCTTTTAAAAATCTGGGAATTGAAAAGGATTTTTACGCTTTGAATGAAAATGGGGAAGTAGGCTGAAAACCTCGCATGGAATCACCGAATGAACGGACAGAAAGAAATTTACTTCATTTCGAATCAGGAAAATTTGAAAAGGAAATTGGAACTTTCATTCCGGGTTTCCGGTAAAATTCCCGAATTGTATTTTCCGGTTTCAGCAGAAACAAGAGCCTGCAAATCATGGTTTGTAGAAAATGGTAGAACGGTAGTTCCTTTAGATTTCGAAAAAAACGAGTCGGTGTTTGTTATCTTTGAAAAAGAAACTACAGAAACAAAATCAGAATCAGGGAAAAACCGGCCGGAATTTGAGTCGGTTTTAAATCTGAATGGCAATTGGCAGGTTCAATTTGATCCTTCGTTTGGAGGGCCCGCAAATTCAGTTGAGTTTAAAACATTGAGCGATTGGAGCATCAACAGGAATGACAGTATAAAATATTATTCAGGAACAGCAGTATACCGGAAATCATTTGTATGGCAGAAGGAAGAAAGTTCAGTTTGGATTGATGTGGGCGAAGTTTATAACCTGGCGGAAGTAAAAGTAAACGGAATAAACTGCGGAGTTGCATGGACAGCACCTTTTCGGGTGGATATTTCAAAAGCATTGAAAAAAGGTACAAATGAACTGGAAATTGCAGTAACTAATACATGGGCGAACCGGTTAATCGGCGACCACAATTTGCCGGAAAATGAACAGATTACCTGGACAACGGCTGCTTATCGTCTGGAAGGCGAGCCATTACTTCCTGCCGGATTATTGGGACCGGTTCAAATGTTGAAAGAGAAATAATATGAATCCTTTGCGTCTTAGCGCCTTTGCGAGAATTTTTTCTCTCGCTAAGCCGCGAAGCCGCAAAGAATAGAACAATAAAAAATGAAGCTTTACTTAATCATTGTGTTTCTGATATTGCCGGGATTTTTGATGGCGCAAACTCTGTTGCCGGAAAATTACAATGTGATATGGAACAGCCAAAGTCAAAATTCCTCGGAGTCGATGCCATGTGGTGGTGGCGATATTGGTTTGAATGTATGGGTAGAAAATGGCGACGTGCTGTTTTATATCGCACGTAGCGGCACATTCGACGAAAATAATACGATGCCAAAACTCGGACGAGTTCGAATAAGATGTTTGCCTAATCTGTTTAACGGAAAGATATTTCAACAGAAGTTGGATTTAAGTGAGGGCTGTGTGAAAATCTCAGGACAAAAAGAAAATAATTCCGCAGAAATAACTATTTGGGTCGATGTATTTTCACCGGTAATTCATGTGGAAGTTGAAAGCAATCAAAAAGCGGAAGTGGAGGCCATTTACGAAAACTGGCGTTTTGAAGATGTGCCGGTACAGAAAAATGAAGGATTTGGAAATTCCTACAAATGGGCTGTCCCTGAAGGACTGTTAAACAAAAAAGACGAAATTGATTTTGATGGAAACTCTGTTTTGTTTTATCATCGAAACAAGGGAGAAACTGTTTTTGATGTAACCGTTCAGCAGCAGAAAATGCAAGCAGTGAAAGATCAGATGTTTGATCCGTTAAAAAACCTGACATTCGGCGGAAAAATGGTCGGTGAAAATTTTATACCCGATGGAACTTCCGAAGGAAAATACCTTTCGACAAACTTTAAAGGCTGGAAAATCAAAAGTAAAACTCCGGCAAAAAAACAAAGTCTTGAAATTTATTTGCACACCGGGCAATACACACAAGTTTCAGATTGGAAATCGGTATTGGAAAATTTAATTTCAGAAGTTCAGAAAAAGAAAAAAACAGCACGAAGTAAAACCATTGACTGGTGGAAAAAATTCTGGGACCGCAGTTTTATTTTTATCAATCCTGAAAATCAAAAGGAAAGTTCTCCGGAATGGCAGGTGGGGCGCAATTACCAATTGTTCCGATATATGCTGGGCTGCAATGCTTTTGGCGAATATCCTACAAAATTCAATGGCGGACTATTTACCTACGACCCGGAATTAACCGATTCAGTAAGAAAATTTAATGCCGATTTCAGGAATTGGGGAGGTGGAACATTTACCGCGCAGAACCAGCGGCTGGTGTATTTTCCAATGTTTAAATCCGGCGATTTTGAAATGGTGAAACCACAATTGCAATTTTATTTACGAACGCTTAAAAATGCCGAATTACGCAGCCACGTTTACTGGGGACATAATGGTGCTTGTTTCACCGAGCAGATTGATAATTTCGGTTTGCCCAACTGTAGCGAATATGGCTGGAACCGCCCGGAAGGTTATGATCCCGGACTGATGTACAACGCCTGGCTGGAGTACCTCTGGGATACCTCGCTGGAATTTTGCCAGATGGCTCTTGAACTTCACCAATACAACAACCAAGACATTTCGGAATACATTCCGTTGATTGAAAGCTGCCTCACGTTTTTTGATGAGCATTATCAATACCTGGCAAAACAACGGGGAACAAAAGCTTTGGATGAAAACGGACATTTGGTTCTGTATCCGGGTTCGGCCTGCGAAACTTACAAAATGGCATACAATTCAACTTCGACTATTGCAGCATTGAAAACAGTTACCGAAGGCTTACTCGCTTTGCCCGAAAATTATCTGGATAAAACAAAAAGGGAACACTGGCAGGAATTTCTTCAGAGAATTCCTCCGATAAGTTTTGCTGAGTTTGAAGGACATAAAACCATCGCTCCCGCAAAATTATGGGAAAGAGTAAACAATGTGGAGGCTCCTCAATTATACCCGGTTTTTCCATGGGGAATGTATGGAATTGGAAAGCCGGATTTGGAAGTCGCTGTAAATACCTATTTGTACGATCCGGATGTGCAGAAATTCAAGGATTTTATCAGCTGGAAACAGTATGGCATTTTTGCTGCACGGCTCGGAATTACAGAAGAAGCTGCAAAGTTTGCCATTTTAAAGCTTCAGGATTCGGGTCGTCGTTTTCCGGCATTTTGGGGGCCGGGTTTCGACTGGGTGCCCGATCACAACTGGGGAGGCTCGGGAATGATTGGCCTGCAGGAAATGTTGTTGCAAACCAATGGCGATAAAATTTATATGTTTCCTGCCTGGCCAAAGGATTGGGACGTTCATTTCAAATTGTATGCACCGGGAAATACGACTGTTGAAGCTGAATTAAAAAACGGAAAAGTAAATCTCATACAGGTTATGCCTGAGGAAAGAAGAAAGGATATTGAAATTCTTCTAACTAAATAAGAATAAAAAAAATCATGAAAAATCAACTCAATTTTATCATCGGTATACTCCTACTATTTGTCATTCCAGGAAGCTGCATTAAATCCTCAGAATCATTTAAAATTATCTCTGCATCAATCAATAACCGGGAAAACGCAGACTGGAATTAATCCCGATAATTTCTACTTCAGTTGGAAAATGAATTCCGATAAACAAAATGTAAAACAAACCGCTTATCAGATTCTTGTTTCAGGCGACAAAGATTTTTCTGAGAAAAGTATCCTTTGGGATTCAGGGAAAACAACCAGCGATCAAAGCATTCTTGTTCAATACCAAGGACAAAAGCCGGATTTTGGAACCACTTATTTCTGGAAAGTAAAAGCCTGGGATAATTATGGGAATGAATCGGATTGGAGCGAAATTAATCGGTTTACTACCGGATTATTTTCAGATAGCGATTGGGACGGAGCAAAATGGATTGCTTTAGATAAACTGGATTCGGCAAACCGGATTGTACCCGGAATTCATTTGCCCGGAAAATCGTGGAGCGGAAAGGACCTCGGATTTCATAAACTTCCCATTCTGCGAAAAGAATTTGAGGTGAAAGGCAGATTGAAACAGGCGCTCGTTTTTGTCTCAGGACTGGGGCAATACGAAATGCAGCTAAACGGCAAAAAAGTAGGGGATCATTTTTTGGCTCCCGGCTGGACCGATTACGACGAAACTGCCCTGTACAATACCTACGATATTACTTCATTGCTGAACACCGGCGAAAATGCAATGGGATTTTATCTGGGGAACGGATTTTTTATTGTTCCCAACAGCCGCTACCGGAAGGTGATGACAGCCTATGGAAATCCGATGATGATTTTAAAGATTGAAATTGATTTACGACGATGGAAGTACCGACGTTATAATTTCAGATCAGTCGTGGAAAACAACTCCCGGCCCAATTACTTATTCAAGTATTTATGGCGGCGAAACCTGGAATGCAACGCTGGAACAGCCAGGCTGGGATTCTCCGGGATTTGATGATTCCTCGTGGCGGAATGTAATTTTAGTGGATTCGCCATGCAAAGAATTACTTCCCGAAAAAGATTATCCGGTAAAGTTGGAAGAAACGCTTGAGGTGAAAAAAGTAAGCAAAATCAACGATTTGGAAAATGCATATTTGTACGACTTCGGTCAGAATGCCTCGGGGATTTTTGAAATAAAAGTGAAAGGCAATCGCGGTGATTCCATAAAAATTACTCCAGCCGAATTGAAAGACGAAAACAATCATGCCAACCAACGCGCAACCGGAAGATCGCATTATTACACCTACATTTTGAAAGGTGGAGAAACTGAAATCTGGCAACCACGGTTTACCTACTATGGATTCCGCTATATTCAGGTGGAAGGAGCAACTCCTTCAACCGAAAATCCGCAAAACGGAATCCCCGAAATTCTGGATATTAAAATGCTGCATAACCGGAATTCATCGCCTGAAACCGGACATTTCACGAATTCGTATGAATTGTTTAACCGAATCGATACGCTAATTAAATGGGCAATTAAAAGCAACTTTCAGAGTGTGCTTAGTGATTGTCCGCACAGAGAAAAACTGGGCTGGCTGGAGCAGACATACCTGATGGGCGAGGGCATTCATTTTAATTACGATGTGTATGGTTTGTATTGTAAAATCGTGGATGACATGATTACTGCGCAAACTGCGGATGGATTGGTTCCCGATATTGCGCCTGAATACGTGGAATTTACAGGTGGTTTCAGTGATTCGCCGGAGTGGGGGAGCGCTGCAGTAATTTTGCCGTGGCTGATTTACAAATGGTACGGCGATACCGAGCCCATGAAAAAAGCCTGGCCGATGATGACAAAATATGTACAGTATCTTGAAGATAAGTCGGAAAATCATATTCTCGATTACGGCCTGGGCGATTGGTTCGATTTAGGACCCGAACGGCCCGGAGTCGCACAGTTAACGCCGCTTTCATTAACTGCTACCGCAATTTATTACTACGATGTAAATCTGCTTTCGCAAATGGCGGCTGTTCTGCAAAAGCAAAATGAAATTCAGAAATATGCGGATTGGGCTGCTGGTATAAAAAAGGCCTTCAACGACAAATTCTATGATCCCGGAACAAGCATTTATTCTACAGGAAGTCAGACTGCCATTGCCATGCCTTTGGTGGTTGGGCTGGTAGATGAAAGAAACCGGAATAACGTGGTACAAACACTTGTAGAATCGATTAATAAATCAGGCAATGCCTTAACTGCCGGCGATATTGGTTTTCATTTCCTGGTTCGGGCATTGGCTGATAACGATCAGGGTGAACTGCTGTATAAAATGAATGCGCGCGACGATGTTCCCGGTTACGGTTACCAGTTAAAGAAAGGGGCAACGGCGCTTACCGAATCGTGGCAGGCGTTGGAACAGGTTTCGAATAACCACCTGATGTTGGGCCACATTATGGAGTGGTTTTATGGCGGCCTGGGAGGAATCGGGCAAACTGAAAATTCCATCGCATATAAAACAGTAAAAATTGAACCACAGATTATTGAATGAAATCAGTTCGGCAAAAGCATCTTTTGAATCGCCGTACGGAACAATATTAAGTGAATGGCAAAATATCGGTGGAGTGTTCAGGTTTCGGTTGAAATTCCTGTGAATACAGCCGCAGAAATGATTCTGCCGGTTCCAAAAAACGGAAAAGTTACTGAAAGCGGAATCCCAATTTCCACCGGTAAACTGTTTGAAATTGAGCAACTGGAAGATAAAGTGAAAATTAAAACCGGTTCGGGGAGTTATCGGTTTGAGGTAAAAAGATAAAATTTCGATGTTATTTCATTCTCCCGGCGTGATTTGAAATCACCAATCTCCCGGTGATAAAATTTGTAAAACGTAGCAGTAGCTATTTCACTTTTCAATAGCATAACTCAAAAAAGATGTATTTTCTCTTGAAAGTGCATTAACCTTTATCCAACCATATTTATAGTCTGAGATAATTTTCATTCTCAATCCAATATATATTTCATAATTTGTTACTTCGTACCAAAATGACCCCCGCCTGCCATATACAATTAGCCATAGTTTTTTCTTTTAGTCAATATAAGTTTCTTTTAAAACCGATTTTAATTCCTGAATTTCAAAATCTTGTAGTTCTCCAAAAACTTTTATTATTCTTTGCCTGTCAATTGTCCGGATTTGGTCTAAAACAATCCAGCCGATTTTATTGTCATGCTTAACTTTTACCCTTGTCGGATATTTTTTTGAACTTGTTGTCATTGGAGCAATTACAACCGTCCGCAAATATTTATTCATCTCATTGGGAGAAATTACCACACAAGGTCTGGTCTTTTTGATTTCACTTCCAATTGTCGGGTCGAGATTAACTAAAATGATTTGATATTGTTTTATTTCCATTCTTCCAGGTTTTCATCGTCAAATACATCATCAATCAATAAATTGTCATCTCCATTTTTAGCCATTTTTTCAAAAGCTTTTTCCCATCCCTTTCTTGGTTTTGAAATTGGTTTTAAAATAATCTGTTCTTTATCCATTATTAAATCGACAGTGTCTTTGATGTTGTACCTGTCAAGCAGGGTTTTACTCAACCTAATTCCCTTTGAATTTCCGATTTTTATAACTGAAATTTCCATAATAAGATTTTAAAAAGTGTAATTACAAAGTTATAACATATTTTTTGGGATTTCAAAATTTAGGCAATGACGGTCACTTGATGTGGTCGGGCGGGATTTCCGGAAGAAATCGTGTCAGACCCGTAGAAGGGAACGTACAAGGTCTGACTTGTCAGTCCGAAGACCCCCGCAATTTATATGCCCGGCTTTTGTCATATTTTGTATTCTTTTAACCGTGCGGTTGCCCATTGGCGGAATTTTGTTCCCTGATGACTTTTTACCCGGTAACCAACCGAAATTACAACATCTAAATTGTAGAGTTTAATATTTTTGACCTGATTTTTTCCTTTGATAGCACCATGTTGAGTGGTATGTGCAAAATTTGCACATACCTTTTTTTCTTCCAGTTCGCCTTCTTTAAAAATGTTATTAATGTGTTTTGTAATTACCGAACGTTCTTTCTGAAAAAGTTCTGCAATTTGTGCCTGCGACAACCAATATCTATCCTTTCCATTTATTATCGATTTTAGTTTTGTCTTATTAAATGTTTTCTCAAATTTTCTAACATTAATACTCATTCTCTTTCGGCATGTTCCAACTTTTCGTAATCGTTTCCAAATTCTTCATAATTTATTTCCGTATTATTAAAAGAAGTTGTTTTTAATAAAATGGAGTGAATGAAATCACTAATTGTTGGCACTGCATAACTCTTAATTAGAAAATTTAGATATTTGTAAGCTGATTCTTAGTTTTTAGTTTGTAATCACCTTTAAATTCCCGATAACATTTTGGCTATATCCACCAGTTAAATATATTTCGCTATCAGCTTTCGTTCTTTAAATTCTTGATTTCAAAAAACTATTCGTTTTTAAATGTTTACCATCGAATATTTTTTTCCTGAATTCTCAGGGGTAGATTCCTGCGCTGCAAATCTTTCCGGTGTGTCACCTGATTTTTTTTGGACTAAATTTAAAAATAATTTTCAATACGCTGCTAAAGGTTTTGGGTACACTATTAAAGGGAAAATTTCTTCGAAAGCTCCGGACTATGTAAAAGTTGAAAACAGACATTAAATCCTACACCTCCGATAAGGCAAACACAGTCATGATTCATATAATTCTACGCCTCCGATAAGGCAAACACAGTCATGATTTATATAATCCTATGCATCCGATAAGGCAAACACAGTCATGATTCATATAATCCTATGCTTCCGATAAGGCAAACACAGTCATGATTCATATAATCCTATGCATCCGATAAGGCAAACGCAGTCGTGATTCATATGATTCTACACCTCCGATATGGCAAACGCAGTCGTGATTCATATAATCCTACACCTCCGATAAGGCAAACACAGTCGTGATTCATATAATTCTACGCCTCAGAAAAGATAAAAGCGCCGGATTCAATTCAATTAATTCTTTGAATAAATAAAGGTATCCAGGCAATCAATACAATCATAAAATAAGTTTAAGCGTGTTTCTTCACACGACAAATCAACCTGTAGATTTTGCGGTTCTTTATTTTCGAATTAATAAATCTTATAGGTGTACATGTAGTATTCTTTGTTGTAATCTTTGCTTTCAATCCGGTAATATTACCGATTTAACCGGAAAACCTTATTCTTTCTTTTTTATATCGAACTCGGCAGAATCGTTTGTTTTGTAGATTTTAGCTGTACCCTGTACATTTATTTTAACAGGTTCGGCCCAACCTTTTTCAAAATCGATGTACAGTTTTTTATGGTTTATCCTCAGCTTTATCCAGTGACTGCGATACCGGATATGAAATTTAATCTCCTCAACTTCCTTTGGAAGCCGCGGATTTAGCCACAAAACATTATCCCTTATCTCGAGACCTGAATAACACCTTTGAATAAGGTCAACTGTTCCGGCCATTGCACCCAAATGTATTCCTTCGGGCGTTGTTCCTCCCTGCACATCGTTGATATCGCTCATTAATGCTTCCTTGAAATTATCCCACGAACGGTGCCGGTCGGAACGTGCATAAACCCACGAATGAATAACCTTGCTCAATGTTGAACCATGAGCGGTGATTTTCTGATAATATTCGATATTTGCAGGGATATCCTTCGCTTTAAACTTATACCCGAGCCGACTGAAAATTTCTTCCAGTTCACCCGAAGAAAAAAGGTAAAACAACATTAAAACATCGGCCTGTTTGCTGGCTTTGTAATCATTCGGAGAATCGTTTTCCTTTTCCAGTAGCCGGTCCAATCGCAATACAGTGCCATATTTCTTGTGATATTTTTTCCAGTCTAAATCTTTTAAATCGTTAAAACCGTCAAACTGCAGAATAATATTGTTGTCGGTAAACGGGATATACATTTTTCTGACCATATCTTTCCAAAGCCGGATCGTTTTTTTATTAAACCCCACGCTTCCGGTCAATTGACTGGTATGTTTCTGATCAAACATTTCCAGAATAGTGAGCGCACACTGAATTACCCAAACTGCCATAAAATTGGTGTAAGCATTATTATTCAGTCCGGGTTTTTCCGAGCCGGGATATGCGGTATGGTATTCATCGGGCCCCATTATTCCCCTAATTTCATAACGCCCGGATTTTTATTGAATTCAGCAATACTTGACCAGAAATACGCTGTATTTAGTATGAGTTCAGCGCCGTAACGTGTTAAAAAGTCCATGTCGTTGGTCGTTTGATAATACAACCAGACATTGTATGGTACGGCAGCGTTAATGTGCCTTTGCAGCCTCGAATTATCGGGAATCCAGCGGCCCGATTTTGGATTAAGGTGAATGCTTTGGCTCTCTTCGCGCCCGTTGCTTCCACTTTGCCACGGAAACATGGCCCCTTTGTAACCGTTTTCCTTTGCTGCCTGTTTTGCCTGTGGCAGACGCTGATAACGATACATTAACAGCGAACGCGCCAGTTGCGGCATATGTAAATTGATGTAGGGGAAAATATACAGTTCGTCCCAGAAAATATGGCCGCGGTAGGCTTCACCATGCCATCCGCGGGAAGGAACTCCTATATCGTGCCCGATGCTGTTTTTCGATACTGTTTGGTGAATATGAAAAACGTTTAGCCTGAGAATTTTAACTTCGTTATCGCCCGCATTTAACCCCATTGAACTCAGCGCCCAAATTTGCGACCAGGCGATTCGGTGTTTTTGATAAACTTCGTTAAAAGAAGCCGTATTTGAAATTTTATGTTTTGCCTCGTTTAACGGATCGCTGATGGCAAAATCTTTCGATGTATATACTGAAACCAATTTCTCGAACCGGACAGTTTGCGCTTTTTTACACTCTGTTTTTACATTTTGAAAGATCGACTTCCGGTTATAGTCAATTCGGGGAGTAAGGTGAAGTTCGTTGTTGTTTTCAAAAACTTTAAACGACGACGCCTGTGCCATTTGTATTTTCGATTGGAGAGTCTGGCTGACAAGAAAGATTCCGTTTTCGCCAAAAGCGCCATTTCCAAGAATTTCGAGATGATTACCGTTTAAGGCGTTGTACCGCTCTACACCTTTATTTGAAATATTACCGTTGATACCCGTACGCAGCGTAATTTCGCCCGACCAGTTTTCGGGCACAATTGTCCACTCGATGGCAGCGATGTGCGGATCGTCCATACTTACAATCCTGCGGCTGATGATCGAAGTTTCGCGTCCTTCCTTATCCCTGAAGCGCATTTTTCTTTCCAGCGCCCCTTCCTTTAAGTTCAGGTTTAAAACATAATCCAGTATTTCCACTTTTTCAGGATCGAACCAACCTGAATCTTCAATTTTAAAATTTATATACAGCCAGTTTGGCCAGTTTACCAAATCTTCGTTCTCAATTTCTTTATCTTTAATTTTTGAGATTGCGCGGTTATAACCACCTGCCAGGTACGTGCCCGGATAATTAAAACTGTTTGCCTTCAACTCTTCCATCGCCCCACGCGTAGCGAAATAACCGTTTCCAAGTGTGCACAATGCTTCCCGCAAGGGATGTTTTTCAAGATTCCAGTCGTCGAATTCTATATGCCAGTTATCATCCATTCTTTTCAAATTTCACGTTTAATAATGCTGAACAGGGTTGAACGTAAGATTTAAATTACAGCATCTGTCCGTTGTTGTAGGAACAACCAGACTTTTTCCAAAGTTCAAATTAATGGTAAGGTGAAAACGACAGGTGTTACATCCAAAGAAATCTGAAAGACCTATATGTTTGCCGAAATTAATTTAGCATAAGATAAATGGACCAATTGGGGGCTAACCTGTAATGCAATTCATTTTTATAATAAATACATGGTGCTTTCGGCATTAGGCAGAAATTAAAAATGCCTATTTCAATACATCAATCACTATCCGCTGATACCGCGTTAACTGTGGCGAACCGTGATCGGTAACTTCAAGGATAATATGTATTGTTCCTGAATTTTCAGATGAACCGGAATTTCCGGGAATGATAAGCCGGGCTTCCTCGTTGTCCGCATTTTGGATTTCAACAGTTCCGGGAAAAGAATCCGCTTCATCGTAACGCCACCATTTGTAATCCAGATTATCTTTATCCGGATCAGAGGTTCCTTTGGCGCTTAATTTAATTTCATCGCCGGCTTTTGAAGTACTATTTAAATCGTTCTTCACTTTCACCACCGGCGGATGATTTGCTTCTTCATAAGATTTTACGCACCAGTCGGCCCGCGACGCAAAATCGTTTTGCAGAACATCGGACCATCGCCACATCGGCTTGAAGTATTCACGGTAATTCTTATCGTTTTCTGAAGTTGATCCATTGGCGGTACTTCTTCTGCCCCATGCAGAGCCTGTATACCACCGTCCTTCCGGATATACATAACCTTCTTCAGGTACCGGATCGAGCCAGGTGTTTTCACGTACCCGGATATAACGGCCACCCCAGCCGCCCCAATCCGGCGACTCCATGTTGCGTAAACCGGTTACTATTGAATGCAGAAAAGCAGGTGAATCGCCTTCCGAGCGAAAATCACCATCATCAAATCCTTCGCTCTCAGTTGTATGTGCTTTATAAAGCGCACACAATGGCCCGTGATTTTCCAAAATGTTTTCCTTCATCCACTTTCCTTCAAAATATTTTTGCATTTCTATGGGCTGTATTTGTTTCCAACGATAAGCAATCGCTTCAAACTGGTCGGAAATAATTGTAGGAATATTATATTTTCCCCAGTGAGGACGGATGTACGCCTGATATGTCGTATCCTGTTCCCATATAAAAAAGAAACGCATTTTACCGGCCACCTCTGCCATTTTCTCCGGATGTTCCTCTTCAATGGTTTTTAATGCACGGGCAATGGTGTTTGTTCCGCCCCATGCCTGAAGCCAGATTGGCCGGTTGTCGCTTTCATCCAAAAGAACTTTTACAATGCGTTGCGAACCGGGAGTAATTGAATCCATTTCGCCTTCGGTTTCTACATTACCAAGAAAAGTGACAGCCCGAAGATATTCCGGCGTTGGATAGTTTTTGTCGTGCTTAACGAGGTTGGGATACACTTTTTCGTATGCATCCAAATCGGGATCTATCCAGTCGTCGCCTGCCCAGTTATGTCCGTGACTGTGGTATTGCGAACTCGATGTAATAATTCCTTCCACGTCCCATTCATTGGTATACAACAGAAAGCGAATCATCGAACACTGATCATCAATTTCTCCGTCGCTTGTAACAATAATGCGAGGTTTGGAAATGGTTTCAGAACTTGTTTCTATTTCCGGTTTTTGATTTGAGCAGGAACAGAGCGCTACTCCAAGTGTGATTAATAAAGCCAGATGGTTTTTCATACGTTTTCCTTCAATTTAGTTATGGTTAATTCCGAATAATTTTTCCAAAATAATCCCTGTTTTCGAACCGAAATTTACAAATAAAAACTCCTCGTTCATTTAATTTTGGTGTCCAGGTCAGGTTATGAAGTCCCTGATGTATAAATTCCTGCATAAATATTTTCCACAAGTCGGCCATCGACAGTATAAATATCTGCCTGAAAATATCCGTTTGTAGGTAAATTAATTTTCAAATGTGTGTTTTCGCTGAATGGATTTGGATAAAAGCTATAATTCAATTCCGAAGGATTTTCAAAATCTGTTGATTGCAGTGGCATTGTCGAAAATATATTCGGCTTCGGTTATCGGCGACCATTCGCTGCCTGATTTTGCCCTTGCTTTAATTGTAACATTGGATGATAAATTGATATCGTTAGTAAATAAAATGAGCTGAAGATGAAATATTCGATGAAATTTGTTCCCTCGGGTCAGTGCCATCGGTTGTATAATATATTTCTCCATAATTGGTTGTCATTCCAAGATTTATCGCTGAGACTTTTTCGCCGCCATCTTCACTAAAAACAGGAGCTTCAATATTTGGGAAAAGCCCCAAATCGCGGAATTGCTGAACAACAATGTCTGTTCGGTATGGAAAATAATTATTCAGCAATTCGTTTTTCCGTGGAAGCCAGTAATCGTTTCGGGTATATAAAACCCTTACATTATCCGATGGTTCCACATCTTTCCGGTAGTCGCCCCAGCGTGCCGATTCAGCAATTATTGGAAAATCGATTTCATCGGCAAGTTTTGTGTATCGTTCAATACAGGCTTCCGGAGTTAACGGACCGCCGTTAAAAAAGTTCTTTTGGATATGATCGGCAAACAAAACTCTGAAGTCTTCGTTTCCCTGCAGCAAATGATAAAACCAGCTTGGATTTTCCTCGTTATTTTCGTCGGCATTATTGTAATTTAAGTCGGTCATCGAGGTTTCAGCATCCCAGGCAAAAAAACGAAAACCTGCATCGTTGGTTACCCGGTTTCGGGCAGCAATCCAGTTGTTGTGGTCCCAGTCTTCGTTTCCGATATAAATATTGTATTGCATGTAATCAATCAGGTTTTCAATATCGAGAAGATTGTCGTACGCCGGATTCACTGTTCCATCCGGATTTTTTCCCTGTACTTTTTGGTAATTGGTATTGCTTGCGAGGCCTGATTTTGCCAAATTGTAAAGTTTACTCCATGAACTCCAATAGCCATCGACAATACCGCCATGGTCTTTAATTACGTCGAATTCGTCTTCCTTGCCTTTTAAATATTCCGACATAAAATCGTTGGTGAGTTTTTCGGAAATGTTGTAAACTCCCCAATATAATCCGTTGATATATAAATGAACAAACCGTTCGTGCGCCGACGGATGGCCTAAGTCAAGCTGCGTATTTTTGGCAAACGAATCCTGCAGATATTGAGCATTCGATCGTTGTTCAGGTGCGTTTTTCATCCATGAATAATTGTAACCGGAACGCAGCACAATCGCATTAAATTCGTTGGTCGCCGTTTTCTCATCGAAAAGATTGAAATTGAGTTTCGACGGGCCATACTGACTTCTGAAAGACAAGCGGAACGAATGTTTCTGACTGTTTTCCGGAACCCTGCTGTTTCCTCCGTGTAATCGTAAACCACAATTAATCTGAAACTGCAGATTGGTTTTAGGGTCGAAATATTCCACCGATGTTGGTCGTTCCCATTCGGAGCCTATACCGCCTTCGCCTGTGCTTCCGGTATAAATATAGATTCCACCGGTCTCGCCGTCTTTTTCACGCGAAAACAGGTAGCCAATATTGGTCACAATGGATAGGGTAGGGATGGCAGTTAAAGCATTATCCATTAAATCTGAATATTCAGGATTATTGCAAACTTCAGGATCCATTTCATAATCGGCCGGCGCATTTCCGGCACGAAATTTAAAAGGGCTCCATTGCGACGGATATCCTTCAGGATTATTGGGCTGTTTTACAATGTCGCTAATAAACAGATAGGTTTGTGTGATAATTTCACTTGAAACTCCTGAAGCATTTATGGCTACAGCGCTTAATGGCGTCGTGGTTTCTATATGAATTGAATTTTGGTATAGAGTTCCTGTCGACTTAGTTGGACGCGTTCCATCTGTTGTATAATAAATATCGCCGTCGACGACGGTCGCCAGTGTAACGTCAAATGGCTCGGTGTAAAAACCACGTGTCTGGCTGAATACAGGAGCTTGTGGCTGATCCCCCAAAACATTTGGTTCTCCCGGGGTTGGTTGTGTAAAATACACTTCCTGCTGCAGATACAGTCCATAGGAAACGTCTTCGCGCTGGGCAGGAAAAAGTTCACCAAAAGAATGTGAGATTGTGCCGTCGGGTTCCACAATCGCCAGAAATTCACCGGAGCCTGACAATTTAAAATTGGTGTGTAAAATTTGTGTCGGATCATCGCGTTTCTTTTCCGAGGCAAATACAACCAGGTACGCATTCGCTGCCAGTGATATTTCCGGGAATTCCCATTTGGTGAGGTTATCGGCTTTATCGGTCAAATACCAACCTTTCAGATTAACCGCTGTTTCTCCCGGATTGTAAATTTCAATCCAGTCGGAATAATCCCCGTCTTCATCCTGAAGCGTATTTGAATTGATGGCCATAAATTCAGTAATCAGGATTTTGCCGCTTTCGGCACGGATTGATTCAGCAAAAATCAGAAACAGAAATACAGTTAAAATAAGTTTGAATTGGTTTGTCATCATAGCTTCCTTTATTATCGATCTAACTCAATCGCTGCCAGAATAAACGGGCCAACTCCCTTACAGTCATTTTTCACCACTTTTTCGCTGATGTAATATTCGTATGAACCATCGCGGTAAGGATCGCCTCCCAGTCCACATGCACCGCAAATATTGGTGATGGATGGAAGCCCGTCTTCATCGGTAATTACAAATGTCTTTAGAAATGAATCGAATGCAGAATTCGCCAAATCGAGATAACTTTTATCGAGATAACCATTTTTCGCTCCTTTTGCAAAGGCATAGATATACATTGCCGAACCTGAAGCCTCGAGGTAATTTCCTTCCTTACCGCCCATATCGAGCACCTGGAACCAAACGCCCGATTCTTCATCTCTGACATTTTTTAACGCTTCGCAGGTATTTTGCAATATCTGAATCAATTCCTGGCGTTTCTGATGGTTTTCGGGGAAATAATCAAGCACATCGACTACCGCCATAACGTACCAACCCATAGCCCGGCTCCAGAAATTTGGCGACAATCCGGTTTGAGGATCACTCCAGCGCTGTTCCCTGCTCTCGTCCCAGGCATGATACAGCAATCCGGTTTCTGGATCCCGTGTTTTTTCATAGATTAAAGTAATTTGCTGCGCTACGGTATCAAACCACTGAGGTTGATTAAATTCTTTGGCATATTGCGCCAGAAATGGTTCTGCCATGTAAATCCCGTCGAGCCACATTTGGTTGGGGTAACGCTTTTTATGCCAGAATCCACCGGAAGGAGTACGCGGTTGATTTTCCAGTTGTTCAATAAATTGAGGCAAGGCATTGAGGTATTTTTTATCGCTGGTACGTTTGTACAAAGTAAGGATATTGGTTGCCGGTCGAATTAAATCGAGATTGTAACTTTCCATGCTGTATCTCGGAATATTCCCGCTGCTGTCAATCAGCATATCCATATAAACCTTCATATAGTCTGAATATTTTTGGTCGATATTTCCAAGTTTATCGATGGCAGTTCCCAACAGTGCAACGTCGTATGACCAGCCTGCAGCGCTTCTTCCATTGTAATACGCGAGTGTATCATAACGTTGCATCACAGCATCAGCCATTTTAATGCTCCACTTTTTCTCCACCGGCGAATTCTTTTCTGCACAGGATGCAAAAAGAATCAGGATAGAAATAAGGGCTAATTTAAGTTTGTTGTTATTTTCATCGTTTATATGATTTTATTCAAATCTAAATTTCCGGATTCCCTGGTTCAAAAGTACAAACTTTTTAAAATAATGTAAACGTTATCATTTAATTATTGCATTATTTCAGACAATGTTAACTGAAAACCAGAAAGGATAATAAATATTATAATCAGCTAAAATATCAGTTTTCCCTGATGTTTATCTGAACAAACCCAAAGCGCCATCGTTTCACTTAAAGAAAAAATGATTTAAAAACATAGTAATAAATTTTTATTTTTATATGAAAACGTTTACATTGCAACGATTTTTATTTATTCTAAATTAAACTAACGCGAACAGAATGGCCAGCATGAATGAAGTTGCAAAACGGGCGGGCGTTTCGATTGCAACTGTTTCACGAGTTTTAAACAATAACGGAAAGGTTAATGAAGCAACCAGGAGCCGTATTTTAAAGGCTATAAAAGACTTAAAATACCAGCCAAGCCGGGTTGCAAAACGCCTCCGTTCAAAAAGTGTTTCAAGTAATTTGCTTGGCGTTCTGATTCCGGATATTAAAAACCCTTTTTATGTTGAAGTACTGGAAGGTATCGAAGAAGTAGCTTACAAAAACAATTATGCATTAATCATGTGCAATTTTGGGCAGGATGAAAAGAAAGAAAAGCTTTATCTTGAAATTCTCCAATCGGAGGGGATTGACGGTTTAATTGCAGCGCCTGCAAACGAAAACGATGCTCAGCTAAAAAAGATGGTAAAAGACGGACTTCCGGTGGTATGCGTCGATCGTGGATTAAACGAAACCGATGTCGACGTTGTTTTGGTTGACAACGAAAAAGGCGCATTTCAGGCTGTTGATTATTTAATTCAGTCAGGCTACAAAAGAATCGCATATATTTCGGGTCTGCCAACCATTCCATCGAGCCGTTTAAGGGAAAAAGGATACAGGGATGCTTTGGCAAAAAACGGCATTCCTTTTAATTCCGACCTCGTAAAATACGGCGATTCAAAACATCACAGTGGTATTGAACTTTGTGGTGAATTGCTCGATTTGCCTAATCCGCCGGATGCGGTTTTTACCGGAAATAACCTGATTACTTTAGGTGCACTCGAAGTGATTCATCAGCGTGGATTAAATATTCCAAAAGATATTGCCATTGTTGGCTTTGACGATATGTACTGGTCGAATTCACTAAATCCTCCGTTAACTGCTGTAAGGCAACCTGCCAACGAAATAGGCAGAAGGGCCGGCGAATTGTTAATACAACGAATTAATGATTCCGGTCGCCCAAGAATTCAAATGATGCTGAATGCAGAATTGATGAAGCGAAAATCAACCTGAAATTTTTAAAAGAATTAACAAAACGTGATACATATAAAAATGATTGAAAACGTTAACATTAATTATATATTTTCATTTCATAAGCTATTGAAATTGAATATTTATGAGAATGTAAACGATGATAGTTCAACTAATCGAACAAGCAAATAAATTTTTGTTTAATTTAAAATTAATAGTATGAAAAACTTTACTCTAAAAATGTTTACGATGGCTTGCTGCTTTCTGATAGCAGGCTATGTTAGCGCTCAACTCAGGATTGAGACTAATGCCCAGAATGGCTCCGAAGTTACAGTTGATGCCGATGGGGCAAAACACTGGATTTACGATTTCAATACAACTCAGGCGCTTTCTTACGCCACGCTGATAGATAGTACAGGTATGTACGATATTGGTTTGAAATCATTCAGAAACAGAAATGGTTATCAGGCAAATGTTTATGATGAGACTGATGCTGTGATCGATAATGGCAACCGGTTTAAAATGCCAAATTATTCCGGCGGCGACAATATTTGTCATTTTAGCAGCCTGGAATCACTGGTGTCTATTCTGGATGCACATGCTGTGAACGATACAAACACTTCGGTTTCAAGTTTGAAACCAGCTACAGGTTTGTTTGATGTTGAAGGTGGAGGTTCGGCGTTTGGTGTATATCCCGGTAAATATAAAAAAGTGGAATACGGATTCTATCTTCGCTTTGTTGGATATAGTGTAAGTGGAGACGTTACGTTTGATATTATGACTTACGACGAAGGCGAAGGACTGAACGGCGCTACGGCATCCTATGATTTGACCGTATATTTAGGGAGCGATTCAGGAGACCCCGCTGCTACTGTAACCGACTTTTATACTACTGGCAGTGGAACTCAAAATGTATCATTGGCAGCCGCTACAGGATTGGATGTCTCGGATTTTTCCAACAACAGTGTATACGTAATGCTGACAACAACAGGTACGGGTACTGCAATTGCTGATACAGTCAGAGATCCGATGATTGTTGTTGACAATATTGCTGCAACACTGGTTCCGGCAAAGTGGATTGCTCCTGACGTTGCTGAAAATCAGGTCGGAAATAATGCCGATAATCCATTGGAAGGCGTTATAGGTGAAGAAACCATGTTTAGCATTCCTTTGAAAATCGAAGGACGTTTGGGATCACTCCAGATAACCGATAATTTATATTTCAACGGTGTTGGTGATAAAACGATGAAGCCATTGACTTTCCCTGATACCATGGCAGTTATGGCGAACGATGGAAGTGGAAACTATACGGTGGAAGTTCCATATACACTTGAACCTGCAACATTTGATGGTGAAAACTGGACCAATCAGAAAATTACGATTGACGCTCCGGATTCAGTAATGGATGATGACATGATGTTATATTTTTATGCTACACCAACACCGGCAACTTATAGTGCACGGTTGGAAATGGATGGCGGAACCCGTATCTGGTATGATATTTATATTGAAGGTACCGGGTCAAGTGTTGTAGATTTAACCGGTGTTGATGAAGGATTTTCTTTGGCCGATACATTAGGTGATGTACCGGACAATTCAAGAATTGTACTTGCTCCCGGGAAAATGTATAATGTGGGCGGATATTCATTCGATAAATCGCTGGAGTTTGTGAGCAGCGATCCTGAAGCGGATGATATGCCTCATCTTTATTGCGATTCAAATTTCGATATGGTAGCAGACACATCTGTTGAATATATCGTATTCAGAAATATATATTTCTCCGGTGATTTCTCCGGCGATTATGTGATGAATGTAAGCCAGCAAAGCAGTATAGGCGACTTTGTTCTTGAATCGTGTAAAGTTAAGTCATTGCGCGGTGTTGTTCGTATTAAAGACAATCCTTCGACTATCGAAAATTATATTGTTACGGACTGTGTTATGGATAGCGTAAACGGTTATGGCTTGTTGACAATGGATATAGAAGGTGGTGCAGTCGAAAATATTATGATTTCGAATTCCACATTCTCCAGATTCCAGTATTTCATTGTAAGCAGGAATAATTCAACCTCGCTGAGTATTCAGAATTCCACATTCTTCGAAGTTCCTGAAAAAGGCCGTCAACTGTTTAGATATCGTGGTGGCGAAGGAGCCAGCGATATAACAAATGGATTATCAATCCAAAAATCAATATTCGGTCACGGATGGAATATGAGTGGCGAAGAAGATTATGGCATAAAAGGAATGGAGGGACTTGCTGCTACCTCAATTGAAGTTAAACAATCGGTAGTAGCAAACGATTTTTCATATTCAAGTGATACTATTCCCGGACTTGGCGACGATGTATATCCGGGTTCTTCAATGGATTTATGGGTTGACCCAATGAACGGTAATTTCAACTTTACCGATAAAACCTGGGCTGGTTACGGACTTGGCGACCCACGTTGGGAATATCAGTTTGTACCACCAACCGAATTAACATTGATGCACTCGTACACATTCGATGATGGTACGGCTGCCGACGTAGTAAATGGTGCCGATGGTATGCTTGAAGGAGAAGCCTCAGTTTCAGGAGGAATGTTAAATCTTAACGGAAACGGATTTGTAACATTACCTGCGGAGGATATTAGTGTTTCTGCCTACAGCAGTATTTCCTTTGAAGGTGTAATTAAACAGGCTGAAGGAATAACCGGTGTGTTTACAGCATTTGCTTCGTTTGGAGCCGTTAATCCGGATGCTGACTGGATGGGAATAAATTATATTATTTTACAACCAACCAGAGAGGACAACGACAATAGTCGGACTTCTATTTCCTGCAATAACATTACTGATCCATGGGCTACAGAAAATGGTGTCAATGGAGACGAGATTGCTGATACACTTACTCATCATTGGGTAACGGTTGTAACTCCGGCGGAAATCAAATTATATATCGATGGTGTTTTAATTGGCACAGATTCATTAACAGGTTCAAACGCCCTGGCCAATGTAGGTAATTCTGTTGCCTTAATTGGTAAAGATGTTTATCCGGGAGATCCATTATGGCAGGGTTCTGTAGAAGAGATGAATATATGGAGTGGTGAATTAACTGCCGGAAGCAATAGCTGAAAGAGCTTACGCATTTTTACACCCGCCAAAAAAAGTGGCCTATGTAACTGCTGAAAAAACAATGGCTGAAACTGCAACCATACCGGATAACGATCCGATAATACAAATGTTAACGGCTGATCCGATGATAGACCTAAGTGTTATGGTTGTTGCTGACGACGCAGTTCTTGATCTTTCAGGTTACGATGCTGTTGTGGCTCAGGAAGGTTTTGGCTCCAGCTCCGCTATTTTTATGCCGGGAGGTTCTCTTGGACTTGCAAATATACCCGTTCCATTTGTTTACAATAAAACTTATGCTTTGCGCGATGGTAAAGCTGTAAACTCAGGAGGAGGGACAAGTGGTGAAGCAGCAGGACTTTCATTAATGGTTGATTCTGTCATGCAGGGTAATGCACTGTTTAACGGAATTACATTTACCGATAATGCATTTGATGTTTTCAAAGCTACTGCTGAAGATGATGGTTCCAGCGGATCAAAATCATTTAATTACACCTCAGGATTAACGTTGAGTGATTCAAGTACATTGTTGGCTAACACCACTGAAATAACTGACCCTGCCACATCGATTCTGGTAAATGATATTCCCGCAGGAACAACCGTAGGAGATCAGGTAACTATGGCCAGAATGATTGCGTTTGGTATGAATTTCGGTGCAATAAGTATGGATGATGGCGACAATATGACGCTTAATGGATTAACATTGTGGAGAAATGCAGTTTATCTTGCAGCAGGAATTGAAGTTCCTTCAGAACCTGCAAATATTTCATCTGAAATTGAATCTGTTACAGCTTCGGTTGGAACATTGTCAACAAAACTCGATGATATGGCAATGCAATTAAATTTGCCAACCGGAACTTCAACTGCCGAATTAATGGTTACCACGGTAGATCCGGGCGCAACAGTTACTTTGCCTGAAATTAATTCTGCAGACGGAACAACACAAATGTATGATATCGTTGTTCATGCTTCAATTGGTAAAGACTCATCGGTTTATCAGTTAACTGTTCATACTCAGGCAGAAGAAGAGGTACTTTTTGTATCTAATTCTGATGGAGTTCTTTCAGTTGCAAGTGCCGATGTGGTTACCATGTACAACGACCTGGTAAATGCAGGCTATTCTGTTTCGCTGGCAAATAAATTGGCTATTAACACTGCCGGTTTCGATTACTCACCATATTCAGGAATAGTGATTGGGCCCGGAGTTGGATCAAGCTGGGTAAATTATTTTGCTATCGATGGTTATCCTCTGCCTTGTCTTACCATGCAGCACGATGGCCCGAGAAGCGGCAAATGGGGCTGGGTTGGAACCGATAAGGATGATGATATGGAAATGAATGTGGTTAAAACAGCAGATGACACTCCTGTGGATTCAGTAAAAATGCAAATTACAAATAACAGTCATTATATAACTGAAGGTTACCAACTTGGCGAACTGGTTGAATGGAACAGCGGCACTGCCGATTCTGCAGACTGGACAGGTAAGGAAGTGAAATCTTATAACCTGGCAATGAGCATACCAACTGCAATTGCTTTGGGAAGAATTCCGGTTGACGGTTCAGCGCTTACAAGCTGGTGGGCTGTACCACGCGGATCTGTTGTGAACACCAGAGGTGAAGATGGAACTTATACCGATGTCACACTTTCAAACCGTATTGTAGTATTGGATGTATTTACAGAAGGGTTGCTTTACGCAACAGAAGCATTTGATACCATGTTTGTTCGCTCATTTGATTGGGTAATGGGCGCCGGTGGTACTGTGGGTATTGACGATTTTGAAAACCTGGACAGAGTATCGGTTTATCCGAATCCGGCCAGCAGTTATGCTAAGGTTAGAATCGATTTAAGCAAACAGCAAAACGTTTCGTTGTCGTTAATAAACCTGGTTGGTCAGAAAATTGAAATCACAACCCGACAGTTAATGACGCCGGGTGTAAACGAAATTTCAATAAATACGCAGAATCTGAGAGAAGGTATGTATATCTATCTTTTGGAAACTGAAAACAATGTATACAAGGGTAAATTGAACATTACCAGATAAGACAAAGTAAAAGTTGAAATCCAAAGGTGGAGTGATTTTTCACTCCACCTTTTTCGGGTATTATTCGGAGTTTTTTAGTTCAATTCGAATGAAAAAACAGTCCGGAATTCATCGAATAGTATAGCGAAGGATATTTCACTTGTTGTTTGATCCAAAAAATTCATTTTAAACAAAAACTTATTTCAGTAAAAAATGATAAAACGTTTACATTAAATTTTATATTCATATTTCAACAATTCACGTATTTGTTGGTTTATATTAATGAAAACGATTACATTTATTGCAACTTTTTGTGTCGATTTTAGTAAGGAATATTCGTGAAGGAGAAAATTAATCGTTAATGAAATCTGTTTTTACCAATAATATAACTATTCATAATCCCGATAAAATTGTTTTTGGCGAAGGTTGTTTGTCGGCTTTCATTTCTGATTTTAGCAAAACCGAAAATAAAAGGCTTTTTGTTTTAACGGTTTCAAAACTGGAAGCAGAAATAAAAACTGAACTGGAGAAATTAGAAGCATCAAATATTTCTGTTCTGGTAAATTCAGATATTCAATCGGAACCATCGTTTTCCGACTATCAGAAAATTCTGCAGCAGGCGCACGATTTTAAAGCCGATAGTTTTGCGGGAATAGGAGGCGGCAGTGTTTTGGATACTGCCAAACTTGTTGCCACAACACTAAACGATCAGTTTGATTTCGAAAAATATTCAACAGGAGTTTTACAGTTACACAGAGAAGTATACCTGGCATGTTTGCCAACCACTGCCGGCACCGGGAGCGAAGTTTCACCCAATGCCATTTTCTTTAATCCGGACGATGGAAGTAAAGTGGCTGTGATCGACCGCTGTCTGATACCCGACGCAGTGTATGTAGATGCGAAATTAATGGTTGGCGTTCCTCCGGTCGTTACTGCTTTCACCGGAATCGATGCGCTTACGCATTGTATCGAAGCCTATGTAAACCGGTTTTCACATCCGATAACCGATTCTTTTGCATTGGAAGGAATCAGGCTAATCGCGGAAAACCTGGCAAAAGCAGTTTCAAACGGTAACGATTTGGAAGCACGCTCGAAAATAGCTTTGGGAAGCATGTATGGCGGAATGTGCCTTGGCCCGGTAAATACGGCAGCAGTTCATGCACTTGCATATCCGCTCGGAAGTAAATACAAAATAGCGCACGGCATTTCCAATGCAATGTTATTGCCCGATGTGCTTGAATTCAATTTAAGCGAAGCCGAAGATAAATACGCTGAAATTGCTATTGCACTTGGCGCTGAAACCGGATCGACAAAAAAGGAAACTGCCGTGAATGGAATTGAAATAATCAGGAAAATGCTGGTGGATTTTGATTTGGCAAAACGCTTGTCGGACTACAATATTACTGAAGACGAAATTGAAGAAATAGCCGGTTCGGCAATGAAAATACAACGGTTGCTAAAAAATAATGTAAAGGAAATTACAATTGGCGATGCAACCGCCATTTACAGAAAAATATTATGAGATTAAAAGAAAAGTTCAGGGGAGTTTTTGTACCGATGGTTAGTCCGGTAAACGACGATTTTACCATCGATAAAGAAGCGGTGGAGACAATAATACATTCTTTTATTGAAACAAGCGTAAAACCATTTATTCTGGGAACTACAGGTGAAGCGCCATCGCTTTCAACAGCGCAAAAACTGAACCTTGTAAAATATACACTGGAAGCTGTAAACGGAGCACAACCTGTTTTGGCCGGAATTGGAAGCAATTCGTTGCTGACTTCAATTGAAAATGCAAAACGCTATTCAGATTTAGGCGTAGATGCATTGGTCGCAACGGTGCCAAATTATTATCCTTCTGAAGACAAACACATTTTAAACTGGTTTGAAAAACTGGCCGATGCAGTTGAAAAACCATTGTTTCTTTACAATATTCCGGCAACAACCAATCATTCAATTTCGCTCGAAACAGTTGAAATGCTGAGCCATCATCCGAATATCATCGGATTGAAAGATTCGGAGAACAATGTGGATCGCTTAAAGGAATCGCTGCAAAGATGGCAGGACCGCGAAGATTTTGTTTTTCTGGTGGGCTGGGCTGCCATGTCGGCTTATGGAGTTAGTAATGGCGCCAATGGGATTGTTCCAGGTATGGGTAACCTGATTCCTGATTTCTATGAAAAACTGTTTGAGGAAGCTTTCAATGGAAATCTAACCGCGGCTGAAGAAATTCAGGAACAAACAAACATCATTTCAGAATATTCCCAGAAAGACAGGGATATAAGTCATTCCATTCCGGCGCTGAAAGTTTTAATGTCGATGAAAGGCTTATGCGGCACACAGGTTATGCCTCCAATGATGAGAATGCCGGAAAGAGAAGAAATTCAATACCGTATTAAAATGAAAGAAGCGGTTGAAAACCTGAATCTTTTGGTATGAAGAAAGATAAACCGATATTGGCTGTTACCATGGGCGATCCTGCAGGGATAGGGCCCGAAATTGTTGTAAAAGCTTTTTCCGATCCGGTTGTATATACATGGTGCAATCCGGTATTGGTCGGTAATTCAGAAATCATTAAAAAGATTTCGGAAGCATTAAAAATTGAGGTAAAGATAAATTCTATATCGAAAGCTGAAGAAGCAAAATATCATTTTGGCACAATCGACATTATTGATTTGGAAATTGAAAATGCTGAAAAAATTGAATATGGAAAAATTTCGGCTACGGCAGGTGATATTGCATTTCGTTCGGTGGTAAAAGCAATTGAACTGGCAAAGAGCGGCGAAGTTGACGGAACAGTGACTTGCCCGATTCATAAAAAAGCAATTTTTGATGCAGGCCATCATTTTTCGGGCCATACCGAAATTTATGCACACTACACAAATACACCCAAATATGCCATGTTGCTGGCCGATGAGAAACTAAAAGTCATTCATGTAAGTACACACGTTTCACTTCGACAAGCATGCGATTTGGTAAAAGAAGAGCGGATTCTGGATGTGATTCAGATAATGAATGAAGGGCTTAAAAAATTAGGAATTAAATCACCGCGAATTGGTGTTGCCGGTTTAAATCCTCATGCCGGCGATGAAGGATTATTCGGTGATGAAGAGATAAAAGAAATTGTTCCGGCAGTAAAAAAAGCCGGGAAAAAGGGAATAATCGTAGATGGGCCAATTCCGCCCGACACCTTGTATGCACTTGCTGTTGGTGGAAAATACGACGGTTGCGTGGCCATGTATCACGATCAGGGACATATTCCCTTTAAATTAACCGGCTTTGTCTGGGATGAAGAAAAAGGAGTGATGAAAAGTGTTAAGGGTGTAAATATTACGCTCGGATTACCAATTATCAGAACTTCGGTAGACCATGGAACTGCTTTCGAAATTGCAGGTAAAGGCATTGCAAGTCCTGATGCATTGCTGTTTGCAATCGATTATGCGGTGAAACTTTATAAAAACTAATTAGGTGAATTAAGAACTATGATTGCAGTAATTGCAGATGATTTTACAGGAGCGGCGGAAATTGGCGGCATCGCATTAAAGTACGGTTTAAAGGTAATGATTGAAACCGAGGTGAAAGAGGTTTCCGATACCGATATTCTGATTATTGCAACCGATACACGCTCTTTTGCTGCAGATGAAGCATTTGTTGAAATAGAAAAAATTACTGCTGAAATTTTAAAACTACAGCCTGAATTTATTTATAAAAAGCTCGATTCCGTGTTACGTGGAAATATTGCGGTGGAACTTGCGGCACAAATGGAAGTTACAGGCAAAAAGAGAGCGATTGTCGTTGCAGGAAATCCATTTTTTGGAAGGACAATAAAAAACGGCATCTACAAAATAAATTCGGTGCCTTTGGCCGAAACCAATTTTACAAACGATCCGGAATTTCCGTTGAAAACATCTTCGGTTGTTCAGATTTTAAAAACGGCTGAAGTCGATGTAATTTCAAAATCGGTTGAAGATAATTTACCCGAAGAAGGGTTGATTGTAGGCGATGTTTCCAATTATATGGATATGGTGAAATGGATTAAGAGAGCTGATAAAAATACTGCCCTGGCTGGTGGAGCCGGTTTCTTCGATATTCTGTTAAGCAACAAATTTGTAAGAAATCCTTATCCCGGAAACGATGCCATTTATACAGGGAAACGGACACTGATAGTTTTTGGTAGCACTTATCCAAAAACTTCGGAATTAATCGACCGGTTTTGTAACGAAGGTGTAGTTATTAAAAATATGCCTGAAGAGATATACAACAATAAATGGTACGACGAAATACTTTTTGAGAACTGGGCAAATGAGGTAACTGAATGTTTACACAGTGATGAAAAAGTCATTGTTTCAGTGGATTACAGTTACAGTAACGAAGAAATGATTGGTTTACGCATAAAGCAAACTGTAGCGCGACTGGTTAAAAGAGTGCTGGAAGATGTGGAGCTTAATGATTTGTTTATCGAAGGTGGCGCAACCACTTCGGAAATACTGAGAGTGCTCAATATATCCAAATTGTTTCCGGTTGCGGAACTTGAACAGGGTATCATTCAAATGAAAGTGGATGAATACGAAAACATGCGGATTACTACAAAACCGGGAAGTTACACCTGGCCTAAAAATATAATATTCGAAAACGTAAATTAAAGCATAAAATGGAAAAAACCGCATCCATACATTTTATCGATTATGCAATTATCGTAGCGACATTTATTGTTACGATTGCTGTAGGACTGCGGTTTTCGAAGCGCCAGAAAGATACAGGCAGTTACTTTAAAGCCAGCGGAAAATTACCATCCTGGGCAATCGGGATTTCCATACTTGCCACATTAATTAGCAGCGTAACTTTTCTTGCATATCCCGGCGAAGGATATACTTCAAACTGGATTCGCCTTGTGCAAGGATTAATGGTTCCGCTGGTTTTAGTATTTATTGTTGGCATAATTGTTCCGCTTTTCCGTCATGTTATCCGTTTAAGCGCCTATGAATATTTCGAAAGAAGATTTGGGATTGTTGCCCGTTTGTACACTTCGCTTGGATTTGTATTGAATCATTTCGCAAAAATGGGCACCGTATTTTATCTCATAGCTCTCGCCTTATCGGGAATGACAAATATAAGCACCGTTTCCATTATACTTATCATCGGTGTTATTGTTGTTTTTATCACGATGATTGGCGGTATTGAAGCTGTAGTGTGGCTCGATGTAATCCAGGGTTTTTTGCTGATTGCCGGCGGTATTATTTCGTTACTGATAATCCTGTTTTCAGTTGATGGCGGCCCGGCGCAAATCTGGCAGGTAGCTTATCAAAACGGCAGGATTGGTTTTGGCCCTTTCGATTTGGAATTTGTGCATCTCACATTCTGGGTAATGGCGTTAAACGGGATTTTTTATGCCATTCAAAAATACGGAACAGATCAAACTATTGTGCAGCGCTATCTAACGGCGAAGTCCGACAAGGAAGCAGTGAAAGCATCGCTCATCGGCGTTTTGCTGAGTGTTCCGGTTTGGGCATTGTTTATGTTTATTGGTACAGCGCTTTTTGCCTATTATAAAATTACCGGAGCTGCATTACCGGCAGATATAAAACCCGATGCGGTATTTCCTTTCTTTATAATGACGAAGCTTCCTGTGGGAGTAATTGGTCTTAATTCTTTCAGCTTTAATTGCAGCAGCATTTTCAAGTCTCGATTCCGACCTGAATTGTCTTTCGGCTATCTGTCTGGAAGATTATTATTTACGCTGGAAACCGAACACTCCCGAAGAAAAACAGATGATATTAAGCCGGGTGTTTATTATACTGGCAGGAGCCGGCGCTATTGGTGTGGCATTGTTTTATGTATATGCAGGCGGCGAAGGTGTTTTAGGAATAATATTTACGCTTTACGCCATCTTTTCAGGTGGAATTGCAGGAATGTTTATTTTGGGAATTTTCAGCCGGAAAGCCAATAAAAAAGGCATCTATTTTGGAATTCTCGCCAGTATTTTATTTACACTTTATGCCTTGCTTACTTCATCACCAATTGAATGGGGAGGAAAAAAACAATTGTTAATCGATTTGGGAAATCTGAATTTCAGGCAACACAAATATATGATTGGAGTGTACAGTCATGTGGTTTTAATGATTGTAGCTTATGTTACAAGCCTTTTATTTAAGTCGAAACCTGTTGATGAATCGCTTACGTATTATGGTTGGCTAAGGCTTAAACGGAAAGGAATTGATTGAACAGAACAAGTTTTAAAATGTACTAATTATAGGTCACAAACTAAAATTTTATATTATGAAAAGAATCTTTACTTTATTCATTATTTTCCTTGCTTTTGCAGGCACAAGGTCATTTGCTCAGGCAAATCCCGGAACTGGCATAGCATGGGGTTCCGAGTTTTTTCCGAGTTCCGGTTTAGTGCTCGATGAAGACTTTCAGGATTTTGAGTTCTTCCATTCAGATTCGACAGCTGATATGGGAAACAGCAACAATGTGTACGCCAACGACGGAGTTTCGATTATATACGGTTACAAAAACGATTCGCTGGAAGTTCCGGTCATTGGTTCCGACAGTAAAACCATTAAATACACTTTTAAGCAATGCGCATTTGCTCCTGACTGGAAAACTGCATGGGCATTTCGCGATGATGTGGAAAATACGCCAAATGTATCTGATGGCTTTGTAGAGGTAAGTCGCGATTACGAATCAGATCCGCCCACAGTTGCCGGGTATTTCGAGGTTGATTTAAGCGCTTTGGAGTACGTCGACGGAATTCAGTATTCACATTCAAGTTGCGGTGGAAATAAACGAGGATTTTTATTGATGTACAGCATCGACGATGGTACAAGCTGGGATACCTTACGTTTCCAGGGAAGTAGCGGAACAACCGGTTTTACAAAGGATATTACTTCAGGTGCTAAAACAGAAAATTCGTTTAACTGTGAGCCTTCTGCTTATGGAATGACATGGGAAGAAGGATTATACTACGTGGGAAATCTCAAGTTGCGCTTTATGGCGACAACACAGGTTCCCAGGATTCATGATCTCAAGGTATATGGTGATTTGCCAACTGCGGCTCAAAAAATATCGAAAGATGAATTAAAGATTTACAGCTTCAATAAAAAAATTCGTATTTCTGAACCATCGGATATTGCCGTGTACAGCATTACCGGAAACCTTATTAAAATGGCCCGAAACACCCAGTTGGTTTCAATGGATGAAGCGCCTACAGGCATATACATTGTAAAAGCCAATATGGGATCACGGGTGAATATGAAAAAAATAGTTATTCAATAAAATAAATTATACGAAAATGAAAAAAATATACTTATTTATCATCCTGTCCGTTATTGGCATCAATTATAAATTGTATGCACAGTTAAACACAGGAACCGGCCCGATATGGGGTGAACTTTCCCCGGCAGAACCACTACTCTTAAATGAGAATTTCCAGGAATTTGATCCTTTTCACACCGATGAAAACCCTGATCAGGGGAATAGCGATAATACGTTTGATACCGATGGAACTACCATAATTTACGGTTACAAAAACGATACGGTCGATGTTCCGATTATTGGCAGTGAGAACGGGAAAATTACCTATTATTTTAAACAGTGTGCATTCGCTCCTGAGTGGAAAACTGCGTATGCATTTCAGCAGGAAACTGATAATTCAACAAATGTCTCAGACGGTTTTGTTGAAATCAGCCGCGATTATCCTTCTTCGCCACCCACTGTAGCCGGCTGGTTCAAAGTAGATCTTCGCGAACTCGATTTTGTTGAGGTAATTCAGTGGTCGCATTCAAGTACCGGCGGAAACAAACGCGGTGTGATGTGCGAATTCAGTCTCGACGGCGGCACTACCTGGGATACTTTGCGTTACCAGCCCGGAGGCGCCGGATATACTTCAAGCTTCACAAAAGACGTTACAACGGGTGAAAAAACGCCAAACGGTTATCGCTGCGACCCATCAGCTTTTGGAATGACATGGGAAGATGGCATTTATGCTGAAAATGTAATGCTGCGCTTTTCGGAATGCGGAGGACAGACACCGCGTATTCACGATTTAAAGGTGTACGGAACATATACAGGCTCAACAGCAGCGGCAAAAGTTAAGAAAGACGATTTAATGATTTACAGTTATAACCGAAAAATACACTTGTCAGAACCATCGAAAGTAGCTGTTTATAATATAACCGGAAACCTGGTAAAAATGGCAACGCGCGTTTCGAATATTTCAATGGAAGATGTGCCTGCTGGGATTTACCTTGTTAAAGCCGAATCAGGATTACACAGAAAAACAGCAAAAATACTGATTAAGTAAGCTGCAATTCGCCTGGTAAAAGCGGAGTGAGATAGTGAAAATCTGAACTTTAAAAACACAATTGAAACTAAAATTATAATCTGATGTTGATGAAAAGAATTCTTAAAAAACGGGTGTTAAAAAAAGAACATCGGAAATTGTTAACCAGACCGATAATGGTTTTACTGGCCATTTTTGTTCAGTTTTTCATTATTTCTCCGGCTTTTTCCCAACAGGGCAATCCAATTACGGTAACAGGAAATATAACCGATGAAAACGGCGAGCCGATGATTGGAGTAAACGTGATTGAAAAAGGCACATTAAACGGAATAATTACTGATATCGACGGGAATTATACCCTAACCGTAAATTCAAACGATACACTCCAGATCTCCTTTATTGGGTATTCGGTTCGGTATATCCCGGTAAACAACCGGAAAGTGATAAATGTACAGATGCAGGCTGAAACCACCGATCTCGATGAAGTGGTTGTAGTTGGCTATGGTGAAGTAAAAAGGGCCAATCTGCTTGGATCCATTTCCAGTATTTCGGCAGATGAAATTCAGGATATCCCGGCTGTTAGTATGACCAATCTCCTTGAAGGGCGAATGGCTGGTGTTTCAGTTTCGCCGGCGCAGCCTACGGGTAACCCCGGCGCGTCAACCCGTGTGCGAATTCGGGCGGAAACCACTTTTGGTACTTCGGGAGGGGGAGCAAAAGATCCATCGCCACTTTACATTGTCGACGGCTTTGAAGTTTCGCAGGAAGAATTTGACATTCTCGACCCTTCGGAAATTGAAAGTTATTCGGTTTTGAAAGATGCTTCAGCAGCCGTTTACGGTAGCAAAGGTGCCAACGGTGTTGTCCTGGTAAAAACCAAAAGAGGAAAAGAAGGTAAACTTCGTGTAAGTTATTCCGGCAGCTATGGAGTTATGGATGCAACTCAGCAAACCGATATGATGAGCGCATACGACCATGCGAGAGCTATTAATGCAAGATATCCTGACGACACAACGGCTTTGATTTCACCTACAGAACTGGAAGCAATGAAAAACCAGGATTTTAACTGGCTGAATGAAGCCTGGCAAAGAAGTATGGTTACAAGGCATACCATTAACTTTTCAGGTGGCTCGGATAAAGTGAAATATTTCGCCGGCGGTACTTATAATTATACGGAAGGAAACTTTCCTGAACTGGGAGTGGGCAAATATACCTATCGCTTAGGCCTCGATGCCAACATTACAAAAGATATTACCATTTCAGCCACTGTTGCGCTTGATAACAGAGACTTTAAAAGGCCGTATATCTCAGGCGTTGGTTCAAATACCATGGAAGATTTATTCCAGCAACTCCTGGAAGCTCCGAAATGGACTCCGGCTTATATCGATGGAATGCCGGTCGCCAATAATCTGGATTTCAATCCGCTTTATATGTTTGAAACAAAAAGTTTCCGTCAAAGTGTGGATAAAGGAAATACACTTGGATTGAAGATTTCGTATAATATTCCCAAAATAAAAGGTTTGGTCGCTTCGGCAACATACAACCGCAGGGAAAGCCACAGCTACAATAAAGATTATCTTATTCCGTATACTTTGTACGAATTCAAACCTTTGGGAGAAGATTATAAATATATACTTGGAAACGATATTAACAGGCTGGTTACCGTTCAAAACAGCAACCGGATTAACGAATCCTATGGTTACAGTCAGAATTACCAGTTAAACCTGAGCTTGAATTACAGCCGCGAATTTGGAAAACATTCCGTTTCATCATTTTTAACATATGAGCAGTCTGAAGGTAGAGGGCTTGGCTTCTTTGCCCGTGGAGAAGGTATTGAAACATATGGGCTGGAAATTCAAAATGCATTCCAGACCAAATTCACTGGTGGCGATATGCGAGAAAGCGGTGATTTAGGCGGCGTTTTCAGATTAAATTATTCGTATGCCGGAAAATATTTGATTGAATCGACATTAAGATACGAAACAACCACGCTTTTTGCACCTGGAGAAAGAGATGGTTTATTTCCTTCAGCATCCATTGGCTGGATTGCTTCCGAAGAGAATTTCTTTAAGGATAATATCCGATGGATGAATTTCTTTAAAATCCGGTATTCTGCAGGTTTAATGGGCTACAGTTCAGTGGCGCCATATGAATATAGCCTCAAGTTTGCACTTTCAACCGACCGTTATCTTTTTGGTGGCGACAATCCGTTAGGCGGACTTGGAATAGGCGGAAAAACCGATGTAGTAAGTTCGGGAGTGAGCTGGGAAAAATCGTTTATGCAAAACCTGGGTATCGATATGAAATTCTTCGACAGCAAATTAAGCGTATCAACCGATTTATATTACACCTATCAGTACGATATCTTGGATCAACGTACGGTTGAATTTCCTGAAACCGCCGGGCTCGGACAAATGCCCGCTGAAAATCTGGGTCGCTTAAAAGCCTGGGGTTACGATATGTCTATAGGATACCGCGGCAGAATTGGCAAAGATATTTTCTGGAATGTTAACGGTATTTTCTCCTATGCAACTAACCGTATTTTGGAAAAGCCAACGGAATTGATTCCTTCAGATTTCAGATATCCGATTGGCCAAAGTACATCTGCTGCCGGTCGTGAAGAGGGATTTCTGTCCCATGGCATCATTAGAACACAGGAACAACTCGATCAACTGAATGCTGAATGGATGGATAAATGGGGACATGATTACCAGATTGAAGGCCGTCCTGTAGGCATGGGTGCGATGATTTTTGAAGATATTGGCCGTCCCGGAAATACAGGGGCAGGTGAGCCACGTACGGTTTTCGAACCCGACGGCGTTATTAACGAATACGACAAAAAGTACGTGGAACGCGTTGGCGACCATTTTACATGGAAACATTTGTTGCCAACTAATATATCGATGGGCGGAGGTTGGAAAGATTTAAAAGTCAGTATGCTTTGGAGTATGGCCTACGGAATTACCAACCAGGCAGTGGATAAACTGGCACGAACAGTTCCCACAAAAACCGAAAATTCTCCCGCATTTTGGAGCGATTTCTGGACACCTGAAAATCCGAACGCAAAATACCCAAGTCCGTATTACGCTTCGTCCGACCAGTGGGTATCCACTTTCTGGATGAAAGATATTTACCAGTTACGCTTAAAGAACCTGAATATTTCATGGAATGTTCCGGATGAATTCTGCAGAAAAATTGGCATCCCTGAATTGCGGGTCTTTTTTGTTGGAACCAATTTATGGTCGCCAATTACTACGTTTGATTATAAAGAAGATGCAATTGCCAGGTATAACACCTATCCGTTGCTAAAGACATTTAGCTTTGGTTTAAGCCTGAAAATCTAATCTGAAAAAACGAAGAATTATGAAACGAAAAGAAATAAAATATAATCAAATGAAAGCATATCCAACTATAATACTTGTACTTACAGTAATACTATTCACCTCATGTAAGGATGTTTTGGATAAACACGATCTGAATGTGCTCGACGGGGAAATCTGGAATAACGAAGCACAGGCGGCGCTATACATCAATAACCTGTACAATTTAAATATGCCCGATGCATCAAACAACGGCTTTGGCGAAAACAGCCAGTTTACCGATGAAACCTGGTCGGCCGATCAAACTTATACCGATTTTGTATACGGATTTAAAACCTCGAGCGACATCAATTCAGTAACTGTTTTCCACAAGGATAAATATGAATTAATAAGGCGTATAAACATTGCCATTGAAGGATTGGATAATTCTACACTCGACGATGCGGTTAAAGGTGAACTAAAAGGCCAGGCTCTGTTTTTCAGGGCGTGGCGTTACTGGGAAATGGTTCGGCTTTATGGTGGCATTCCTGTGGTAAAGGAAGTACAGGATCCGTTTACAGAAGACCTGAATGTTCCGCGAAGCAAGACTTCGGTAACCATTGATGCAATTGTGGCGGATTTGGATGAAGCGATATCGAAACTGCCAATCGACTGGACTTTAACCGAAGATAAAGGCAGAATCAATGCTGGTGCTGCTGCAGCTTTTAAAGGACGGGTTTTATTAACCTGGGCAAGCCCGATTTTCAATCCTCAAAACGATCAGGCGCGCTGGCAGCGGGCTTATGATGCAAATGTTCAGGCAATGGATTTATTGTCGCAGATGACTGTGCCGAGGGCGCTATATCCCGATTACAATTCAATTTTTACCACCGATGTGGTTAACAATCCTGAAGCCATTATTTATAAACGTTACAGCTTAAGTGCCGGAACAGATTACACGCATGGCTGGGAAAACAGCATTCGTCCACCTTCCGGTGGGGGAAATGGCGGTTTTAGTCCGACATGGGAATTGGTTAAAGCTTTTCCTATGGCAAACGGAAAATTGATTGATGAACAGGGTTCAGGTTACGATTCAACGTATTTCTGGCAAAATCGTGATCCGAGATTTTATTCAATAATCGGGTTTAACGGTTCACAGTGGGATATGAATGGCCGTGCAGAATCGAATCTCTGGACGTTTAGAAATGTAAAGGAAAATAACCGGGTTCCTTCATCCGGATTTTACAATAAAAAAGCAAGCGACCCGAATATTGCACGCGAAGATGTTTCGCAAACCAGCACAGCCTGGATTGAACTGCGTTACGCCGAAGTTTTGCTCAATTTTGCTGAATGTGCCAACGAACTTGGTAAAACTGCCGAAGCGCTGGAAAAAATAAGGCAGATTCGTGAACGTGCAGGAATCGAACCGGGAGATGGCAGTTATGGAATTCCAAATTCAGTTTCGAAAGAACATTTACGCGAGATTATTATGATTGAACGCCAGGTGGAATTTGCATTCGAAAACAAACGTTACTGGGATTTACGCAGAAGATTAATGTACCGCGAGGATTTGGGACCTTATGTAAAAAAATTAAACGGTACACAGCGTCATGGATTTACATACACAGCGCTTAACGGTTGGAACAGCGAAATAAATGATGAAACATCGCCATTTTACGGCCAGTTGAGAATTGACACAGCCTTGGCGAAAGGTTATCTCGATATTAACGATGAAAACAGCTACAGCAACTATTACCGCATAACATATAAAAGTATGGACATGTACAACGGCCAGAATATCGCTATCAATTACCCTGCACTTTACGATTTCTTTGCGGTGCCTTCTTCAATGCTGGAAAAAAGCCCTGCAGTGGAACAAACGATTGGCTGGATTAACGGGACTTTCGATCCTTTGGCAGAATAGGCAGAAATTTATGAAAACAGAAAATCATGAAAATTAAGAATAGTAAACATCTGATTATACTTTCGTTCATGCTTGCCGGATTTATTTCCGAAGCCCAGCAGCTTGCATTTCCGGGAGCTGAAGGTTATGGCAGATTTGCAAGTGGTGGAAGAGGGGATGGAACAACCGGACGTGTGGTCGAAGTTACAAACCTGGAAGATGATTTGGATAATCCGCCGGAAGGAAGTTTCCGCTGGGCATTTTCGCAGGCGGTTGAAACAATTCACGATCCGGTTCTTGGCGATATTCCGCGTAAAATGCCACTGACAGTAGTTTTTAAAGTTGGCGGAGTAATCCATTTAAAAGGCGAACTTCGGGTAAACAGAAGTAATCTTACCATAGCAGGGCAAACAGCTCCGGGAGATGGGATTTGTATTGCCGATGCTACAGTAAATTTTTCAGCATCGAAAAATGTGATTGTCCGCTATCTTCGCTCACGCCCGGGAGATAAACTTGGATTGGAAACTTCAGCTTTCAGAATAGAAAATGGCGGAAATTTCATTATCGATCATTGCTCATTTAGCTGGGCGATTGAAGAAACCACGCATTTTTCGAGTAATGAAAATACAACCGTTCAATGGTGTATTATCAGCGAATCGCTGTACAATTCCATTCATAAAAAAGGCGCGCGTGGTTATGCTACGCAATGGGGCGGAGAATATGCCAGTTATCATCACAATTTACTGGCAGATCATAACTCACGAATGCCAAGGATTAATGGTTCAAATTCCAACGACATAGAAGCGTTGGTGGATTACCGGAACAACGTAAATTACAACTGGGGAAGTTCAGGAGCGTTTTATGGTGGTGAATGGGAAGGAACCGGCGGAAAAGGTTTTTGCCATACCAATGTGGTAAACAACTATTTTATTCCCGGCCCTGCCACTGCTTCCAGTCATTATTTTGCACGGCCTTCGTATAACAGGGATGGCGTTCAGGTGAGTGGTTACGGCAAATGGTATTTCGCAGGAAATGTAATGGAAGGCAGCGAGGAAAAGACCAACAACAACTGGTTGGGAGTCGATGGCTCGAATGTGGGCGGAATCGAAAATATTCGTTCTGATACTGAATTTGTAAAATCGGATGGAACACTGGAAGATTATGATGCATATACTGAAACAGCTCAGGAAGCGCTGGAATCGGTATTAAATTATGCAGGAGCAATTCTGCCGAAACGTGATACGATTGATGCGAGAGTTATTGCAGAAATCCGGGGAGAAATTCCAATTGTAAGGTATACGCATACAACATTAGATGGTCAAGTCACTCCTGATAAAGGCGTGGATTCAGGGATTATCGATACACAAGCTAATCTGGTTCCAACTGAAAAACAGGATTCAGTTACAGCGTGGGATGTTTACTCATCGTCTTCTGATGCATCTGTAGATACCGATAAGGATGGAATTCCGGATACCTGGGAAATGGAACACAGCCTGAATCCTGAAGACATTACCGACGGGAGGCTTATTGCAGAAAATGGTTACAGCAATCTCGAAAATTATTTGAATTCGATGGATATTGCTACTGCTTCTGCCAAAGTTAAAATCAATAGTGAATTTAAAGTTTATCCGAATCCCGCAAACGATGTAATCCATTTTCAGTTCGATAAAAAAATCACCAAAATTTCTTTATTCGATATGAACGGAAGAATGCTGAAGACAGAAGCTAATACAAACGGAATAGAAACTTTCAGCATAAAAAAATATGCTCCCGGAATTTATTTTGTAAAAGCTAATTCAGGTTCAAAAGTTGTTGCTTATCAGAAGATTATAAAACAATAAACAAAAATGATGGATTATTTGAACTGGAAGAGATATTGTTTGTTGATTTTTTCTCTTTTCATTTTTAGTTATGGAAAGTCACAGGTTTTCGATTTTGTGGTCGATGCTGCCGGAAGTGGTGATTTTACTTCCATTCAGGATGCAATTTCAGCCGTTTCCGATAACAGTTCAGAACGAACACTCATCTTCATAAAAAACGGAATTTACTATGAAAAAGTGCTGGTTCCGGCTTCAAAAATAAATGTCAGCCTGATTGGCCAAAGTGCCCACGGAGTTATACTAACCTACGATGATAATCCGCAAAAAGGAACATCGCCGGCCGATACGTATACTTTGCATGCCGATGCCGACGGATTTTATGCTGAAAATATTACAGTTGAAAATACTTCAGGAAAAGTGGGCCAGGCAATTGCAATTCGAACCACAGGCGATACAATGGCATTTAAAAACTGCCGTTTTCTTGGTTTTCAGGATACATATTATGCCCACAAACGACGTCAATACAATCTGAAATGTTTTGTGCAGGGCGGCACCGATTTTATTTATGGCGACGCAACCACGGTTTTCGACAGTTGTACTATTAATTGTGTAAACGGCGGAAGTTATATTTCGGCGCCGGCAGATACCAAACTGGTAACCAATATTGCCGGAACGAATTTTCTGCATGGTCTGCTCTTTCGTTTCTGCAATGTAACTGCCGATGAAGATGTTTCCGCGAAACAGTTATTACCTGGGCCGTCCCTGGCAACCCAATGCTTCTTCGGTTTATATCGAATGTAAATTAGGGCCGCACATAAAACCTCAGGGCTGGTCAACGTGGAACGATGATAATCATTTAAGTTCGGTTTTTGCTGAATACAAAGACATGAATCCGGATGGAACTCTGGCTGATACTTCGCAACGCGCAGACTGGAGTTATCAATTGGATTCTGCGCGTGTTGCAAATCTTTATAAACTGGATTTTTTCCTCCGAAAAAGCGGCATAGTATGGAAACCTGAATTAATGACCGAGGCACTGACAGCGCCGGCAAATCTTGCAATTTCGGACAATACATTATCGTGGGATGATGTTAAAAATGCCCGTGGATATCTTATTCTAAAAGGAGATGAAGTTATTGGATTTTCAGTTGGAAATTCATTTTCAGGTGAAGGAATATCAGGAGATGCCGACGGTTATGTAGTTAAATCGGTAAGTAAAAACGGTAATTTGAGTGAAAACATTTCAAATCCTGTAACCGGGATAAAACAAATTGTAAGGATAAATTCTTTACCTGAAATTAATTGCACAAATCGCGTACTAACATTTTCGGAACCTGTGGATTATGCGGTTTATAACCTTAATGGTCAAATCGTTTTAAAAGGAATTGGAACAAAAGAGAGAATGCCTGATAAATATTCGGGAATTTTCATGATTAAGGCAAAAAACAGAAACGGTGCAGTTTCTGTAAAAAAAATAATATTATAAAAATTTAGAATTAAGTGATGAAACAGTTAGCAACAGGATTAACCCTTATTTTAATATTTTCTTTTTCAGTAAAAACATTTGCACAATACCCCGAAATTCCTGAAAATGTTCAGCGAAAAGCTGATGAATTAATGAAAGCTGCAGTAGAACATTCCGACAAAGCCTGGGAAAAGGCACTTCCAATTATTGAAAAGGAAGCGGCTGAAGGCAAACCTTATATTCCCTGGGCAAAACGACCTTATCGATTTACTACAAGCTGAAATTCCGGCTTTCCCCGGAGCCGAAGGTGGCGGAATGTATACATTTGGAGGACGAGGCGGAAAAGTAATTACTGTCACCAGTCTTGGACGATGATGGACCGGGAACTTTTCGCGAAGCCTGCGAAACAGGTGGAGCAAGAATAATTGTTTTTAATGTTGCGGGAATTATTCGTTTAAAATCGCCATTAATTATACGCGCTCCATATGTAACAATTGCCGGACAAACCGCACCCGGAAATGGTGTATGCCTTGCCGGTGAAACAGTCTGGATAAATACGCATGATGTAATTATTCGCCACATGCGTTTCCGTCGTGGTGAGACCTGGGTTGGCCGTCGCGATGATGCCATTGGTGGAAATCCGATAGGAAATATTATGCTCGATCATATTTCGGCAAGTTGGGGACTCGACGAAAATATGTCCATCTATCGCCACATGTATTTAACCAGATCCACGAAAACCAGAGGAGAAAATGGGAACAGTTAATATTACCATTCAAAATTCCATATTTTCCGAAGCTTTGGATACCTGGAACCATGCTTTTGGAAGCACACTTGGAGGCGATAATTGTTCGTTCATTCGTAATATGTGGGCAAATAACTCCGGGTAGAAATCCTTCTATTGGATGGAATGGTGTTTTTAATTTTGTAAATAATGTAATATTTAATTGGGTGCATCGGTCCATTGATGGTGGCGATCAAACGAGCAAAGTACAATATTATAAACAACTATTTTAAACCGGGGCCTTTAACTCCAAAAGACAGTCCGGTTGGGTCATCGTATTTTGAAACCCGAATCGCGGTTTACCATGAATGGCAGAAAAGTGTATGGATTGGTTTATGTTGATGGAAACGTGGTGGAAGGAAACGACAAAGTGTCAAAAGATAATTGGGATGGAGGCGTTCAGATTGAAGATATGGAAGATGCAGGTGAATTTACCAAATACATAAAATGGGACAAACCGTTTCCAATGCCTTATATTACCATTTATGCCTGCCGAAAAAGCATATAATTTTGTTTTGGACAATGCAGGAGCATTGTTTCCTCAGCGCGATGCTGTAGACCAAAGAATCAGCCGTACAGTCAGAACCGGAAAACCGGAATATGTGGAAAATGTGGATCTTTCTGATGTGCCGAAATTTAAATACCGCCGTTTGCCGGAGGATTCATACAAAAACGGAATTATTACCGACATTAGGGAAGTTGGCGGATATCCTGACTACAAGGGAACTCCGTATGTGGATACCGATAAAGACGGAATGCCCGACGAATGGGAAAACAAATACAAAAATCTCGGACTTGACCCAAATGATCCTTCTGATGCTGTGAAAGATTGTAATGGCGATGGATATACCAACATTGAAAAATACATCAACGGAATTGACCCGACCAAAAAAGTGGACTGGAAAAATTTGAAAAACAATGAAGATACGTTGACCAAAAAAGGAGGAGTTCGATAAAATGAAGAGTTACAAATTTCTGGTGACTGTTTTTCTTCTTATTGGCTTTAATTACACCGAATCTATTGCGCAGGAGAATAAATTATCGCCGGAAGATGAATATACAAAAGTAATTACGGCGCGGTCGGATAAAATTGTAAACGCAATTTCTTTCGATAACGATTCCTTAAAAATAAAAGTAAGGGATATTATTGTTGAACATTATCGGTTTTTAAATGATGCAGAGGAAGCGCGTAATGCCGATGTTGCCAAAATACGGGAAGAATACGCAAAGAATAAAGAATTGCGCGATGCCAACATCGATCTTCGAAAAGCTAGAGATGGAATTGAATGTGCGCGACCATCATTTTGCTTTTGTATCTCAGCTTAAGCAAATTATCCCGGAAGAGCAAATCGATAAAGTGAAGGACGGGTTGACCTATGGAGTTTTAATGGTCACGTACAATGAGTTATTGCGACATGATACCAAGTCTGACTGAAGAAGAAAAAGCTCAGATTATGGTGTGGCTGACCGAAGCACGTGAACATGCTATCGACGGCGGATCATCAAAAGAAAAGCATGGCTGGTTTGGAAAATACAAAGGAAGAATAAATAATTATCTTTCTGCGAGAGGGTATGATTTGCAAGCTGAACGCAGGGCCTGGGAAAAAAGATTGGAAGAGCAGAAAAAACTAAATTAATGAAGAGCAAAAAGTTTCAGATCAAAAATTTATCGCAGCATAAAAGATTGATGTTGCTTGCTTTTCTATTAATGAATACTGTCTTTTTATCTGCACAAAAATATGAACTTCCGTCAGTACGGTTTGTAAACGGAAAACTCCGGTATATGCCTGACAGCCTGGGAAATCAAATTCCTGATTATTCGTATTGCGGCTACAAACTTTCCGAAACACCAATTCCTGAAGTGCCGGTAAAAGTTGTGGTGCCATCAACTGAAAACGATGCTGCACCGGTTATTCAAAAAGCAATCGACTACATTTCGAAATTGCCGCTACAGGAAAATGGCTTTCGAGGTGCAATTCTTTTAAAAGAAGGAGTTTTTAATTTAAACGGAAGATTGCGGATAACTGCCTCCGGTATTGTGTTACGTGGAAGCGGCAGGAATACAATTCTAAATGCTGCCGGAACCGACAGGGAAACGCTAATCCGTGTATTTGGCAAACACGATATTGAAACTGAAAAAGCAACAAAAATTTCATCGAATTATATTCCTGTAAATTCAACAAATATCAAAGTTGAAAACACAGATGGCTTTCAGGTTGGCAATACAGTTTTAATTCACCGTCCATCAACCAAAGAGTGGATTCAGAAACTTAAAATGGAAGAATACGGTGGTGAAACCGGCTGGTTAGGCTGGAAACCCGGCGAAAGAGATATTATTTGGGAGCGCGAAATAACAGGAATCGAAGGAAATACAATTGAATTGAATGCGCCTATTACTGCTTCAATCGATGCAAATTACGGCGGAGGAGAAGTTTCTGCGATTTCGTGGCCCGGAAGAATTTCAAATATTGGCATTGAAAACCTGACACTTCAGTCGGAATACAATACCGAAAATCCAAAAGACGAATATCATTGCTGGTATGCAGTGACCATGGAAAATGTGCAGAATGCCTGGGTGCGGCAAGTTCATTTTAAGCATTTTGCAGGATCGGCTGTGGCATTGTACGAAACTGTAAGCAAAGTAACTGTTAAAGATTGTATTTCAACAGAACCGGTTTCCGAAATTGCCGGGCAACGGCGGAACACTTTTTTTACCATGGGCCAGCAAAATCTGTTCTTACGTTGCTATGCTGAAAATGGCTATCACGATTTTGCGACAGGTTTTTGTGCTGCCGGGCCAAATGCTTTTGTTCAGTGCAAATCGCATTTACCATACAATTTTAGTGGTGCTATCGATAGCTGGGCCACAGGAGTTTTATTCGATATTGTAAACGTTGATGGCGATGCGTTGAGTTTTAAAAATCGCGGTCAGGATGGGCAGGGAGCCGGCTGGGCTGCCGCAAACTCCATGTTCTGGCAATGTTCCGCCGGACGAATTGAATGCTTTCAACCACCAACAGCGCAGAATTATGCCTATGGTGCATGGGCCCAATTTGCCGGCAATGGCTTATGGTACGAAGTAAACAGCCATGTAAATCCGAGAAGTTTGTTTTTTCAGCAATTGGCAGAACGATTGGGAAAAAATCCAAAAGAATACCAGGATGAACTCATTCCGTTTTCGGGCGAATCGACCAGCAGTCCAACCATCGAACAGGCAGAAGAATATTCCAGCGAGTCATTTGAGCCTCCGGTTCAGCTAAAAGATTTTATTGAAAATGCTTCGAAAAGAAATCCAATTTCGACCGATTATTCAGATGCTATTTCAGCAGATAAAATTCCGGACAAAAAAGATCATCAATCTACATGATATAAAGCCTGTTGAAATTAAAAACGGTTGGCTGGTTCAGGATTCAAAAATACTTACCGGATTTCGTTTCGAGGAACCTTGGTGGCGGGGCGATCCACGGCCTTATGAAGCTGTAAAAGCCAATCCTGCCATCACGCGGTATGTTCCCGGAAGGGTAGGGAACGGATTTACGGATGATTTAAATGATGTGGTTAATGAAATGGCCGGTAAAAATGTAATTGCATTTGAGCATAATTACGGTTTATGGTACGATCGCCGCCGCGATGATCACGAGCGGGTGAGACGGTTCGACAGTGAATCATGGGCGCCGTTTTACGAACAGCCGTTTGCCCGTGTGGGAAAAGAGGAAGCCTGGGATCGCTTAAGCAGATACGACCTCACTAAATACAATCCATGGTACTGGAACCGTCTGCATCAGTTTGCTGACCTGGCCGCGGTGAAAGGAAAAATTCTGATTCATCAAAATTACTTTCAGCATAATATTCTGGAAGCTGGCGCGCACTGGGTTGATTGTCCGTGGAGGCCTGCAAACAACATCAATAACACAGGTTTTCCGGAACCTCCGCCATTTTCGGGCGACAAACGTATTTATCTGGCCGAACAGTTTTACAACGAAAATAATCCTGCACGACGGGAACTTCATAAAGCATATATCCGAAAGTGTATGAGCAATTTTGCAGGACAATCCAACGTCATTCAAACAATTAGTGCTGAATTTACAGGCCCGCTGCATTTTGTGGAATTCTGGCTCGATGTAATTGCGGAATGGGAAAAGGAAACCGGGAATCATCCAAAAATTGCATTAAGCACCACAAAAGATGTGCAGGACGCTATACTTGCTGATCCGGTTCGTTCTGAAATTGTAGACATTATCGATATCCGTTACTGGGCTTACCGCGCCGATGGTTCGTTGTATGATCCTCCCGGAGGAAAACAAATGGCGCCGCGTCAGCATGCCCGGAAAAATCCTCCCGGAAATCGTTCTTTCGAATCGGTTTACAGATCAGTTTCTGCATATACATCAAAATTCCCGGAAAAACCGGTTATATATTCCGAAGGAAATTACACCAATTTTGGTTGGGCAGTATTAATGGCTGGCGGTTCACTTGCTCCGCTTTCCGCGAAATTGCCTGAAGAATTACTTGAAAGTATTTCGAAAATGAAGCCGGTTGAAAAGGGAAAAGAGAATGATTTGTATCTGCTGGAAAATAATGGCGAATCAGTTTTGGGTTATAATCACGGTGCAGAAAAAGTTGAAATCGATCTGAAAGAATATAAAGGAAACTATACAGTTCATTTTATAAATCCTCAAAGGGTGAATTGCTGAAAGAAAATGAAACCATTTCCGGAGGAAAAAAAGTGACCCTTAATTTGCCGCTAAACGGAGACAATGTATTCTGGATAACAAAAAACCAATAAGCGATGAAAAAAATTTGGATCATAATTTTTGTTTTCTGTTTGCTGTTTTCCTGTACTCAAAAAAAGATTCAGGACGAAAAGCACTTGCCGTTGTTAAAAGTTTCAGATAATCATCGTTTTATAGAGACAGAAGATGGCGATCCGTTTTTCTGGTTGGGAGATACTGGCTGGCTGCTTTTTGCAAAGTTAAATCGTGAAGAAGCGGATAAATACCTTACCAATCGGGCAGAAAAAGGATTTAATGTTATCCAGGTAATGGTGTTACACAGTTTGGAAGTTTCTAATTTTTATGGCGATTCTGCATTGATTAACCAGGATGTTTCAAACCCTAAAGAAACACCGGGTAATTCATTCGAAAACAACAATGCATATGATTACTGGGATCATGTGGATTACATTATTGATTTAGCTGGAAAAAAAGGACTTTACATGGCGCTGGTACCGGTTTGGGGAACCAATGTAAAAAGCGGCAAGGTAAGTCGCGAACAGGCTGATAAGTATTCCACCTGGCTGGCCAAACGCTATGCCGATCGGCAAAATATCATCTGGTTAAACGGTGGTGATACCATGGGAAATGATTCAACAGCGACCTGGAATATTATAGGTGAGAACATCAAAAAAGTTTCACCTAAGCAACTGGTTACATTTCATCCGTTTGGAAGAAAACAATCTTCACTTTGGTTTCAGGATGCTTCGTGGCTCGATTTTAACATGTTTCAGTCAGGCCACCGCCGTTACAATCAGGATGATTCTGAAAAAGGTTACGGACAGGACAACTGGAAATATGTGCGAGAAGATTACAGTTTAACACCCGTAAAACCAACACTCGATGGCGAACCTTCCTACGAGGGAATTCCACAGGGTTTGCACGATCCATCAGAGCCTTTCTGGAATGCCGATGATGTTAGAAGATATGCGTATTGGTCGGTGTTTGCCGGCGCCTGTGGATTTACGTACGGCGATAACGCGGTGATGCAAATGTATAAACCCGAAGATACGAATCCGGCTTACGGCGCGAAGGAATACTGGTACCAGGCGATTAACGATCCCGGTTCTTCACAAATGATTTTCCTGAAAAATCTGATGCTCTCAAAACCTTATTTTGAACGGATTCCTGACGATAGCATGATAGAAAACCAGGGTGATAAATACAATCACATTGCTGCAACACGGGGTTCGGACTACGCATTATTTTATACTTATAACGGAAGAGATCTTGTCGTAAACGCCGGAAAAATTCAGGGTGAAAAAGTTTCAGCCAAATGGTTTAATCCGCGAAATGGTGAAATTACCGAAATTGGTACATTCGAAAATAAAGGAGCATTAAATTTTGATCCTCCGGGAGAAAAAGCGGATGGCAACGACTGGGTTTTGGTATTGGCTGTGGTTAAATGACATTTCAGATAAATTGAAGATGTTTAAAAAGAATATTATATCCTGCTTTCAATTACCCCTAAATCCCCTAAACGGGACTTTGGTTCACCGGTTATTCAAGGAATCGCTTACGTTCTTAGCCCCCTTCAGGGGGTTGGGGGTATTTTGTCTGTTTTTAATTATTGTAATATTTACTTCCTGCAAAAACGAAAAGCAAGTTTACCTGTTCAGCACTTTTCGCGAACCTGCAGATAAAGGATTATACCTGGCATACAGCTACGATGGTTACCACTGGAGCGATTTGGGTGGACCATGGTTAACACCCGAAGTTGGAAAGCAAAAAGTAATGCGCGATCCTTCGGTAGTTTCCGGGCCGGACGGAACATTTCACATGGTCTGGACTTCCTCGTGGCAGGGCGATTTGGGTTTTGGTTATGCCGGCACAAAAGATTTGGTACACTGGTCGGAAGAACAGTTTATACCCGTAATGGAATATGATACATCAACCGTAAATGTTTGGGCGCCCGAACTTTTTTACGACAATGAAAACGAGCAATATATTATTATTTGGGCATCAACAATTCCCTACAAATTTGAACGCGGAATCGAAGAGGAAAGAAATAATCATCGGATATACTATACCATCACAAAAGATTTTAAAACCTTTTCTGATACAAAACTTTTTCTGGATCCGGGTTTTAGCGTAATCGATTGTGTTATTGTAAAGCGCAAAAAGGATGATTATGTATTGGTGTTAAAAGACAATACCCGCCCGGAAAGAGACCTGAAAGTGGCTTTTGGAAAAACTCCGCTGGGCCCCTGGGAAAATATATCAGAACCGTTTACAAAACAATTTACTGAAGGACCAACAGTTTTAAGGTTAAATGACAAGTGGCTTATTTATTTTGATTCATATCGGGACAAAACTTATGATGCAGTTGAAACGACAGATTTTAAAACTTTTGAGGATATTTCGGACAAGATAAGTTTGCCGGAAGGACACAAGCACGGAACGATTTTTAAGGCGAATGAAGAAATAATCAGGAACCTGATAAAAGTTCAGGAGCAAAGAAAAACAGAGAATTAGATTTTTTGAAAAAGATTTGCGCGGGAGTTGCCCCTTTAGGGGATTGGGGTGCGTGAGAGATTGAAAATGAAATTCTGATTCAATTCGCTAATAAATGGAAAAGAAACAAATGAATAAACTTCTTTTATATATAATATTAATTATTGCATTTGCAACCACGTCTCAGGAATGTCTATCCCAACAGGACACGGTAAAATATGTCGGCGAAACCATTGTGAATGTGGATTATCATCACGGGCAGTTAAGCCCGGCGCTTGGTGTTCACAACATACAGGTGATGCGGGCCAACCGCGAATTTCCTGAAACAGCCGATAATTTAGGCTGGACATACAATCATGCTCCTATGTTGGCCTACTGGAATAACCGTTTTTACCTCGAATACCTAAACGATCCGGTGGGCGAACATATTCCGCCCGGGCAAACCATGTTAACTACTTCCAAAGATGGTTACAACTGGGAAATGCCGGTTTCTGTATTTCCAATCTACAGAATTCCCGACGGAACAACAAAGCCGGATGTCGATGCAGTTTCCAAAAACCTCGATGCAGTAATGCACCAGCGAATGGGCTTTTTTGTATCGAAAGATGACAGGTTGCTTTGTCTGGCATTTTATGGAATTTCGTTAACCGGAAAAGACAGTCCGAATGATGGCCACGGAATTGGAAGGGTAGTGCGCGAAATTTACCGTGATGGCTCATTCGGTCCCATTTACTTCCTTCGTTATAATCATGGATGGAACGAAAAAAATACGTCGTTCCCGTTTTATACCAATAGTAAAGACAAAGGTTTTGTTGAAGCGTGTAACGAAATACTAAATAATCCTTTAATGGTGCAACAATGGGTGGAAGAAGCCGATCGCGATGATCCGATTATTCCGTTGAAGCAACAATATAAGGCGCTCAGTTTTTATCATTTACCTGACGAAAAAGTTGTTGGACTTTGGAAACATGCTCTGTTTGCCATCAGCGAGGATGAAGGAAGATCGTGGACAACGCCATTTCGGGCGCCGGGATTTGTAAATAGTAATGCCAAAATCTGGGGGCAAAAAACTTCGGATGGGAATTACGTCACGGTTTATAATCCTTCCGATTTTCGCTGGCCGCTTGCTCTCTCAGTAAGTTACGATGGACTAAATTACAAAAATCTGTTGCTGGTAAATGGCGAAATTACAACCATGCGCTATGGTGGCGCTTATAAATCCTATGGCCCGCAATATGTGCGCGGAATACAGGAAGGAAACGGAATTCCGCCCGATGGAAACCTTTGGGTAACCTACAGCATGAATAAGGAAGATATCTGGGTTTCTGAAATTCCAGTACCGATTCAGGATAAGGAAATTCATGATGTTTCGGATGTTTTTTCGAAATGCGGGACGGAGCTGAACTTAATCGCTGGAACATTTACAGTCCGGTTTGGGCGCCTGTAAAAATCGAAAAATCTGGATAACGAAAAGTGGCTGGTTTTAAAGGATAAAGATGAATTTGATTTTGCAAAAGCTACACGTTTATTTCCTTCAACTTCGATGGCAAATGTGGAGTTTACGATTAAAACAAGGCAAAATAATACCGGTCAACTGCAAATCGAACTTCAGAATGCAAAGAATCTACCGGCATTGCGACTCATCTTCGATAGCGACGGATTTTTAAAGTTCAAAGCAGGTTATCGTGTAAATAATATTCAGGACTACGAGGCAGAAAAAGAGTATAAAATTCGAATCGAGGCAAATGCCTCAAACAGGTTTTACGATGTTTTTATTAACGATAAAAAAGAAAAAACAGCCTTGCTTTTTGCACCTGTTCATCAGTTTGATAAAATCGTTTTCCGTACCGGCGAAATTCGCAGGTTTCCTGATGCAGACACTCCAACCGACCAGGATTTCGACATTCAGCAAACCGGAAAACCTGTTCCCGAGGCTTCGTTTTATATTAAAAGCTTGAAAACATTTTCAGCAAATAACAATTCTACTTCTTTCATTTTGAAAGCCGACAATTTTAAACATTATGTCGACTATTTCAACAAAATGGAAGATGAAAATATTATTGCAGCCATTCCGAACAGTGAATCATGGAATTGGATGAAAAAAAATATCCCATTGTTTGAGTGTCCGCAGCAGAATTTCGAGGAAATGTACTACTATCGTTGGTGGACACTTCGGAAACATATTGAGGAAACGCCGGTAGGATATGCGTTTACTGAATTTCTGGTTCAGCGTTCCTATGCCGATAAATACAATTTAATTGCCTGTGCTATCGGGCATCACACTTACGAATCGAGATGGCTGCACAATACAGAATACACCAAAGAAAACCTGCTTACCTGGTACCGCGGAAATGATGGTGGACCTATGAGTAAATTGCATAAATTCAGCAGTTGGACACCGGATGCTGTTTACAATTATTTTCTGGTTACTGCCGACACAGCCTTTGTAAAAAATATACTTCCTGACCTGGAAGCTGATTACCGAAAATGGGAATCGGAGCGAAGAAAACCCAGCGGAATGTTTTGGCAGGAAGATGTTAAAGATGGAATGGAAGAGCAAATTTCGGGTGGCAGACATGTAAAAAACGAAAGGCCAACCATCAATAGTTACATGTACGGAAATGCCGTTGCTATTTCAAAAATGGCTGAAATTACCGGAAACGAAGAATGGCAAAAGTTATATTCTGACAAAGCCGATACAATGCAACATTTGGTTGAAGAAAATCTGTGGAATCCGGAAAGTTCATTTTTCGAAACTGTAGAAGAAAATGATGGTTTTGCCAATGTACGTGAAGAAATTGGTTTTATTCCCTGGTATTTCAATCTGCCTGAAAAAGGATATGAAAGCGCCTGGAAACAGGTTACAATGACTGACGGTTTTCTGGCGCCGTTTGGTATTACAACTGCAGAACAACGGCATCCGGACTTCAGAACACACGGATGCTGCAACTGCGAATGGGATGGGGCGGTTTGGCCATTTGCCACTTCGCAAACGCTTACCGGACTTGGCCAATCTGTTGAATAATTATGAGCAAAATGTGGTCAATGATTCGGTTTATTTTGATTTGCTGGAAACTTATGTGGAATCGCAATATTACCGCGGCGACCATATATTGGTGAATATTTCGATGAAACCACCGGCTATTGGCTAAAAGGCGACCAGGAACGAAGCCGGTATTACAATCATTCCACATTCAACGATTTAATCATAAGTGGTTTGGTTGGATTGCGGCCACGTTCGGATAACAAAATTGAAATAAATCCGCTGCTTCCTGAAAATAAGTGGGATTGGTTCTGTCTCGACAATGTATTGTATCATGGTAAAATAATTACCATCGTTTGGGACAAAACCGGCGAAAAATATATAAGTTGGAAAAGGATTGAAGGTATTTGTTAATGGAAAGATTGTGGGTAAATTGGATAAACTCGATAAGCTAATTTGTGAAATATAGAATGGTTTATCGCTTGGGGTATTTAAGTAACAATACAATAAGTTTTAATATCTTTGTTTAAAGCGTAAAATGCAATGAAACAAAGGGTTTATATAGATACATCTGTGATAGGAGGTTGTTTTGACCGGGAGTTTAAAGAATGGTCTAATCAGTTATTTGATGAAGATGAAAACGAATAAAGATTTTGATGCTGTAAAAATGATGCGGGAAATCAGAGATAGAAGACATTCCGAGTACGAACAAAATCCCGAACTTCGAGAAAAACGTTTGGCAGAAATAAGAAAAAAGTATGCAAAAAATATAAAGAGTAATGAGACAGCCGGTCGCTAGAATCTGTTTATAAATACGTTTTATGTAACAGTCTTTTAATTCTTCTTGTCTTCTCCGTTTCTACGAGCGATGAACATTTTTACAGGCTGTATTTTCAATTAAGTTTAACAACGGCGCGTAAAATAACACGATAAAATGAATAAAATATTTAAACATTGCCTGTTTATTCTGGATATTTTCCTGTTTGCCGCCTGCGCTCAACAAAACGATTTCAAAACCGGAATTCTGATTGACGAATTTATCTATACCGAAGCACCGTATCCGTCCTGTCATGCAGCAACTATTGCCGAAACATCCGAAGGAGTGGTTGCTGCATGGTTTGGCGGAACACACGAACGGCACCCGGATGTCGGAATCTGGTTTAGCCGTTATATCGATGACAAATGGACTGAAGCCAAAGAAGTGGCCAATGGAATTCAAAATGATACCTTACGATACCCGACATGGAATCCGGTTTTGTTTCAAATACCCGATGGCGATTTGCTGTTGTTTTATAAAGTCGGGCCAAGTCCTTCAACATGGTGGGGAATGTTAATGCGATCGTCCGACAATGGCCAAACATGGACAAAGCCTGAAAAATTACCGGAAGGATTTATCGGGCCGGTTAAAAACAAGCCTGTTTTACTGGATGACGGAACACTGCTTTGTCCATCGAGCACAGAAGGCGACGGTGGCTGGAGAGTTCATTTTGAAACGACAAAAGATTTCGGAAAAACCTGGGAGAAGACAGAACCGATTAACGATGGTAAAATTTACAATGCCATTCAACCTTCCGTTCTTATTCATAATGACGGGAAATTGCAGGCATTAAGCCGGACCAAAAATGCGGTCATCAGTTCAACCATTTCAAATGATAACGGTAAAACCTGGTCGCTGATGCAACCTTCAGGTTTGCCAAATAACAATTCAGGATTGGATGGTGTAACCTTAAAAGACGGTCGGCAACTGGTAGTTTACAATCATGTGAAAACTCCTGAAAATGCGCCCAAAGGTTATCGTACACCATTAAACGTTGCGGTTTCCAGCGATGGTAAACACTGGGAAGCAGCATTAATTCTGGAAGATTCGGAAATAAGTCAGTATTCTTATCCGTCAGTAATTCAAACTTCAGACGGACTCGTGCATGTGGTTTACACCTGGCGGAGAGAGCGAATAAAACATGTGGTAATTGATCCTCAAAAATTAAAAACAAAAAAAATTGAATACGAAATCCTGGCCGGAGTAAATTTATATTCAAATTTGCTTTAAGGCGTTAAAACTGATAACGATGAAAGTATCCAAAATATCGTTCATAACATTTCTTTTTTGTTTTTCGCTTTTAATTCAAAATAGTGCTTGCGGAAAAAAGCCAACGGTTGCATCTCAGAAGCAACAATATAAAATTGCCGTATGCGACTGGATGATTCTGAAACGGCAGAAACTGGGCGCTTTTGAGCGAACTAAGGAGATTGGCGCCGATGGACTGGAACTAGACATGGGTGGATTGGGAAATCGACCCACTTTTGATAATAAATTGCTCGACCCGGTAGAACGGAAAATTTTTCTGGACAAATCGAAGGAAACCGGGATTGAAATTGCTTCCATTGCCATGTCGGGTTTTTATGCCCAATCGTTTCCCACACGCGACGGAGTTGAGCGGTTGACTGAACGATTGTATAAATTCGATGTGCCTCGTAGGTGTAAAAACTGCATTTCTTCCTTTAGGTGTTGAAGGCGATTTGATTCAACATCCTGAACGGCGGGATTCTGTGATTTCAAGATTAAAAATGGCTGGTAAAAAGGCGGAAGCAGCGGGAGTGGTTATCGGCATTGAAACTTCGCTGGATGCAAAATCGGAAGTGGAATTGTTAAAAGAAATTGGTTCACCTGCGATTAAAATTTATTTTAATTTTCAAAATCCGCTGGAAGCCGGAAGGGATTTATATGAAGAACTGAAAATTTTGGGCAAAGACAGGATTTGCCAGATTCATTGTACCGACACCGATGGAGTTTTTCTAGAAAGATAACAAGCGTCTTGATATGAATAAAGTAAAAACTACTTTAGATGAAATGGGATGGTCGGGGTGGCTGGTAATCGAACGTTCGCGCGATGCCAATAATGTGCGGGATGTGGTTGGCAACTTTGGTGCGAATACACGATATTTGAAATCGATATTTCAGGAACAATGAAAAATGATAAATGAACAATGAAAAATTGGAAATGAAAGACGCTCGCAAAGGCGCTAAGACGCAAAGTGATTTTTAATGAGAAATATCGAATAACAAATAAGAAATCAGGAAATATTCTTTCGTTTTTTTGTTTTCTGAACACTTTTTTATTCGTTATTCCCTGCCCGTTCCGTATCAGGCGGGCTTATTATTTATTTCTTATTTTCTTGCATTTATCAAATTCATATTTGTGTATAAAGCGTTGCTCCTTTGGAGAGCCTGTTCCGGGATACCGGAAGGTTGGGGGAGGTTCCGCTACGGATTAGCGAGAATAAAATCAACAATATTATGAAAGCTTTAATAATTATATTTTTTGCAATTTTTATATCAATTGCCAATGCAGCAGAAATCTGGGTTTCACCAAACGGAAACGACAAAAATCCCGGAACAAAAACACAGCCTTTGGCCACCCTGCTCATGGCGCAGCGAAAAGCCCGGGAACTGCGCAGACTGAACGATCCATCTGCAAAAGAAGGTATCACAATCATTTTAAAAGGAGGAAAATACAGGCTGAACGAAGTCTTGTTTTTTCGGCCTGAAGATTCAGGAACTTCAGACAGTCCGACAATATTAAAAACAGCTACAGGAGAAAAACCGGTATTAAGTGGAGGAACTGCAATTTCCGGCTGGAGAAAAGCAGGTAAAGTTGATGGTCTGCCCAAAGATGCCATAGGAAATGTGTGGATTACCGATGCGCCAAAAGTTGGCGGAAGATTACTTGAGTTCAGGCAAATGTGGGTAAATGGTAAAAAGGCAGACCGGGCTTCCACATTAAATGATGGAATATTGGATCGCATACTTTCTGTAGATAATGAAAATGAAGAACTACGAATTCCAGCTCCGAAGTTTGCTGTTGACAAATGTAAACAGATGGAATTTATCATTCACCAATGGTGGGCCATTGCCAATCTGAGAGTAAAAAATATCAGAGTCGATGGTGACAGCGCCTTTGTTTCGTTTTATCAGCCAGAAAGCCGCATAGAGTTTGAACATCCGTGGCCGGCACCTTTTATCGATGTAAATAAGAATCAGAATGGCAATTCCGCATTTTATTTTGCCAATTCCATTCAGTTTTTGAATGCTCCCGGAGAGTGGTACGAAGACATTGACACCGGAAAGTTGTACTACTGGCCAAGAGAAGGTGAAGATTTAAATTCTGCCGAAGTTATTGCGCCGGTTTTGGAAACGCTGGTAAAAATAGGAGGGACGTTGGATAATCCAGTTTCTTATGTTTATTTCGAAGGAATTCATTTTGAACATACCACCTGGATGCGCCCGTCACAAGCCGGACATGTTCCGCTGCAGGCAGGCATGTTTTTGCTTGATGCATACAAACTGCAAATTCCGGGAACACCAGATAAAGCTACGCTTGAAAACCAGGCGTGGGTTGGACGACAGCCGGCCGGTGTTTCAGTTGAAAATGCAAAGAATATACAATTCGAACGATGTGTATTTCAGCATATGGCCGCAACCGGACTCGATTTTATTTCAGGTGCGCAGGAAAGCAAAGTAGAAGGTTGCGTTTTCGAAGATATTGGAGGTACAGGAATTCAGGCCGGATTTTTTGGTAACGCAGCTTTTGAAGCTCATTTGCCTTATAATCCAACGGATGAGCGAGAGGTGTGCAGAAAAATTCAGATTTCGAATAACCTCGTTACCAATTGCACCAATGAAGATTGGGGTTGTGTGGGAATTGGTGTCGGATTTGCGGCAGATATCAATATTGAACACAACGAAGTAAGCTATCTGAATTATTCAGGAATCAGTGTAGGGTGGGGTTGGACCCCAACTGTTTCATGCCAGAAAAATAATCGCGTTCATGCCAATTACATTCACCATTTTGCAAAAAATATGTACGATGTCGGCGGAATTTATAATCTTTCGGTTCAACCCAAAATGGAAATCACCAACAATCGAATAGAGGATTTGCTGAAGGCGCCTTATACGCACGATCCCAATCACTGGCAATATATTTACCTCGACGAAAGGTCATCGTATGTTTTCATAAAAGATAACTGGACCGAAAAAGATAAGTTCTTTTCGAATACACCAGGACCGGGAAATGAATGGATAAATAACGGGCCGCAGGTTTCTGATGAGATAAAGAATGCGGCAGGAATCCAGGACGGCTTCAGGGATATTTTAAATAAATTGTAAAGGATGCAGGCACAATAAATTGTACGTAATTAATTTTCCTCCGGCGACGAAACTAACTGTTAATTTTGTTTGAATCGTAATCTTAATAATTATTAATCCAGATTGAAAAAATATGCAAAAGTTATGGTAAACATCCGGTTAACCAGGCGGTCGTCAACATAGTTGGAAATGTTTGTAATTGAGCCGCTAAAACCTGCCTGAACCTGCATATTTTCATATAAAAATCCGGCACCGATATTAATTCCTAAATCGAAAGGTTTAATTTCGTCATCCTCGGAAGTTCCGATTAAAATTGCTTCAGTAGCATTATTATCATCCGCCAGAAATTTATAAGTACCTTTTACGCAGTATGCCAGGTAAGGCCCTGCAAAAAATTGTAATTTCCCGGGTTCAACATCAACAGAAACTACTCCGTTTAAAGGCACTTCTAAATATGCTAAATTAAATGCATCATTATCACCATCATCCCATTTAAATGTTGAACCTTTACCACTTAGTTGTAACCCTGGTTGAAACGAAAACATTTCATTGATTTCGTAATCAACTACTCCTCCAATTAACATTCTGATTCGCAAATGACCGTAATCTAAATCGCCTGCAAAATTGGCAAAATTTACACCCAATTTTGGTGCAACCTTAATTTGCGCATTGGTTTCGTTAATTAATAAAAGAAAAAGGCTAACAATTAAAACCACATATTTTTTCATAACTTAATTTTTTTAGATTGCTTTAATTTCAAAGCAGATTAATTTTTATACAAAGCAATATTCCGAACGATATATATTCTTTTATCCAATTTTCACCGTTTTTATCATTTTTTCAACAATGGTTGAAAACAATAAGCCCGGATAATAAAATACTATTTTGTCTAATTTACGACTATATAGCTAAATATCAATGTTATTTTATGAAATCATATTAAGATTTTATAACCAGATGTGCAATCTGAGGAAAGAATAAAGAAAAAATTATCCCAATATCGAAAATGGTTTTTCTTAATTATCAGTTAAATAGTATTCAAATCTCTTTCTTATATAAAGCGAATAATCCGGATTTCCCGTAACAATGTAAATTGAAATGAGACTTTATAAATTTTAATATCACTGATTCTGATATCTTTTCTGTTAAAGATTTTATCAAATGATAAAGGGAATTATTGAAAAGAAAGTTGAGCTAAGATTTTTGAAATCAGACAAAATAAAGAGACGTCAGCCTGTTTAATTTAGTAGATATAGATTAAATTAGTGGGATTTTAATGAGAAACTGAAGGAATTAATCTGTATGTTGAACAAGTATAATATGATATTTTCAGTGATGAAACATCACATCTTTTGGATAATCAGCTTTTGTTTTTTTGGAATGTTATTGACTGCCATTTTACCTGGTTGTATTAATGAATCAGTCAGAATAACTGATGATACAGGTGAAAATTACAGATCATTGACAGATGACGGAGCGTGGTGTTGGTTTTCAGATCCAAGAGCAGTTTATTTCGAAGGAAAGCATAAAAGAACTTATGCCGGTTGGATGGATAGCAACGGCAATGTAAATATCGGCTATTTCGATCATAAAGATGGAAAAATTAAAACCGAAATTATCAGAAATGATTTTGAAATCGATGATCATGATACGCCAAGTATATTTATTGACAACGATGGATATTTATTTGTCTTCTATTCTAAACATTCGAAAGGAGAACCTATTTATTTGCTTAAAGCATCGGAGCCTGAGGAGATTACAAAATGGGAACCTGTTCAAAAGCTCGCACTAAATGATACGGTAAAATACAGCCAGTATTCAAATACGTACACCTATACCAACATTCAGCAACTTTCGGATGAGCAAAACCGGCTTTACCTTTTTTGGCGCGGAGCCGATTTCAAACCCAATTTCTCTACTTCGGATGATAATGGAAAAAACTGGTCTACAGGGAAAATTCTCATTCTGCCTGAACGAATTTACCGCGACAGAAGGCCATATATAAAAATCAGTTCGAACCATAAAAACGCCATCCATTTTGCTTTTACCGACGGCCATCCTGGAAATGAGCCAACCAATAGCATTTACTATGCAAAATATAAAAACGGCGCGCTATATAAAGCCAATGGCGATGAAATAATAAAATGGCAGGATTTACCATTAAATCCCGGTGATGCTGATATGGTTTACGATGCAACTCAAACCAAGGAAAAAGCATGGATTTGGGATGTGGCTGAAGATGAACAGGAAAATCCGGTGTTGGTTTATGTCCGGTTTCCAAACGATACAGTTCACGTGTATTATTATGCCATTTGGAACAACAACCAATGGAATAATTACAAATTGGTAGATTCCGGAACCTGGTTTCCCGAAAATACAGATAAACCACAACGCGAACCTAATTATTCAGGCGGGTTGGTTCTGGATCACAACAATCCATCCATTGTATATCTTTCAAGGCAAATTGACGGTGTTTTTGAAATCGAACGTTGGCAAACGCCTGATAAAGGTAAAACATGGGAAACAAAGGAAATAACAAGCCATTCAGCACACAATAATGTCAGGCCATTTGTAATCCGGAATTACAGTGAACAGGACTCTCTTCGGGTTTTATGGATGAACGTTCGAAAATATACCCATTATACCGATTACGATGCATCGATAAAAATGAATCTCAGGAAGTAATGCTCTGATTTTTAAATATGCTACTTTTTATAATTAACAACTTCCTCCATCGCTTTCCTCGGAGAAGCAGCTGAAACTGCATCCACACTTTTATCCACATTTCCGATACGTAAAACAACGATTGCCTTGTATCCTTCAGGGATCTGGAATAGTTCTTTATTATCATTTATTTTGCCTGCAGGACTTCCGTATACGTGCGCGCCCAAACCTAACCCATGCAAAGCAAAAAACATAGTTGCTGTAGTTAATCCGCAGTCAAAATCGGAAGTCGTTCCGTTTTCCGATTCAAGTCCTGAAACGATAACCATTACATTGCCCGAAAGCGCAGTGTTGTTTATTTCCTTCATTGTTGATTCGTCCTTTATAACTGTATATTTCCAGGGCTGGAGGTTTCGTGCACTTGGAGATTTTATTCCGCATTTCAAAATAATATCCAACTGTTGGTCAGTTACAGGTTCCGATGTAAATGCTTTTTCTGAGTAAGTGGTGAGAATCAAGTCAGTAATGCGGTTATCCGTGGTCTGGCCTTTTAAATTTATTGAAGTAATTAAAATAATTGCAAGGAATAAGACTTTTGTTTTCATAAGTAAAATTTATCTGGTGTATAGATTATCGTGAACAAAAAATTCAAGACGTAATTTAAGTATAATTTGGCGAATATCAAGCAGGTAAAACGAGCCTGAATTTAATTGCAGGTTTTCAGGGAGTGGTAAAGATTCTGCGGAATCGATTGCTGCTTATTGAATAAAGTAGGTATATTCCTGATTTCGGTTCGAACGACCACTAATGTCACTGTCTTTATTTCAATTAATCATAAAAAAGGTTGCCATGTGACAACCTTTTGTCGGGATGACAGGATTTATTTTAAACTGAATCCGAAGTGGAGGAGATGCTCAAAAGATAAGCAACTCACTTCGTTCGCCATGTCTTTTTGTTTTTAAAACTTCAGAATCAACCTATTGATTTTCGTATTAAAAACAAAAAGCCTCTTCAAAATATTTTGAAGAAGCTTATATTTAGTCGGGATGACAGGATTTGAACCTGCGACCCCTTCGTCCCGAACGAAGTACGCTACCGGACTGCGCTACATCCCGAATATTTTTTACTAACGAAAATTTGCACCCTTTCCCTGATATTCTATTTTTTCACAGATACCGGACTGCCTGCCCGAATGACATCGTTCAGGCGGGCGCTACATCCCGAATATTTTTTACTAACGAAAATTTGCACCCTTTCCCTGATATTCCATTTTTTCACAGATATCGGACTGCCTGCCCGAATGACATCGTTCAGGCGGGCGCTACATCCCGTTTTTTTAAAGTGCCCAAAATTAAACTTTTTTACAGAAACCAAAACAGGATTCCATAAAAAATCACCCTACTTGTCTTTCTTTTTGAAAATGCTTTTGATTTTACTCCAGAACGGCTTTTCCTCTTTAGGTTCGGCATTGGCTTCTTTTTCGCGTGCTTCCTTTAGTTTTGCCCTTTCATCTTTCGACCTGAAAAGACTTACAATATTAAAATCTCTTTCGATATCAATCATTTCTCTGTATTGCGGCTGATCCAACATGGCCAGTAAATCGGGCTCAGGCTGCGTGAAGGAATTATACTTTAGCATTGAAAATCGCGGGTCGCTATAGGTTTTACTGTAAAATTTACCAACGATGGGTAAAGCCATATAAGCTCCCTGTCCGAATGTTGTAGTTCTGAAATGCACGCGTGGATCATCTGCGCCAACCCAGCAACCGGCAACCAAATCGGGTGTAATGCCAATAAACCAGCCATCGGAATTATTCTGTGTAGTTCCTGTTTTCCCGGCAAAATCGCCTTCAATTTTGTATATATTGCGAATTCCTCTTCCTGTTCCATCGTCAACAACTGCTTCGAGCATGTTAATTACTGCCCGGCAATTTTCCGGCGAAGCGACATAAGCATCATTTTCCGCGTAATCGAATGTTTCGAGCACGTTGTCACTTTTATCCGAGATTTCGAGCAGATAATGCATTTCTACAGGTTTTCCGTCATTTACGATTCCTGCATAAGCTTCCACAATTTCCTGCAGCGAAACCGATGCAACTCCCAGTGCGAGCGATGGGAAATTGGGTAAATCGGCTGAAATACCAAAATCATGTGCCAGTTCTATAGTTTTTGGTATTCCGGTTTCAAGCAAAACATCTACCGAAACCGTGTTTATCGATTGAGCCAAAGCGCCTTTCATAGAATAATAACCACCATATTCATCGTGAGAGTTGTGTGGTTCCCAACCTTCAAAATCATCATAAACCTTTAATTCGTTAACAAAATATTTGTCCGGCGGAACTTGGTTTTCCAATGCCGAAAGGTAAACAAACGGTTTAAAAACCGAGCCGGTCTGCCGTGGCGAAGTTACATGGTCGAACTGAAAGAAACGATAATCAATTCCGCCAACCCAGGCTTTTAATTCACCGGTTTTGGGTGAAATGGCAATAAATCCGGCATTAAGGAATTTTAGGTAATGCTTAAGCGAATCAAGCCGTGTAACTTCCTTTTCTTTAATTCCGTCCCACGAAAACAGCGATGCATCTACTTTCTTTGAGAAGTCGATGTTGTTGTTATTCCATTCGGCTTTTAAACGATTTTCAGCGCTTTTTACTATATCCGGATTTTGTTTGAATATATCCCTGTTTTTCCAGTGGTTGTCGAATACATGTTGAAGGTTTTTCATATATTCTTTTACCGATTGTTCGGCATAGTACTGCAAATTATAATCGACTGTGGTTTTTATTTTCAATCCATCGGTATAAAGGTTATAATTTTCACCATCGTCATTTTTATGATTTTTGCACCATTCCAGCAGTTGTGGTCTCAACTTTTCGAGAAAATACGGCGCCGGTCCCTGGTTGTACGAAATAACCCTGTAATCCAAATCAAGCGGTTTTTCTTTATATGTTTCGGCTTCCTCTTTCGTTATGTATTCATACTTTGCCATTTGGTCGATTACCACATTCCTGCGGCCTTTCGCTCTTTCAGCATGCGTTCGCGGATTATAATAATTATTCGCCTTTAACATTCCAACCAACACGGCTGCTTCATCGATACTCAGCTGCAGAAGGTTTTTTTGAAAAGAATCGTTCTGCAGCAACTTCAATTCCATAGGTATTTTCGGCAAAAGGAACTGTATTTAAATACAGCGCCAGAATTTCATGCTTGGTGTAAATTCGCTCCAGCCGGTATGCGATAATCGACTCACGCACCTTATTTACCGGCATTGACAGCGGACCGTAATCAACCCTTGGGAAAAGATTTTTTGCAATCTGCTGGCTTAACGTGCTTCCTCCGCCAGCGCTTTCTTTTTGTAAAAGAATTGATTTCACCAAAACCCGCATCAAAGCTATTTCATCAATGCCACGATGTTCGTAAAAACGCGCATCTTCGGTTGCAATTAATGCATTAATTACATTTGGAGAAATTTCATCAAAACTTACATTACTTCTGTTTTCGATATAGTAACGGCCAAGGATTTTGCCATCGGCCGAAAAAACTTCAGATGCAACGGGATTATTGATAATTTGTAACTGATTTTTTGACGGAACAGGGCCAAGGACTCCGAGAAATATCAAAATGAAAAACAGCGATCCAAATAGAATGAGAATTAATGCTGATTTCCATATTAATTTCAGAATATTCTTTCCTGAAAACCGATTGCCTGAATTTTTATTTTTGCCCTTTTTAACTGTTTCCCGGGCATTGCCTCTAGTTATATTTTTTGCTGCCACAAATCTAATGTTGGTTATATTCTAAAATTATTAACGCAGATTTTATGCAAATCATATTTATCTTAACGTAAATTAATATTCTGTAATTCAGGGTGAAATGAGTAATTAGGAATTTAGTTCTAACCTAAAAATAATTCTTTCACAAAATACCAGGTCATCATACCTGAAGCGATAAGTTTCAGTATGGTACCTGTAAGAAAACCAATAAAAGAACCAAAACCTGATTTCAGGGCTGCTCTTGTATCTTTTCCTGATGTGATTTCACCGATTACAGCACCGACAAAAGGGCCAATTATTATGCCAAAAGGAGGGAAAATAAAAAATCCGATACATAAGCCGATGACACTTCCCCAAACACCTTGTTTACTGCCGCCAAACTTTTTGGTTCCCCAAACCGGAATAACAAAATCGAGCCCGTATACCACTGTGGTAATTATTGCCCAAATAACCAGGAAATTTGTGGAAAACTGGTAACGGGTGGTTATATGGAGTAAAAGAATTCCAACATAACTTAATGGTGGCCCGGGCAATACAGGTAATACGCAGCCAATTATGCCGCCAAGCATTAAAAGAATTCCGAGTACAATTAAAAGATAATCCATGTTTAATTTTAATTTGTTTTGCCGGTTTGTTTCACAGCTTTGGTTTTTCGAAACCAACGGACACTCAGAAAGTAAATTAATATGAGCGATAAGATAACAACCATTCCGCTAATTTGATACTGCGTTTTCTTTTCGAGTAAATAAAAAGCGTGCGAATGAATTCTTCCCCAAAATGTAATATTTAATAACACAAGCAGATTATTGATAGAATGACCAAGAATGGAAAGAATGATGCTGTTGGTGCGAATTACAATCCACCCGAGTAAAAGTCCAAGAACAAAAGTAGCCGGAAACTGCCACGGATTTAAATGGAACAGAGCAAATAGAAGCGCCGACATAAAAACAGCAATGAATCCGTTATAATTTCTTCTGAAACCATGCAAAATCAAACCTCTGAAAATTGATTCTTCCACAATGGGAGCTATTACCACAACCTTCAGAAATGCACCAATCCAGCCATAATCGCCTTCAAAAATACGACTAAACAATTCCCAGAACCATGGCGGTGCAGGTATATATTTATCCATTAATGCACCGGTTATTTCAAGCAAATTGTGGGCTGCCCAAAAAAAGGTGATTATAGGAATTAAAATCAAAGGATTAAAAAACTTTACAGGAAAAACAGAAAGTAACGGAGCTTTTGATTTTCGGTATCCATATATTAAAATAAACAAAATTGAACCCACACCCAAAATCACTTTCTTAACCGGATTATATAAATATTCTGTATCGTTAAAATAGTCAATCAGCGCTAACGGAAAATCGACTATGGATTGAATAAAAATGTATAATATTACCAGGTGAATGGCCTGTAAAATTGTAGGATAATATTTCTGTTTCGGTTCGTTCATTTTCGATTCATGAAATATACTGTTTTTTACTTAGCCGTGTATAAAAGGGAAATATGAAAATTTATTTTAATCTGAAAGTTAATCGGCAACTCTGGCTGAAATAAGCAATTTGCCGGTTTTAAAAGAAAAATAGCGTTGTAGAATATAGCTGTAAATACACCACTATAATCGTTGTAATTCCTTTTGAAACAGTGGCATAAATTCCAAAATATTCGACAAACAATTTCAAGAATACATAATTTAGCAGAATAGCGCCCGAAACTGTAACGCCATATCTGAACAATTGCGTGCGCCCATTTAGCTCCGAAGTTGTAAATGTTACATATTTCGCCAAAAGAAAACCTGTGGTAAAGGTTATCGGAAACACTATGAGAAATGCGGCGATATGCGGACTTATGGCAACAAATCCCAATTCAACGATTTGCTTATCGAGAATATAATTGTAGAAAATGAAGTACAAAAGTAAATCGAAAAATGTATTTAAGCCGCCGGTGAAAGCATACCTGAAAATTTCGATAGGAATAAAATGAAGGAAAGGAAAATAAAACCAATCAACAATTTTGAGGATGAAGTTTTGAATACGGTGAAATAAATAAACCATTTTATAAGTATGTCCTGTTCTGCTGCAAATAAACAATTTTAAAGCGAGACTGAAAAGTGTAATTTTGGGATTATAATTCAGGTGGTTTTCTTAGTTTTTTTTTCTGTGCATTTTGTTTTTTCGACTCGAGGCGTTTATGCCGCGAAACCAAAGTAGGGGAAGTTTTAATTCTCTTTTTTGGGATTGTAAGCGCTTTTTCCGTAAGTCTGAAAAACAGCTCGCATACTATTTCCCTGTTTTTCAGTTGAGAACGTTCAACCTGCGAAACCAAAATTAATTCGTCTTCCACATTTATCCGGTTTTTAAGCTTATGCAGTATTCTTTCTTTTTGTGCTTCATTTAATACAGCGGAATTTGCAACCGAAAAACGCAACTCAATCCTGGTGTTTACTTTATTTACATTTTGCCCGCCAGGCCCGCTGCTTCGGCCTGCAGTAAAAACCATTTCGCTTTCCAACTGCTTTTTCTCCTCCTCCGAAAATTTCATTTTTAACCGTTTTTACTAATTGTTTCAAGTTTTTCATTATCCACGATAACGTATGTTTTTTCCCTTTAATTTTATCATCTTCTCCTTTTCGAATTCTTTTAAAAATTTAATCGCACTTTCGGTTGAAATAGATGCAAAATCGGCAATATCATGCCGGGTGAGATACGCTGAAAATATTCTTCTGTCGACAAATTCTTCCTGCGATAAATACAGGAGGCATGAGGCCAGTTTTCCGCGCATTTGTTTGTATGAAACATTCTTTATGATTTCAAGCAAATGCCTTTCGTTTCGATAATTTTTCGAGGTAATTTGCAATGCAAACTGCGGATTCTGCAAAAGTGTTTCTTTCAGACTTTCTTTTTCAATCATACAAATTTCGGAATCTTTAATCGCCTGTGTTGAATAGGTATGAATATTTTCGCCAAAAATGGAAGAGAATGCAAGAAAATCGCCCGATTTGGCAATGCTGATATTGATTTGCTTGTCGTAACCGGTTTGCAGATAAACCTTTATCAGTCCGCTAACCACATAAATAACATAAGGTGCAAAAGCGCCTTGTTTAAAAATATTTTCACCTTTCAAATAAGTGATATTTGTTTTATGCTGGCTTAAAAGTTCCAATTCTTTGGGAAATGACTGCTCAATATTCATCGCGACTATAATTTATTCCTCTTTTGAACAGGGTGAAAAAAATTTCCTGCAAAATTATCAATTCATATCAATATATCAGTGGTTTCAAATACAATTTAAAAACAGGAAACTATATTTTAACAGGAAAAAACCTGAAAAATTCCAGTTTACATGCCGTTGTAGTTCAATCGATATTTTTTTCGAAATAAAGTTTTATGCTGTTCTACTTTTGTTCAACAGAAATTTTAAACAATGAAACGAGTAGCAATTCCGATAGCAAATAAAGGTTAAGCGAATTTTTCGGCGAATGCAATCACTACGAAATTTTCGAAATCGGTAAAAAAGTATTCGAAAAAGAAAACGGCGCAAATGCCAGCTGGAATATCGCTACTGAAGATTTACCATCGTGGCTTGAAAACCAGGGAATTACCGACGTAATTGCATACAAGGTAAATCGCGAAATTATTTCGCTTTTTGCTTCGAAAAAAGTAAATCTGTTTGTCGGAATACGCATCGATTCGCCCGAAAATTTAATCGAAGATTATTTAAAAGGAAAACTTGAATCGGATAAAAAAATTATTGCCGAAATCACAAAAACTGAAAATTAAAATATTCATAATTAACAAAAAAAATTATATCATGAAATTATTACACACTGGATTACACGAAATCGAATCTGCCGAAGAATTGCAGAAAGTGATTAACGAAAACGAAAATGTAATGGTATGTTGCGGCCGTATGGGACCGATGTGTATGCCTGTTTACGATGTAATGGAAGAACTCGAAGAAGAACGTTCGAATATAAAATTTGCTGTCATGGCGTTTGATAATCCTGAAGCTGCAGTTATTCGCAATGCACCTGAATGTCGTGGTTTTATGGGACTTCCTTTTACCATGTATTACAAAAACGGTAAGCGTTGCCCATGCTACAAGCAGCATTCAAAATATGCAAATGGTAACCAGATATTCTCGACGACAAGTTTGGAAATTAATCATTGTCTTTTTAATAATAATTGAGAGTAGTGGGAATCTCGTTGAAAAATGAGATTCCTGTTTTAACGCATAAAATAATTCGTTCGAATTATGGACCAGATTTTTGATACGATAATTGTAGGCGCAGGAGCCGCAGGGCTTACAGCCGGAATTTATGCGTCGCGGGCCAAACTTTCAACCCTTATTTTAAATGAAGGAGCTGTTGGCGGACAAATGATTTTAACCGAAGAAATTGCAAACTATCCGGGAGTGGAAACCACAAAAGGATATGTTCTTGCCAACATCATGAAAATGCAGGCGAAAAGTTTTGGGTGTAAAATAAAGTCGAATATTAAAATTGCACGCTATTCGTTCGAAGGCGAAACAAAGGAAATTAAATTGGCCGATGGTTCCGTATTTAGGGGGAAATCGGTAATTTTAACGCCCGGTGGACGTCCGCGTTCGCTTGAATATTGAAGGCGAAGACCAATTTAAGGGAACCGGAATATCGTACTGCGCAACCTGCGACGGTGACTTTTTTACCGGAAAAGAAGTAGTGGTTGTTGGCGGTGGAAATTCGGCTTTGGAAGAAGCTGTTGCTTTAACCAAATTCGCAACAAAAGTTACTATTGTGCATCAGTTCGATCAGTTTCAGGCTTTTGAACATGCGATTTTCGAAGCAAAGAAAAATCCGAAAATTGAATTTATTATGGAATCGGAACTTCGTGGTTTTTATGGAAACGGCCAATTGCAAAAAGTTTCCGTGGAGCACTTGCCAAGCGGAAAAATTTCGGAATTAAAAACCGATGGCACATTTATTTTTATTGGTTATCAGCCAAATACTGAAGTCATTAAAAGGTTTGGTTCATTTAAACGAACGAAATGAAATTGTTGTTGATTCATCAATGAAAACCAATATTAAAGGAGTTTTTGCTGCCGGCGATTGCATTAATAAACGCTACCGGCAGGTGACCACTGCAGTTGCCGACGGTACGATTGCTGCATTAAGTGTTTCAGAATTTTTAAGAAATTAATAAAAAAATAAAGAATGGCAAAACAGGAAGTAAAAGTTAAGTAGCTTGAAAATATGGCTTTTAAAGCCAATATTGGCGGTCACGAAATAATTTTGGATGCTGCTGAAACAGTTGGTGGAGAAAACCGCGGACCAAGGCCAAAACCGTTAATGTTAACGGCTCTCGCAGGTTGCACCGGAATGGATGTGGTTTCAATTCTGAAAAAAATGCGAGTCGATTTCGAAGACTTTAATGTTACTGTTGAAGGCGATTTAACCGATGAACATCCAAAGCAGTTTTATAAAATGAATGTTATTTATGAGTTTAAAGGAAAAGATCTTCCATTGGATAAATTAAAAAAAGCAGTTAGTTTGTCGGAAGAAAGATATTGTGGTGTAAGCGCTTCATACCGAAAAGCAATGGAAATTACTTCAGAAATCAGAATCTTAAACTAAAAAAATTAACATGTCAACAACACTTATTATTATTCTGGTAGTTGTAGCTAGGATTGATTGGTTTAATCACCTTCAACTACTTTAAAATGAAAAATGCAAAGCCGGTTGAAAACAGTAAAAAAATAGTGGTTCTTGGAAATAAAAATTTTAAACTTGCACTCAGGAAAAAAGTGCTATTGGTTGATTTTTGGGCGCCGTGGTGCGGGCCTTGTAAAATTGTTGCTCCAATTTTAAACGACATTGCTGAAACACAGGATGAATTTGTAATTGGAAAGGTAAATGTTGACCAGAATCAAGCATTGGCCAAAAAATATAAAATTCGCAATATTCCAACTCTGTTAATTTTTAAAAACGGAGTTGAAGCCGGTCGGATAGTAGGAGTTAAAACAAAAAAAGCAATTTTAAAAGAAGTAAATGCTGCAATCGCAGGCTGATCTTTATTTTGATTTGAAAAAACACAGAAAGCCGCTCTTTTAAAATGGGCGGTTTTTGTTTTTAATACGACAATTCTATTCCTACCGGACAATGATCGGAGCCCATAATTTCATTCATAATAAATGCATTTTTTACCGACGGCATAAAAGACCGGCTAACGAGGAAATAATCGATTCTCCAGCCCACATTTTTTTCTCTTGCCCCGGCGCGATAGCTCCACCATGAATATGCATTTTCCGATCGGGATAAAAATGCCTGAATGTGTCCACAAATCCTTCACGGGTGTAACGATCCATTCCATCAATTTCTTCCTGCATATAACCGGCATACTTATTATAATTTGCTTTTGGCCGTGCCAAATCAATGGGCTTGTGTGCCACGTTAAAATCGCCACAGGCAATTACCGGCTTGGTTTTTTCCAGTTTTTTCAGAAATTAAAGAAATCCTTATCCCATTCCTGCCGGTAATCCAGGCGTCTTAAATCGCTTCCTGAATTTGGAACATATACATTTAGCAGATAGAATTTTTCGTATTCCATGCATAAAACGCGTCCTTCCAAATCGTGGTGGTTTATGCCAATTGCCCGGATGATATGCAAAGGTTCGGTTTTCGAAAGTATCGCCGTTCCTGAATATCCTTTTTTAACTGCCGAACTGGAATAAACATGATAGTTATTCACCGACAATAGCGTATCTGCAACCTGGTCATCCTGGGCTTTGGTTTCCTGCAAGCATAAAATATCAGGCAACATGATTTCCAAATCGTTAAAAAACTCCTTCTTTGCAATTGCGCGCAAACCATTCACATTCCACGAAATTATTCTCATTTTCTTTTTTTTGGGAAATATAAGCATTCCTGAATATTCATAAAAATGAATTCATATATTCGGAATAGGTCATATTCGCCATGAATTATTTCTAATCCCTGAATCTTTTCAAAATTTCATCATATGCATCTATTCGCCTGTCGCGGAGAAAAGGCCAGATTCTGCGAACATCTTCCGAACGTTGCAGATCGATTTCAACTACTTCCGATTGTTCTTTTCCTGAAGAGAACTGTTGGATAATCTCACCCTGAGGACCTGCAACAAAAGAATTTCCCCAAAATGTTATACCGTTTGTACTCCCGGATGGATCCGATTCCAAACCAACACGATTCACGCTAATTACCGGTAAGCCATTGGCAACTGCATGGCCGCGCTGAGAAATCATCCATGCATCTAATTGTCGTTTTTTTTCATCCTGTGAATCTGTGCTTTCCCACCCAATTGCCGTGGGGTAAATCAAAATTTCAGCGCCAGCCAGTGCCATTAAGCGGGCAGCTTCAGGATACCACTGATCCCAACAGACCAAAACACCCAAATTCCCAACCGAAGTTTTTATGGGATTGAATCCCAAATCACCCGGAGTGAAATAGAATTTTTCGTAATAAGCCGGATCATCGGGTATATGCATTTTTCGGTATTTGCCGGCAATTGTTCCATCCTTTTCAAAAACTACGGCTGTGTTGTGGTAAATTCCGGCAGTTCTTTTTTCAAATAATGAAGTAACCAAGACTACGCCGGTTTTTTTTGCAACTTCAGCATAAATTTCGCTTGTTGGCCCCGGAATCGGCTCGGCAAGGTCAAACAGTTCTGTACTTTCGGTTTGGCAGAAATACAAACTTGTATGAAGCTCCTGAAGCACAACAAGGTTTGCCCCATCATCAGCACATTTATTTATCTCGCCAATGCTTTTTTTTATATTGGCATCTTTATCGTTTGTACACGAAAGTTGTACTAATCCTGCTTTTATCGTATTCATTTTAAAATCAAATTTTTATTTAAGCTTACCTGCTTTGGATATTGCATGGTTACGCAATGCAACGATCCGTGCTGTTCAATGAGTACCCGGCAATTTATGCCTATAATTTCCCGCGAAGGAAAACATTTTTGCAGAATTTCCAAAGCGGTAGAATCCTGTTGAACTCCATAAGCCGGAACCAGCACAGCATCATTGATTATCGTAAAATTGGCGTATGTCGCAGGAAGCCTGTTTCCATCAGAATCAAAACATGTATCGGGCATTGGCAATTCAACCAGATTATATGGCTTTCCCTGAAAATCGACAAATTGTTGCAATTCCTGTTTCATTTTGCTCAATGCTTCAAAATGTTTGTCTTCAGGCTTATTGCAACCAACATATGCAATTGTGTGCTCGTCGCAAAAACGCGCCAAAGTATCAATATGCGAATCAGTATCATCACCGATCAGGAATCCGTTGTTTAACCATAAAATTCTTTTTGCTCCGAAATTTTCTTTCAGTTTTTCTTCTATTTCCTCTTTTAAGAATTGCTCATTTCTGTTTTTTGAAAGCAAACATTCCGATGTTGTCAGTATCGTTCCTTTTCCATCACTTTCAATTGAGCCGCCTTCCAGCACAAAATCAAAACTTTGCACTTCACAATTCAGAAAAACATTTTTATCAAACAGCTTTTTTGTGATTTGATTGTCCAGTCCGGCTTCGAATTTATTTCCCCAACCATTAAATATGTAATCCTGAATTACAGCTTTTCCATCTTCAATAACCGTAATTCCACTATGGTCGCGTGCCCAGGTATCGTTCGATTCTGCTGTAACAAAATAAACATGTTGAGTTGACTTAAAATACGATTTTACTCTCGTAACATTATCGCAAACAACCAGTACATCCTGAAATTTGGCCGTTGTTTCAATAATATCAACAAAACAAGCCGAAACCTCTTCAAGCAAATAATTCCAATCGCTGTTGGCATGGGGAAAGGTAAGTTGAAGAAAGGATTGTTTTTCCCATTCGGCGGGCAAGCATTTGTTTGGCTGTCTGTTGTTTTTTATTTCCATAAATCGAACTATGTCTTATGCGTGCTGATTGTTCAAAATTAATCATAAAGATTCAAAAAAGTTATATGCAGACTCTTCGATAGCATAATCGAAATTTTGGCAATAGAAATCTATTCTTCCTATTAGTAGTTTAAATTTTAATTTTAGTGATATTATAAAGCCTCCAAAATTCGCAATCTGTTGCAGCGTGAAATTTCAACAGCTTGTTTTGAAAGCAGAAAAATAAACATTGACAAACATGATTCATTAAAAATTCCTACCTTTTTAGCCTAAAACCTAAATCATGGACAGACGTAAATTTATTCAATCAGCATCGGTAGTTGCAGGAACTTTCACTTTTATTGAACCTTCACTTTTGGCTAATATCAATCAGTCAAATCAAGAAACCTGGTTTAACAAGCCGATGCGCTGGGCACAGTTAACTTTAGTGGAAAATGACCCTGGAAATTTTGATCCCGATTTCTGGCTAAATTATTTTAAACAAATTCATGCAGATGGAACAACGTTGAGCGCCGGAGGAGTAGTGGCTTATTATCCAACCGATGTCCCGTTTCATCATCGAAGTGCGTGGCTGGGAGATTCTGATCCATTTGGATACCTCGTCGAAGGTTCGCGAAAAATGAACATGTCGATAATTGCACGCACCGACCCACATGCAACATGGCAAAACGTTTATGATGCTCATCCCGACTGGATAGCGGTAACAGCCGATGGTCAGAAAAGACGCCATTGGGCCAATCCGGAGCTTTGGGTTACCTGCGCTTTTGGGCCATATAATTTTGAGTTTATGACTCAGGTTCATCAGGAAATTATGGAACGCTACGAACCTGATGGAATTTTTTCCAATCGCTGGGCCGGCCATGGAATATGTTATTGCGAACACTGCGTGAAGAACTTTAAGGCATTTTCAGGCCTGGAACTTCCACGCGAAAATATTTCATCAGAAAAAGAATTTAATAAATATAATGAATGGCGTACCGACAGGTTAAAGGAACTCTGGCTACTTTGGGACGGGGTAATTCGTAAAGCAAAAACTACTTCCCGGTTTATCCCCAACGGATTTCCCGACAAGGTGATAACAGGCCAGCTTTCCGATATCGTTTTTACGGATCATCAGGCCCGAAGTGGTTATACTATGCCATGGTCGAACGGAAAAGGCGCCAAAGAATTGCGCGCATCCATTGGTATGAAACCTCTGGGCGGTATTTTTAGTGTTGGCGTTGAAGAGCGATACCGGTGGAAAGATTCGGTTCAGAATGAAGAAGAAATAAGAATCTGGGTTGCTGAAGGAACTGCTAACGGAATGCGGCCCTGGTTTACAAAATTTTCAGGAGTTTTATACGACAAGCGTTGGCTGAATACGGTTGATAAAATTTACCAGGATCATTACAGAAATGAAAAATATTTAAGAAATGTAAAACCCCTGGCAAGAGTAGGATTAATGTTTTCGGAAAAAGTGTACAACTACGGAAACGAAACCTGGCAGAAAAATTATGGCGATCACGGTCTTGGAATGTACCAGGCCTTGATTGAATCGCGTATTCCGTTTGAGATGGTAAACGACCGCTTGCTAAGCGAAAATTACCTGAAACCATTTAAACTACTGATACTTCCGAATATTGTAAATCTTTCGGATAACCAATGCCGCAAGATCGAAAGATTTGTAGAAAACGGTGGTAGTATTGTGGCAACCTACGAAACGTCGCTTTATACTGAAGAAGGTGAGAAAAGGCCTGATTTTGGACTTTCAGAACTGTTTGGGGTTTCTTTCGACCAAAATGTCAGGGGGCCAATGCAAAATAGTTATCTGAAACTAAACAGCGAAAATGGTGCATTTCACCCTGTAGTAAAAGATTTGGAAAACGCTTTCAGAATTATCAATTCTATTTTTTGGATGGATGTTAAACCCAATAAAAATTTGCCTTCTCCGGTTACATTAATTCCAAGTTATCCTGATTTACCGATGGAGCATGTTTATCCACGCGAACCCGTTACCAATACCAGGGGAGTTTACCTGAATGACACGGGCAACGGGCGGGTTGTTTATTTTCCGGGTGACATTGACAGGACGTTCTGGCAAATTTTAAGTTCCGACCATTTAAAGCTGATTCAAAATGCAATTGAATGGGCTTTAAATGAAAAACCGATTGTAAAAGTGGAAGGTCCCGGTGTCATAGACGTAACAGCCTGGCTACAAAAAGAATCAATGACCGTACACCTTGTAAATCTCACCAATCCGATGATGCAAAAAGGGCCTTTCAGAAAATTTATCCCGGTTTCTGCTGAAGTAAAATTCCTGATTCCTGATAACAAAAAAGCAAAAAATGTACACTTGCTTATTAGCGACAAAACGCCTGATTTTACAATCGAAGACGACTATATTAAACTTTCTGTGCCCGATATTTTGGATCATGAAATTATCGGTGTTGATTTGATATGATCTTCAAATATTCTCTTAAATATTCAAACCTGAAAATATGAATACAGCTAAATTTCTGAAAAAAGTCTTTTTTATTTTCATTCTGATTTTTTTGAATTTGAATTTATCAGCAAAAACTCCGGTAATTTCAATCGTTACAGAAATTTCAGAGAACCCGGCGTTACATGGATTAACAAAATTACAGGACGTCCTGACTTCAAAAAATTTATCATTTGAAACTGTAAAATCAATCAAAGATGCAAAGGGAGAATGGATATTGGCAGCCGGATTGTCAAGAGGGACAAACGAGCTAAATAACCTTCTTGCCAAAGCTAATATTGAAATTTCCGAAGTTCCTCAGGCGCTTGCAATCGGGAAAACTAACTTTCAAAATAAATCTGTTTTAGTGGTAAGCGGATACGATGAAGTTGGATTGATGTATGCTCTACTTGAAGTTTCGAGACAGATTAAATTCTGCAAAAATTTAGAGGATTTGCCGGAAAGTATTGAGGTAATAAACGAGAAACCCGATATTGCTGAACGCGCCATTTCTTTTTATACCATGAACCGTGCCTATTGGGAAAGCCGGTTTTACGACAAGAATTACTGGGCTGCATATCTGGATTTACTTGCAGAAAACCGCTTTAATTCCATGGTGGTTATTTTTGGCTACGAAAACGGTGGATTTTTAGCTCCGTGTTATCCTTATTTTTTCGATGTAAAAGAATTTCCCAAAGTTAAAATGATTGGCATCACGCCTGAACAACAGAAAATAAACCGGGAAGCACTCAATCAACTTATTGAAATGGCACATGAAAGAGGAATCCGTTTTACCGTTGGTATTTGGGATCATATTTATCGCGGCGGAGTTCAGGGCGGAGGCATTCCCGGAACAAAAAATGCTCCTGATAAACCTGTTCCGGGCCTTGTTTGGGGCGTAACCGCTGATAATCTTAGTTCATATACAAAAGCTGCTTTAACTCAGTTTGTAAATGTTTTTCCAAAAATTGATGCTATTCAATTTCGGATGCATAATGAATCGGGATTAAAAAACGACGAAAAAGTTGGCTTCTGGTCCGATATTTTTCAAATGATGAAAAGCACTGTTCCTGATTTGCAGTTGGATTTGCGGGCCAAAGAATTACCCGACGAAGTCATTGAAAGTGCGATTGAATCAGGATTGAAATTCAGGATTACCACAAAATACTGGATGGAACAAATGGGAATGCCGTTTCATCCAACACAGATCAATCCTGAAAAAAGTGAACGCCGGCACAGTTATGCCGATATGTTGCGCTATCCTCAGAAATACAATATGCACTGGCGCTTATGGAATGGTGGAACAGCCCGTGTTTTATTGTGGGGTGATCCGGAATATGTAAGGCGATTCGCACAATCTGCTCACGTGTACAACGGCAACAGTTATGAAGTAAATGAACCGCTGGCGACCAAAATGGAAGCTCAGCCTCATGATGCAGAACCTTTCCAGTTGTTAAATTCCAAGTACATTTATTACGATTATGAATTTGAGCGCTACTGGCATTTTTTCCAGGTATTTGGCAGGGTAGGGTATAACCCCGAAATTTCTTCGGAAATAGGGCAGGATGAATTTGAAAACCGGTTCGGAGAAAAGCTGCTCCCTTTTTGGAGGAAGCATTGCACAAGGCAAGTTGGGTACTTCCACGTATTATTTCTTCGGTTTATCCTTACAGCGGTTTTCCTATGACCAGAGGCTGGGCTGAAAAGCAACGGTTGGGCGACCTTAAAAGTTATTCAAAAAATACAGGAAGCGATTTGCAGCAATTTGCATCGTTTGAAGATGAAGCCGATTTCCTGATTTACGGTAAAGAAACTGCACGAATTCTGCCATCCATGACAAGCAAATGGTTTGAAGAAACTTCAGGCGAAATAAACCAGTTAATCGATGAAGCTGAAAAAACAATTGGCGAACATAAAACCAATGAATATATTTCAACAATTACAGATTTGAAGATTCTTTCCGGACTGGCTTCATATCATGCGAAAAGAATACCCGCGGCAGTCTCCTGGTGTATTTATGAGAAGACAAAAGATATTTCGGCATTAGACGATGCAATTGAAAATGAACGAAAAGCAGTGGACGCCTGGAAAGAAATCGTAAATGCAGCCGGTGATGTTTACACTGATGATTTGATGATGGGAGTCAGGAATGCCGACTTGTGCGGACACTGGAGAGATGAACTGGTAAAACTGGAAGATGGTTTGGAACAACTGAAAAAGGAACGAAGCAGTGCACAATCTCTCGTCGCAATTCAAAAAGCGCCGAAATATGTGAAGGCTGAACAATCGGATTGGCAAAATGAATTCAATATAATACATACAAAAACTACCGAAATACCAGTCGGGAAACCATTAAAAATTAGTATAACAGTTTCATCTCCTTCAGGAATAAAATGGGTAAAACTAAATCACAGGAGTTTAAACCAGGATGTTGAATACAATACAATTCTCATGAAAAGTACAGGTAAACCCGGGGTTTTTGAAGCTTCTGTTCCTGCAGATGAAATTAACCCGGAGTGGGATTATATGTACTTTATCAGCATTATGAATAACGATAATCACGGTGTTATTTATCCTGATTTAAATAAGGAAACACCTTATGTTGTGGTACATTTGGATCGGGAATAAATTATCTTGCTGCAAACTCAGAAGATTTCCGGTTTGAATTCAATCTATTTCTCCATGTTATTGAAATCTCTGCTTCACAAATCGTTCTTATTGTAAACTAACCTCTGTTAAAAATCTTCAATAACTACTCATTAAATATCAGCATAATTAATTAAACATAATGTTGGAGTGAAGAAGTTCGATTTAAGAATTTTGGACTTGTTTATCTTATTTAATAGTTGTAATTTGCTAAAAGGAATTAAGAACCAATCTGTTATCGTATTAAATCATGGATGCTCACTTTCATTCTACTTTAAAATTTATTAATCCGTCATCCACTGTTAATACTGTAAATCATAAATGGGTTGACTCAAGATTCAGATACTTACACAGAAAAGTTATGATAAAGATTCTCATCATAAAATAAATGGGCGACTGATGTAGAAAACGTATGCAAAAAGCGGATATAAAAAACGAAGAAAAGAAAGCAAAAGCGAGCGATAACAAATATGCGTATAAGGCATTTATTTCATACGCCCGCGATCCGGATAAGAGATTGGCAAAAGTCCTGGAAGAAAGGATTGAGCGTTTCGGGCTTAACTGGCACCGCCTTGGGAAACAAAAGCTATTTATATTTCGTGATGTTACTGATTTAACACCTGACAATGATTTACCGCATAAAATTGAAAGCGCATTAAACAAATCAGAATTTCTGATTCTGCTTGCCCAGGACAAATTTGGAGGGAATGATTTTAGCTGGGTTAACACTGAAGCAGAAAATTTTGTAAAAAGCTGTATAAAACGCGGCGACAATCCGGCGGATTTTATCATTCTGGTTATTACCCACGGAGATATAGAGTGGGACAGAGAAAAGAACCAATGGGATTTTAATATTACAAATGTTATTCCACAAAGCCTGCGACAACTATTTACTAAGGAACCCATTTATGTCGACCTTCGACCTTTGAGTGATGAATCTCTTCCGAATAGCCGGAAAAAGCAAATTCTTCAGGATGCTGTAATTTCAATTGTTGCAAAATTGCTTTATAAAAAGCCAAGCGAAATACAAAATCAGATTATAAAATTACAGCGATATGTCATTGGTTTTGTAGGAATAATCCTAATACTTATTTCAGTTATTTCAGTGTATGCTTTAATTCAGAAAAATTATGCAGTAAAAAACGAAGTAGAAGCAAAAAACCAGGCACAGATTGCAAAAGAAAATGAAGAAGAAGCAAAAAAACAGGAAAAAGAAGCAACCAAACAAAAAAATTTAGCAGAAGAAAACGAAGCCGAAGCTGTAAAACAAAAGGATATTGCAACGAAGAATGAGGCTGAAGCAAAACGGCAAGAGCAATTGGCAAAACAAAACGAAGCCGAAGCGATCAAACAGAAGAATATTGCCAATGAAAATGAAGCAGAAGCAATAAAACAAAAGGGCATAGCAAAAGAAAATGAGGAGATAGCAAAGTTCCAGGAAAGAAAAACCGATACGATTAACAAACTGATTGAAGCGGAAAACTTAGCTTTAAAAGCATCCGACTTTTTTAAATCCTTAAACGACACCTTAGTTTCAAATATGTCGGGTGATGAAGTGGAATTGGCCAAAAATCAAAGAGACAGCATAAATAAAGCATTTGCACTTTTCAATGATTATGAGGGATTAAAAAAGGAGGAACACAGAAACAAACTCGAGAATTTATATACCTCAAACATTTTGTCAACTATTTTTTTTACAGGAAGCAAATTTAAACTGGATTCAACGTTCGACAGGATTTATCAAACTGCCGGTAATAAAACTGTGCTATTCAATTTACATGGCCAAATCTACGATGCTAAAAGCAATGAATACCTATTTAATAAGAATGACAATTTTGTTGAAGCAACACCGGTTGCCGGAACAAATTTTATCGCTTATTCCAATTATAACAAGAACATAAAATTGGTTGACATAGAAAGAGAAAAGCTTTATCAGTTTGATGCCGAAGACTTTAATGGAATAGATGTTATTGCAAATGCATTTAAGAAAGGCGAAAATGATTTGATATTAAATTCGAAAAATGGTGCAAGCTATCAGGTACAATTCGATGATTCGAAAAAGACGTTTACTTCACAATTGGCACACGGCAAATCAACGCTACCGGCACAATTTGGCAAAAAACTTTTTGATGTAAACTATTCAGACGGAAAATTGTCGCTGATTACTGATTCAGATTCAACCTTTTTAAAGGGTGTTAGCAGCTATTGTATGGATGAACAAAATGGCAGTATTTTTTGGGGAACCCCAAACGGCGAAGTATAACGAATACAGGGTTTTCGACAAAAATTCGGGCAATTCACTTATTTCAGTGAAAGACCGGATAAATAGAATACTCATCGATCAGAATAATAAGATATTAGCAGTGCAGGTGGGAGCGAACCAATTGGTAATGTTTGCAAAATTCGGGTGGGGTTACACAAAAATATATCAGGAAATAATAGGCAGGCGTATCAACGACATTTGTCTTGGAAACGATGGGCGTATATACGTTTTGTATGATAGAAACCGCCTGGTTTTCTGGCCCGTCAACAGCACCCTGTTTCAGGAAAAAGAAGGGAAACTGGTAAATCAGTAATTCATGATAAGCGTAAAATATTACATAGGTTGGTTTTGTATGTTTCTCACTTTCCAATTGTATGGACAAAACAGAAGCGAGAATGCATTGGATAATGCTCAAAGAGAATATGACAGGGGCAATTATGAAAGAAGCCTGAATTATTTGAACGCAGGTACAGGAGAAGAGTTCGGTGATAGAGCGCTTGCTATAAAAAATCTCTGGTTGTTATCGGAAAACTATGTTGAATTGGAATATCCTGAAAAGATAATAATTGAGAACTTAATATCAATTTATTCGATAGATCCACTGTTCACAAAAGAAAAATATAATCTGGATATTTCAAGCAGGGTGGAAAGCCGCCTGCAAACTATACATGTTTATCCGCAATGGGTGCTGAATATAAATGCATCAAGAGATTTGGAAACTCCCATAATAAAGAAAGAGCCATATATCTGCGAGGAATGTATTAGTTCAGACGATTACTCATTTTCAGAACCTGGAGTTCGATTTCAATATTAACCTGGCTTATTTTTATACTGATAAATTCGGTTTTGAAGCAGGAATTGGTTATGCAACTTCTAATTATGCGAGAAATATAAAGGGGAAAAGCAAAAGTGATGAAAATTTCGGGTATGATAGTTATTCTGTAAGTTATAATGAAAAATTGCAATTCATCGATTTTCCTTTACGATATGTAATTAAGCAAAAAAACTGGAGCCTTTCAGGGTAGGAGCGAATTATAAATATTTGATTCAATCCGATGCGAAACTTTATCATACCTATATTGACAAATTCGGAGAGCAAACTACTGAGTCAATATTCAAAGGATAATTTGCATAAAATCAGAAACAGAAATCTGGTTTTTCTGGGTTTTAATATCGACAGGAAAATATTCCTGCAAAAGATAAATCATTTTGGTACTTATCCCTGACTTAAATGCTCAAATGGGATTGAATTCTTTTATTTCGAAGTAAGAATAGATTGTCGGATATTGATTTTATTTCGATACTTATTATACCGATGATTCGATAAAGTTGGCAATGATAGGTCTTGGTTTACGATTTAACTATAATACAAATTATAAAATTCATTAATGAAATAAATTTCTTTAATACTATTGATTATCATTTGTTTTGTTGGTTGCAATAAAGATGAGATTTCGAATAATGTTTCATCGGTAAACAATCTTAAGATTTATGATATTGAAGTTAAAGAGTTAAAGAAGATTCACCATCTGTTTGGTTTAATAAATCACTTCAACATTATTATTTTTAAATGAAGAAGGGAACAGGGTATTTGACTTTAGTAGTGAAGAATTTAAAAAGAATGAAACAATTGATTTTAAGCTCACAGATGTTGTTGCCGGGGCAAACAACGACATTTTTATTTTAGGAGCTGAAATACTGAAAGACAGTACCTTTCAAATATACGTGTTTAAGATTAATGAGAAGGGTCAACGGATTTGGGCTAAACCGGTTATTATACCAATCGTAAATGATTATAATATTAATTATAGCGATAATGAAAAGGTCTATTTTTTTATTTCTGAAAACGGATATGCATTAGGGATGTTTCAGTAATAACAAGTTATTTCTTGTTGTAAATTATCAATCGTTTAGTAATTATAAATGGTTCTATAAATTTATTGCACTCGACGAAGCCGGTTCTGTTTTAATGGAAAGCGAGCCAATGCAGGAATAGGCATCCCGAAATATGGAATTATATGATTGAACCACTACCTAATGGAAATTTGATTACATCACTGGCGGTGGGTTTCGAAGCTAATATTCATCAATTTGATTCCAATACATTTGAATTAAAGGATTCAAATTATTCCATTAAATTATCGTACAATAAAATTAAAGCTAGGTTGCCAATATTTACAAATATGTTGGTTTTGAATAGCGAAGAGGTAATTTTTACAGGTCATGCAAATAAGACAACATAACCCAATTGCCGGTGATAATTTCGATGCATTTCTTGTTAAAATACAATACAACTAAAAATAGAGTTGACTGATACATATATTTAGTGGCGTAAATAAGCAACTATGAATTAACATTTCATTCTTTATTGATGCAGATGGAAACGTCAAATGCATTGGAACTAAAAGAGAAAACTTATGTTATAATTCACACATTAAATTCAAATCTTTATGAAATAAATTTTAATCTGAATACAAACATCACTGATTCATATTCATAATTAAAAACTAAGGGATTTGAAGGACTATATTTTGAACCTGTAGGAAATACCGGTTTATTGAGAATACTCGGTAGTAAACTTGATATTTCGGGTCAGAAAAATAAACAAGCTTTTTTCACCATTATAAAACCTTAAACCATGAAATTAAATATTTTAATATCATTTTTAATCTCGTTATCTGTTGTTGATTTTCGGAACTAATCATGGCTGCAGGACAAGACATAATTCCTCCAACAATAACCATTAGTCAAGATCTAATATATGCCAATTATCCATAAGATCAAGTCTGATATATATTATGAATTTTCTTCAAATAATGATACATTAAAAGTTGAACTTACTTGTCGTTATTCATTTCCCGGATGAATATTATTTTCATATTGGGAATGCTTACTATTGAAGATGAATCCGGCATTTTAAAGAAAACTATTATTGTCGATACTATTATTTACGATAATAATGGATATGGAACACTTATTCAAACCATAATAGCGGAAGACAATTTAGGTAATACATCAAAATTTGTAATTATATCGACAATTGGGGCTATTTATGATTTTGAATTTTTTGGTTTAAGATGTGGGTGATATTTCATGTATATTACGATGACATTTATTCTTCACTGGAGCAAACAGATTTTGAATTCTGCGAAGTTCAAAATATTGAAATTGATGCATTTATATTACATATGAATGGTTGTAAAGGTACTTCAAGAATTAATTGGTATAAAAACGATACACTGGTTTCGACAAATTCAGAAAGTATTTCCATTGATCTTGGTAATGAACCTGACAACATTGAGCTATACATTGGATGCGCCATTTGATAATACCAAATTTGATGATCAGAATTAATTTAAATATTACGCAAAATAACTAAAGATTCGTTAATCAGAAATAATCAATCCCACTTGTTCAAATTCGGCTGATGGGATTATTAAATTCGATCTAAATGTAGTTTACATTACATCATTGGAGCATAATGGTTCAGATTTATCATTGATTTTAAGCTATAATAGTTCAAATGAATTTACTTTGATTCTCTTGAAGCAGGAACATATTATGTTTCTTATATTTATTATAATGAAAGCATTTACGATTATTGTGAATTTAATGACACTATTACATTAGTTCCTGAAATATTCTTGATTTTACCATTTCGGATACAAATATTGATTTAAGTAATAATGAAATATTAACAATTAATAATCTTTCAAATCATGCATGGAGATTTTTTGTGGCAAATCGGGGATAATTCTTTTATTAACAATTCAATTGAATTTAATATATGCTTTTAGACTTCCTGGAAACTATGAAATTAAACTTACAAACAATAATGGAATTTGCAATGATACAATGTTCAAAAATATTATAGTGGAAGGTGTATATTCCTGACGATGTACATAATTCCTCCTAATATTATAACTGGTAAAAATAAGATAGTTGACAAACTTTTCTTTGAAAATTTTAATGGACTTGACGGTGATTATATTCTTAAGTGATGACACGTTGAAAGTTTGCCTTTCATGTATTTATTCATTTCCGCATGATTATTATTTTAATTTAGATAATGTGAGTATCACAGCAGATGGTTGTGGCATTTTAAGCCAATAGTATTGTTAACGATAGTATATATTTATGATGGTAGAGGATATGGGACTGTCTATCAAACCGTAATTGCAACAGGCAATTCAGGGTTCACCTCAGAATTTAAAATTATATCGACAATTGATTATAATAATATCTATGATTTTGATTTTTTAGGGTTAAAGGTGGGGGATGATTATTATGCAGATTATATAACTAATTCATGTTTACCGCAAAAGGTCTTTGAATTTTGTGAAAGCAAGGATATTATAGTAACATTAGATTACGATAAAAATGGATGTACCAGTATTCCTGAAATTAATTGGTTCAAAGATGGAGAGTTGCAACCGGGTAATTCTTCAAATACAATATCAGTAAATATTGATGATATGTATAACAATATTGAGCTTAAAGCAAAAGCACAGTTTACTAACGCCAGCTCTGATGACACAAATATAAAAATTAATAAAATAAAAAAAGATTCATTAACAAAAATAATCAATCCCACATGTTCAAATTCGGATGATGGAATTATTAAATTCGATGTAAATGTGGTTTATATTGCATCATTGGAACATAACGGTTCAGATTTATCATTAGACTATAAGTATAACAGTTCAAATGAAATTTACTTTGATTCTCTTGACGCAGGTACATATTACATTTCATACATGTCCATTGTCTTTAATGATAACTCTGAGACAATTTGTGATTTTGTCGACACTTTAAAATTAGAACCCGATAATGTTCTTAATTTTACGCCTGCAAAAACAGTTATAGACCTAAGCAAAAAAGAAGAACTTACCATCACAAATAATTCAACTTTAGGCGGGAATTATTCATGGAAAATCGGGGGTGATTCTTTTATTAACAACGAAACTGTGTTCAATTATGCATTCACCTTTCCCGGAAATTATAACATTACGCTTTCAAACATTAACGGGGATTGTAGCGATACATTAACAAAACAAGTCACTGTAATAGGAACTATTCCGCCAGAAGATAAAACACCTCCTGAAATTACTATTAGTCCACAAAAAATAAATGAGAATTATTCTATTAACGGACTTAAATTTGATGAAAACGGAAGCTATTCATTTTTAAGTAATGACACTTTGCACGTAACACTTTCATGTAAATATGTCTTTCCTGAAGACTACTATTTTAAATTGGAAAATGCTAAGATTGAAGATGAAAATGGTATTTCAAATAAGACAATTGATGTTGATACTACAATTTTCGATAAAAACGGCTATGGCACAGTCATTCAAACTATAGATGCGAAAGATAATTTTAACAATACATCAAAACTTGTAATTATCGCAAAGGTAAGCGATAGCAGACCAGGCGTTTCTATATCAAGCATGAATATAGGTGGAATAGAAGTACCATTTAATACGGTATCGTATACGTTGGAGGATACTGTTTTTGAATTTTGTAATATTCAGGAAGTTAATGTAAAGCTTCTATATTCAGATAATGGTTGTACAGGTGACACAAGAATTGATTGGTATGTTAACGATAAGGCATATAAAATTGATTCGGATAGTATTTCTGTCGATATAAGCAACGAACCTGATGAAATTGAACTCGCAGCCGAAGGGAACTTTAGTAACACAAACAAACAAAATAAAATTAAAGTAAAAATTAGGAATAGTATCCTTGATTTTTCTATTACTCCCGACACAATTTATTTAAACCAGAACAAAGTCCTGACAATTAGCAATATTTCAACAACCAATGCTCACTACTTTTGGGAGATCGGAGGTATGCCATTTCCCAATGATTCCGCCCAAATTCATTATGCTTTTGAGTCACCGGGTAAATATCCAATTATTCTTACAGACGACAGTGGATTTTGCAATGATGCGATCTCCAAAACTGTAACGGTTACTGGTTCCACATCTGTTGACGATTATCTAGTTTCTTCCATTAAAATTGGCCCAAATCCTTTTAATGATTTTTTAAATATTGAATTTGGAAAAACATCAGATTATTATATCAGGATTTATGGCGTTGATGGAAGAATTTATTTCACGGCTAATGTATATGCCAAAAATAAAATCCTGAACGATTTAAGCTTCTTAATGCCGGGTGTATATGTTCTGAATATTACTTCTGCCGACAAAGATCCGCGGATTAAAGATTTTAAAATTGTAAAACTAACTGACTATTGAACGGGAATTAGATTTAATGATTGTCATATTATTCGACAAGCATCGATGTCTGGATAAAGTAAATTAAATCCATTTTTCCCTTTCTTATTGTATTGATTTGTTAAAATGGCATTTCATCATCACTAATGTCATGATATCTGATATCATTTACTTCAGTGTAGATGATATTTTTTACATGGTCTTCCAGCCAATCCATTTTAAAATAAAACCAGTTTTCGCTTTCTTTGGATTTGTTAATTACTGACTCAAAATTTTCTATCGGGTTCTTGTTTTTCATCACATAAAAAAGCTCTTCCTGTAAAATTTCATCATCTATATTTCGGGTGAAAATCTTCATTATTTTAAATGATTCCTTCGGCTCGAATGGTTCGAAAACATAGCATTTATCCCAGCTTGTGTGTTTAAAATCAATGACATTATGATTTGACCCTGAAGCCGTTTCGTTTTTATCCGGCTCCGTCGCCAATGACCTTTTAACTTTTTCAATTTCCAGGGTTTCAGGATTCAAGTAACAGGTAAAACCGGCATCGAGAAATTGGGCAATAGGGTTAATACATTTTCCAAATTTTTCGGGCAGTTCGTATATATCGTAATCTTCACCGCAATCGCAATACTCACCATAAGGGCAGGTCATCGGATCGCCGGTGCACAATTCCAGGTCCATTCCCGATGATGGCAGGTACTGAACCGGATGCTTCCAGTTTGTAGTAAGCACATCATAAAGCCATTCCGGTGGTATATCGGGCGGAGCATCCACCAATTCCAACCGAAGTGCATCGAAAACTTTAAAAATGGCTGTATTTACACGTTCCCACTCGTCGCCCTGTAAATTGTTTAATTCCGGAAAAACTTCCTGTTTAATGCCGGTCCATTCTTCAATACTTTTATAGGGAACAAGAGCGACTTCGGCAGTTATCGGGTCATCGTCGAGAAATGGGGGAGGTTCAATAAACACTTCCTTCGGAGGGTTAGCGGCTGCTTCCTCTAAATCTTCAATAAGTTGTTCAATGTATCGTTTCATTTTTAAACTGAATTTGATTGGCTGAAATTTGTTATTGATCAGTTCAAAGCTCTCAATCGTTTTGTCCTTATTCAATTATATTGGTTTCCGACCAGATTATTTTCCTGACATGCCCTTCGAGCCAGTGTTGTTTAAAGTCGAACCAGCGCTGGCGGTAATCCGAATTGTCGATTTTCCATTTAAAGTTGGCGAAAGGTTTCTTGTGATTGAGCGCATAAAAAAGCTGCTCGCGGAATTTTATATCTTCCATATTTTCGGCAAAAGCCTCCATTATGCTGAAAGATTCATTCGATTCGAGCGGTGCTATCCTTAGGGTATTTTCCCATTTATAAAATTCCGGCTCTGTAGCCCAGTCGTTATCGCCATAATTCATTTCGAAATCTTCCGGGTCTTCCATGTCCGGCGATACGTCTTCGGTTTTCATGGTGTCGAGGTTAATGTATACAATTTGTCCGCAGTCAATCGATTGGGAAATTGGATTAACCAGCGCTTCAAATTTTTGTGGAATTTCAAGTTGTTCTTCTTCCTCCTCTTCGTATATCTCTTCCAATATGAAATCGAGAATTTTTTGAAGTTTTTGTTTATCGTCGTGTACCAGCCGGATGTGTCCCAATATTTCAGATAAAATTTCATTCATAATCGAAAATAAATTTAATAGTACACTAAATCATGAAAATCATACCCTCAGCAAAATTAAAAAATGGATTAAAGATAATTGACTTTCCCTGGATAAAAATAGCTGCGTAATCCATATTTTTTCTGTTACCATTAATTTTTTTTTCATTTTTAATAACTTTAAAAACACAAGAAAATGTAAAACCTTATAAAATGAATAAAAAAGCGGACGATTATTACGACAAGAAAATTGATAATGAATTAAAAAAGAAGGAGCTGGAAGAAAAGTATGGAGCGCATTTTTCCGAATCTAATGAACTTCCCCCGGAAATTGAAAACCAATGGCTAAATTCTGTTGAGGAGTACGAAAAACAGTTTGAAAACGCAAAAACAGTAACTGTTTGGGAATATATGGATAAGCCTGAATATAAAATGTTGGATGAATTAAAACCACATGAAATCTCAAACGAACTAAAACACCTGTTCGAAGTGATGGATAAAAATAATATTTCATTAAGCACGCTTTGCGAAGTTGAAGATTCCGAAATCTATCGCTTTATTACTGAAGAACTGTTTCAGCACGAAATGGATGATATGCGGATACCTGGAATGATGTGCTGTTTTACGTACGAAGAATTTCATCCGAATGCAACGTTGGATATCGAACAGGCAATCGATTATTTTTTTAGAATGACGATGGGAAAGATGGAAAATATCGGTGGCACAGGCTACGATATGTTATATGTCGATACCGATAATAACAAGGATTCTGCCGGCAACAAACTTGATAAACAAAACGTTATCGACAGCATCAATAATTTTCTCGACACATTCGATTCGTTTGAAGTTGTAACCTACGTCGAAAAAACCTTTGAAATCAATCCTGAAAAAACCGATGCCATTGTAACTTTTACAATTCATTATAAAGGTTTATACGAAAACAGCAGCGAAGCATTCGATTTTAAAGGCGATGGTTGTTTTAAGCTAAAACCAAGTAAATACGGCGGATGGGATATGTATCATGTTAATTTGCCGGGGTTAAATATTGCATAATATTCAATATTTAATTCTGTCTCACTTCTTTGCTTTTAACCGTTCATCAAAAATGAAAGGTTTTATCCCAATGATTTTTGCTTCCGAACTTAAAGGATGCAATGGATTCATTATAAAATTAAATTCTTCCGGAATAACTGCCGATGGTACTTTTAACAATAAAAATTCCCTTTGTCTTCAAAAAATCCGTTCCTATATTCTTGTAATTGCCTGATGTGGGAAATGAATCCCACCCTTTTGTGTTTTTATCCAATTCGTTCTTTTGTTATCTTCTGAATGCTGCTTTCCGGAGCCTCAACCATAAGTGAAACATATACATTCGGAATAGTTTTCACGGATTCAAATTGCATCAATTTTTCCCAGGCTGCCAGCGAAAGGCTTTCGGAAAAATAAATAACCGGATACCCCTGATGGGTCCATCTGCCGGAAGTTGAAAGGCCTCCAACGCCACTTAAGGTCTGCATAAGCCCTGTATAGGCTATTCTGTGAAGTATCATATTTATGCCACGAATCCGTGAGCAATTTCATTTAATTTGTTCCGTAAAAATAGAATTCCTGATATGGTATCTAAATATGATTTTGGTATTACATTACCAAGAATGGGGTTAGGTGTTTGCATCCATTGATTGAATCGTTTCACATCGCCAAATATTTCAATTCCAAATTCATACAATTTTTTGATGAAAAGCGTATGCTCAGCAACTTTTAACGGTAACTTATCGTGCGCTTCCTTACTTTGAATCATTCTGCCCGAAACATGCAGATAACCCGCAAATTCTTTAAATGGCAATTTAGTCTGCCTGACAATTTTTTGAAACGCAGCCTTATCAATTCCTTTTCTTGTTTCCTCTACCAATGAAAAATCATTTGTTTCCATGATGCGAATATTTTCATTCAAATATATGAAATATTTCGTTTTATTAAAACATGGCTATTCTTTTACATAACTTCTCTTGGCATTGAACTAACCTTACTTTTATTATCCGCAGGTGGATAGAAAGCCAGGACTAAGCATTTTTGCTTTGAATTTATACAGGTAGTTCTAATATTGTCTTTTACTTTTGTTTGTCTGGTTTATCCCAAAGGTACATGGCTGCAAGGCAACAAAGGGAATTCGACTATGTCTTTTTAGTTCGTTACGCTTTTAAAGCCTGCTGCCAGCGGGAAACAAATCCCGAAACTCGCTTCTCTCGTTCGGGATGCCTGTCCGGCAACTGACGGGAATTCGACCAGGAATAGATCCCGAATTCGTTCCTCATCGGGGGACGGGAATTCGACCAGGAAAGTTTTTACAGAATGTTGCGCATTCTGTAAAAATGGTCTCATTCACTTTCCGATACAAAAATTCTTAAATATATGCCCCAATACTTCGTGGTTGGATATTTCTCCTGTAATCTCGGAAAGGTAGTGCAGACATTCGCGAATATCCTGTGAAAGAAAATCGCCCGTAATTCGTTCGTCCAATCCCTGAAGTACCCTGAGAATTGCTTCATGCGCATTTCTGAGTATTTCATAGTGCCGGGCATTTGTGACGATTACATCTTCCTGATTAACAGCATCGAGATTTACGGAATGAATCATTAGTTCAATTAATTCATCGAGGTTTTGTTTTTGTCTGGCAGCAATAAAAACCAGTTTTTCGTTGTCTGTTAATTCCATGGTTTCCAATTGCTGAATGGTTTCGCGTATTCCTGTATCAATTTTATTCGCAACAATAATCAAAGTCTGGTTTTCAGCAATTCGTTGCCTTATTTTCAGAATTCGTTCAAAAACAATCGGGTAGGGGTTATTTACATCTACAACCAGCAAAACAACTTTTGCCAGTTCGAGTTTACTGTAACTGCGTTCAATTCCAAGGGTTTCAATTTGGTCGGTCGTATCGCGAATTCCTGCCGTATCGAAAAACCGAAAAGCTGTGCCGTGAATATTTACCACATCTTCGATAACATCGCGGGTTGTACCGTGAATATCGGAAACAATGGCTTTGTCTTCATTCAGCAATACATTCAATAAAGTTGATTTTCCAACGTTCGTTTCACCTACAATGGCCACCGGAATGCCGTTCTTAATCGCATTTCCAAGCTGAAACGAATTTTTTAGTTTTCGCAATAAAATTTCAATTTTTTCTGTCAGGTTTCGAAGTGCTGTCCGGTCGGCAAATTCAACATCTTCTTCCGCAAAATCGAGTTCGAGTTCCACCATTGCGGTAAAATGGAGAAGCTGTTTGCGTAATTCATTTATTTCTTTTGAAAATCCTCCGCGCATTTGATTTAGCGCCAGTTTATGCGCGGCTGCATTTGAAGAGGCAATTACGTCGGCAACTGCTTCAGCCTGCGATAAATCCATTTTACCGTTTAAAAAAGCACGCTGGGTAAATTCACCGGGAAGCGCCATCCTTGCTCCGTTTTCGATTAAAATTTCGAGTATTTTTTGCTGAATGTAAACCGAACCATGACATGAAATTTCAACGATATCTTCACCGGTAAACGAATGAGGCGATTTAAACAGGGCAACAACTACTTCGTCAACAACCTCGTTTCCTGATATTATTTGTCCAAAATGAAGGGTATTTGCCTTTTGATTCCGGAGGCTTTTATCTTTGTTCGGGCTACTGAAAATTTTATCTGTAATTTGAATCGATTCATTTCCGGAGAGTCGGATAACTGCAATAGCACCCATTCCCGGTGAAGTTGAAATGGCGCATATTGTAGACTGATCAAGCATTCGGCTGATATTTAAATTTCTTAAAATAAATAAGCGGCAGTTCTTTGTAATTTAAACCATTATGCATTATCCACAAGGTTATAAGCCGTTCCGAAAGAAATCCGAAAATCCTTTCCTGGTAACCCTTATAATGCTCCAAATCTGTTTTCTCTTCAAATTTAAACAATATAAAAAATAACCACTTCATTAGTTTGTCAAATGTGTCCCAGGGCATTACAAACATATTATTGGCAAACATGCGATTCCCTTTCAACATTGTTTCGTAGGTATTTAAATATTCAGGAAAATATTGCTCAAGAATCTTTTTGAGCAGCCTTAAATCGCACGGATTATGATATTTTTCGTAGTGTTCGAACACGCTCTTCCTTAATTTTCGCCGGACTGGAAGAATCACATCATGATGTTGGAGAATAGCATTTATTTCGCTTTCGGAAAGTATTTTTTGTTTCCAGTATTTATGATTGCCGCTGTAAATTAAGCCAAATCGTTTTCGCCAAAGTCCTGCAGTATAGTAGAATAATTCTTTTCAAACGATAGTAAAGTGGTTCGTGTACATTTGTAAAATAACGCCTGTAATGACAAGTGCCTACAATATCGGATTGCGTATTTTTCCATACCCAGTAAATACCGGTTAATTCGCTGTAATATTTATTTTTTTCTGAAATGTTATCGCCTGTGTCGTCGCCGGTTAAGCCATTTATTTCAGGTTTATTGTTTTTGCCTGCCCAAACCGGAAAATACAAATTATCGGAAATTATTACCTTAACCGGTTTATAATAAAAAGCATAAATACATGACTTCGTCCCGTTCTGACTCATATTATTTCCCTTGTTTTAAGCGCTTTTACGCATATATTGTTTGCTATCAGGAGTTTATTTTATGTGAACTGAATCTACTATTTTGTGTAAATCCCAGTTATGATTCCCAAATTCGTTTATCGTTTTTTCCCACTTATTTCTTTTTAACTTAAACACCGATTTATTCTCCAGCACAACTTTTTTCTTAATCAACGGATATCCTTCGGTTGCCAGCTCATGAAAAATTGAATGTGTTAAATTTGGTTTCTTAGGCTGATATTTTCTGTGCATTTTATACGAATTGATAAAACTGCCCGGAATTAAACCTTCATTTATTAAAAACTGGGTTAAGCCAATTTCCCACTGATCAATGACAAGTCTTCTCAGCTTTTTTAAATCGGATTCATTCATAATGGTATCAGTATCCAGTTCATCAAAAAATTCAGGCAGTTTACTGATTGCATTTTCATTTAAAACTAAAAAATGGCTTTGGATATGGTAATTATTATCATGACTCGAGAACCAGGGTTTTTCATAAGAATCGATTACACCCCAAAAATCATGTGTTTTATAATTTCCCCACTGAAAGATGTCGTTTAGCTGATTGAAAAGAATATTGCTGTCGTTAACAATTCCTAAACGTGAAAATTTATTAAGGTCCTGGTTGCTGATAAAGCGATAAAACATTCCAAAATCGTACCCTTTGTTTTCGAGATAATTAAATTCCACTTCAGGCTTTTCGGTATATTTTCGTGTATCTATTTCGGGATTATTGGTAAGAACAATAACTTTATCGAAGTGTTTAGATAGCTGGTTAATATATAATTCAACATAATAGGGCAGCACATTCGACTTGCTGTGATGAATAAAAACACAAACGCTGACTTTTTTGTTAATCATCTTTAAATTAATATTATACCTTGCTATTTTTATAACATTCAAACATGACAAGTAAATTTCAATAAAATGGAAATTTTGTTACGCGAAGCCGCAGATTTAATAAAAAAATCAGATTTCAACATCGCTTTTACAGGTGCAGGCATCTCGGTTGAGAGTGGAATTCCTCCATTCAGAGGAGAACATGGTTTGTGGAATAAATACGATCCACAAGTTCTTGACCTCGATTATTATTACAGGCATGAAGCAAAATGCTGGTTTGTAATCCGTGAGATTTTTTATGACTTTTTTGCTGAATCAAAACCAAATCCTGCTCATTTGGTTCTAGCTGAAATGGAACAAAAAGGCTTGCTTAATTCCGTTGTGACGCAAAATATCGATAATCTTCACTACGAAGCCGGAAGCAAGGTAGTGCATGAATTTCATGGCAATTCGAAAAAATTGAAATGCCTGGAATGCGGAGAAATTTATGAAGCAGCAGAAATTAATTTTAAAAAATTACCACCGCGATGTAATTCCGACCGAACAATATTAAAACCCGATTTTATATTTTTTGGTGAAGGCATTCCGGTTGATGCGTACAGAAATTCGTTTGCCGATGCCGAAAAAGCTAAGGTTTGCATTATTGTGGGGTCAACCGGAGAAGTTACACCGGCTTCGTATGTGCCGCAAACTGCAAAGCGAAATGGCGCAATAGTTATTGAGATTAATCCGGAAAAATCGGCATTTACAAATAACATCACCGATATTTTTCTGCAGGGAAAGGCTGGTGAAGTGCTGACTCAGTTGGGAAGATACCTCTTTTAATTCGAATTTGAAGTTAGGAAAAACACTTTTTTTATCACAGGTGAAACGATTATATTTGCTGCACGAACTTAAAAATTGAAAGATGAAACTATTGGAAGGGAAAACAGCTATTGTAACCGGAGCGTCACGCGGCATTGGTAAAGCTATTGCAATGAAATTTGCACAGGAAGGATGTAACGTTGCCTTTACCGATTTGTTCGATGATGACAGCATGAAAGCAACTGCAGAAGAATTGCAGGCGCAGGGTGTTAAAGCAAAAGGTTATGCTTCGGATGCCAGCAAATTTGACGACACCGACCGTGTTGTTAACGACATTGTTGCTGATTTTGGCGCTGTTGATGTACTGGTAAACAATGCAGGTATTACAAAAGATACCTTATTGATGCGAATGACTGAGGACCAGTGGGATGCAGTTATTAACGTAAACCTGAAATCGGTTTTTAATTTTACCAAGGCAGTTCAGCGCACCATGTTGAAACAGCGTTCAGGTTCCATAATTAATTTAAGTTCTGTAGTTGGTGTAAGCGGAAATGCCGGACAGGCAAATTATTCTGCTTCAAAAGCCGGTATTATTGGGTTTACAAAATCTATTGCACGTGAATTGGGTTCTCGCGGCATTCGTTCAAATGCAATAGCCCCGGGATTTATTATTACCGAAATGACAGCTAAAATTCCGGAAGATGCGCGTAAAGCATGGGAAGATTCCATTCCCATGAAACGAGGCGGAACACCCGAAGAGGTTGCAGGTGTAGCTACTTTTCTGGCCTCTGATTTATCGTCGTATGTTAGCGGACAGGTAATTACTGTTTGCGGGGCAATGAATACATAATCTGGTTTTAATTACCGGAAACGGGATTAATGCAAAAAAATAAAATTCTTACAGGTATATTTCTGCTTTTTGCCGGGTTGGCTTTAACAGCTTACTTTTCAGGCCTATTTATTGATGTAACGCGCGATGCCGGAAAATATGCCACCGTTGCCAAAGAAATTTTTCAAAACGGAAATTTTATAAATCTTACGATACATCACGAACCGTATGATCAGAAACCACCACTCCTGTTCTGGATGGGAGCGGTGGGTTTTTCGATAGGAGGAATCTCAAATTTCTGGTTCAAGTTTCCTGTGTTTTTACTTGTATTGGCCGGTTTTTACTGGGCTTTTAAATTAGGTGAAAGTTTGTATAACCGCAAAGTCGGAATAATAACTGCCATTTTACTTTCGCTTTCGTTTATCTATTCGCTGTACAGCATGGATATTCATACCGATACGCCGTTGCAGGCATTTGTTACATTAGCGCTTTGGCAACTGTTTGAATATCTGAAATCGGGTAGGGGACGACATCTTTATTTTGGATTTACCGCGATTGGCCTGGCAATGTTAAGCAAAGGTCCGGTAGGCGCTGCAATACCTGCATTTGCTGTTGTCGGACATATTCTGTTTAAACGCGATTACAGGCAATTCCTGAATTACAGATGGTACGCCGGAATACTTTTATCGTTAGTAATTGTAAGTCCGGCTTTAATCGGGTTAATGAACCAGTTTGGCTGGCAGGGTTTACGATTTTTTTTCTGGGAAAATATGGCCGGACGAATCACCGGATCATATGTTAAGGCAGTAAATGATCCACTCTTTTATGTTCATAACCTTTTGTACCAATTGTTTCCATGGAGTTTTATTTTCTTTATTGCTGCATTTTTTGAGTTTAGATGGTTGATTAGAAATAAATTTAAATCCACAGAGTATTTTACGCTTACCGGCATATGGATTTATTTTATCATTTTGAATTCTGCCAGCAGTCAGCTTCCCAATTATATTTTCTCCATTGTGCCGTTAATGGCTGTATTACTTTCGAAATGGATAGTGCTGGCTGCCGGACAATATCCAAAAATGTTTAGGGTATTTTTCACAACCCAGAGTATTGTTGTCGTTTTAACCTGGATTGGAATTTTATTTATTTCGGTCTATCTTTTCCCGTTTCCAAAATTCTACTTTTGGCTGATTGTCCTTACCGGATTGATTTCGACCTGGTACATTCTTAGCCGGGCAAAAATATCGGAAATCAGACTTATCGCTCCTTCAGCAATCGCATTTACCTGTTTCCTGTTTTTAATGAATACACATGTATTTCCATATATTTTCAGTTTTCAGGCACCTCCAAAAGCAGCAAGATATTTTAACCAAAATGCCCACGCAGGCGACAAGCTGTACAATTATAAATATGGACAATACGAACTGTTTTTCTACAGTGAGCCTGAAGCTGTTCAGTTAAATTCTGTGGAAAATGTAAAAACAGTAACAAAAAAAGGCAACTGGATTTTTACCGATGAAAGTGGTTTTGGTTACATTTCTGAACTTGCAATTGAACCAGATACAATAATTGAATACCGGCATTTATATTTAAACAAGGGTGGGGAGTTTATAAATCCTGATACCAGGGAGAAGGTATTGCATCCAATGTACCTGATTCGCTATTAATGCATAATACTTCATTAAAAAATTTTAATCTGTACACAATATTTTTTGACAGAAGATACATTTTCAAAATTGTGATATAAATCAATTATAGTATGGAAACATAACTAACATTTGTGGTTACAATTGTATCTGAATATTGCATTTCAGTTCCTTAGTTAACAGTTTATAATTGAAATTCTGCTTTTAAAAAGTTTTGTTGATTCCAAATAATATTTGTGACATAATATGAAATGAATAAACTTTTTTTAATAACTTTACTAACCTGAGACAAAAAGTTTAAACACAAGATTCAATTATTATCAATTTTCAAAATAAATACTGATTTTTTTTTAAGTAAATAACAATTATTAAAATAATCATTAAATTGTATACACCAGTAATGTAATACGAAGGGTAGCATTTTAAGTATGTTTGATAAATCCATTGCCTATAAATTAAGCGTTTTTATTTCCCTTGCCGTAGTAGGTGTATTTATTACATTTATTATTTTAACTTTTTTATTTAATAACAAACAGGTAACAGCCAACATCGAAAATACGGCTAAAACCGAAAGTTCAAATGTTATTTTGGACGTGAAGAGGCAATTGATTTCCACCCAGGAAATTTCGCTGAATGCTGCAGAGCAAACTTTATATTACGCCGATAACGACGATGTGCAATTTTTACTCACGATGTTAATGACCAAATATCCGTTTTTAAATGCAATTCATGTTAACATCGATTCTACAGTTACCAGTGTAAAAACACATTATTACTTTATGTACCGGGATTCTGATTCGTTACTATTTGACTCTGGCAACAGTCGGATATTTGGTTGTCCGCTTGAAGAAAGGATTTTCGATGATATCAGCAAAAATGAGGTTCCGGATTGGACGGAGGTGTTCAGTTGTGAACGAAACGAAAATATGGTAGCTTCGTTTTATTCCCCGGTTATTAATGATAAAAAGCACCGCAATTCAAAACCTGTAGGGTCTGTAATTTGCGAGCTATCCTTAAAATCATTAAACGATTCAATAAATGGCATTCACCTAAAAGGAAAGGGATATGCATTCCTGGTTTCACAGGATGGCACATATCTGACACATCCTGAAAAAGACTGGATATTAAATAAGAATTTGTACGACATCGCCGACAAATCATACAATAAAAATAATCTCGATATTAAAGATATATTGAATAGCAGGCATACAGGTACAGCATTTTTTTATCCTGAATTTTTAAACTACGAAAGAAGCTGGGTATATTTTACCCCAATTGTAGAAACCGGTTGGACACTTTTGGTTGTTGTTCCGCAAACCGAATTATATAAGCCACTGTATCTGATGATATTAAGAATGCTGTTTTTTTCAGTTCTTGGCATTTTGATAATTTTTTATATCGTAACGTTAATTGCAAAACGATTAATTCAGCCATTAAATACTGTAACCACGCAGCTAAAAAAGTTTAGCACTATTTCGGGTGAAACAGGCCACGAAACCATGAATGAAATTACGATGCTTTCCGAAAGCCTCGATTATCTTCAAAGCTGGTACGAAAAATTTCAAATCGACCAAAACAAAGAAGAGAAACTAAATTACCAACGAAGGCAGGATTTACTTGAAGCTTCCGAAATTCAACTGAGTTTAATTAAAACCGATTTCTCAGCTTTTGAAAATCGAAAAGATGTTGATTTATATGCGCTTTACAAACCTGCCAGAATTGTGAGCGGCGATTTGTTCGATTACTATTTTATCGACAACGATCATTTGTTTTTTTCCATTGGCGATGTTTCGGGTAAAGGTATTTCTGCAGCGTTTTTTATGAGTGTTGCACAAACTATAATAAAGAATAATATTAACCTGAAAAAACCGGGCGAATTAGTAACACGCGTTAATAATGATTTGTATACCGCGAATCATCATCAGTTTTTTCTAACGCTTTTTGCAGGTATTCTCAACCTGAAAAACAAAAAGCTAACCTATTGCAATGCAGCGCATACGTCTACTGTTATTCTGAATTCAAATAACGATAAGATTATTGAACTCGGCCACACACATGGTTTGCCGCTTGGATTATACCCAGGTAAAAAATACAAGGATACAACCATAGAATTAAAGGCGGAAGATAGCATTATCGCATTCACCGATGGCGTTATAGAACTTCAGAATAATAATAATGAAATATTCAGGCTCGATCGTTTTCACGAACGGCTTAAGATACTATCGCAATTTGCTCCATGGAATTTAGTGACGCACATCGATAACGATTTGGAAGAATTTAAGGGCAATGCTAAACAAGTGGATGATATAACTATAATGGCAATAAAACTATTGCAATAAAAAAAAGGCCTGAACCAGGCCTTTTAATTATCAGTTACTTAATTCTTTTTTGTTTGAAAGTATTCGCATCTGCAGCTTTTCGTTCTTTTTGTCGTATCCTACCGAGATTGTGTCTCCTTCGGTTATCGATGCTTTAATTATAATTTCAGCCATTTCGTCTTCGAGGTATTTCTGAATAGCTCTTTTTAATGGCCTTGCTCCAAACTGCGGATCATAACCTTTTTCGGCAATAAAATCTTTTGCTGCCGATGATATTTTCAATTTATAATTCAACGATTCTACACGCTGATAAAGGTCTTTGATTTCGATATCAATAATTTTATGAATCTGTTTTTTATCGAGTTGATTAAACATGATTACATCATCGATTCTGTTTAAGAATTCCGGTGCGAATGCTTTTTTCAATGCCTTCTGAACAATATACTTCGCCTGGTCATTTTCGCTTTGTGCGTTTTTGTTGGTATTAAAACCAACTCCCTGTCCGAAATCTTTTAACTGACGGGAACCAATATTGGAAGTCATAATAATTATTGTATTTCTGAAATCGATACTTCTTCCCAAACTATCGGTTAAACGACCTTCGTCAAGCACCTGCAACAATAAATGGAAAACATCGGGATGCGCTTTTTCTATCTCATCCAAAAGTACTACGGAATAAGGTTTTCTGCGCACTTTTTCAGTAAGCTGTCCACCTTCTTCGTAACCCACATATCCGGGAGGCGCACCAACAATCCGCGATACGGAGAATTTCTCCATATATTCGCTCATATCAATACGAATAAGGGCATCTGTGCTGTCGAAAAGATATAAAGCCAGAACTTTTGCCAACTGCGTTTTTCCAACACCTGTAGGTCCGAGGAATATAAAAGAACCGATAGGGCGGTTAGGATCTTTCAATCCTGCGCGGTTACGCTGGATGGCTTTGACAATTTTTCCAATTGCATCGTCCTGGCCAATCACTCTATCCTTCAGATCGCTGCCCATGTGCATCAGGCGTTTTCCTTCGGCCTGGGCAATTCGCTGAACAGGAATTCCCGACATCATGGCAACTACTTCAGCCACTTTGTGTTCATCCACCGTTTCACGATGATTGATGAGCTCTTTTTCCCAATTTTCCTTTTCGGTATCCAAAAGCTGGAGCAGGTTTTTTTCCTTATCTCTGTAATTGGCGGCAAGCTCAAATTTCTGACTCTTTACAGCAGTAATTTTTTCTTCCTTTATTTTTTCAATCTTCTCTTCCAGTTTTATTATGCTTTCAGGCACATTAATATTGGATATATGCACTCTGGAACCGACTTCGTCCAATGCATCAATTGCTTTATCAGGTAAATATCGGTCAGTGATGTATCTTGCCGTGAGCTTTACACAACCTTCAATTGCAGGGTCGGTATAAGTTACGTTATGATGTTCTTCGTACCGGCTTTTAATATTGTGCAGGATTTCGATGGTTTCATCGATTGAGGTAGGGTCTACCATTACTTTCTGAAACCTTCTTTCCAGGGCTCCGTCTTTTTCAATATGCTGACGATATTCATCCAGGGTAGTAGCACCGATACATTGTATATCGCCTCGTGCCAACGCCGGTTTAAGCATGTTTGCTGCATCCAGTGAACCAGTAGCGCCGCCGGCTCCCACAATTGTATGAATTTCGTCGATAAACAGTATTACGTTGTTTACTTTGGCAAGCTCGTTTAAAATGGCCTTCATCCTTTCCTCAAACTGGCCACGGTATTTTGTGCCTGCAACAATTGAAGCAATATCGAGGCTTACCACTCTTTTATCGAAAAGAATGCGCGAAACCTTTTTATCAATAATCCGGGTTGCCAGACCTTCGGCAATAGCCGACTTTCCAACTCCCGGTTCACCAATAAGTATTGGGTTGTTCTTCTTTCTTCGACTTAATATTTGTGCCAGTCGTTCAATTTCCCTTTCGCGGCCAACAATGGGATCGAGGCTGTTTTCTTCAGCCAATTTGGTAATATCAATCCCAAAATTGTCCAACACAGGTGTGTCTGACTTTGTTGGCACATTCTTTTTTTGTGATGATGCTCCTGACGGGCCTTTGGAAAAGCTTTCTGCCGGATCGTCATCATCGCCTTCCGGAAAATCAGATTTTGCTTCTACATCTTTATATTCCTGAATTTGTGAACGTACCATATAATAGTTAATTCCAAATTCAACCAACAACTGTGTTACTGTGCAATCATTGTCTTTTAATATTGCGAGGAGCAGATGTCCGCTGTTAACCGTAGTGCTTTTAAATGAACGGGCTTCAAGATAAACCAGTTTCAACGTTTTTTCGGCCGACTTAAGCATAACAATGTCAGCTTTCTGGTTAATAACCTTGTCAGTCCTGATTTTATTCTCTACAATTTCTTTTATTTCGGATAAAACAATACCCAGGTTTTCAAGTATATCGGTGGCTATTCCTTCTCCATCGCGAAGTATTCCAAGGAATAAATGCTCTTGTCCAATGTAGTCGTTTCCCAAACGAATTGCTTCCTCCCTGCTATATCCAATTATATCTTTAATTCTTGGTGAAAACTGTGAATCCATAATTTTCTTTTTCAAAATTTAACATCGTTCTGCAAAAATTATTCCTAATATATTAAAGCACTAAAATACTCAAAAATCCCCTGTAATTTAAACGATATGATGATAAGTTATTAAATTTAACGTACAAGGGCTGAATTATTGACAGTTGAAATGTTAATATCTTCTCGTTATCCCCATGTTAAATCCCTTTCCAAAATGCCCTTTTGACAGATCATTTTACTATTTTTGTGAGTCTTTTTTTAAATGTTAAGAAAATCTATAAAATCAAGTTTAAATGTCTGAAGGAGAAAAGATTATCAGAATAAACATTGAAGAGCAGATGAAATCTGCCTACATTGATTATTCGATGTCGGTTATTGTATCGCGTGCGTTGCCCGATGTTCGGGATGGATTTAAGCCGGTTCACCGCAGGGTATTGTTTGGAATGAACGAATTGGGCATGTATTCAAACCGGCCTTACAAAAAATCAGCAAGAATTGTAGGAGAAGTATTAGGAAAATATCACCCACATGGAGATTCGTCGGTGTATTTTGCCATGGTTCGTATGGCACAGCAATGGTCATTGCGTTATCCGCTAATCGACGGACAGGGAAACTTTGGTTCGGTTGATGGCGATAGTCCGGCTGCCATGCGTTACACCGAAGCAAGAATGGCAAAAATTGCAGAACAAACATTAGCCGATTTAGATAAAAATACGGTGGATTTTCAGCCAAATTTCGATGAATCGCTAAACGAACCTACCGTTTTACCCACTCGTATTCCACAATTATTAATCAACGGAACTTCGGGAATTGCGGTTGGTATGGCTACAAATATGCCGCCTCATAATCTGTCGGACACTATTGATGCCACCATAGCGTATATCGAAAATAATGATATCGATATTCAGGATCTGATAAAAATAATAATAGCTCCCGATTTTCCAACCGGCGGTATTATTTATGGCTACCAGGGCGTTCAGGATGCCTACGAAACGGGAAGAGGAAGGATTGTGATTCGTGCAAAGGCACATATTGAAAATGAAGGCGGACGCGAAAAAATAGTTGTCACCGAAATTCCATACCTGGTTAACCGTGCTGAAATGATTCAAAAAACAGCCGATTTGGTCAACGAAAAGAAAATTGAAGGTATTTCGAATGTGAACGATGAATCGGACCGGGATGGAATGCGTGTGGTTTACGATTTAAAGCGCGATGCCATGAGCAACGTGGTTTTAAATAAATTATACAAATATACACAACTGCAAACATCGTTTAGTGTAAATAATATTGCGCTTGTACATGGCCGTCCGAAAATGCTGCATCTAAAAGACCTGATTCGCCATTTTGTCGATCATCGTCACGATGTGGTCACCCGCCGTACACAATACGAACTTGAACAGGCCGAAAAACGTGCTCATATTCTTGAAGGACTGATAATTGCAAGTGATAATATCGATGAGGTAATTGCTATAATCCGTGCATCGTCGACACCTGATGAAGCACGCGAGAAATTAAGCGAACGGTTTGAATTAAGCGAAGTTCAGGCGCGTGCAATTGTAGAAATGAGACTAAGACAACTTACCGGCCTTGAACAGGATAAATTACGCAGCGAATACGAAGAAATAACAAAGCAGATTGAATACTACAAGAGCGTTCTGGCTGATGTAAACATTCGTATGTCGATAATAAAAGATGAACTACAGGAGATAAAAGATAAATTTGGCGACGAGAGAAGAACCGAAGTTATTCCAAATGCCGAAGAATTCAATCCTGAAGATTTCTATGCCGATGAAGATATGGTTATTACCATTTCGCATTTGGGCTATATTAAACGAACACCTTTGACCGAATTCCGCACACAGGGCAGGGGAGGCGTTGGCTCCAAAGGCAGCACCACACGCAACGAAGACTTTGTGGAACACATCTTTATCGCTTCAATGCACAATACCATTTTGCTGTTTACCGAAAATGGCAAATGTTACTGGTTAAAAGTTTACGACATCCCTGAAGGCACCAGAACCTCAAAAGGAAGGGCAATTCAGAATATACTGAATATTGCATTGGATGATAAAATTCTCACGTTTATCAATGTGAAAACTTTAGCCGATTCTGATTTTATAAATAATAATTATATTATTCTGGCCACAAAAAAGGGAATTATCAAAAAAACAACGCTCGAAGCATATTCACGTCCGAGACAAAATGGGGTGAATGCTATTACCATTAAAGAAGGCGATCAGTTGCTGGAAGCCCGTTTGACCAATGGTAACAGCGAAATGCTGATTGCAGTTAAATCGGGGAAAGCTATTCGTTTTAATGAGGAAATTGTTCGGCCAATTGGAAGAACTGCTTCCGGAGTTCGCGGCATTAAGCTTGGAAATGAGCAGGATGAGGTGATTGGCATGGTATGTGTTCAGGATGAAAATGAAGATATTCTGGTAATATCGGAAAACGGTTACGGGAAACGTTCTAAAATTGATGATTACAGGATTACCAACCGGGGTGGAAAGGGCGTAAAAACCTTAAATATCACTGAAAAAACAGGTAAACTAATAGCCATTAAGAGTGTATCCGACGACAACGATTTAATGATAATTACCCAAAGCGGTATCACTATAAGGCTGGCGGTGCATTCAATTTCGGTGCTGGGAAGAGCAACCCAGGGTGTACGGGTGATAAACCTAAAAGGCGAAGACAGGATTGCATCGGTTGCAATAGTGAATGTTGATGAAACCGAAAGTGAAGAAATTGACGGCGATATTGCTGAAAGTGAAGAAAATAACTTAGAACAGGAATAAATAAATTTATAACATAATCTTATTTGAATTAAAGAATTTATCGTATAATTTTGTAGCAAATTTTTTAAAACATTTTGACAATGAAAAAAACAAGTATTTTACTGGCCTTTCTGTTTGTCTTTTCTGCATCTTTCGCACAAAAGGGAAAGGTTACTACGGCCCAAAACTTAAAGGATACAGGCAAATTGGATAAAGCGTTGGAAACCATAGAGGAAACCATTGATCCATCGAATTCCAAATCAGATAAAACAATTTCCTGGCCTAAAACATGGGAAGTAAGAGGTGACATCTATCAGGCAATTGGCCAGTCCAAGGACGCAAATATTAAGAAACTTAGCGACGATCCGTTCACCGTCGCGTTAAATTCATTCAAAAAAGCGTTGGAACTGGATGACAAAGGCAGGGCAACCAATGGCGTAAAAATTAAGCTTACATTGCTTACCAACGATTTAACAAATCAGGCCGTTCAAGCATTTCAGGATGAAGATTACGAAAAAGCATTAGCATCTTTTGAGCAAATTCTCGAAATCAATAATCTCGACATTATCAAGCAGGATAATCCTGATGCGGTTGACACAGTAATTCTGTTTAATTCGGGTTTGGCAGCATTTAACGCCGAACATTACGACAAAGCCATTAATTATTACTCCGAAGCTGCAAAGCATGGATATAACGGAGCACGTACGTATAGCTTAATGGCGCAGGCATACCAGGCAAAATCTGATACGCTGGGAGCATTAAACGCATTAAAGGAAGGTTTTGAAAAATACCCGGAAGATCAGGTGGTTTTGGAAAGCATGATACAGATTTATATGGACATGGACAAAACCGATGATGCCATGAAATATCTTGAAATGGCAATACAAAACGATCCGACAGTGCCACGATATTATTTTGCTCAGGGCGCTCTTTACGAAAAGTTAGATAAACAAGAAGAAGCAATAAAAACGTATGAAAAATGTATTGAAGTTGATCCGACATTTTTTAACGGATATTATAACCTGGGCGCATTATATTACAATAATGGTGTAAAGCAGATGGATATTGCAAGAGAAGTTCCGCCAAATGAAAATGCAAAATATGAAGCAGAAATGGCGAAAGCTGATGATTGGTTTCAAAAAGCTTTGCCATATATGGAAAAATGTATTGAGCTTCAACCCAATGATAATATGACGCTTGAATCGTTAAAAAACCTGTATTACCGTTTAAAAATGATGGATAAATACAATGCAGTTCTTGAAAAACTTGGTCAATAAAAAAATAGGATATGATAAAAGGAGAGCTAAACCTCTCCTTTTCTTTAAAATATATTATTTATCATAATATCAATTATAAGACAAACGTATTTATATTATATTTTGGAATATCTGGCATAATACGTCCATCCGTCGGCTGACGGATGGTTTGCATAAAATCAGTTATCGTGGCTTCAGTCCGATAACGTCAAAGATTTTATGCCCGCCTGACCATTCATTCGGGCAGGTAAAAGTTTGTACAGTGTTCCTTACCAAATGGTTTTTCCTATAATTCAATATTATGTCTGCCCGCCCGGATGAATAAATCCGTTTGCAGGGCGCTCATTCATTCTGCTCTACTGAAAAAAGTTTTTAGCTTTTGTATTTCAATTCATGTTTTATACTATTAAGTTCGAAATCAGTACAACAATTTTTGGAAATTATTTTATTTAACATAATTTTTTTGTAGATAAAAATTGTTGCACACTTGCTTAATTTGGTTTTCCAAAGTTTTTAAGATTTATTGTCCTTGTGCCCCAACGAAAAGTTAGGATTTCTACGGTGATCCTTTGGTACCGCTTCGCTTCAACCGGACTGGCATTTACTTTTCTTCCCCGATGTTATTTAAGTTTATTGCAATCGGGATTTCACTTCATTCAACTTGATGAGAAAAGTAAACACGAAGAAGAACATTTCTGAGCTCAAGAAAATTCTTGCCTGCCGGCAGGCAGGTAATGCTTCCGCCACTTTACCTAGCGCTGGCCCGTGCCAAATTTTCTGGCCGAAGGCACTGTTAATCCAGTTGATCTATAATCCATAGTATAAATCAATGCATATTTTTTGCTTCATTCTTTAATTCCGTTAGTAAATATTTTTATCTCCCAGTTAGACAAATATTTAAAACGTTCATCTTGTTTATTATTGAAAAAGAAGCGATTATCTGGTTCTTTAAATACTTTACGATGGAATTAAAAACACCGCTGGTTCCATTTTCTTCATGAAAAGTACTAACGCAATCAATAGATTATCAGGCAATTCATAATTCCAATCTGTTTGTGGAATTTTAATACTTCTGTCTACATTTTCGAGATTTAATGTATGTAAAGAAATTTCGTAGTACTTTCCTGATTTTGATTTAATTATAAAATCCACTCCCCTGCTCCAACTATCGTTTTGAAAAACTTCTATATCTGAGTTTTCATAAATTCAAGTTTTACTAATATGTTGAGAGAATTTTAACAGTTTATCAATTAGTATTTTGGTTTAATATATTATTTTTACAGCTTTTATACCATTCAGAATTAAAAATGTAACTTAACTTTTACATTGTCCCCTAAAATTATATTTACCGTAATCACCTTTTATCAGTTTCTCATGTTGTTGGAGCTTTGGAATTTTTACAGCCTTAAGCTTTGTGCCATACCATTAATCAATTATTCCATCAAAAATTACTTCATCGCCATTTGAATCTGACCAGATGAAGTGAAAAACAGGATTTAAACCATGATATTTTCCTTTAATTTCTTTAAGCGCTTCTCGTCCATCATGAAAATTATGATCATATGATTCAGCTATAAAGTAGAAATAATAATATCTAAAAGAGGTATCTCTTCTTCAATAAATGAATGGTTTTTACATAATCTCAAAAAATATAATCCGGTAATTTGGATTATATAACCTTCTGCCGTAGTATTTTACAAGGAATTTTACAACTTCGTTATTATCTGTGTAATAATTAGTCATTTCATCAATTAATTCGATACATCTTTCGTTATTATCCGGTATATCATCTTGAATTATCAATATAATAATTGTAAAGTAAAATACATGCATACGGTCTCAAATCCGTATTTTCATATAAATTATCTAAATATTCCTTATATTCCCAGGATTTCGTTGTTTTCTTAATGTTTCTGAGATAATATGATTTCAAATCTAAGAATCTTATTAATCCTCATCTGTTATAGCATTTTCGGCCAATTTTTAAAAAGTTCTTCAATCTTAATTCTCAAAGTTATTCTTTTCTGCTTCTTCAACCTTAATTTTATCAATTTCCCAAATCATTAGACGTATAAAATCAATATAACTGTATGCGGAAAAAGGATCTATTAATTGTTTTAATATAAATAACTCTTTCGCTTCATTTAGATGTAAGATCGTACAATTCAAAAACTCTTTTCTTAAAATATAATTTTGCTAATTCAAAATTTATCGCCGCTCTACGATGAATAAACCTGTGATTTCTGTGTTCTAATAAAGATTCAGCATATAAAAGAATATCTAATGCTTTTTTTAAGTCTGTCTTTGTTTCTCTTGTCTGAAGATTTATTGCATAATTTAATAAAAAGTATGGATCATCTGATAATTTATTATTTGCTATATCATGAAGTTTGTTGATTTTAGATGAAGAAAAATATTCTTGTCTTATTAATATTTTTAAGAAGATTAATTAATTAAATATGAATTGGGAGAACCAATATCCACAGATTTCAACATTTTTTCAAACATTTTATATTGTTTATCCTTACTTGGCACTAATTTTTTTATCAATTCATGCTGCGATAAGTGCATGTTTGGTCCATAAAATAAAGGTCTGGTTCTGTTCCGAAAGAATTGATGTTTTCTTGTATTAATATTCTTTTCCCTTCTGCTTTAATTACCTTTTCAATAAAATCATCCCAATCAAGAGAAATTATTTGTTTAAGCCAGTTAGGCAGGCATTGATAACTTAAATTGATGTATTAATGCAGTGAATAGAAAAGCATTTTGAGCATCTTTAGAAAGCTGATTATATGCACTAATAAGGTCATTAACATGATGACCATCTGTAATCAATTGTAGAAGAGAGATAAAGGAATCATTATTATATTCATTTTTAATTTTAATTCTAATTCTATTTTTTGTTGCTGCATCTCTATAATCTATTAATCCTACATCTTTAAGCTTAGATAATAATTCATCAATTTCATTGTCGGTCAATCTACCATCTATTTCAATTTCAAATACTTTTTTAAATTCTCTTTGTTGTTTATATTTTTCTAATAATATTTTCTCGCACATGGAACAAGAAAAAACACCTGAAAATCATTAAATTGTTCGATACTTAAATCTCTTCTTAGTTCTATTAAAGATTTAAATGAACTTTCAACTTCAACTTCATCACAATAAAGAATAATATTTTTTGCATTACAATAATTGAATAAATCTATTAAGTATTCCTTTTTTAATTTTATGAAATCAAGGATTTCAAAAGCAACTAAATCGAAATCATTACTTTTTGATAACTCATGAATTAACCTTAATGTAAAAGTAGATTTTACCTATACCAAAATCACCTTTTAAGAAAAAATATGGGTAAAATAAGATAGATTATTTTCATTAACAGTTTTTATCAATTTGTATTCTTGCTTTTTCATATAATTCTTTTTTAACTACATCAACTCCCCTTTTTAATAATACCATAATTCGGTTCATCTCCTTTATAAAAATCTATATCCTTAATGTAGTGGTCTCTATTAAGTGAATCAAGTTGTTTGATAGTATTTTCCAAATCTATTGCCAATTTATATGGGATATTAATTTGTGAATTTCTACTATTAGTGAATACTATTTTTCTTTTTTCTAACAACATTGCTTAACCTGCCTTCAGTCCAATGCTTATATTTATTAAAAAAATCCTGAAATGAACATTTTATTATACAAATTCGGTTTTGACTGTAATAATGTAGTGCGCTTTCATTTGGAAAAGGATCAACATTAATAATCCATTTTCTATTACGGAAATTGTATGAATCAAATTTCTCAACAAGTTGAATACTAAAGTAATCGCTAAATGAATAGCCGACGGACAAGAATGATATTTTATCCGAAAAATTTTTAACTTATTAAGTACAACTTTATAGAATTTGTTATTTCGGTTAAAATCATCTGTCGAAAAAACTAAAGGATATTTCTTTTTGTCTGAAATACAACCATTTAATTTCACTAAGTTTCATCTCTGAATTATCTTATAAAGCAATTATATTGTTTAAGCTCTCGAATTGGATGAAGATCAAACACATGATTTGATGAAGATTTGATTTGGTCAAAAGCATTTTCAACTATTAAATCGTAATTTGTTGTTATTGATTTCTCGCCATTCGACAGAAGCCATGTATTTTATGCCCTTCAGTGACTTCATATTTTTGAAGCATCTTTCATCACTTCATTATCAAAATGATTTCTATTGAAACTTGGATCAGCAGAAAGTATATCAACAAATTTTGTAATATCAGTTTCTTTTATCTCTTTTCCTAATATATTCTTCGTAATAGTCAATTATTTCTTTACTTAAATATCTTTTTTCACCTATTGAAGCACCAGCACCTAAAAATAAAATGGTATTACCTTCTGCTATTTTTTCAAACGATTCATGTATTTCAATTGATTGTTTTTCTAATAAATTCCTAAAATGTGATTCATTTAATTTAGTTTTATCTATCCTTTAATTATTTCAAATTCCTTATCATTCAACACACCAACTATTTCAGTAATCGATAAATTTACGAATAAGAATATGTACAAAAAAGATTTTGTCAGTCGTTTTTTAACTCATAAAAACATGAACTACTTCACACCTATTCGCTCCGCTTCTCTACGCAAAAAAATGTTTCATTGGCGAAATTTTCAGTTTCAAAAATTTTTGCCCACGCACTTTTAAATCGATTTCCAAAAGATATTTTGTTGTAATTTGATGAATTGAGAACTCAACCCAAAGCAATATTAATAGCTGCCTGCCGTAGCGGCAGTACAAGCAGGTAAAGCACTACATTATAGGACAAGCGTATTTAATTATGAATACAAAGACTCATTTACTGGAAACTCAGACTCTTAACAAACCCCGAAACCCCCGTGCCGCATAATACGATTCAGCACCGTTATGGTATAAAAAAACAGTATTGTACCGGCGATCGCAAAACACAGCTCCGCCAAGTTTCCGGATTTCTGCAGGCGTTTTTACCCAGCTCGATGTTTTGGTATCGAAATTTCCGGTTTTCTGTAGTTCGCGGTATTCCGCTTCCGTTAAAAGCTCAATACCCATATATTCCGCCATATTTACAGCGCTGTCTTTTGGTTTGTGTTCTTTTCTCGATTCCAGCGCCTGATGGTCGTAACACAGGCTTCGGCGGCCTTTCGGACTTTCCGGCGAACAATCATAAAAAATGTATTCATCCGTTTTATTGTCATAACCTACAACATCGGGCTCGCCACCAGTCAGTTCCATTTCGTCCAGCGACCAAAGTTTTTCCGGATTCTTATCCAACTTCTCCTCTATCTTTTTCCAGTCAAGGCCTTTATGCCGGTTCATGTTTTTTTCAAACCTGACTCTTAGTATTTTGAGCAGTTCGTCACATTCGTTTCGTGATAACTCTTTTTTGATCTTATTCATAGTCCAGATTTATTTTTCGGCATGAAGTCCTACCCTATTTCCTTCCGAATCGATAATAACTGCAATAAATCCCGCATTCATTTTTGTTTTGGGAACAATAATTTTACCTCCGGCCGTTTCCACTTTGTCCAGTACATCTTGTATAAAAGGACTTGCATTAATATATACAAGTGTTCCGTTTATCGACGGGCTGTTTTTATCCGACTTTGACAATACGCCTGTTATCCTGCCTGATGTTGCCTGAATGACATTTGGATCGTGCGGAAAAAAAACTGCTTCAGCATCATTATCTGCTCTGATGGTCATCTCAATATTCAGAATAGTTTCGTAAAACTTTTTAGCTCTGTGTATTTCCTGAACCGGAATTTCAAACCAGGTCAGCACATTGGTTTCCGAATCGATTTTTTTTAGCATTTGCATATCTTTTTGGCTTAATAACAACCGGAAGATTTAATTGGTTTGAATATGTATGCATAAACTCAGAGACTGTTTAAATTTAATTTAATTTTGTTAATTGTTCGAACAGATTCCTCGCTGCGCTTCGGAATGACAGTATTCTCCTTGCGCGATGGAAGTGTTTTGGGGGCAGCTATGCCACCCCCAAAACACTTCCTTATAAATCTATTACAATGACATTCCGAATGAAGAGAAGCGGAATGAGGAATCTCTGATTATTACTGCCTAATAAATTCATGAATAAAATTTAAACAGGCTCTCAGACTTTTACAGAAACCTAATATCCTTCGCAACAATAGATAAATCGTTATTTATTTGATGACCGCCGGATTTTATTTCACAAAAGTTTGCCCGGGGAATTTTTTGTTTGTAATGCATAAAATGTTGGAATGACACCACTTTATCATCTTTACAGTGATAGAAATAAACCGGAATATTTTCAGGCACTTTAGCCGAAAAGCCTTCCTGAAGTTTAAGACCCTTTACCCAATCTTCATTGCCGCTCCAAAATGGAGTAGAAATGAGAAAAAGCCCTGCAATTGGTTTTTTAATTCTATTTTCAGAAAGGTATTTCAACAGCATTGAAGCGCCAAGAGAATGTCCCACTAAAACAACTTCGCCTTTAATATTTTCAATTTCTTTTCTGATTTGCTCAAGCCATCCAAAATCCGGCTTTGCTTCATCCGTTTGCAATAGAGGATAATGTACTTTGAAATTCGATTCCAAACGCGCCTGCAGAGAAGCAGCCAGCTTTGAATCCTCTTCATAGCCGCCATTACCGCCACCTTGTATAAATAATATTTGTTTCATGCCTGAACAGGCTATTTTTTCGATTGTCCAATAGTACACTACGTTATGGAATGGTTACGGGCAATTTATTTTTAACCAAGCCCTTCTGCAAACCCAATCCGCCAGCTGGTGTATTTTGGTTTCCAACTGAGTTTTTCTTTTGCTTTTGCATTTGAACCGCCCCGGTTTTTAGTCATCATCGTTACACCGCCGTCACCGATAAAAAATTTCGCCAGCCATGCAGGAATCTTTAGCGGGGGTTTGGCGCCAACAGCATTCGCAAGAAAAGGCAGCCAGGTTGATACCGGCGCCGGTTCATCATCAACAATGTTATAAATTCCGGGCAAACCTTTGGCAATTGCTACAACACAAGCCCTGGCCGCATCCTCAATATGAGTGAACGACCAAATACCATTGCCTTCTCCAACCATTGGCAGTTTCCGCTTCCGGATAGTGTCAACCACAGAACCGTTAATGGAAATACTTGTATTTGGCCCGTAAAAAATTCCGTAGCGTAGCACGATGCATTCCATATCCTTATCAGCGAGCAATGCATTTTCCAAATGACGGATTGCCGCTAACGATTTACTAAAACTTTCTGGCGGCGTTGGATCAAGAGGGTCTTCCTCCGATTTAACGGGTCCGCCTTCGTGGGCATATGGCCAGCCACAGAAACTCTGCGCTATAAAACGGCGGGCGCCAACTGTATGCGCAGCTTCCAACATGGTATCCAATACTTCCGTTCGAAACCGGTTGGTTAGGGTAAATTCTTTATCAAATTTTTTGAAGTTGTTTTCGGCACCTGACAAACCTGTTAGCTGATGAATGATTATTTCAGGTTTTGCATTTTGAATTGCCGATTTTAGCTCGTTCTTATTGAAGACATCAGCAATAACAGCTTTTGCGCCAATTTCCTCAACCATTCCGGTTTTTTGTGGTGAGCGGGTTAAAGCCACAACATCATGTTTGTTTTCTATTAAAAGCGGTAAAAGATATTTACCAACAGCTCCTGTACCTCCTGCAATAAAAATTTTCATTGTTTGCTAACTTTAATTTATTGCCCATGATTGCTAACTTCTTTTGGAAATTTGTCCGCAATTAAGTTTAATTTAATGTGATGTTCCAAATATGCTTTCATATTGTCCAGAACAGTGGTGAAACCACCTGTGTTGTCTTTGATGGCTTGAATTAATTTGTCTCCTTTAAGATTAAATCCATAATTCTTAATAACAACATAGGTTGTATCGTCTGATAATGCCGTAAACTCGTAATCAACTGTCGTAACAGGGGCGCCCCATTCGGTTGAAATTTTTTTATTTGGGATTATTTCTTTAACCAGTACTTTACTCGAAACGCCATACATTTCCCATTCCCAGGTTACTGTCTTGCCGACTTCTAACAATCCACTTGATTTTGTAAACCAAAAATTGGTTGTAATTTCAGGGTTAATGAATGCCTGAAAAACTGTTGGCGCAGGTTTTCTTATTAGCATTTGTGTTTCTACTGTCCGAATATTTTTTTCTTCCATTTTATTCTTATCTATACTTTATGCCTTCTGGTTCGGTATAAGTTGTTGTTTGTTACAATTACTGCTAACTTTCTTAGCTGTTGTTAAAACTTTATACCCTGATATTCTTTACACTATAACCTGTTTTAAGATTAAAAGTTGTACCTGCAGAAAATAGTTTTCTTTAATATTCTCCTTTAATTACAAAATACGAGCCCCGGATTGTTCCGGCAAGTTTTGATTTCTGCCTGGCAAACTTAAACTTACCTTCCAATTCCTTTGGCACTTCCATGCCTTCAGAAAGTTTAAAACCAACGGCTCGTTTTTTCGGATTATCAATCGTATAAAGGACATTGACACCGAGTCCGTCCTCATAAAAGACATATGTCCAATCGATATTTTCCACCTGAAAACGCGACGTTTCCAAAGGTTTTGCACTAAACTCAATATCGCGTTCTTCCTTTAAAACACGGTTCACATAATCAAGCGTTTCCTTGCTTTCGCCGGCCGGAACAACAGTAAATTCATGATTGTATTTATTCATAAAATAACGGGCTTCGTTTGCACGCAATCCGGCAAGGGCATCGGCTACAGGCGATGATTCAAGGCCAACTGTAGACACATTCTTAAAATCAACTGTATATGACATTTTTCAATCTCCTTTAAATTTTTAATTCGTTAATAACATCAATCCAATTTTATTCTGATACTGACACACTCCAACAAATTTTTTAGTTTTAAAATTGTTTAACCGGCTTCAACACAAGCCTTCCCCAGGCGATAATTACACAGATTACAGCTACAACGAGCCAATAAATTATTTCACCTGTGTTTGTATATTCTGATAAAATATTTAACACGGAAAATAGTATCATTTCGGTAGCAATACAAAGCGCTGCAACAGGTACCAGAATTGCCAGTCGTTTAATTATTAATGGCAGGATTAAACCAAGCGCACATAGAAATTCAATTATACTTAACGACGTCCATAAACTGTGCGGAATTGCCTGAAGTGATTCCACCGTTTCCGGGTTGGAAAATTTCCAGAAAGCACCGGCAATGGTATGTAGCGCTAACAATATTTGCAGTATCCATAGCAGAATATTCATAATTTACCTCCTTTACAAATTCGATTTAAAAATTTCTTAAATAGCTTATTATATAAAATGCCGCATGGTGTTTTCAAGCCGGTCGTGTGCCATGCTAATGCCCTGGGCAAATGGTAACTTCAGCAATTGATCCCTCAACGCAACCGAACGAAATACGATATGCATGTTAAGTTTGCTTGTATTGCCGTTAATTTTTTCAAATTCCAAAAACTCAAGTTGAACTGCAAACGACGAATTCTCCATTTCGAATGTTCGCGTAATTTTTTGATTAGGAACCAGTTCGTGAATTACTCCGTTCATCCGCAGAACAATATTTCGCTGCTGATCGGTAGTTTCAAACCGGTAACTGCCATGATTTTTATTCTCGAGTTGCAGAACTTTCGTTCCCATCCATTGTTCCACAATATCCGGTTCCACATATGCTTTAAAGAGAAGTTCAACCGGTAATTCAAATTCTCTTGTAATCAAAATTTCCTGTTTGCCTTCTTCGGCATGTACTTGTGTTTTCCGTTCCATAATTCTTTTATTTTTCCGATTGGTAATTTTTCATAATATCTTCAAGCTTGTTAAACCGGTCGTCCCAGAATTTTCTGAACGGTTCGATAAAATCGGCGATTTCTTTCAGTTTTTCAGGATTAAAATGATAATGCATTTCCCGGCCGTTTTGTTCCTGTTCGAGCAATTCACACTCGGTTAATATTTGCAGGTGTTTCGAAACGGTCGGTCTTGCTGTGTCAAAATTCGATGCAATAGAACCTGCTGTCATTGACTGTGTAGCAAGCAGCAGAAGTATGGCTCTTCGTGTTGGATCAGCGATTGCCTGAAATACATCTCTTCTTAAATTCATCGTATTAATTTTAAATTTCACTGTCGGATGGAATAGCCTGGATTATAATACCTGGCTATTTCATTATGTAGTTATTTGACTACAAATATATATGTAGTTATTTAACTACGCAAATATATTTGGCAATTTTTTGTTTTTGGTTTATGAATTTTTAGAAAATAATACACGTAAACAAACATTTAAAGTGCTTGTTATGCGTTTTAGTTTCGGGTAATTTTTAGAGATTATGGAGCAATTATCGTTTTTTAAAGTTCCTGAAGGAATCAATATTCTTCCTTTCGATGGTGAAGCGCTGTTTTATACCGATTTTATTTCTTATAGCGAAAATGAACGATACTTTAATCATATTGTTGATTCGCTGGATTTTAAGCAGGAAAAAATAAAAATTTACGACAAGGAAGTATTGCAACCTCGCCTTACAGCAGTTTGTGGCTTTCCTTATAAAAGTACAAGTGATCCCGGAATTTTTCACCAGCCTCAACCATGGACCAATCAACTCCTGCAATTAAAAAAGCAAATTGAACCTTATGCCGGTGTAACATTCACTCATGCGCTTTTTAATTTGTACCGCGATGGCAAAGACAGTGTAAGCTGGCATCGCGACAATGAACGTGCCTGGGGTGAAAAACCTGTTATCGCAAGCCTGAGCCTTGGAGTTGCAAGAACTTTCCAGTTTAGGTATTACACCAACAAAAAGATTACACGTACAATTGAGTTAACCCCGGGCAGCCTGCTTATTATGAAAGGAAAAACGCAGCACTTTTGGGAACATCAAATTCCTAAAACCACCAAACGAATTGGTGTGAGAATAAATATTACATTCAGGGTAAGCGTTTAATTTTCAGGAATTATGCAATGGAAAGCCGATCCTGTTCATCTTTTCCGGAATCAATTTGTACATCATCCGGCTTTTGCATTAGCTGCGATTTTGCTTTCAGGTTTAATTGAATAAGTGCCTCGGCAAAAGAATAGAATTCGCGGTTAACTTTAATAATTCTGATTTTTGGGGCCGGTTTGTCAACCATTTCAGGATAAACAGGTTTTGAACTATCATTATCGCCCCGCGCTATCAATTTATTTTCCGGGTAATTATACGAAAATTCCATATGCTCTGCCAGTACAAATTCAAGCCCGGAACGTTGAAACTTAATTTCATAAAACCGCGGATAAATTACATATACTTTACCATCGGGTAAACCATAAAACTGTGCAGGGAAGTTGGTCGGTAAATATGTTGTGTGTGATTTGTGAATTAACCTGGCAAAGTCTTCCATAATCAGGTTCATTTATAAAATTTCACAAGGAAAACAAAGGTAACTAAAAAAGTTAGCAACAAAATAGATTAGCATAAAAAACTCTAAATAACCGGTAAAAAATATGTGTGGTACAGTAAATAAGCATGTAAGAAAAAAAACATACGGAATGTGCAGAAAATTAATGAATACAAATTCAAATGCGGCTAAAGCCTTGTTATTTATTGTTTAGCTCATCCGTCAGCTTAAGCTGACGGTAATATAAGAATGAACAAATGCAGCACTAGTTTATATTTTTGCCATTCACCCAAAGCGTCGGGATTAGCGAACGGATTCTGTAATTTGTATATAGATAGGGTTTTTCCCTTGGGGATTCCTTCGGAAAACCACATTTGTAAAATAATAAAGCTTATTGACTAAATGCCTAATTCAATTATTTCAAATCGTCAGGATTCCTGTATTTTAACCTTTGCATCTGTTGTGTTTCGATGCTGTAGAATCCATATTCTTCCACAACTTTTCCACGAATTGAATAATATCCCGGGCCGGTAAACGGGCTTTTCCTTACAGAATTGGGGAAATGAACCGTATCGAGCCACTGGCCATCCAAATCGAGCCAGGTGCCAAAATACATGTAATCGCCTTTTTTTGTCGATGCTGTTTTCCGGTGAACAAAGTATCCGGTAATATCAACGGTTTGTCCTACAAGTTTTGGCAGCGCTTTGGCTTTAACATCAGAAAGAACAGGCGATTCAAGCAGGCTTACCGGCGAACGCAGCGGAAATCCCAACAGTTCTATTTCATCGAACGTATCTTCCAGCTCATGTTTCCAAAGTTCAGGAAGTTTAAACTCTTTAGGATTGGTATTGAAAAGCGTTCGCTCCGATTTGGTTTTTTTTGAATGCCCCAGCAAATAATGGGCATCCCAAAGCAATTCCTTTTTGTTTTTTCCTGTAAAACGAAAAGCTCCGGCACGAATGAGAATAATTAACTGCTCGAGCGAAATACTCACCCGGCTTACAAAATCGGCCAGGTTTTTAAATCTTCCGTATAAATAACGCTCTTTCAGAAAACGTTCAACTACTTCGTGTTCCAGCTCGTGCAGAATATAAAACCCAATAAAAATTGTTTCGGAATAAATGGTATTCAGCCAGTTGCTGGTATTTGCACAAGGCATTTCAATTTTAGCGCCATGCAATTTTGCTTCATGAAAATAGAGTTCGGAAGAATAAAAACCACCACCATTATTTAATGTGGCAACCATATATTCCCGCGGATAATAGGCTTTTAAATATAATGCCTGGAAACTCTCGACGGCATAACTTGCCGAATGCCCTTTGGAGAAAGCGTAATTGGCAAAACTCTCAATTTGAAACCAGATGTCGGAAATCGTTTTTTCGCCATAACCTCTTTCGCGACAGTTGCTGAAAAATTTGTCTTTTATCTTCCAGAATTCATTTCGTTCCCTGTACTTCCACGACATTCCGCGACGCAAAACATCGGCTTCGGCCAGCGTAAGGCCGGCAAAATAATGCGCCACTTTTATCACATCTTCCTGGTAAACCATTACGCCGTAAGTTTCTTCCAAAATTTCATATAACTCAGGCAATTCTTTCCGGGCCTTTTCGCGTCGTTCCTTATTCTGAAACCGGACAATATATTCGCGCATCATTCCGCTTTGCGCTACCCCTGGCCGAATAATGGAACTGGCGGCTACCAATGCCTTGTAATCTTCGGCTTTTAGCTTTGTAAGCAGCATTCTCATTGCCGGCGATTCCACATAAAAACAGGCAATGGCTTGTCCGGTTTTCAGCAAATTTTTTACCTGTGGATCGTTTTTGAAACGATTGACATTGTTGATATCAATTTTCTTATTCCGGTTCTTTTTAATGATTTCGAGTGCATCTTTTATTTTTCCTAAACCACGCTGACTGAGAATATCGAATTTATAAAGGCCCACATCTGCTGCTATCTGCATATCGAAATGCGTGGTAGGAAAACCTTTGGGCAAAATGTGAGTCGCGGTGTAATAGCTTACCGGTTTTTCCGAAATAAGAATTCCGCTGGCGTGAATACTTAAATGACCTGGCATTCCGGCAATGAGTTTGCTGTATTGCAACACCCATTTTCCATACTGGTCGTTTTCCTGCGGAACAGGATTTTTTTGCAACCGCGTAATTTCATCGGCTGGCAAACCAAATACTTTTCCGATTTCGCGTAAAGCCGATTTTCGTTCAAAAGTAATGTACGATCCCAGAAGAGTTGTATTTTTCCATCCGTATTTTTTAAAAATATAATCGGTAACATCATCGCGATCGGTCCACGAAAAATCGATGTCGAAATCGGGCGGATTTGTGCGGTACGGATTGATAAAACGTTCGAAATATAAATCGAGTTCTATAGGATCGACATTGGTAATTTGCAGTAAATAAGCGACTAAGCTGTTAGCGCCACTTCCCCGCCCCACATAGTAATATCCTTTGCTGCGGGCATATCTTACAATGTCCCAGTTAATCAGAAAATAAGAACTATACCCAAAATCTTCAATCAGTTTCAGTTCTTTTTCCATTCGTTCCTGCACTATCTGCGACGCTTTTCCAAACCGGTATTTTAATCCTTTTTTACATTCTGAAAGTAAGAGTTTGAAATCCTCTTCATGCGAAGTGGTAAAAAACTGTTTGTTTTTATTGGTCTTGAAGTCGAATTTAACAGCACATTGATTTAGCAACTTTTGCGTATTTTCAATAATCGCAGGATATTCCTGAAACGCCTGGAGTAATTCCGTTTTTTCAATCAGCATTTCGTCGGGCGAAGTTTGTTCCGACAACGGAAGCCGGCTTAAAAGTGTATTGTTATCGATGGCACGCAGTAAGCGGTGAACATTGAAATCGCGTTTGTTCCGGAAAGTCATTGGCTGAAGCATTACCAGCTTATCCAACCGGTTTCGCCATTCGGAAAAGGGAAGTTTCATTAGTTCCGAAGATTTTATTCCAATAAATTCATTTTCTTTTAAAGGCCTGAATTTTTGATTTTTAAACGGATAGATTACAAATGTATCATCAAGTTCAGGAGCCTGGTTTTCAAATGTTTTTTTATCATGAAGATATTGTGTAAGATGTTCGTTTAAAGCGCGAAAACCTTCGTTGTTTCTGGCTAAGGCAACATATTTCTGTTCGAGCCCGTTTCTGAAATCGATACCTAAAACCGGTCTGATGTTATATTTCTCAGCCAGCCGTACAAAATCGATACTCGCCGAAGTATTATTAATATCGGTAAGTGCGAAACATGAATATCCCCTGGCAGACAATTCCTCCAGCAACTTTTCCGGATGTATTGCACCATACCGTAAACTAAACCACGAATGACAATTGATAAGCATTGAAAAATTGTTAAATTGAAAAATTGTTAAACTGTTAAATTGTTAAACTGTTAAATTGTTAAACTGTTAAATTGTTAAACTGCCAAATTGTTAAACTGCCAAATTGAATTTAAACTGTTAAATTGCGAACTGAACACTGAACACTGAACACTGAACACTGAACTTCCTTAAACTTTACACTTTGAACTTCTTCCTCTGAACACTGAACACTGAACACTAAATACTGAACTGACCCGTCCGAAATCCTTTCAGCCGGGCAGGCTGCAGATCTGCGACTGAAAACTGCGACTGCGACTGACCACTGACCACTGTCAACTCCTGTTTGTAAGCCCGTTAAACGAATTAAAACTGCTGCTCAGGTTTGTAATTTCCATTGTTACAGCACGCTGCACCGCCTTATTTCCAAACCGGTTACGAACCTTGTCCATCGACTGGTAAAGCCGGATCAGTTTTTCCGAATCTTCGAACAAGCGCATTTGGTAACTGCCACCGATTAAATGACTAAAACGCACTCCAACCAGCCGGATTAAAACCCGCCGCTGGTAAAGCGATTCAAACAAATCGAGTGTGGTTTGAATCAGTGTACTATCGAGCGAAGTGTAATTTATTTTTCGCTGTTTGCTGTAGGTTTGAAAATCGGAATACCTGATTTTTATGGAAACACATGCTGTAAGCTTATTTTCGGTACGCAACTGGTACGCCAGTTTTTCAGCCATGGAAATAAGAATGCTTTTCATTTGGCAAACATCGGTTGAGTCCTGTTCGAAAGTACGTTCCATGGAAATGGATTTTCGTTCCTGCCAGGGCACCACCGGCGAATTATCGACACCCTGAGCTTTTTTCCACAAAACAATCCCGTTTTTTCCCAGCACCCGTTCCATTAGTTCCATGGGCATTTCCTGAACGGTTTTTACTTTTTCCACGCCCATGCTTCGCAACAGATGATAGGTTTGGTCGCCAACCATCGGGATTTTCTTTACCGAAAGCGGCGCCAGAAAACTTTTCTCAAGTCCATCAGGAACATTAATGTAATTATTGGGTTTAGCCTCGCTGGTTCCTACCTTCGAAACGGTTTTGTTAATGGAAAGCCCCAGGGAAATAGGAAGCATGGTTTCGTGAATGATTTTTTCGCGTAACTCCTTTGCCCACTGAAAACAGCCGTAAAATTTGTCCATTCCCGAAACATCCACATAAAATTCGTCTATGGATGATTTCTCAAAAAGCGGCGCCTGTTCCTTTATAATTTCGGTTATCATGTCGGAGAATTTGGAATACACCGTACTGTTTCCCCGAATAATTATCGCATCGGGACATAAAATACGGGCCATTTTCATGGGCATTCCCGAGTGAACTCCATACTGCCGGGTTTCGTAGCTGCACGATGCCACCACTCCCCTGTCGCTGATTCCGCCAATAAGTACAGGTTGCTTATTCAACTTGCTGTCCATCAGCCGTTCGCACGACACAAAAAATGTGTCTAAATCCATATGTACGATATGCCTGTTCATTGAAATGATAATATTATTATCAATTATTCGATAATAATATAATCAAATTTTGAATCCGGAGCAAAGATTTTATTTTTTGTCATCTCGAACCGCCGGCTGGCGGTGAGAGATCTTTTAAATAAAGAGATTTCTCCTCGCATACTCGTGCCAATGACAGATCTTTTTAACGTGCTCAATATGAATAAAATAAAAAGTACAAACTGCGGGGACTTCGACTTTCCCAAGTCGAAGACAAATTGTCGGACTTGGGAAAGTCCGACTCCCAATCCTGTCATCATCTCATTATACTCAATTAAATTGAGTGAACACTCGAAATGACAATGGGATACAATTTCATTATCCTTCAAATAATGCGGGTCTTATAAAACTATATTATCATAGGAAGAGAAACAATTGTGAAAAGTTTGCAGCAATATGAAGTGCTGAACCGTTTTGATTTAAAGGCATGAAAAAAGCCGGCTAAACCGGCTTTTTCTTTAATTTTCCATATCGTCAATCACTCTTATTTTTTCCTTCATTAACTCTATTTTTTGTTTTGTATCCTCAATTTTCTTTTTCACATCTTCAATCAGCGACTCGGCATTTTTCGATTTGGCAAAGAAACCAATGTTGTTATCGAGCAAAACCAGGTCGTTTTCCAGTTGCTTCAGTTTATTCATGTACTTATCGCGTTCCATCCGCATTTTATTCTGCCCACGGTTCGATTCGGAATACGACGACATTTTATTCTTAAATTTCAACAGGTTACGTTTTCCTTCATCGATGTTTAATTCATCGTACAACTGGTTAATTGCCTCACGGAACTTGATTTGCAAATCATCTTTCTTTTTGAAAGGCACATGCCCGATTTCGGTCCACCGGCGTTGAAATTCCCTCAGCGTTTTCAGGTTTTTATCGACATCGCCTGTCGATTTAAATTTTTCAACTTCGGCTATCAAATCTTCTTTTGCTTTAAGATTATCAACCTGTTCAGAATCGACATCGGAAAAATGTTCCGATTTTTTATCGAAGAAAAAGTCGCACGCTGTTCTGAATCTTTTCCACAACGCATCGGAATGTTTCCGTGGAACGGGCCCGATTTCTTTCCATTGCTTTTGAATGTTGATTAAATCCTGTGTGGTTTTTTTCCAATCGTCGCTGTCTTTCAGCGCTTCTGCCTGTTCGCACAGTTCAATTTTTAACAGAAGGTTATTTTGCTGAACTTCCTTGTTTTTCGAATAAAAGTCGCGTTTTGCATTAAAGAATTGGTCACAGGCAGTCCGAAACCTGTCGTATATTCTGTTGTTGTCTTTTTTTGGTGCAAATCCAATAGTTCTCCAAACTTTCTGAAGTTGAATCAGCTCTCTCGATTTCTCGTCCCACTCTCTGTAACTGCTTAATTCCGATGGATCTATTTCTTCCACTTTTTCGCAAAGCGCGATTTTGGCTTCAAGATTTTTCTTTTGTTCGGATTTTCTGGTTTCAAAAAATTCCTGGTGCTTTTTATTTATTTTTGCAGTTACCGTTTTAAATCGTTCCCAGATATCGTCTTTATTTTCTCGTGGAACCGGACCTATTTCCCGCCATTGTTCGTGGTATTTCTGCAATGTGTTAAACGCTTTTATAATCGATGGTTCAACCAGCAATTCTTCGGCATTTTCGCATAGAGTAATCTTCATTTCCAGGTTCTTTTTTAAATCCAAATCGCGTAATTCGCGGTTTATTTTAATGTAATCGTAAAAATTTTCAACATGGAAATGATACAAATCCCACAGGTTTTTCATTTTCGACTGAGGCACCAATCCAATTTCGCGCCATTCGCGTTGTAAATCCCTGAATTCGTTAAATGTTTTATTAATCGATTCTTCGTTATTGATTAAACTTTTGATATTTTCAATAACCTCATATTTCCTTATAAGATTTTCTTCTTTTTCTATTTCGAGCCTTTTATTGTATTCAATCCTTACCTGGCGGTAACGTTTCAGCAAATCTTTGATATCATTTTCGTAAGGATCCTGTTCGGGTTCAAATTCTTCTTCTGCACCGCCTTCCTCGATAAATGCATTTTTTGCTTCTTCAATATTCTCGTTTCTTTTTTTGTAGAATGCCGAACGAATAGCATCAATTTCTACCTTTATATCGTAATCATCAGGATTGTTGAGCACATCGCGAAGTGCATTTACCAGTTCGACCTGCGAATGATTAGAATAATCAACAGATTCTTCTCTCTTTTTCTTCTTTTCCCTGGCTGGTTTTTCGGCAGGTGTTTCCGTTACGGTTTCTTTTTTATCATCGGTTACCTTTTCCGCTTTCTCTTCCTGCTTATCCTGTGTTGAAACTTCCTTTTCCTTAACTTCTTCGGATTTGGTGTCTTCATCCGATTCAGCAACTTCAGATTTTTTACTTTTCTTTTTCTTTGGTTTTTCTTCGGAAACAGGCTCTTCCGTTTTTTCCCCTGATTTTTCTTCAGCTACCGGATCTTCTGCTTTTTCCGGTTCCGGTTTTTCGTTTCCAGGCTCCGGTTTCTGCTCAGATTTTACAGTCTCCGGCTTTTCAACTTTTGCTTCTTCTGATTTCTCTTTTACGACTGCTTCTTCTGCTTTTTCCGGTTCCGGTTTTTCGTTTACAGGCTCCGGTTTCTGTTCAGATTTTACAGTCTCCGTCTTTTCAGCTTTTGCTTCTTCTGATTTCTCATTTACGACTGCTTCTTCTGCTTTTTCCGGTTCCGGTTTTTCGTTTGCAGACTCCGGTTTCTGTTCAGATTTTACAGCCTCCGGTTTTTCTTCTTTTTCTTCTTCTGATTTCTCATTTACGACTGCTTCTTCTGCTTTTTCCGGTTCCGGTTTTTCGTTTGCAGACTCCGGTTTCTGGTCAGATTTTACAGCCTCCGGTTTTTCTTCTTTTTCTTCGGTCTTAACTTTAGGGTCTTCTTTTTTTGAAACTTCTTCCGATTGTTCCAAAACGTTTTCTTTTTCTGCGCCTGATTCTGTATTATTTTGTTTTTCTTCTACCTTATTATCAGGTACATCCACAGGCTTTTTATTTCCTGAATCTTTTTTTTCTGTCTTTTCAATTTCAGATTTAGAAGCGCCGCTTAACTCCTCTGAGTTTTTTAGATCTTTAGGTTTCATTTCAAGCATTAATTAATACCATTTACCAATGGTGTGCGTAAATATTAGATCTACGAAAATAGGCAATACTACACTAATACTCAAAGTTTTTATAAATTATATTAATTATTCGGACATTACACTGAAATAACAAAACAGAGCTGAATATAATTCAGAATCAGAACATTGGATTTGTTTTGTTAAACAGAATAAATTTTGGTATTTCATTGCCGGTTATTAAATCCATGTTGAATAACACATGTAAATTATTCATTCTCAAACAAAATAGTAACAAATGTTATTTTCAATGCTCATTATTTTATTTAAATTGAACTTGTTTTTAAAATGTAAACTAAACAACTAACCAAAAAACTATCGTTCAAATGGGGTAAAAATTTTCTTTATCAGTAATCAGAACTCCTGCCGGAGCCAGATGGCAGAAGCAATATTAAGAAGTTTCGATCCGAATCTCGAGATTTATTCAGCCGGAATACAACCTGTCGATCATATTAGTCCGGTGGCAATTGAAGTTTTGGCAGAAACAGGAATAGAACTAAAACCTTCGGAACCAAAGCATTATTCAGAATTTGCTCATATCGATTTCGATTATTTAATTACTGTTGGAGACGGCACTGCAGAAGAACTAAAAATTCCGCCGCTTAAATTCAAAAGAAAAATGCATTTAGGATTTCATAATCCGTACAAAAACTTTCGCGACCGCGACGAACTAAAGCAGAAGTGCCGTGGGATCAGGGACGAAATAATGCAGGAAATGGATTATTTTTACCACAGGATTTTAAATAAGTAAATCAATTCTCATATTTTATCCTTCCTTTAATTGATTATAAATTTTAGTTTTTAACTTGCATAGCTACTTTATCATTTCTTCAAAAGCGTAGACAAAGAATTAGAAAATTATTTTTGCATAATGGCAGTTAATAACTTATTAGATACAAGTACGGTTAGTTTGAGCGACATATTAGGAAACGGAAAAACCTATACGGTACCTCCATATCAAAGAGATTACTCATGGATAAGAGACCAGTGGGAAGATTTGTGGAATGATATCATGGTAATTGAATTAGGTGGAAATGTACATTACATGGGGTCTATTGTACTACAAAATATGGGAGAAAAAAAGTTTCATGTTATTGACGGGCAACAAAGATTCTCAACACTAACATTAATTGTATTAGCAATAATTAAACAGCTAAATTTGCTAATATCAAACAATATTGATTCTGAAAATAATAAGGAAAGAGTTTTGTTGTTGCAGAAAAAATTTATTGGAGATAAAGATCCTGGTTCATTGACTTATTTCTCAAAATTAAGGCTCAATGAAAACAACAATAGTTTTTTTCAGTCGAACTTACTTGTGTTCAGATCGCCGACGAATACTAATACTTTAGTGGATTCAGATAAGCTGATTTGGCAAGCCTATAATTTTTATGTTGAAAAGGTTTCAGAGCATTTTAAAAATGTAAATGAAGGTGAAACAATCACTAATTTTTTGAATAAGCTGATTGCTGAGAAATTAATGTTTATTCAGATTGTAGTTGAGGATGAACTAAGCGCATATACTGTTTTTGAAACCCTAAATTCAAGAGGAGTTGGGCTCACCGTAACAGACCTTCTTAAAAATTATCTATTTTCAATAGCTACGCTGGTAGATTTACCGCACGTTAAAAACAAATGGAGAAAAATTGTTGATATAATAGGATTGGACAACTTTCCAGCTTTTTTAAGACATTATTGGATATCGAAAAATAAACTGATAAGGCAGGAATATCTGTTTAGGGCTGTAAAGGATTCCATAACCAACTCGCCGGAAGTTATTTCGTTGTTGGATTCGCTGGAAGACAATGCTTTTTTATATAATGCCCTTTCCAATTATGCAGATAGTTTTTGGGGAGGACACCGGGAAATAAAAAAACGTATTAAAGAATTGTCGTTGTTCAAGGAAAAGCAAGCGTTTCCAATTTTAATAGCTGCTTATAATAACTTGTCACGAGAAGACTTTTCTAAAGTGTTAAAATTAGTAAGCATAATAACTTTCAGATATACTGTCATTGCCAGGCTTCATACAAATCTTAAAGAAGATATCTACAATAAAGCAGCAATAAAAATAAGTAATAAAGAAGCTACAACAGTCTTACAGATTGCTGATTTAATAAAACCTCTGTATCCATCTGATAATGATTTCAAAAATGACTTTTCCACAAAATCCTTAAGTACAAAACGTGGAAAAAAATTAGTTCGATATATTATGTTTAGAATCGAAAATCATTTAAGTCATTCTGATCATGATTTTGAGGAAGATCCGGGAACTATCGAACACATATTGCCGGAAAACGGGAACGAACACTACAATAATAATTTTCCAACAGCAATTCATGAATCTGTTGTTTACAGATTAGGAAATTATACAATTCTCGAGGACGACAAAAACCGGGCTTGCGGCACCTTATCTTTTGCCGATAAAAAAGTAATATATCATACCAGTCAATATGAATTATCCAAACAAATTAATTCAAATGACTGGACTCCGAATACAGTTGATATCAGACAGGAAAAATTAGCAGATTACGCTACAGCAATTTGGCGAATATCTCAATATGATTAGCAAAATATATTTATTCAATTTAGATCAAAATTAACCTTTTACAATTTCTTCCACTTCATCGGGATCGATTGGAACACGTTCGCCAAGTATTTCGCAACCGGTATCGGTAACCAGAATATCGTCTTCAAGCCGTATTCCGCCAAAATTGCGGTATTCATTTACTTTATCGAAATTGATGTATTCAGCATTTATTTTTTCACTTTGCCATTTATCGATTAATGCGGGAATAAAATAGATGCCTGGTTCGTTGGTCAGCACAAAACCAGTTTGCAGTCTTCTGCCCAATCGAAGATAAGCCGTTCCAAACTGGTCAACCGGACGAATTTCATCATCATATCCGACGTAAATTTGTCCCAAATCTTCCATATCGTGCACATCGAGTCCCATCATGTGGCCAAGTCCGTGCGGAAGAAATAAGGCATGAGCGCCATTTTTAACAGCTTCTTTTACATCGCCTTTCATTAAGCCCAAATCTTTTAAGCCCGACGTAATTACTTCAGCCGCTGCCAAATGAACCGAAAGATATGTAACTCCCGGTTTTGTAATTGACGTCGCATGGTTATTGGCAGCCAGCACAATTTCATAAATCTCACGTTGTTTTTGCGTGAATTTTCCGCCAACCGGAACTGTTCTGGTAAAATCGGAAGCATAATGTAAAAGCGATTCGGCACCTGCATCGGTAAGCATTAATCGTCCTTCCTGTAAATAATTTGAATGATTATGATTATGAAGTGTTTCACCATTTTGTGACAGAATAATCGGAAATGATGGCATACCGCCACCAGCCATTGCAATACCTTCAATTGTTCCGGCAATTTTTTGTTCCCAGGTTCCGGGTTTTGCCATTTTCATGGCAGTTACATGCATTTCATAACCCGTTGCGCAGGCTTTCTTAATTTCTTCAATTTCAACCGCTTCCTTAACGGAGCGCAATTCGATAACTGCTTTTACCAGCTCGAGTGATCGGTGTTCCGAAACCTGTAACGAAGAAATTCCCAGCAGCTTTTCAAGCAGAATTTTATTTTCTCCGCGATATGGCGGAAGATAATGTATATGTCTTCCTTTTCGCTTGGCATCGGCAATTCGTTCATAAATTTTTTCGAATGGCGCTGTTTTTTCAATACCGGCTTTCAACGCATTTTCTTTTAACGGAACCTGCGGCCCCATCCAGATAATATCGGCAATATCGACATCGTCGCCGAATAGAAATTCTTCACCGCTTTCAAAATCGATCACCGCTGCCAATCCCTGAAAATCGAGGCCAAAAAAGTAAAGAAATGTACTGTCTTGCCGGAAATGAAATGTGTTATCCATGCAATTCATTGGCGAATCGGTGTTTCCCAAAAATAATCCGATACCTTTCAAACCACTTCGTTTTAATACTTTTCTCCGGCTGATATATACTTCTTTTGCGAACATGTCAATGTATTTTTCTATAATTAAAAAATTGCAAATTGTATTTCCAGTTTTCTTAAACTAAAAAAAATGAAAAGTGTTCAAATGTAAGCCTTGAGGAAGTTAAATCCGATGATTCTTATCATTTAAACAAAAGGTTTTATCAAAATCTAAAATTCAGCTCTTTGTTTGAAAACAAAACATGACATTTTTCGTAAGTAAAACTAAAAACTGTTATGAGCAATTCGTTACTCGTTTATTTAAACAAAAGAATCAGCGAAGAAAAATCATCCAAAAATGAGATTACGATAGCCGGCCCTGTTATTACCATTTCGAGGGAAGTTGGGCTGCAACGGGCTCAAACTTGCAAAAATCCTGTCGACACGACTCAACATGTATAATCCATATTCCAGTTGGAGAGTGCTTAGCAAAGAGGTTTTTTATGAAAGTGCGCGTGAACTGAATATGGCTCCTGAAAAAATTCAAAAGACCTTTAAGCCATCGGATAAATATACATTTGATGAAATACTGAAAGCTTTCAACGACAAGAGCTACAAAAGCGAACGGAAAATTGTTCATACCGTGGCCGATGTCATTCATAGCTTTGCGACTGATGGCTATTGCATTATTGTTGGAAGAGCCGGGCACATTATCGCAAAAGACATAAAAAATGCGTTGCATATTCGTTTGGTTGCGCCATTGGATTACAGAGTTAAAGCCATTATGCTGAATAATAAACTCGGTAAAAAGGAAGCCATTGATTTTATTCAGAAAGTAGAGAATGAACGCATGGCTTTCAGAAGAATGATAAGCGACGAAGATGTAAAATCGGATTTGTTCGATTTTTGTGTAAACTGCGCCATGTTTAGCGATGAAGAAGTGGTTGACCTTATTGAATATGCGGTAAACAAAAAGAAAATAATACAACCACGTAAACCGCATATCGATTTCTTCTAAAAATTGGGACAAACACGCTGCGCGAAATTATCCTGTAATCTTTTCAGGCAAACCTTTTACAATAACCGGTTTCAGGCTGTCGGGTTTAATCTCGAACATATCGTCGGGTGTGAGTTCACATTCTTCAAGCATTTGAATACAATATTCCAAACGCCCCAAATCGCGTCCTGTGTTATTGGTTCCGAATGTAAATTTTACTCCACCGGCTTTGGCCATTTTAATTATTTTGGCGCTTGGCACTTTATATCTTGCATTAATTTCGAGAGCAATATTATTATCGGCCAGCACTTTTACCACTTTTTCGATTCGTTCATCAGTCCATAATTCGTCGTATTCATCCATAATCTGAGCCGGCAAAACGGTAGGATTTACAAAAATATCAACAGGTTCCTGCGAAAAAATTGCTTCAATCTTGCCCACCATCTGATCCATAAACTGTTGCTTATTGTCTACCCAAACTTCCTCGGGAATCCAGATTCTGTTTCTTCTTCCTTTATAATCGGTAAAGGTCATTGCATCGGTAAAAACATAATCGAATTTTGCAATTGCTTCAGGCGAAAACAAGGTAATCCATTCCCGGCCTTCGGCCTGCATTCCCTTAAATGTGGGACTTCCTGCAACATCGTCTATATATTCATATAAAGTTGAATCGTTTGTTACCGGAAAATGCAAACCACAGTTGGGTGCAACACCGTAGTTTATTCCCAGTTTCTGAGAATTCGCAACTACTTCTTCAATAGTTAAGCCTCCTTTTAGATGCACATGGTAATCTACCAGCGGAAATCCGGGTTTCATTAATTTGGTTACGAGCGTATCCCATTCTTTATCTCCCACTGTTTTTCTTTCACCTTCAGGTAAAGCTTTAATTCTTAGATTTCTGTAATAGGTGGTGCTGTTTGCGTCGTGTGCCTGTAATGCGATTGTACCTTCACCCAGTTTTACATTTTCACCTCCCTCCCATCGCCATGGATCTTCAGGTTCGGTATATTCATTCACTTTAACATCGTTTACAAAAACTTCAACAAAATTTTCCACTACTTTAACGCGCATTTTAAACCATTCGTTATCTTTTACAAGCGGAAAATATATGTTCCTGACGTTGTAAATACTGCCGGTTTTCCGGCGCTCTTTAAAATTTGGCGAACCAACAAAACTGTTATTCACCTGAATTTCGTATCCATTTGCAGGCCAGCCTTCCGACTGGTATTTTGTACAAATAAATATTCCTGAATTCGAATGTTCGAGTGTTTTTACTTCGGTTTCAAATTCGAAGTTTTTAAAATTTCCTTTGTAATAAAGATGACTTCGTTCACCTGAACATTTAATAGTTCCGTCTTCCACTGAAAAGCTTTCGGTATTTTCATTTGCGCCTTTCCAGCCTTTAAGCGATTCGCCATCGAAAATGGTTTGCCACTCTCCTACTTTCATTTCAGGCTGACAACCGATAATAAATAATATAAGTACCGCGATTAACGTAAAAACAGGTGTTTTCATTTTTGTTGGTTTAGAATTTTAAAGAAATCAAAGCTAAGGAATTTTATTTTGAATAGCGGTGTTTAATCTTGTATAAGTTTTAAAAAATGGTAAAAAATAAGTTGCGCAAAGCTTCAGAATATTTCACAGGATTCTTGCTGCTTGTAAGAAGCAATTTAAGATTTCTAAGGCAATAACTCAGAACAGATAAAACCAATATTTTTATGTTTGAATTTCCAAAGGAAAAGCCAACCAAATAAAAATTTATAACGAGCCTTCCAGTTTATCCTGCGGGTTTTCGGCTTTTTTGCTGAACAATGCGAAAACGGCAATTACGGCAATCAAAATGTAAATCGAATAATTGTAACTTCCGAATTGTGTAAGCGATAAACTAAACAAAACCGGGCCAAAAGCGCTGGCAAAAACAATAATAGCCATCACAAATCCGGTAATCCGCCCGAGATGTTCGCGGCCGTAAAAGCGAGGCCACGTTACTGCCATTAATACATTGTACATTCCGGCCACAACTCCATTTCCTACAATGTAGCCGTAGTAAAAAATTTCGTTGTTCAGATTTGCCATGCTGAAAAGTGCGAAAATCTGGCCACCTAAACAGAGGTACAACAGGTATTTTAATTTTATGCGGTCGCTGACATATCCGCCAACCAGCGAAAATGTGACAGAAATTATTGACGAAGGAATAAATATTTCCAGTGCTTTTTCGCGGCTTAAACCTGAATTCTCGAAAAGTGAAACCAGGTGAAAAGTAAATCCGGTTATATATAATGCATAAAGTGCAAGCGGAACCGAAAAGAGCCAAAAGCTGAAGTTCTTTTGTGCCTCTTTGAGTGTAAATTGTTTAAAAGGTTTTATCACCACATTATGTTCCTTGTTGCCATGAACTTCGCCATCGGGAATCATATCCAAATCTTCGGGATTATCGCGAAAGAAAAGGAATACAAAAAGCGTGAAAAGCACACCGATAGTCAGCGCCATAATAACCATGCATAGCGCCACGATGTTCCCTGGATAAGCATATCGAAAGTTAATGGCGCTAATGAAAATCCCGTTGCCACAAAAACCGATGATATTCCATTCACTAATCCACGTCGGGCAACAAACCATTTCATAAGCATGTTTCGCGAAATCATAGTCAAAACGCCTTGTCCGGCAAACCGAAGCGCAAAAAACAACAGTATTAAAACTGCAATTGCAAAACCAATATAAAACGTGGTTTGAATATCGGAAATAAAAAACCGGATAATTCTGTCGGACTGACTTAGCAATACAAGCACAGCAGCCAATACAAATGAAATTGCCAATCCAACCCAGCGTGCACCATATTTGTCGTACATTTTTCCGGCATAGGTAAGAATCAGAGAACTGCCGACCGTGCCAACCATATAGGCAAAACTTAACTGGTCGCGGCCGATATGAATATTATCAAGCAGATAGTCGGTAAATGTAGAAACTCCCATGGTTTGTCCGGGAGCGCTGACCAGTATCCCGATGGTGGAAGCAAACAAAATCACCCATCCATAGAAAAAAGGTATTTTGCCCGGATTAAACGGTAGCTTATTCCATCGTTGTTTAATATTCATTACTGAATTTTTTGCAAAGCTATTTTAAGCAAATGAAGTACTCTTAAATTTCGGGACAGAATTACAAAAGGTAAGAAAGGATTAACATAACATAATTGAAAATGTACAGGTTACAATCCTAAAACTTCCGGCCCCTGTTCGAAAATAATATCGCGCGGAATTCCTGCTTTTGCAATTCGGTCAAGGTCAATTTGAAGTTCTTCGCGAATAAAACCTTTTTCTTCGATTAATGATTTTGCCGCCTGATAATCTCCATCTCCCTGAATTTTCAGAATCTCTTCGGAAAGTGAAAACATGGCATCTTTCATTTGTTCGAAATTTACGCGATATGTTCCGGTTTCCTCATCGCGTGTGAAAGCTCCATTTTCCTGAAAATAATAAAACCGTATCATATTGGCTTTTCCGTGTGCGCTGGCAGCGCCAAAACGTACCGAACGAAAGATTCCTGCCATAAAAGTGACAAAATTGTCCATCATATCTTTTTCACCTGATTCCCCCAATTCGATTAACCTGAAAACGCACCAAAGGCCCAGCATATCGGCTTTTTCTTCTTCAATAGCTGTGTAGTTATTTTTAAGCGCTTCACGAACTGTTTCCAATTTGGAGATAGTAAAGCTCATACCAAGACCGTGGGCCACTTCATGAAACAGCGTATTTTCAAAAAATGCCTCAAATTTTATGTGTTTTCGCTGGTTTTCGGCAATCAGCAAATTGGCGATTGGAACCAAAATCTTTTCGAATTTGGCCTGCATCGAATTTTTGAGTTGTAATTTCCTGCTGCCTTTTAATGCCCTCACTTTTTCGTCGTTTGGGAGATTAATTGCAATGGTTTTACTTCCCGCATTGCAATCGCCGGCATAATAAATTGCATCGTATACATTCAAATCAGAATCCATTCCCGGAACTTCATCTTTGTATTTCTGTTCGCATGGAAGTTCTTTTTGCAAATCAGGCAACAATTCGGCGAACCTTGCCAGTTTGTTGCTCCAGGTTTTGTCTTTAATCAGAATATAGGCTTCATGCGCTGCTTTATATCCAAACAGTTGATCTTCGTAACTTTCAATCGGACCAATCACAAAATCAATGGTGTTGTCTTTCATCTCCATCCAGGCAATATCGCTTTCAAAGTAATCGTCGGTTAACAATGATTTTGCACGTTTTTCGAGGTAATTCTTTAGTCCTGAAACTTCCGCGAGTTCCGAAGCTTTTATAAGAAGTTCAGCAGCTTTGTTTATTTGAACTTCAAAGGCGATGTGGTATGGAAATGAAACAAGATTCCCGTCTTCGCCCCTGCGGATTAAAGTATACAGACTGGTTTTTGTCTTTTCCTTCCAATTTGCGAATTCCGCTTTTGAAATATCTTTTGGATAAAAATTAGCACCCAATGGTTTTGGTCCGTATTCGTCGATAAACGATTTATTTCCGTTTAAACGTTCCCACGGGCCAAAGTTAATTTCAATAAACTTTTTTTCCGATTCTTCCAAATTCATTGAAAACAGTTCGTTTTTATCTCCGAATGTTTCCATCCAGAAAATTTCCTGCATAATATCCGCTGCTTGAAACAAATAAGGAAGCATTTGTTTTTCTTTTTCAGTTAAAGCGCTTAAATCTGCAGTTAACCGAAACGACGCAAATTCATTTACCTTTTTTGATATATAAACCTTATTTCCCATAAAATCATTACAATTTAAAAAGCCGTATAAGCTTTTTAATATTTATCCGGCTGAATTTTCTTAATCATCAAAACTACAAAAGGAAGAGTGAATTTTCTATAGAGTTCGAGTTTTTTTTGTACCTTCCCTCGTCTCCCTCCCTTCGCAAGGGAGGGACGATTGTAACGTTGCCTGATTGGTAGCGAGCAAATAAAACCTGGAAAGGCAAAATAGCGGATAATAGTAAATGGAATTTTTGAATGAAATTAAAAATATCGGCTTTGAGATTCGTTTATTTAATAATTTTTTGCTGTGTTAAAATTTGATTTTCAGAGCGAACCTGAACAATATAAATTCCTTTTTTTAACGAACTCGTATCGATGTTGAGTTTTTGGCCATTCTGAATATTGTAAAAAAAGCGATTCAGAACCTGTTTTCCTGTGATATCGTTTATTTCAACCTGCATTTCCTTCACTGAATTTCCTTTATACTGAAGATTCAAAATGTCGTTAACCGGATTTGGAAACAGTTGAATACTTTCTTTAAGCTTTTTGCTGTCGATAACCGTAGAAATGGCTTTCATTGAAATGTTTTCGGAATAAATGATAACGCCTGCCGAATCGGTTAAAAACATATTCGATTCCGAACCATCGCAATTAAGCAATTCAACTGGGATGCTATCCTGAACCAGGACTGTTCCATCACAAAGCTTCCAGCGAATAACATATTGTTCATTCGTTTTATCGGCAGAAACGTGAATCAAATCTCCGGAATCTGAAACCCACCAGTTCATTGGAATTACGCTTACTGTGCTATCGCCGTTAAAAACAAATGTTCCTGAAACAACCGTTCCGTCGGGTGTTATAGCTTTTACCGAATAAGTTTGGGTTGGGCAAAAACCTTCGGCCTCCTGCCCTTCTGCACCGTTTGACCATACAAAGTTGGTTGCATCGACAAGTGAATCTTTATGGTAGACCCAGGCTTTTACCGTGCCTGCACATGATGACATCCCGATTGGAAAGTAGGCTTCATACCTGAAAGAATAATTGGGTGAAGGTACCGGCACATAACCACTGTCAGGTGGAATATTGGACACACGAACGGTTTCACACCAGGTACTGATGCAACTATCCAGGGTTTCTATGGTAAGACAAACTTTCTGGGTTTGTTTCATGAAATCGAATCCTTTGTCGACCACTTCATCGGTGCTGGTGGTTCCGTCTTCAAATGTCCATAAACGACTGGCAACTTCGCCTTCCGATGCATCGACAAACCGGTACTGAACCAACTCTGGTATTGAAATAATATCGTCACGTTTATAATATTTTATCCATGCCTGACATTCCGGTTCAGGATGTGGCTCAGGCTTTATCGTATCATTCATTAAAATGTTGATGGTTTCACATGAAGTGGCTCCACAACCTGATTTCGTAACCACTGTCAGGCAAACATTTCTATAAGGATCAAATGCATTGCCTGCACTGTCGGGATCCAGCGGAAGATTAAAGATATGCATCGGATTTGGTTCGTCGCTGGTTGTTCCGTCGTCAAAATCCCAATGCCATTCCATCGCATTTTTACTTTGCGAATAAAAATCGAGCACCAAGGCCGGAGCAAATGTTTGAACATCGTAATTGACTTTATAAACAAAACCGGCAAAACAATCAGCAGAGTCGTTGAAGGCGTATGGATTTTTTATAACAATAGTTTCACAGTAAGAGTCGGAGCAATCATATCTTCCGGCAGTTTCCAGGCAAACCTGGTATTCTTTCGATGAAAGGTCAAAAACAATCTCCGGATTTCTGGCTGCGCTCATTTCTCCGTTTCCAAAATCCCAGGAATATTGTAATGAATCGTTATCACTAATTCCTTTAAACTGTATTGTTGCCGTGTTATTTACTGTATCGTAATTCGTCTGGTAATATTGAAAATAAGCCCGGCAATCGTCACGAGGGTCCGTTGAATGAAACACCTGGATTGCTTCTGTGTAAGTACTGATGCAACTATCGGCAGTGTAAATGGTAAGTTTTACAGTTCGGTAAAAAAGAAATGAACCGTCAGCTCCAATACTGTCGGCATAATACACATGCATTGGATCTTGTTCCCGACTGGTTTCGCCATCATCAAATTCCCAGAACCAGGAATCAACATCTCCTTCCGCCGCACCGTAAAATTGCACAGCCATCGCGGGTAACGGCGACATGAGCATGTCTTTTAATTCGTATTTAAAATATGCTTTACAATTTTCATTTTGAATGGTATCCTGAGCAAATACCTGCAGAATTGGGAGAAACGAGATAAGAATAGGTAGAATTTTTTTCATGGTTCAAAGTTTTACCGGCTATTAGCAAGACGATATTATGGAAAAAAAGGTTGCGTTGTGTTTATTAATTTCGATGAGATATTAAGCCCTGATTCTAAAATAACAAATTCAATTCAAACCTGGATTTAACGATTATTATTTTTAATAGCCACTTAAGTAAAATTTATTGTGCTTTAATTATAACTACATTGCTATTTGCACTAAGATAATCATAATCATAAACCACTAATGTATAATAATATGTACCTCCCAGTGATAAGTAATAGCATAAGGCTTGATCATAGTCGGTAAAAGACGTTTCTCCAACATCATAAGTGTAAAAAATAGAAGTGCCTAATTCATTTTCCGTTTCTGACCGATATAATTCGTACAAGTAAAAATCTTTATTATTATTTGGAGTCCAGGAAAATTCCACAGTACAGTCAATAAAATTACCGGTTAATGTACTTGGGTTTGGCGGCAACCGATCCAAAATAACAGGATCGCTTTCTGTAGAATATCCGTGTATATCAACAACAAGCAACGTGTAGTAGTAAATGAATCCATTAGAAATAGAATCGTCCGCATATACATAGGCAATGTCGGTGACGGTCTTTATTTTGGTTCCTAAATTATTTGCTGAGGTTGACCGGTACAGCTCGTATTTTGCAAAATCCGAGTCGCTGTTTTGGTCCCAGTTGAAATAAAAATAATCACCGTCACCCACTCCCATACAAGTTGCTTTTTGTCGGGTAATCTATAGGTGTTTCCACCGGCAGAATGTTACTTTTTGCATTTAATTCTTTCGTGTTATACACCACAATGTAATAGTAATATATGACTCCTTCTGTTATTGAATCGTCGGTATATGCTGTCGCGTTTCGGGTAGTTAGAGTAGTAAGTTTATCGCCTAAAGCATCTACAGAATAAGAGCGGTACAATTCATATCTGGAGAAATCAGCATCGGGATTTGGGGTCCATGAAAGTACAATTTTAGTGCTGCCTTTTGTGATTAAGCTTAGTACGCTTGGCGTTATGGAATCCTCCGGTATGACCATTTGTACCACATTACTCCGTGCAGTCATATTTAAAGTATTGGCAACCAATAATGTATAATAGTAAGTATTTCCGCCTAAGATGGATTCATCAGTGAACGATAAATCCGAAACATTTGGTGTTGAAAATATTTTGTCACCTAAACTATCTGCTGAATCAGATTTATACAATTCATACCGTGCAAAATCAGCATCGGGATTTTCTGTCCAGGTAAGATATACTGAGTTATCGTACTCCCCATAAAGGATACTTGGTGTTATCACAGGAATAGGCAAATTTATTTTCACAACATTACTACCCGATTCAAATCCTTCGGTATCTGTAACCACAACTTTGTAATAATAATCGATACCGTCTGATTGTAAGGTATCTGATGTGTTACTTTTGAACTGTTTCGTGTATTAAATATAATTTCTCCTTTAGTATTTTCTGAAATTGATCGATATAAATCATATCGTTTAAAATCCGGATCATTATTTTGAGTCCATGATAGATTAACAATATTTTCAGCTTTTGAGGCGCTTAATGTAACTGCATTGGGGATTACTGCGTAACATGTCTATTGTAAGTGCGAAATCACCCTCAATATCGATTGTAGAATCGCCTTTCCACTGAATTATGTTATTCTCGTCGAAAGCATCGACGTTGAATTTTACATTTTTAGCCTTTTCCAAGGAAATAACAGTGTCGATGGAAGCAGCTCCGCCAGCGAAATTGAATACAATCTTTTTCTTCTGCACTGGAGATTCTGAATTCACTGTAAGAATAACACTTCTCACCGATTCAATTGATGAAGCGCTTTTTAAATCGCCTTTATTTGGCATCGAAATTTGAAACAACATGTCAACGCCATAGTTAAAGTTATCTTCTTTATTACATCCTGTTTGAACCAACAGAAAGATAAATGATACATATAATATCATCCAAATCCTGTGTTTGAATATATACATTGCTTTCATCACTCCCGTTTCTCTAAATTTGATTTTCATTCCTATCCGTTTGAAATTTACTGTGACAGATACTTGTTTATGAATTCTGAAGAAGAAAATTATTATTCCTTTAAATACTAATTACAACGAAACAAAATTTCAATTCGCTGATATCACTATAACATTACTTTTTGAACTAAGATCGTCATAATCATACACAACTAATGTATAATAGTAGGTACCTCCGTATTCTAAGTAATAGCATAAGTATTCATCAGCGTCGGTAAATGTCGTTTCTCCAACATCATAAGTGTAAAAAATAGAAGTACCTAATTCATTTTCCGTTTCTGACCGATATAATTCGTAATAGTAAAAATTGTTATCAGAATTTTGGGTCCAGGAAAAATTTACCTGGCAACTGGCGAATTCACCATTTAAAACACTTGCAGCAGGCGGTTTCAAGTCATAAGCAATTACATTGCTTTTTGTGCTGAAACCATCATTATCATATATTACTAAAGTGTAGTAATAAATGTAGCCCACATTAAGAGATTCATAATAATATAAATCAGATCTTTCTGTTGTGGTATATACCAGCGTTCCCAAAATATTTTCTGAAGTTGACCGATACAACTCATATCTGTTAAAATCGTAGTCGTTGTTCTGGTCCCAAAAAAGATATAAATCGTTTCCATAATTATCGTAATTTAAGTACACAGAAGTTGGATAGCTGATCGGTATATTAATTAATAATACATCACTTTCTATGTGAATTCCATTAACATCATAAACAACTATCCGGTAATAATAATTTTTACCTTCAGAAACATAATTGTCGTTAAAATAAGTTTCATGGTTATATGGAGTTGAATAAATCATGTCACCCAGGGAATTTTGAGATTCTGACCGATACAACTCATACTTTGCAAAATCATCTTCATTATTTTGATCCCAGTAAAGGTAAACCCTGTCATCTGTTTCGCCATAGTCATAATATTCTCCATAGATGTTGCTTTTTGCCGGATAATCGATGGGAATTTCCACAGGAAGAATGTTACTTGTTGCACTCAGTCCAGAGTTATTATAAACTACCAAACTGTAATAATAAGTAACTCCCTGTGATACAGAATCGTCTGTAAATGCAGTCTGATTGCTGGCAAAAGACGAAAATATCATCTCCCCGATTGTATTTTCTGAATAAGATCGATATAATTCATATTTTTCGAAATCGGGATTTGGATATTGATCCCATGAGAGAATAGCCTTATCGAAGCCTATGCTAATTAATTTCAGTGTGCTTGCCTGAATAGAATCAGAAGGTATATTAACATGATAAACGTTGCTGCCTGCACTCAACCCTTGTGTGTCGAAAACAAACAGTGTATAATAGTAAGAACCTCCTGCTGAAATCGAATCATCGGCAAACGCCAATTCCGTAACTATAGAAGTTGTAAATATTCTATTGCCTGGTGAGTTTTCAGAATCCGCCCGGTACAATTCATATCGTGCAAAATCGGCATCCTGATTTTGTGTCCAGGTAAGGTAAACGTTTTCGTTATATTCTCCATAAAGTATACCTGGTGTTGGTGGGTTTCCTTCAGTTTGCACAGTAAAAACGTTACTATTAGAACTTAAGTTACCAGTATTATATACAACCAGTGTATAATAATAAGTACTGTTTTCAGACAAATTGTTGTCGGTATATAATGTATCTGTAACAATATTTGTTGTATGGATTAACGTACCTAAACTGCCATTTAATTGAGACCTGTACAATTCATACCTTGCAAAATCGGAATCAGTATTTTTTGTCCAATCAAGGAAAATATAACCATCATATGCTCCATCCAGAATACTTGGAATTGGAGTATTTCCTTCAGTTTGCACAGTAAAAACATTACTGTTAGAACTTAAATCACCAGTATCATATACAACCAGTGTATAATAGTAAGTACTGTTTTCAGACAAATCGCTGTCGGTATATACTGTGTCTGTAACAATATTTGTTGAATGGATTTTCGTACCTATACTGCCATTTAATTGAGACCTGTACAAATCATACCTTGCATAATCGGAATCAGGATTTTTTGTCCAATCGAGGAAAATATAACCATCGTATGCTCCATGCAGGATACTTGGTGTTGGGGGCGTTCCTGTTTCTATTGCGGCAATATTGCTGTTCGCACTTAAATCGCTGGTATTATAAACAACCAGAGTATAATAGTAAATATTGTTTTTAGATATATCACTGTCGGTATATAAAGTATCAGTTACAATATTTGCTGTATGAATCAGCGTGCCAATACTTCCAATTGATTCTGATCTATACAAATCATACCTGGCAAAATCAGAATCCGGGTTTTTTGTCCATTCGAGATAGATGTAACCATCATATGTTCCATAAAGGATACTTGCTGTTACATACGTATTTTTGATTTCAACTGTATTACTTTTTGCAGTTGAATCATTGGCGTTTCTCGTAACGAGAGTGTAGTAATATGTATTGCTTCCCTCTATATCGCTGTCGGTAAAAACAGTGTCAGAAACGACTTCTGTGGTATAAATTACCGCACCTAAATCATTCGTTGACAGTGACCTGTATAGTTCGTATCCTTTGAAATCAGAATCCGGGTTTTGTGACCAATGCAAAAAAACGAAATCGTTGAGTGTACCGGTCAAAATAGCTGGCGTAACTATTGGACTTGCAGTTTCAGCAAGCACCGTATTGCTATTTTTATTTGTTCCCTCATTGTCGAAAGAGATCAAAGTATAAAAATAGTTAGTGCCTCTTAATATTTGATTGTCTGTAAATAATGTATCGGAAACAGTTGAAGATGAATAGATAATTGCCCCGATCTGATTTTCAATTTGTGATCGGTATAATTCGTATCTCACAAAATTTGGATAAGTACTTTTTGTCCACGAAAGGTTAACAGTATTACTCACAAAGTCGATTTTTAAGATGCTTGCATTTAATCCGCTTTCAGGAATGGATGCAGACGCTTTGCTGTATGCCGGAAACCCTTCGGTATCTAAAACAATTAAAGAATATGAATAGGTATTTCCTCTGATAGCAGTGGTATCAGTAAAATTAATCTCATCAGCAACGTTAATTGATTTTATTAGTGTACTATCCTTACTAACAGATAGCGACCGATAGATTTCGTACCGGCTAAAATCCGGATCACTATTTTTTAGCCAGGAAAGATTCACTGATTTTCCTTCAACTGAAGCGCTTATAATATTTATTGTGGGAGGAACAGATGATAAAGTGATCTCAATTGAAAAACTATTTTCGACATTCATGGTTGTGGAACCCTGCCACTGGACTATGTCATTTTCGTCCATTGCTTTAGCCATGAATGTTAGATTGTTTCCCGGGTCAATTTGTATTGTCCCTGTCGCAAAATTTCCTGAAACCACTAACTCAAACTCTTCCGGGTCCATGGTTTCCGATGATACGGTTAATGTTACCCGTTTAACTCCTGTAATTGCCGGGGCACTTTTTAACATATCCTGATTTGGTAACTGGATTTTAAACTCAATTTTAATATTGTGTTCGAAATAATCTTCAGTTGTACAAGCTATTTGCAGTCCCAGATAAACGAGGAAAACACAACAAAACAGCCAAATGCAAAAACTTCTAAACTCTAATGCTTTAATTTTCCTGTTCATTTTATATTTGCTTAATTCCCCCAATTAATCCTAACCGTTCCACTCACTTGTTTATCCCAGGGTTTTGTAATAATAAGTGTTGTACCAGCTGCCACAACAGCAGCTGCAATCCATGTTACCGGCTGTTTCAAAAACGGTTTTTTCCAAACTGTTTTGTTATTAAATTTTATCAGGTCGTTGTATTGGCTTAAAGCCACAGCATCGGGGAAAAATATATTTGTTATTTTGCCGTCTTTAAATTGTGCAACCTGCCCCACTTTTAATCCTGTAACTTCTGAATTTTCGGGAAATGTTAGATGGCCCTGCTGCAAAAAGATTTCACCCGAGTTATCGGCTCGAACATTAAAATATGCACGGCTTATACTCCCCGACTTCACTTCACTTTTAATACCGCCGGCATTTGTGCATATCAGGTTTTTACCCACTTCCAGAATTGCACTGCCGGATTCGATTGTTAAAGCAGCATTCATCGAACCTTCAGGACATTCCATAAGCTGATACCGGCCCGGTTCGCTTAAATTGTTCGGAAACATACAAATACTACCGTTCTGACGCCTGTTTTTAACATTTAATCTTAACCATATTTCCTCATTCAGCTTCAGAATATCGTTGTAATAAAGTTGATCATTCTCTTTAATATCGAACCAGTTGTTTCCTGTACTTCTCTGAAACTGAGCCAGAGAAGTTACTTTCAGTTTCTCACCTGCATTTCCTTCTGAATACGTTGCAATCTTATTTACAGTGGCAGCAATTTCGTTAGCACCCTGTGCAATAATTTGAAGAGGAATTAATACAATTGTTACCAAAACCAGTAGCTTATAAAATATCTGAATTATTTTCATTGTTTACCTGTTAAATCACTTATTTAATTTTGAATAATATTTTCTCTCCCTAATTTTAAAATGTCTTAAATTCATTTTTACATAAACACAGCCGATTGATTTTCCTGCAGTACTTCATGTATAGGCCTGACGCTGACTTAAAGTCAACAACAAGCGTAATCTTTGCACTTATGACAGCATAACTACATTTAATTTAAATCCAGCTTTATTTTATGATTTTCAGTGAATCCGGCGAAATTCCAGTTCTGTTTTAAACATAATTCTGAAAGGCATTTAAATGGCTGGTTTACCTTTATATTATTTCATTATGCAAATCAATTTTCCAAAAAATCAGACAATTATCAACGTACTGTTTACATAATAAAAGCAATCGAATAAAAGTTACGACAAATATGGATAAGATAAAAGATAGCGACATCTTATTTTTTATAAAGAAAAATTCAGGCTAAAGTATACCAATAGTTTTGGCAGTATATTGCTATTTGAATTTAATACAGAAAATGTCGGAATTTTACTGCATATTTTAAGCTAAACGGTTTATAGTTGTAATTGCAGGGCAAAACCTCTGATACGGCGGTCGTAAATGAAAAAAGGTCAGTATAAACTGACCTTAAAGTTTGGTACCCCGGACGGGATTCGAACCCATGACCTACTGCTTAGAAGGCAGTTGCTAAAACGGTGCAACGTTCTGATTATTAATATCTTTGAATTTCTACTTTAGACTATCTTTAATTTTTCCTCCTTTTTACCCCTGTTTTCTCGCTTAAAGATACAAATAAAACACCCGTGTAAAACTTGTGCTCCCTCAACGATATTAACAAGGAATTATGAATAATCATTGCTTCAAAGAACGATCGCATAACTCATTGACGGTTGGCAAAAAGAAATGTAGGTCATTTCGAAGCACATACCTATCGAGGTACCGAGCCTTTTATTAAATGTTATGTCTTTCTAATTTAGCACTTTCCGTCCTACGTTTTTTATTGAGTGTTAGCAGTTATTTTATTGATCTGAAAATAGCGGCGATAACGATAGAGTTACTAAGCACAACTCGAAGTCATAACTTTATGTCATTGATAAGAATAATTAAAATGTCAGAGTTGCCTGGGAAACAATGCCAATTTCCGAGAGTATAAACAGCTAGTTATAAAATTTTCTGTCTAAGATTTTTTATCATTATTCTTACGATACCTGAGAACAGCTGTAACGATTCCATTAAAAGCCGAAACGCAACCTGCAAGAATTGCCACAGTCCAGGCTGCATGCTGGAACATGGTATTTACAAAATCAAGTGATACATTGATTACAAATGTTGCTACATAATTATTGATTGTACCAACAGAAGCGCCAAGCAAGGAAAGGATTGCTGACTTGACCGGGTCGATATTAGAAATCATTTTCAACTAAAGCTTAAAGGTTTGTTTTACAAATGTAAATTACAGGGTTACATATTAAAAGGACAAAATCAGAGCACGGTCCAACCCTTAGCTGTTGCGATTGAAGGTTTTCAAAGTCACCGCAGAGATTTCTATATTATTGTAAAAATTATTTGCGAATAAATCTTTAAGAAACCCGGTATCTGTGCCAATGTAGGAATCAGGGACACGAATGGTTTTTAATTTAAAACATGTTGCTCCAAAGACTGAGGTAGCTAAAAGACCATCAATAGAAGTTGTTCTTGGAAGTTGGACTTCTGTGATTTCTGAGGAACTGGTTGCAAAATACTGTATTGTACCATGATTTTCACCTTCAATAATTATTTTAATGACTTTAGTTGTCATCATAACCAACAACACGAACTGGATAGATACCCTGCCCCAAAGTGAAATTGCGGATAAACTTTAAACCGGAATTTAAGACACCAACCTTTGTAATGATACCATCAGCAGTATCAGGGAAACGGTTACCGGTTCCCCAGTCAGATACAGTGACATTATCAATGATAGTTTTATCCGGATCAGGATCCTGGGGCGAAGCAACTTTCTTTGGTTTTTCAGGCGCTCCCGTTGTACTGAGAAACATTCCTTTGGTACCAAAGGCGACTAAAGGAACACCGGAATTGTTATATTCTGCAGTAGCCATCAGAGTATTACTTTTTTACCATTCCATTCGAGTATTGCATCAATACATACCGGATAGGGATGGCCGCTTCTTTTTAGTCTACTGTCAACCGGCATAACACCACGAAAGCGGTTGTTTCTAACATGAAATGGAAGCCCGCAGGCAACGGCAGAGGGAAGGAATACGATTTCACCATCTTTCTTAACGAATTTGATACTAAAGGAAACCTGTCCGCCCAGGGGTGTTTCCTTGATATCGTATTCCTTTAATGCAAGGTTTCTTCGAATAGTTTCAGCCATATCTGACATTTTGGAATCAAAACTAAACGAAGGGCTACCGAAATTAAAGGACAGATTTTGAAGTAATGAACAAGAGTTAAAGCGGGAAGGTAACGACCAAAAAAAGCCCTGACGCTACGGTCAGGGACTTCTTTCTACACTGCGAAGTTGATCTGTTCTTCTGTTTCAGCAATTTTTTCGTCAAGAACTTTCTGAACTGAAGCCATAACCGTTGTAAAAACAATGTTCTGGCTGGTTTTAAACTCCCGTCCGGCAGCATCTTTGATAATGATGGTATTGCTGAGCCCATCGTTACCCAATTTGAACTCGTTCAGATTTTGTTTTGCATCATGCAGCTTTCGCCACTTTTCGATAACGATGTTTAGCTCCTGAACTTTCTGGATACGTTTTTCGAGTGAAAGCACCGGATGTTCCTGAACCGGTTCATTCTTTTTTACTTCCATCTTGGCATCGTTACTTTTACCATTGGTTTTTACTGTAGCAGTATTGTTTTTTACTGTCATGTTGTTTTGCCGCTGCCTTGCGGACTTGTATTGGTATCTGGCTCACCGATTAAAATTACGGTGCCATCACCATTGAGCTATTCTGAATTAGGGCAAGGGCGTCCTTCGACTTCGCTCAGCATAAAACTTATGAAAAGAAGGCGCTTGTATTACCCTTGTTCTGACGCTCCGGTCAGGATTTCCAACTCTGACGCAACAGGTCAGAATTTCTAACCTGTTTCAGAAAGCGATTAATAACTTTGTGGCGGAATTTGGAGTGGTATTCTTTCTCAGAAAAAAAGGAGGAGTCATTGACCTCTTCCCTGGATAAATGTGTGTTGTCTTAGGTACTAATTATCTTTTACTTAGCACGATAGTCAAATTTTACAATTTACGAAGAAATATAGAAACAAAGATTATAAACAATAAAAAAAGAGCAGCTCAGTAGCCGCTCTTTTAAATGTTAACCCCCAAACAAACAATGCCAGGAATGGCATTGCACCATAAAGATACAAGAAAAAAAGAAAGTATAACCCGCAAAGGCGGGTTATATTTCTTAAAATTCAAACAACAATTGTTGTTGAGAGACTTCCGCTCTTTCATTTTGCACTTCAGGAAGTTTTAAATGAATATAGCTCAGTTGTTTTGGAATCTTACGGATACAAGGGCATCCTTTTATGGTTGGATAGATTTCCCAGGCAGCATAAAAATCATTGCTTAAACTGTTCATCCAGGCAATTTCACCAAACATTCCATTCAGGCAAAGATTGATTACAGCCATTTTTGCACAGTTAACATCATTATCGGCTCCATAGAATCTTGCGAAGCGATTAACCTTAGCCATTGCCATTAACATTCTTCCACTACCACATGCAGGATCCGCAATTCGTTCTGTGGACTGCATAGGATTCATCATCCGGGCCATCATATCGCAGATGGGTTGCGGAGTAAAGAACTGGCCGTTTTTACCAAAGCTCAGGTGCTGTTCGAAATATTCACCCAGAATATCCACCATTCCATTTCCATCGGGACCGGTCATTTCGATTACCAATGCAGCCAAAGCTTCGCTGATGGTATATGCTTCCGGCTTTTCATACTTCCGGATTGTCTTGAAATATTCATCCTCCATTTTACCCTGCGAGAAAGCACAGATTAACAGAGTAAGGAAATCGGAGAAAACGGAATGGACACCGTGACGGCGTGCCAATCCATCCATGATGGTTTCGAAACTTTTGAAGTTTCTTCATATACACCTCCTTTTAAAAAGAAAATGTTACCGGTTTGGCTTCCTTTTCAGAGATTAGTAATTGAAGAAACAACAGGTTTGCGCTGATGCTCCAGGATATAATCCACAGCCTCGTTGTGCATGGCTGGCAGCTGATATAAAAAACTTATTGTCGTTTTTCAGTTTGTTAAGCCAACTTTGTATGTAGGCTGCACTGTTGTCGATGGTCGCATTTTCAATTCCACAAATGCCGCAGAGGTAAGCAGCTCCCATCTCGCAAATTAATTCTTCTTGTTTATCCTAATTTTCGGATAACATGGATTATCCTAACTTTAATATTATCCCAACTTATGGAGTATATCTTTTAGTTTACAGCATTTTAATGCCGTAAAAGTTGGGATAATATTTCTTCAAGAAAGTGAGCTATCTTTGCTAATTCTCAGGTGTTTACTCCATAAGACCAAGATACTCCAGCAGGTCTTTCTTCTTTCGGATGTTTTTCCATTTTTTACCAGTGTCTTTTATAACTGCGTCTTCAAGCGTTGCCAAAGCCTGATTCTTTTGCTCTGTAGAGACAAAAATATAGCGCATGGTCGTGTTTATATCAGAATGCCCCATCAGTCTTTGGATGGCTACGATATTGAGATGTTGCTCCAGCCAATGACTGGCCCGTGCATGGCGTAGCTGGTGGCAGTGCAGATTATCAGGCACTTCAGGATTAGTAATGTGTGCTTTCTGCGCGTATATTTTTAGACGCTTGTTTATAGCCTCCTGGGTGAGTTTCTTTTTCCTTCCGTCATAATAAACGAAGAACAACAGGTCGCCGGGATTAGTTTTTTTGCCATGGAACATCTCGATGTAGCCTTTTAGGACTTTAGCTACTTCATTAAGTATTGGTGGCGATCTTCTTTTGGCTCCCTTACCTAAAACAGCAATATAGTTTTTACCATTAGGCTCATTTAGATGGATGTCAGATATTTTTAACGATAGCACCTCGTCAATACGAGATCCGATGCTGTAAATCAGATAGAATAGTGTAAAATCACGTTTCCCGATTTTGGGTTTGAGGTCGATGACATTAAAAAGAGTTTTAATGGCCTCTTGTGTTATTTCCACCTGTGCCGGCCTGACATATCGCATCTGCCTAACTTCCCGGGCCTCCATTCCCATTTGGACAAAACGGATATCTTTTTTGCTCAAGAACTTAAGAAAGTTCTTTAAGCAAGCCAGCCGTTGATTACAAGTGGAATTGGAGCAACTTCTTTCTTTTTTTAGCCACAACATCCATTCCTGGATATGGACTATCGAAAAACTATCACCTGAGAGGTTGCTACAATCGGTTGACTTGGCATCCTTCAGGAAGATAGCGTATAGGGTAATGGCCTCATGGTATGACCGCAGGGTATGAGGGCTCAGAGCCCTTATTTCGGAAAGATATACTTTCTCCCACTCCCGCATTGCCTTTGCAATGACCAAAGATTCAGTCAGTTTCTTCATATTCAAAAAAGTTTGTAAGATCTGGTAATAGGTCGTGAAGAGCTTGTCCTGTCAGGTCTTCTAATTGCTTAAAGAACAAAGGAACAAGTTGATAGTAGTAGCAGGTGCTTTCGATTTTTCGATGTCCCATTGAGTGGCTAAGAAAGAGTAGCTTATCAAACCACTCCGTACCGTCATAATCCCAACTGTTGATGTTGGTCACAGCGTAAAGGCTGCGGAGATCGTAAGCCCGTGCAGGTTCACTGGATATGCTTCTCCAGATATTTCTAAAGTTATTTGCATGCCATGCAATTCCATAGAAGTTGTCATTTTTGTTTGGGAAAAATATTTTCCTGCCAGGCATAAGTTGTTCCATGGCGTCATTATATTGCTTTAACAAATTCCACATTGTTGGATGTAGTGCCACTCTGTGTTGATCAAGCCCTTTGGAATGAGCTATGTTGATTATGCCATTTGTGAGATCAACGTCCTCACATCGAAGCATACGAGCCTCGTTTGTACGCATACCGGAACTGTAAAGCAATCGGAAGTATACAGGAACTTGGATTTTCCTTAGTTTGAATCTCAATTCGTTTTGCCACCCAACAAGTTTAATTGTAGCAGTGGAATGAAAAAATGTGCTTAATTCATCCTCATTGAACCCATGGGGAGTATATGTGGATTTTTTGGCAGGTAGATTTCCCGGAATCAACAGATTAGTCCATCCGTGTTTGTTGGTATATTTTAAGAACTTACGTACTGGGCCTACCCGCAAATTCCGTGATTTGCATTTTTCATCAGGCCTTTTACCGCACCACCGATTGACAATATCATCAGTGAGTATCGCTACATCAGAGCCAACCGATGCACAATATTTGTTAAAACGTATGAGAGTCTTATGAGTAAACCTTGACAGATGATTTGATGCTCTCAGGTAAAAGATGTATTTGTCCATCAAGTCAGATATGAACGTCTTAACCAAAGGAAGCTCCGTTTCTGAGAGAACTTTTTTTGGCCTGGAGATTTGGATTAGTGCCGGTAGAGTTAAGGACGTATAGCCGCAGCTATTAGTGTACCTGATAAATTGTCGGATACCACCAGCCCGTTTATTGTGTGAAAGATCAGTCTCACCCGGGCGTTTTTTGCACCATTCATCAACCAGTTTTTGCGATATATACTGTGCCTCTTTATTATTCACACAGAAACGGGTAAAGGTTGTTAACGGCAGGAAGCTCTGAGGCCCTAATGTCTTTCCTTTGGATTTATGATAATCCACATAAATATTAGTCAATTCTTCAATTGTTTTCATACTTCGAACACCTCCTTCCCAACGGGATATTTTTCAATGCTTAACCCACATTCACGCAGATGCTTGATGTCAGTGTCGATATATGGATTTAAAGATTCCGGGGACAGGTGCCCCAGAATATCACTGATAACTCTGGGTTGAATGCCGCTTTCGAGGATTTTAGATGCCAGGTAGCGCCGGAACAATCGGATGCCATTTTCTTCATCATCGCACCTTATCCCTATTTTCTCAAAAAAACGCCGGACGATACCTCCTATAGTACTTGAGTCCATCGGATTTTCCGGATCACGAGCATTAGTGAAAATGTTCTTTATGTCCAGGTTTCTCGGACGTTCGTTTACGAGGTAGTCTACCAAAGGGTTTCCAACAACAGCCCTAAGGGGCAAGACCATAGGCTGTTGTGTCTTGGATTGAGAAAGGAGGATTAGATCCCTTATCCAATCGATATTGTCAATCCGCATTTGGGCTATGTCAGTTCCTCTTAATGCCGTATACATAACCATTGACACAACAGCTTTATCGCGTAAAGACAAATCATTTCGTGCACCCTCTTGTAAATTCTCTTTAATGATACGAATCTCATCATCTTTAAGGGTAGCAAAATTCTTTCTGCCGTCTCTTAAAGGAGGAATGTCATCCATGATACGTGCGCATTCAACATAGTAGTCAGTCCCTATGGTCGCTTTTAATACGGTGTTGATTTTAGTCCTATAGGAGCAACCTCTTAGCTGCTTGCATCCGTCATAGAAGAAGGATAGTATCATCGATTCCGTAATGTCACATAAATCAATGGCCCCATTTCGTCGCATATGATACAAAAAAACGGAAGCAGCATTCGATTCTACGCTGATCGATTTTTCACTTTTACATTCTTTTGATGCCACCTGCTTGTAACGATTAATGATGCCTTTGAATGTAGGATTCAAGTGGTCATAACTGCATTCCCGGTACTGAACAGGAGAAAATTTAAGTCTGTTGGGAAAATGATCGAACTCATCAAATCCTTGAATAGTACGCACTGATGTACGATAATAACAAAGTCTTTTGGTGCTCCCTTCAAGACCTTCCTTAGAAATGAATTTCTTGTAGAAATCATTATAAGACGTGTACCTTCCTTCATGATCAAACAGCCGTTTGAGCATGACCCTGACACCGCCGATTACGGCTTTGCCATATCCATGTGCTTTCATGTATTCTAAAAGCTGTGGATGTGTTTTTTTCAGTTTTTTGATATCCATTATATTATTACTGAGCGTTAGTGCTCGAGAATAGTATACGGATAAAAGAGAAAATATTATCCTAACTTTTCGATAGTTAAAGAGCTATATGCCAGGAGATATGATAATTAATTTCGGATAATATTTTTGTTAGGATAATCTTGTTTATCCTAATTTTCGGATAATCAAGAGGAATTGGTGGCCGAAATGGGCGCTGCATACCTTTGCGGCATTTGCGGAATCGAAAACGCAACTATCGATAACTCCGCGGCCTACATTCAGCATGGCTCAGCAAACTCAAAAACGATAACCGTTTTGTGCTAAAGCTGCCAGTTATGCACAGCTCGCTGTCGATTATATTCTGGAGCACCAGCCGCACACCTGTACTTCCGAAACCTGGTTCATCCCGAAGAGAAACCGAACCGGTTACATTTTCATTTTGAAAGGAGGCCTGCAATGAAAGAGCGACAAACTTTCGCACAGTTGATGGACGGATTAGTATGCCGGCATGGTGTGCATTCCGTTTTCTCCGATTTCCTGTACATGGTTATCTGCGCTTTCTCCCTGGGACGCAATGGAAGAGGAATACCTCGATACCATGTCCGGAAATACGAAAAGCCGGAAGCTTACCTGTTATGCGAAGCTCTTGGCTGCCCTGGTCGTTGAAATGACCGGCGATGGTACCGGGATGGTTGATGTTCTTGGCCAGTACTTCGAAGAGAATATCAGTCATGGTAAAAACGGCCAGTTCTTTACCCCGCAACCGATTTGCGATATGATGGCCCGGATGAACAATCCTATACAGCCCTCGATCGTATTCTCGACCCTGCTTGTGGCAGCGGACGAATGCTTATGGCCATGGCAAAGGTTAACCGCTTTGCCCGGTTCTATGGAGCCGACAACGACCGGAACTGCGCAATGATGGCCGTGATCAACCTCTGCCTGAACGCAATGTTTGGCGAAGTTGCCTGGATGAATTCGCTCAACAATCATTTTATGGAGGCTGGGTAATCGAACCCACCGTAAAAGGCGTTCCATGCATCCGCCCCATCACCGAAAAAGAAAGCTACCTCCACCTTAAACTACCACAAACATCAAAGGTAGCAGAGGTTTCCTCCCCATCGCAAGGGGAGGTTCGCCAACTGCGGAGTGAGGGGTACTGATGGCAAATCACAACCCCAACAACTCCTCTTCGAATTCTGACCCTGATCAAAGCGTCAGGGTTTTAATCCCGGGAAACCGGGATTTTTTTGGTCGCTGCCACTGAAAACTGAATACTTAGAATATCCCACTCCAAATTACCGCCACAAAGTTATTAATTGTCCCGACGAACGTGTTGAAAATTCTGACAGAATCGTCAGAGCAAGGGTAATACAGAGCTAACTGTTTTGTATCTCTTTTATGGTTCCGCCCTTGCACTAATAGTCGCGACTCAATGGTGTTGGCGCCGATAATTTTTCATTAACTGGCGAGCCAGACAAAGTACTGACCGAAGCGTTAGTATGCCAAAATAAGTCCGCAGGGCAGCGGCAAAAAACAATGAAAACTTATAGTAAAAGACTTCCACTAATTACTTTAAAGAAAACAAAAACTGATTTTCCATGTGTTAAAATCGGAAAATCGGCAGATGCCAATGATTTTGTCCGCAATTTTTACTCGGATGATCTTGAAATCTTTGAAAGTTTTTTCATCCTTTTACTTAACCGTAGCAATACGACTATCGGATATGCAAAAATCTCACAAGGTGGTATTGTTGGAACGGTTATCGATACCACTATCATTGCCAAATACTGCGTAGAAGCATTGGCAAAATCGGTAATCCTCTGCCACAATCATCCTTCGGGAGCACTTTTCCCAAGTGAAGCAGATAAAGCAATAACAAAGAAAATAACAGAAGCTTTAAAAGTTTTTGATTGTGCCGTTCTGGATCATATCATTCTCACAGAAGAATCGTATTACTCTTTTGCGGATGATGGTTTGATATAAAAAAAAGCCCTGCGGGGCTTTTTTTTATTTGAAAAATATATTCACAATAAAGCATCTGATTTTATTTCAATTCGTGATATTAAAAGAAAATAAATTATGAAAGCAATCTTCCAATTAGCATTTAAATTCCAATTGTACAAATTTGCAAGTATCACGTCTGGTTTGTATTTACATCTTAATTTTGAATACTTTTCCCAATTCTTATGCAATTTGTTAAATTCATCTTTTTCATAAAACTCAAATTATTTAACTGCTGTATGCATCGTTTTTTAATTTTTATAATTTAATCAACTATTAAATTCTTTTAAAAATTCTTTTTGTATTTAAATCAATTAATTGACGGTGATTGTCCGGTGAAAACACAAATAGCTCGGGTCTGTTTTTATTCTCATTATCAGTCTCGAATACATAATTCATAAATTTTATTGAGTCATTGGTAATTTTATATTCTCCAACAAAGTCATAAATTATTTTACCTCCTTCCGCAACTTCTTTGTATTTGAAGATTCCATTAATCAGTCGTAACTCGATATAATCCATTTCCTATGGTCGAATAATATTTCTTCCCGACTGAATTGTCGTACGTTGAAGAAAGGCTTTTAACTCTATTTCTTTCTGGTTTTTTTATCGAATAAATAAGTTTCAAATCATTTCCTATTTCTTGTCTTGCATCTTCTGTTCCAAGTTTTATAAAATCGACATAATAGTTGTCATCTACTGAGTATATATATTTTATTCTTCGACTGTAACTTTGTACTTCTTTATTTGGAAATATCTCAATTACTTTTCCTGAAATCTCGCCAGTTTTTCCCATTAAAAAAGTTTGTGTCCCAAATCCAGTCCAAACGGTATATGCCAGTATTGAGCCAAATAAAACTCCTAAACCCCATAGAATAATATTTCCTTTTTGCATTTGATTTATAACTGTTTGTTAAGGTTGTAAGAACACGAAACTGCGAAGCGAGCCCTCGATAGCTATCGGGGTGCAGTTGGCGTAACACCAAACCCCGCCCCGCATTATATACCTTAGCGCAAGTTATTTATCATTTTATCATTTATTTGATTGGTATAATTTTCTTCATTTTATAATTTGCATAAGTTGCTAGTTCAATGGACTGATTTTTATTGATCTTATTCTTTTAGTTAGAGCTGCATTAATATTTTAATAAGATAGTAATATGGTCAAAGAAATTTTTAAATTCTCAATTATTCTTCAGTTTAATAAACAGCGGCAAATAAACTACAATTGCCACCATCGAAAACAACAGTCCGCCCATTGCACCAACGGCAAAAGCAAACCAGAATACTTCTTTTTGTCCTCCCCAAACAAACGGAATCAAGTCCGAGTACCGTTGATAAAATGGTAAGTGTAATGGCAACAATTTTCTGGTTATAAGCTTTTAAATAAGTTCGAACTGACACTCGTTTGTTTATTCCGGCTAACCAGGTTATTAAAATCGTTAATGATGTAAATGGCAGCATTTACAACCAGTCCGCTCAGAAGAATAAACGAGGCAAATCCTCCCTGGTCGAAATTAAAATCGAACAGGTAAAAAGTAAGAAATACCCCAATAAACGAAATGGGAATCAAGACTGATTACCGCCAGTGGTTTTAACAGCGATTCAAACAAAATAGCCGTAATAAAATAAATAATAACGATAATGAGCAACAGCAGCCAGTACTGTTTTTTGTCTTTTCTGATCCCAGTACCAGTACGATTCCGGTTTTTGAGCTTTATAACCCAGCGGCAAAATTTCGTTAATGGCATCGATTTCCCGTTCCTGCACCATTTGCGCCAGCGGACCCGGGCCAATAAAATTGTAGTTGAGATAAAGTCTGGTAAACCTGGTCTTTTTTGTAAATGCATTTCCCTGTCAACAGTTTGTTTATTTCACCGGCCTGCGATAGTTTTTTCTGCCCTTTGACGTGTATTTACCGGCATATTGTAAAAATCCCATTTGTTATATATCCTCATTTTCTGACGAAACCAAAACTACCGGCTGAAGTTCAGTTTCATTGTAATAACGGCTGCAGGTTTCGCGAATACAATTGGGTAAACAGTGAACCTGTATAATCGGAATAATTCATGTCCTGAATTGCCAGTAACTCTTTTTCCACCTGAAGATTATATTCGTATCGTGTGGCTGAATACCAGGATCTGGAACTGTGTTATTTCAGTATTGTTAACCCGTGGATTGGTCAACAATTTTTGCTCCAGTTGTTCAGCATATCTGTAAATCTGGTTGTAATTGTAACCGGTTAGCAAAATATGACTGTTTTTGTAATCCATGTTCAGTGCATTTGAAAAACCTTTCCCAACGCCGTAAACCCCCAGTCCATTCCACCAAGTGAAATGGCTTTCGATTCCATCTGGCTTTTCAGCAAAAAAGGGAAAGATGAATTTTCCGCTTCTTTGGTAAAATGAATGGTAATTGACGAATTTTTATAACCGGTAATCCGGGTTTCAAACTGCTCCACTTCGTCTAAACTGGCTGATGTATTGTTCCATTTTTCGCACCGCCTCATTTAGTTGCTGAATGGTACATCCTTCGGGCATTCTGTCCGCGAACATATAATGTTGTTTTGCCGGGATCGGAATAAAAACTTCCTTCAAAAACATATTCGGTAAATAAACGCAGCGAACCTCCCAATACTTTTTCCAAAACAGGTTTTATATCGCTTTTAAATTTTTCGGCGCCCAGTGTTTTATTGTAAAATTTTGCTTTGTCCCAGTCTGTGATTGTCGGTTTTCAATTTCATCGGGCAACATACCTACCGGCAAACCAAATCCAAGAATAACAATAAATATAAAAGCCCATTTATATCGTTTTTCAAAACCAATAAACCGTTTATAAAACCGGTGTAATCCAAATAATCCTTTTCCTGGATTTTTACCGGAGAAACTGCATCTGATTTTTGCCGGTACAGTTTTTCCATTAATGCCGGCACAAGAAACAGTGAAACCACCAGCGAAACCGAAAGGTTGATCATCATTACCCAGGTAAAATCGATAAGCATCAATTTTCTGATTTTCTTTCAGGAAAAATACCACCGAAAATGCCCCAAGTGTGGTTAAGTGTTGCCGCCAGCAACGAAATAAAAACACGCAATCCTTTTTGCTTTTGCAGGTGGCTCACCATGATAATGCTGTTGTCGATGATGATACCAAAGGAAACCGTTATTCCGGCCAGCGAATAAATATGGATTTCAACTTTAAAAAGGTAATAAAACACACAGGCAATCAGCAGGTTGGCCATCAGTGAAATAAACAGTACAGCCAGAATACGGAACGAGCGGCTTACCGCAAGCACAAACAACAATAAAATTATCAGTGAAAAAAGTGTTCGCAAACCAATTTTGTGTCAATTCTTCTTGAATATATTCTGTGCTGTCGGATGCCACCTGAACCGAGTAACCCAAAGGAAGTTTTCCCTGAATTATTTCCAGCTGTTCGCGTATTTTGTTTCGCAAGTTTTACCTGGTTTTCTCCCGGCGCAGAATATATCACAAGGTTAATTGTATTTTTCCCGTTGATGCGGTAATACGATGTTGGTGGTTTTTCCTTGAGCTTTACCGTGGCTACATCAGAAAGTTTGATAATCCGGCCACCTTTGTTGGCAATGGGAAGGTTTCCCCATTTTTCGGGAGCTAATATATTTTGTTTGGCCAAGTACAGGCAATAGATGAACCTGAACCATCTTTCTGGTTGCCCAAGAAATGTTTTGTCGCCCAATTGGTTGACAACCGTACTGATTTCAGAAGGTGAGATACGAATAGTTTTTCAACAGTTCGGGATCGAAACGTATTTCCCACTGGTGCGGCGTGGCGCCATGAAGCGTAATATCGGCAATGCCCTGAATTTTTAATAAGTGCTGGATAACCTGCTGGTCGGCTACTTTTTCAATTTAGTAGGTGGAGGTATTGGCATTGAGTGTTAACACCATAAACGAAACCTGATCCTCATTTTCGTCGAATATTGGCTGTAATTTCGGGATAGCTCATTTCATGGGGCAGGTTGCTGCGGAGCTGACGGATTAAAGTCGAAACTTCGTAGCGTTTTTTGTTCAGGTCGGCAGTTTTATCGAAATTGAGGGTATACTGACCGCTGCCCACCGACGATGTGGATTCGATGGATTTTACCTGGCTGACTTTTCCCAAGCACACCTTCAATTTTTGAAGTTTCTTCTTCAATCACTTCCGGCGATGCATTGGGCCACGAAAACCGAACGCTAACTGCGGCAAATCGCGGCTGGGTTTATAACCGCACATCGAGCATAGGAATAAATGCAATTCCGATAATCATTAGTGCGAGGAAGACTACGATTACGGAAAAGGAAGAAAAAGCTGGTTTATGTCTATTTGGCTGTTATTTCGTTTGATAGCTTTTTTTCAACAAATAATACATCAACGGAATAAAAAACAAACTCACCAAAGTGCCGAATGAACATTCCGCCAATAATGGCCAGTGCCAGTGGTTTTTGCAATTCGGCTCCCATACCTCTTTGAAAGAGGAAAGGCGCCATGGCCAAAATGGTAGTTAGACTGGTCATGATAATGGGTTTTAAGCGCCTGCTGCCTGCTTCAAAAATGGAACGTAATCAAGGAATTTCCGCTGTCCATTAGTTTATTGATGGTGTCGATTTTCAGGATGGAATCGTTGATGATAATCCCGGTCATTACAATTATCCCAATGGCCGACATGATGTTGATTCCTGCTCCAAAAATTTTCAGGAAAAGGAAAACACCAAATAAATCGATGGGCACTTCAAGCAAAACAATCACCGGCAAAACAAACGACTCGAACTGGGCAGCCAGAATAAAATAAAGCAACAGCAAGCTCACGCCAATAATCAGCAACAATTCGATCAACATTCCTCGGTTCGAAATAATTTCGAACCACCAAATGTGACGTCAAAATGGTCGTCGTCTGCTCACCATGTTTTTAATTTCGCTGGTGGTTTTTTTAAATTCATTGGGTTCAATTTCAAACAAAACCGGAAAATATTCGCTCTCTTTTCCGGCAACAATGGTTTTCAAATCGCTGCCCGAACTCACTTTTACCAACCCCGAAAGCGGAATCCGTTCGTTGTTTTGTATTCCGGATGGTAATGTTTTGAATGATTTCGTAAACCGAAGCGTAATTGTTCCCGATGCTCACCGGAACATACATGTTGTTGTCGTTGATGGTAAAAACCGTATTTACATTAAATGCGCTTTTTATTTCGCGGTATAAATCGGTCGTTGTCCACCTGGTAAAACAGCAGTTTTTCGGGGTCGGTTTCCAATAAGAATCAGGTTTCGGGTAATAATTTTCGAAGTCATTTTTCCGGGAAATTTTGTTCCAGCTCTTTTTGCAATGTCTGCAAGTTCAGTCAGATAATTTTCGCCACCCGGATTAAAATGGGCTAACCGTGCAATCAGCGGCGCTTCTGTTTTTCCAAAAGCCAGGTTAAAAAGATTTTCGGTTTCCGAAAACTGAAATCGCATTGCGGATAGTTTTTTCGAAAGAACGCTGTAATTCATCACTTGTTAGTTTTCAGTTTTGTTGGCGATGATGATTTTATAAACAAGCTGTTTTCCGATGTTCCGGCCTCGTCAATTGTATTTAAAAAATATTGTTGTCTCCCGGCTTCTTCAATAATATATTCGGGTGATCAGAAATGCAGACAAGTAATTGTTTTACTCGCTTTTGTTTTCTTCCAGTGTTACCGGTTCGTTCCAGTCGATTTTTAAAATGGTTTCGTCCTGGCTTACTTTCGGGAAACGCGAAATCGGAACAATTTCCATATAAAAGACAGCCGTACCAACATGACCACTACAGCAAGAATAGTTAAAAACTGTGACGGAACACAAATTTTAACCCCGTTTCGTACCAATGAAAATAAATCGGGAAGTTGTTTTGTTTGTAATTTCTTCATGTTTTTTATAAATAAGCCGGTAAAGGTTGGCAGCAATGTTATGGAAACAATCAACGAAACTGTTAACCCGATGGAAACCGCAACGGCCTGGTCGAAAAATAATGCACCGGCCATTCCTTTCATAAAAATTAGTGGAATAAAAACAGCACAGGTGGTTAATACCGAACTAATTAACGGACTGATTATTTCGTTTGTTCCCGTTTTCGAAGATTTAGAGAGAAGTTCGAGAGTTGTTTCTGAGGTTGGAATTGTTCGCCGGTTGCTTGACGAGGTTTATCTATTGTATTTGTCGATTTGCTTGATTTCGTTCGCGGTGCTGTGTAATATTGTCGATTACGATGATGGAATTATCAATCATCATTCCCACACCAAGAATTAATCCCGAAAGGGAAATAATATTGATGGAAAGTCCGGTGAGGTAAAAAAACAACAAAGCGAAATAATCAAAGAAACAGGAATGCTGATGCCAATTAACCAGGGAGCTTTTTTTCGCGGAGGAAAACAAACATGGCCAGGAAAGCCAGTAATCCACCAATTATTAAACTTTGCCCGAGATTATTGATGGAATATTTCAAAAGTTTCGACTGGTCGCGGGTAACTGAAAATTCCAGATCGGGATAATCTTCCGGAAACTTTCGACTAAAAAATCGCAGCTCCTTTTTCAGGTCGGCCATTTTTGCATCCGACTGTTTAATTACCGCCAAGCTTACTGCATTGCTGAGTTGGAATTGAATTTTATATTTCCCTGGATTTTTGCGGTTGCAATGGTTATTTCCGCCATTTCATTTAATTTTACCACTTTTCCGTTTAAATTTACCGGAACTTTTGCAATATCGGAAACATCGCGCAGGCGGGTGTTAAAACGAATGTTGTACTGGTATTGCCCGTCGCGGATAAGCAAATTGCCCAAATCGATATTGTTTTCTTGCAATGCCTGTTCCAGCTGCGCAACCGAAAAAGCCCGTTTTGCAGGATAAGCCTGTTTGGGTGTAATTTTAATTTCGGGATACTGCAGTCCGCTCATGTCAACCAAAGCAACTTCGGGAGTTGTTCGAGGCGTTTACGAATTACCTGGCTTGTAAAATGCTTAGTTGGAGAAATGCCCCCCTTCATCCCCCGAAGGGGGGAAGTTGATCGCAGGCAGTTGCGACGTTTGAGTAGATCGAGCTTTTTCGTTTTTGTTGACCATCAAGATAGAAAACCGGGATGTCGGAAGCGCTGGCACGGATAACTTCAGGACGTTTCATTTCGTTCGGGAAGAAAATTCATGGCTTTATCCACTTTTTCGTTTACTTCCACCGAAGCCAAATCGATGGGTGTTCCATGGCGAAAACGCAGTTCTATCCATGCTGAACCATCGCGGGTTTCACTTCTCAGTTCTTCCACATGGTTGACCTCTTTTAATAAATTTCGTATGGTTTTCACCACCGTATTTTCCAATTGCCGGGCCGGCATTTCCGTGGACGAAACGCGGATGGAAACTACCGGAATATCAATATCGGGCATCAACGAAACCGGCAGATTAGTTGTTGTAGCAATACCAATTAATAACAGCGCCAGAAATGCCATGGTTACTGCTACAGGACGGTGGATAGAAATTTACCATAAATCAGTTGTTTAACTCCACTTTCGATTCGTGGGCAAGATTGAGATTGTTCGAAATAATTATTGTATCGCCGGGATCTAATGTGGCACCTTCAGCAGCATCTACAGCGTACTGTTTTTCGTTTTCATCAATCACATTTATATAAGTCCAATACGAAATACCTCAGGTATAGCGAAAAAGGACTTCACGGTTTTGCCTCAATACTACAGCCTGTTTAGGAACTACCAGTTGACCCGGAACAGAGTGTTTGATACTTACTTTTACATTCATCCCTTCCATGTACTCACCCGGATTATCGATTTCAGCTTTTACCCACGCCAACCCGTTTTCATCAACTTTAGGATTGATTTCCGTGATGGTGCCAGTTGTTTGTTTATCGATTGCGATTGGAGTAGCAATAACTTTTTGTCTGGTTTTTACCTGGTTAAATTCAGTTTCGAGCAATGGAAACTCAATGGTGAAATGTTCATCGTTCATGAGTGTGCAAAACGGATCTGCCTGATTTGCTCTTTCAAAAGGCTTTTGTTTGATCCCTTCAATTTTTCCGGTAAAAGGTGCAGAAAGAATTGCATCATCCAATGCCTGCTGAGCTTCTTCCAGCAATATAGCTTTCTGTGTATAGCCCGATCGTATATTGGCAATTTTCATGTGTTCAACCGGGATATTTTCATTCATCGATTTATATCCCATACTAAGCAAAGCATCAAGACGGTCAATTTCAGCTTGCTCCATATTCAGTTTCGCTTTATTGTAAGCAAACCTTAAATCTTTATCCTGTAATTGAGCAATTATGTTGCCTTTAGAAACCGTTTGCCCGTTTACTGCTGAAATATCTCCAATTATCCCCGGATTCTTAAACCATAATTCGGCTCTTTGGGTGGCAAAAAGTTTGCCATTACTAACGATTTCGCGGGTAAAATCCTGGCTTTGAACAACAATCGTTTCCACTATGTTTTTTTCCTCAGGAAGTGTTTCATTGGATTGTTCGGTCTTGTTTTCTCCTTTCGTACTACAGGATGTCAAATAAACCGGGGAGAAAAAAACAGATAACCACAATGCAAAAAAAGTTCAAAATATTAATTAGTCTGGATAGCTTAGTTTTCATCACCTTGCAGTTCGATATATTTAGCTCTTAAAGATAACAAATTTTGTACCTATGGCTTATTATTTTGTTTAAGGACACACATTCCTTTAACTGTGTTGATATAGGTAGATTTGAATTCAGGGTTTTCCTGTTCCCACCTTTTAATAATTTCCTGTTCATCAGAACGGGCACTATCATCCAAAATAACTGTTATATTTTGATTAAAGAACTTTTTGAGCATGGGTAAAGCTGGGTAACGTGAATGTTTTTGAATCAATCCAGGCGGTCCGTCAATCAGTAAAACGTCAATTTTTCCAAGATATTTATTTAAGCTTGATAAGTCATACCATTGCCACTTCCTGTTTTCAATGTTCACTAGTTTTAATGATGCATGAACTAAGGTGACAAAATTGTCAAGACCATGATTTAATATTTCCTTTCTTGTTAATTCGTAAAATCGTACATCATGCTCTAGGGAATATACATGTCCAGCTAATCCATTTTTTATAGATATCCTAGAATCAAGGTTGAAAGTCCGCTTCCACACTCAACTATTTTAGTGTTACTACCTTCTTCTTTTATAAAATCTACTAGTTTCATTGCAAGGTCAGGTAAGATTGCCCAGTCTTTTTCAAAGTTTAACGGTACTATAGGATTTAAGACATTATTTATTGTTTGTTTAGTTTCGATGAAAACATTTTTTTTCTTTATGGAAATCTCATATTGTTTATAGATAAACTTCAAAAGACTTTTTAAAAAAGTAGCAAGATAATCACTTTGAAAATGTTTGTTTTCATAGTTTCTTTTTAATAAATAATTCGCCCATTCCTTTAGCTGTTGAAATTCACTTTCTTCATGGATCGGAACTCTATTCATTAGTGCAAGGTGGAGCTGCTTCTCCTTCTCAGTAATATTCTTTTTAAAGTAAATTAACTGAGATAATATAACTGTCTTTACAGTTTCAGACTGTTGAATAAAATTAGTGTTTGAAATTTGCTCTGGATGTTTTCTATACTCCAGTAACACCTCTGGAATCTGTTACAGGAAATAAATGAGTCGCCTTTACTATAAAGTCATAGTCGGCTGCATATCTATAATTTTCATTATATTGTAAATTATATTTTTGTAGAAATTCCATACGTATAAAAACTGTTGGATGTCGAAGCATGATATTACTCATTGACCATACCTTAATTTCTTCATAGTCCTCGGGCGATGTAATTATTTGATCTGTTTTCATTATCTGAATGAAACTGCCGCATAATCCAATATGCTTATTTGCCTCCATGAAATAATATTGTTTCTGCAATCGATTGGGTAATGCAATATCGTCTGAATCCATAACGCAGATGTATTTGCCTTGGGCTAGTCTCATCCCTTCATTTTTCTAGCGGCATAATTCCCTTTATTTATTTTATTTAATATTGGCTTTATCCGTTTGTCGCTATATGACTTTATTAGTTCAGGAGTTAAATCAGATGACCCGTCATCCACAATTATGAATTCAAAATCTGAAAATGATTGAGCTAAAATACTGTTAACAGCTTCGTTAACGAATTCTTGCCTGTTGAAAACCGGCATAACAACGGAAATCTTTGGTTTTTTTTGATTCATTTTTTTTATATTTTCAAATCAATTTCAACTAATCTTTTAATTTCACCAACATCAAAACCGGATTATCATTCTCATTTATGTTTTTTAGTCGTTGCAATTCAGATGAAAGTTGGTTAGCTTTTCCAGGATTCTCGTTAAACCAAAGTTTAATTTTATATGGCTCAAGAAATCCAACTAATTCATTCCTAGTACTATAAGACATTGGATAAAATGGCATAAACCCATCTAGGTCATTTTCAAAGCCGTTAATCTGCACTTCTTTATAATTAGGAATCATTAATTTGTTAAAACGTTTATCAAAATAGCAGTAATAGCTTCTTCTATTAAAATGAAGTTGAAAGAAAATCATATTTTCAGTCTCTACAACTCCTTGAATATTATGATACTGAGTATAATCAAATTTGTCTTTTTCTAAGAATGGAGGACTATATTCGTCTGATTTAAAAACAACATGTGGAATTATGTTATTTGTTGTAACTTGAAATATTGTATCATTGAAGTATTCTTTAATAAACAACTTATTATTGTGATAGTAGAAGAAAGCACCAAAATAAGTTCTTTTCTTAGGTTTATTTTTAAAGATTCTTTTATCATAGAAAAAGGATACATTTTTATCTTTTGCATAATCATATATTATTATTCTTATACTGTCGATGTTAGAATTTTTATCATAATAAACCGCGTATAAATCGTCACTAAGCCAGGCAATATCCTTGGCTCTGCTTCAAATTTAAACCTATCTACGATTTCCCCATTTGTCGAGAATTCAATTAAATAATAATTCCATCCACGTGCCCTAATAATAATTTCTCCGTTTTTTAAATATGGAGATCTTGAATTCATAAATCCTAAAGGACTCTTAACATACTTCCGATGGACCTTATAAACCGTCCATTTTGGGAATTAAATGTTAACAATTGATGATGAGCACAGCAAATAACGATTGAATCAAATAGAAAGAATTTTGCACCAGGCCCAATCAATGATTTCTCGTTGTTTTCCAACTGAAGATAAGTTATTTCAGATGCAAACTGGCTAATAGGTATATGATTTTCTTTTACAGGGAGTTTTGTCAAATCAATAATCCATAAATTCGACTGTAAATTTTTCTTAACATTAACAAATGAGAAAAAGGATAATAAAAAAAAGACAATAAAAATAACAAATAAATTTCTGATCAATATTTTTACAAAAGTCTGTTCAGCTTTAGCGATTAAAAACTTATGATGGGAATTATTGAAGATTTTTGTCACCCTGAATAACTTTTTAAGTCGCTTTTACACAAGACTTTATTATGATATTTTTGTTTATTAAAAAAAACTTTCAATGTACCCATTAGTTTTCGCCTTAATTTGAAAAATACTTATGAAAGAAGACCTAAATAAATCTGCAAAACCTAATAAATTAACAAAAATCCGCCTTATTAATAGAATGTTAAAAAAATCGTTTATTAGGTCATAAGCAATTCGCTTATTATCAAAGGTAATGTCATGAAAATCAGTTAATCTTAAAAAAAATTTAGTGGTTTAATTACCATAAATTGAGGTATAAAGCAAAGCTAAACCACTAAACAATTTTTCTTGTAATTTTTCCAATTATATCAAGCCACCGTCAACATCCACAGTCACTGTACGGCTTGTGAATTTCCCAACAATTATTTTCAACCCATCTTTCTTCCTTTGTACATTCATCAATCGAACCAGTATAATGAACAGTTCCCTTATTTTCATCTCTACATTCACAAGTATAACTTCCTTCACCATATCCTCCTTTACAATTTTCCAGTTCCCCATTTTTTATATAATACTTTTCAGGATTAATAGACAATTTTCCTAATTTTTTCATTTCACAAAATTTAAATTAAACAATAAATTAATGCCTTGTATATCATTTCAAAAGCGCAGATTATACAATCCCAAACTACTTAAATCAATATCTTTGTCACATTATCTCCTTTCTCCCCGATAGGTTTCAGAATAATGGAAAGGTCACTCGAAGAAGCTTAATACAGATTGGTGTTATACTTCCTGCCTTTTACTTTCCCCATTATATTAAAATTATCAACTTCAATAATCATCTTTAATGGGTTAATAAACCTATAAATCATACGCATCTCTTTCGTAATTATTTAGCTGTCCCATCCATTTCCTGAACAAGCCTCAGCCGCTCACTGTAACTTGAAATCACGTTGCCATCCCTTAAACTTATTTCTACGATATAACCATCGTTTTCAGGCACCATTGATATTGAACTTACCAAACCTGTTAAAGTTCCATGTTCCATTGAAGGATATCCTGCCAGTTTAATATTACAACCTGCCCGGTTTCAACTTTTCCGATACCATTAGAGGGGACAACAGCCCGGCATATAATTAATGAGCTATCGGTTCGGGATTATTGTTGCAAGACAATCTCCGGCCGAAACCACATGGTTTACGCTCCAGAATTTTGTAAGTGTAACTTTGCCTGTTACAGGGCTACTTAACAAATACATTCTCTTCCCCAAGTTTTGCATCGGTTTTTTAATGTTCGGATGTTATCTGTAATTTCAGTTTCGAAATTGTATAATTTGATTATCGTGTTGTTCCTGTAATTCCAATAAAGAACGTTTTTGTCCTATCAGGTTTGCTTCAGTTGTTTTAATTGAGGCTAAAAATCCTGTATAACCTCTTTCGGACTGAATAAGCCTGGATTTTGCTTCTTCAATCTGAGATTCAGATACTCCACCTCTGTCTAAAAGGCTTTCATATCTGGAAAAACCGTTTTTTGCAATATCCAGTTCTTCTTCATCATTTGTTGTTGCTGAATGGAAAGCTGATATTGTTGTTCCTGTTTTTTCAATTTGTGCTTTTAATAACTCAATGTTTTGCGGGATGTAATTATTTCTTAAATAACTTTTATAGCTTTCCAAATTACGGTAAAATTTGTTGTATCAATCCTATTTAATTCGCCTAAGACCAACTTTTCAGGTAAATTAAAAGTATCAAAGCTGTCAATAATCTTATTAGAATCCAAAGAATTAATTATTCCCTTTAGTCTATTAAAATCCGTATAAAGAGCTGCATTATTTATTAAAGCAATGTCATCTCCTTTGTCGACGAGTTGTCCATCAACAATGAACCATTTATTTATTCTTCCGGATACTTTGCAAATTATTGGTGCCGGAGGGTTACTAGTAGTAATTATTAGTGGTGCAGAAACCACTTCTCTAAATTTAAAGAAATAACTTCCAATTATAAAAGAAGCAAAAATCAAAAAAATAATTGTAAGTCCAAAGCGTAGAAGGCTACCTGGGATTTCCTTCATAATTTCCCTAACCTCTTCACCATACACTTCTATTTTATTTTTTTTGGACATCTAAAAGTATTTTCTTCCGCCTTAAAAGTTTAATATTCAATCACTTTTTAGTTTTACCAATACTAAAACAGGGTTACTATTTTCTTTAACTTTATGAACTAACTTCTCAAATCTTCTTTTCTTAATCGGGTATTTCCAGGATCTTTGTTTTGAATGTATTACTTTTTAACATATGAATTAATTTCAATGGGATCAACAAATGAAATAAGGTATTCCACACCATTATTTTCATAATAATTTGTCGGTAAAAAATCTATCCCTCCATCCAAATCATTTTCAAAATATACGTTGTCATCAAGTTTTGAATTTCTTTTAATAACATTCGAATTTTTATCAAATAAGTCGACTTGCCATTGGCCAAATTGCTTTACAATAATTATTAGATACTTTTTTGTTTCTAAGATTGTTTTGGGTATATAACACATATTAACTGTGTTATTGTCGTCTTCATCTGCAATTTTTGGAGTCAATTTATATCTATCTTTATTGAGAACATATTTTTCATTAACAACTGAGTTATCTAATTCAAAAATCGTATCATTAAAGTGGTTCCAATAATACACTTTATTGTCAAAGCGATATATAATATCCCTCTATACTTAAACCATTTCTTTTGAATGATTTTATTAAGTCATTTTTTTTATGATAAATTAAATTTCCAATAGTATCAAAAACAGCCACACAATACGGTGTCCCTGATTTGCTTGGAAAAATTGGAGCAACAAGATAAATCCTATCATTTGCAAATTTGATGTTAGTAAAATCGGAACAATTTGGAACAACGTATTTTGACCGAGAAACCTATTATCAAAAGAGTACTTAAGTATCTGCAATCCTATTTTTTATATAAATAATTCTATTTTCTGCGTGAGCAAAAAAGAATTTGCATATATATTCTCCAGGACCTCTACCAATATTTCCTATTTTACCCTTAAAATTACCTTTAAAGTTAAATTTCAAAATTCCTGCCGAAGAAGAAATAAAAAAAATCGAATCTGAAATTTCTACATAATATGGCTTTCTAAAATAAAAAATTGTGTCTGGGCACACGTACGAAATATCCTCTGCAAAAGAAGATAATTTTATAGTTTCTGTTTCATGTAAATTTGTATTTAGTGTGATTAGAGCTTTATTCTTAACTTCCCTTTGAGAACATGAACAAAAAAAATCAATGAAACAAAATATATTATTACTAATTTCATATTAGTGAATTAAATATTGGCCATTTATCTTCGTAAATGGCCAATTTGATTTAACAACGATGACCTTCAAAGTCATCAGGATATTTTTCTAAACATTTGTCCCAACAATCGGTATCAGAACTTACGTTTGAAATAGAACCTAAAAGGTTCTGTTCATCGTCATAACACCTACAATCTTCACAAGCTCCTCCACCACCATATCCGCCTCTTAAATTCACCAACTCTTCATTTTTTATCACCTTTTCAGGATTAATCGATAATTTTCCTATTGTTTTCATTTTAATTGTTTTTTAAATTAATTACTTGCATTTCTAATTCATCTTAATTGTATGTTTTTGGGTTAACACCGCTTTATTAAGGTTGGCAACCTTTGCGGAATTTCTATATCTTTGCCGTTATCTCCTTTCTTTTAGGGAACAGGAGTCCGGGCAGGAAGCAGTACCTTTGCTGAGTAACAGGCTTCCTGCCCTTCTTCCAAATGTTTATTTTTTATTTTAATAATGTTTTGCATTTTTATTATTTCTATATTCTTTTCTTAATTCTCCCGCCACTGGCGGGAGTCAGAGGGGCCTTCTTAATTCCCCAATTCCAACTGGTCTTTCACCAAATGAAATATGCTCCTTTTTTAGTCACTAGTTCTTTATGCGTGCCCTTTTTCTACTATCTGTCCTTTTTCCAGCACCACAATCTGGTCGGCTTTTTTTACCGTACTTAGCCGGTGGGCCACTACACCACTGTCGTCCCCGGAAAAACCTGATCAAGGTTTTCCATAATTACCCGTTCGTTTTTGGCATCCAATGCGTTGGTCGCTTCATCAAAAAAAATGTAATCCGGATTTTTATAAACTGCCCGGGCAATCAGTATTCGCTGTTTTTGCCCGGTGCTTAAGCCGTGCCCCTGGCCACCGATTTTGGTATTATAACGCAATGGCAATGTTTCGATTAAATCGCCAATATTTGCAGTATTTACAGCGTGTTCTGTTTTTCCCACATCGGGTACTTCATCCATTACACCAATGTTATTGGCAATGGTATCGGAGAAAATAAACCCTTCCTGCATCACCACCCCACACCGTTTTCGCCAGTTTGATTCGCTGTATCTTTTTAGTTCCGTTCCGTTCAGGCTAATTTTTCCTCGGATAGGTTCATAAAATCCCAACAGTAATTTTATTAATGTGGTTTTGCCGCTTCCGCTTGTGCCAACAATTGCTGTAACTTTGTTTGCCGGAATTTTGAGGTTTATCTTTTTTAGTACTTTTTCGGAATGAGGCCCTTCGTACTGGAAACAACATTTTTTAGTTCAATATCGGCATTGGCGGGATTTCGCGAATTTTTCCATCTTCGGGTTTTTCCTCGTCTTCACGGTCATGGATTTCTCCCAACCGTTCCAGGCTGATTTTTGCATCCTGTGCCTGTTGTGTAAAACCGATAAAT
>CAWGFJ010000007.1:0-294504 GCA_963821855.1 uncultured Prolixibacteraceae bacterium | reverse complement strand
CGACTTTTAGCACAATACAAGTAAGCTGCTCACACATGAGACCACTTCGTCACTTCATGGCTCGTGGAATCCTCCATCCAACCTTATCGGAGTACGATTATCTATGCACAAAACAACATTAGTAGCGAGAGTCAGCGATCTTCACCCAGATAGGAGGGAGTAAAAAGCTCCCTTTTGTTATTTATGGATTACTTTGTATGCATTTCACTCCAATCAAAACTGGAATTTCAAACAAAATATCGTTCGGTAAAAATCCATCTTCATTAATATACATAAATTAATTGCATAATTCATTCGTTAATGTGTTTGTATACAGTTTGTTCGTCCCGCAGACATTCAAGTTTTAATAAAATTTTAATCTAAATAAATAGTTAAAAGTCTTTTAATTCTAATCTTGATTTTGTATTTTGAATGAGAATTCACTTAACAATAATTAGTTGGTGATTTTACTAACGACTGAAACTAAACATACAAATGAAAATAAAAGTGTTTTTGTTTGAGAAAATAACTGATTTGGGTAAGATATGGGAAGATCGTCAAATAAAATACATTTTGTATTGAAAAGTTAATCTTTTTAAACTACCTATTTCATCGTTTCCCTTCTTCTGAATCAAATTTTAATTGAGAAATTTTATTATGGGCACACAAAAAATGCGAAAATAACATACCACATATTTGCGTTTCGACACTTTCGACTATGCCCGTAAATTATCAGATTGGGTTTAGTAAATTTGATACAGACTCTTCGCCCCCCTGATATTTTTCAAATCTGAATTTCATTCCAGGCTATCAGCTCTAAGTCTGCTTTCTGGAAGATAATTATTTATAACATATTTCAAAACTTTAAAAATTTACAAAATGAAAACATTATTTACTTTTCTCATCCATCTTTTTTTTATTTGCCACAACTCAGGCAAAAGTTGTTTATCTCAACAACAATCTGGAAGAACCTAACATTACGTGAAAACCTCTTATATCAATTGGTCGATGCATATGCGTGCATTTCATCCGGGGATACTATTTATGTAGTAGGCTCAAATATATTATTATGGAGACGATCACAATAGATAAACAAATTACTATTAATTGGTCCAGGATATTTTTTGGATCAAAAAAGAAACACAGATTAATAAAAAGAGTAGCTGGTTTAATGATATACGTTTAGTACATGGTAGTCAATGGAACATGTTTTAAAGGGATTAGCTGTGTTACTATAATGTTTATAGAATTATTTATCGATTAATATATTGATAATATTACTATTGAAAATTGTTTTGTATAACTTATTAATTTGGAGCACTAATAATGAATATATACATCTAATATACTATATTAAGAAAAATGCTATGTAGGTAGATTCAATTGACATGCTAAAATTATTATAATGGAATAGTATACGAATATAATTTTTCAAATAACATTATTCAGAAGGTAGTTCTATATTGAATGCGGGTTCAACTGGAATTATTACTCAATAATCTATTATTAGATAACACATTTAAAGTTGGGAGCCTCTTCATCTTTTGAATTTGCCAATAATATTTTTCTTAACCAGTAATAAGAATAATTTTACTATTCAGCCTCTTCCTGATGCTTCAGTTCATCACAATATTTCTTAACCGGTGCATTTGGTGATGCGATAACGATAATTTGACCGCACCGCAAAGTACATTGTTTACTACTGATGAAAATGCAACCACCGATGGTCAATACATGCTTTCCGAAAACAGCCCCGCCAAAGGCGCAGGAAGCAATGGCAGCGATATTGGCCCGTTTGGTGGCCCCGATCCTTATCGCTTGTCCGGCTTGCCAAATCTGCCGAATATTTATGAGTTATCAACGGTAGGATTAGTTTCGGGAGATGAGTTGCCGGTTACCATAAAAATCAAACAATAGGAGGGAGAGTAAAATATGAAAAAATTTATATCCCTGCTGTTCCTGTTTTGGGCAGTAGTTGCTATTGTTTCGGCGCAAAATATTACGCGGCTTGAATACAGTATCGATGGTTTTGTTGCGGAAGGAAAAGGTACGTGCGTTGAAATTCCGGGTAACTCAAACGAACTGAATACCAATTTTAATATTGATATTTCTTCGCTGGAACCAGGCAATCATACCATTCACTTTCGGGCGATGAATGAAGATGGTGTTTGGTCGTTTGCTGCCGAACGTTCGTTTTATATTCCGGAACCTCCTATCGAAGACGGAATTGTTGCCATGGAATATTCCATTGATAAATATGTAAAGGAAGGCGAAGGTGAATACCTGCCGCTTGAAAAAGGTACTAACATGGTCGACAGTTTGTTGAAAATCGACATTTCCGAATTGGAAGCCGGAATTCACAACATTTATTTTCGTTCCAAAAACAAAATGGGTGTTTGGTCGCTGCCGGTTTCAAAATCGTTTGTAATTGTAAAACCCGATACAACAAAAGTTGAAAACGTGATGTATCGATTTTATAACGATAGCTACAAAGGAACATGGATGACAGCTTCGGTTGATCCGGCCAGGAAAAATGTGGATTCGCTTTTTATGATTTCGACGGCTGGTTTGGATATGGAGCAAAATTACACTATCGAATTTTATGCAAAAAATAATATGGATGTGCGCAGTTTTTCAGCATTTCTTACCAATGTAGATTTGCAAATGAATAATGCGCCTGAACGAATGAAAGATACGTTAAAACTGACAGTTGCCGTAAATCAGCAAATGGATGTTCAAATGGACAGTTTGTTTGCTGACGTTGACATGGTGGTTGGAGATAGTTTAATGTACTCGATTTATGGTTCGGATAATATGGCGTTAATGGATTTTACCGGTTGGAGCACTTATTCAGTCCTAACGTTTACACCTTCAGCAGAAAACACAGGAATGTATAATTTCTGGATAAAAACTACTGATTTGGCCGGCGAAAGCGACAGTGTTTATGTTGATTTAACCGTCGACGATGCAACTGGAATCAACCGCTATTTGTCGAATCCGAATGCGCTCAGATTATACCCGAATCCGGCAGGCGAATATGTAACCGTAAAGCTGGATGAAGAAGTAACGAACGGTTTCAGTTTGTACCTGTATAATTCAACCGGAAAGAAATTGATTTCAAAACAGATTGTTGAAAATGAATTTGTTCTGGATTTAAGAAATTTCTCAAAGGGGATGTATTTTGTTAAAATTCAAACCGATAAAAAAATTGTACAAAAGAAATTGATTCACTATTAAAAATCTGTTCAGTATTTAAACCTGTAAAAAACCGGGAAACCGTTCTTTCCAAAAGAACGGTTCGTTTTTTTTATTCGCAGCAATTATTTGTAAACCAAAATGTATCTGGCAAATAATTTCTAACTTTAATCCACTAACCAATCCGCATTAATATGAAAAAAAGTCTTTTCAAAAAAATTCTGATTCTTTTGATTATTGTATTACTGACAGTTGGAACATGGTTTGTATGGCCCAGGCTTCCGATAATTACCGCTTTTACTGCAAAAGGAATGTGCTCGAGTGTGTTTCTCGCTGATAAAAATCCGGAAAGGGTTCAGGCAGAGGATCTTTCTTTTTTTCCGATTAGCCTCGCAAAATCAAAAATCGATTACATTGAAAAATCGGTTACTTCAACCGTTTTCGGTTTAGCTAAAAGAAAAGCAATTTTCAGGGATGGACTGGGAGCAGTGTTGGTTTTGAAAGACACCGGAAGTTGAATTGATAAAATCGGGGTTTAAACTTCCGCGTCCCGGATATTCGCAGGATACAATACCATGGCCCAAAGGAGATATCCTTTCAGCATAAAAACCTGCAAGGAGTAAATTACACACGGTTGAATGAATTTATCGACACTTGTTTTGATGCTTCCGGTACCGAGCCATTCAAAAAAACATTGGGAATTGTTGTGGTTTATAATAACCAGATTATTGCTGAAAAATACCTTGACGGATATGATTACAATACCATGTTTCATGCCTGGTCGATGACAAAAAGCATTACGGGAGCGCTTGCCGGAATTTTACATGATGAAGGAAAACTGGATGTAAATAAACAGGCAGGATTTCAGGAATGGCAAAACGATGAGCGAGCAACGATTACAGTAAAAAATATCATTCAAATGTCTTCGGGGCTCAACTGGTACGAAAATTACTTTACCATCTCCGACGCCACAATTATGCTAATGCAAAACGACGATATGCTCTCATCGGTTTTGGATAATCCATTGGAATATTCTCCCGGCGAACATTGGAATTATTCCTCAGGCGATGCCAACCTGCTTTCGGCAATCATCAGGAACCGAATGCAACGATGACAATGATTACCATAAATTTATTTACTCAAAATTGCTTTACCCAATCGGCATGCTTCATACCAGAGTAGAAAGCGATGCCAGCGGTTTGTTCGTAGCTTCATCCTATAGTTACGGTACAACACGCGATTGGGCCAGGTTTGGCTTGCTATTTCTGAATAACGGCGTTTTTGCCGGCGATACAATCATTTCAAAAGAATGGATTGATTTTCTTAGAACTTCCGCTCCGGCATCGGATGGAAAATATGCCGGAACTTTCTGGTTAAAAGAAAATAATCCTGATCGTGCCTTGGTTGATGTACCTAACGATGTGTTTTTTGCGGACGGATTCCTTGGCCAGCGCATTTATATTATCCCTTCAAAAAAATTAGTTGTCGTGAGGATGGGATACAGTCTGAATAATTTCGATGTTAATAATTTTTTAAGCGAAATTATTCAAACATTGCCAGGGTAAAGTTTTTAGAATATCCGTAATATTCAACTTCCTTATAAAACAATTGAGTATTTTTGAGGTTGTATGGCTGAAATAAAAAACATAAAACTCGTTGCCACCGATTTAGATGGCACTTTCCTGAAAAACGATAAATCAATCAGTACGAAAAATCTGGAAGCGCTTCGAATTTTGGGCGAAAAGAAAATTATTCGTGCGGTTGCAACCGGAAGAAACCTCCGGAAAGTAAAAGAAGTTTTAAACAACCATGTTCCGTTTGATTTTATCGTTTATTCTTCAGGCGCCGGAGTTTACGACTGGAATGCTCAAAAAGAAATCTATAACTGCAATCTTCAGAATGAATCGGTGAAAAAACTGTTCCGCTTTTTTATTGCAGAAGATTTAAATTTCCATGCTTTTTTTCCTGCTCCGGAAAATCATCGGCACTGGTATTTCCGTGGAAGTAAAGTTTGTGAAGAGTTCGAACGGTATTTTAGTTTTAGTAATGCATATGCTTATGAATTAGATATCAATAATTTTCCCGATTCGCCATTATGCCAGTTCCTGGTTATAATTCCTGAAGATGCAGAACGATTTTCAGTATTAAAAAATGAAATTGAAGATCAGTGTAATGAAATCCGCGTCATCAGAACTTCATCGCCCATTTCAAAAGGTTATATCTGGATCGAAGTTTTTCATCAATCCGTTTCTAAAGGAAACGGTATTAAACATATTTGCGAAATGCTGGAAATAAGCAGAGAAAGCACGGTCGGGCTAGGTAACGATTACAACGATTTTGATTTACTGGAATTCACCAGGCACTCTTTTTTAACTGAAAATGCGCCATTGGCAATAAAAAATACCTATCCCAATATACCCTCTAACGAGGACGATGCTTTTGCGTATGCCACTCAACTAATCCGGTAAAAATTTGTTGTAATGTTCACCTTTTAAATGATACCAATTAACACGTATAATAATTTTTTAAACATGAAATTTAAAATTAGTTCACTATTGCTTTTTTGTACGGTTTTGCTTTCGGCACAAACCAATATTGATTTAAACTCCCTGTTACCGCAGGATCCCAAAGTAAGTAAAGGTGTTTTGGACAATGGAATGACCTATTATGTGCGTGCCAACGATAATCCGAAAAACAGGGCTGAATTGTACCTGGTTGTAAGAGCTGGTTCAGTCGATGAAGATGATGACCAGCAAGGCCTTGCGCATTTTAGCGAGCACATGTCGTTTAACGGGACCAAAAATTTTCCAAAACATGAATTGATTAATTATTTCGAATCTATTGGGATGGAATTTGGCCCTGAAATCAATGCATACACCAGTTTCGACGAAACGGTTTATATGCTGAAAGTTCCGCTCGATACGGCAGAATTTATGGAAAAAGGCCTCCAGGTGTTATACGACTGGGCTTGCCAGGTTACCGATGCCGATGATGAAATTGAGAACGAACGTGGCGTTGTTCACGAAGAATGGCGCATGGGACAAGGCGCCAGCAACCGGATGCAGCGGGAATGGCTGCCTGTATTTTTACACGATTCGAAATATGCCGAACGATTGCCAATCGGGAAAATGGACATCGTTGATCATTGTCCGCCTGAAGCAATTCGCAGATATCGCCACGACTGGTATCGCCCCGATCTGCAGGCTGTAATTGTGGTTGGCGATTTCGACAAGGATGAAATGGTGAAAACGGTAAAAGAAAAGTTCTCGGCTATTCCGGCAGCAAAAAATCCACGCGAGAAAAAATTCTATGAAATACCTGATCATGAAGAAACCTTGATAAAAGTTGTAACCGACAAGGAAGCACAATACCCGATTTCGTATGCTTTTTACAAACATCCGCTTAAAATTTCAAAAACGCTTGGCGATTATCGCGAATCAATTAAAGAAGCGCTATATAACAGCATGATTAATAACCGTTTGTCAGAAAAAACGCAGATGCCGGATCCACCTTTTATTGTTGCTCAATCTACTTATTCCGAATTATTTGGGCCCAAAAGCGTTTATCAGTCCATTGCGGTTGCTCAAAACGGAAAAATCGATGAAGCGTTAAAAGCAGTCCTTCTTGAAAACGAACGGGTACGTAAATTTGGATTTACCGAAACGGAGCTGGAGCGTCAAAAAGCCACAGTTTTAAAATCGATTGAAAAAGCATACAACGAAAGAGATAATCAAAAATCAGTAAGTTTTGCTGAAGAATACAAACGCAATTTCCTGATGACAAAAGAACCATTTCCGGGAATCGAAAATGAGTTCGATTATTATAAAATGTTTATTCCGGGAATTACTATCGACGAAATTAATAATCTGTCCGAAAAATGGATAACCGATGAAAATCGTGTTGTTGTAGTTACTGCGCCCGAAATAGAAGGAGTGAAAGTTCCTTCAGAAGATGAATTAAAAGCTTTGCTCAGTGACATAGAATCAGAAGATATCACTGCGTATGAAGATGCTGTTTCCGATGTGCCTTTGATTGAATATCCGCCATCAGGAAGTAAGGTGGAAAGTGAAAAGAACATAGAAAAAGTGGAAGCAACAGAGTGGAAACTCGAAAATGGCGCAACTGTAGTCTTGAAGTCAACTGATTTTAAAGACGATGAAATTTTGTTTTCTGCCTGGAGCCCGGGCGGAAGTTCACTTTATGGTGAAGATGACGATGTTTCTGCTGATTTTGCAACCGATGTGATGCAAATGAGCGGAATAGCAAATTTCAATAAAATTACTTTAGACAAAATGCTTTCGGATAAGGTTTTTAATGTTTCACCCTATATTAGCCAGTTGCGCGAAGGCTTTAGCGGAAGCTCTACTGTAAAAGATGCAGAAACGATGCTGCAAATGGTTTACCTGTATTTTACTGAACCGCGCTTTGATGAAAACAGTTTCAAATCCCTGATGACCAGATATTCAGGCATACTTGAAAATAAGGCGGCATCACCGGAATCTGCATTTCAGGATACGTTTATGGTAACGGTAAACAACTACAGCAAAAGAGCGCGCCCAATGACTAAAGAACTTTTATCGGAAGCCGATTTTGACCGTATTAAGCAAATTGGCAAGGAACGTTTGAGAAATGCTTCTGATTTTAAATTCTTTTTCGTGGGAAATATTGATCCTGATGAATTTAAGCCGCTGGTTGAAAAGTATATTGGCGGAATTCCGTCGCAGCCTGAAAAGGAAAACTGGGTGGATTTAGGCATTGAAGCTCCTGATGGTATTATTCAAAAGGTTGTAAAACGCGGTCAGGAAGATAAAAGCACACAATATATTTATTTCCATGGCGATTTTGATTTTAACTCGCAAAACCAAATTCAGCTTGATGCTGTTGGAAAAATCCTGACAACCCGTTTACTGGAAGTTATTCGCGAAGATAAAAGCAGTGTATATTCCATTAGTGCAAGTCCTTCTTCATCGAAATATCCCGAAGAAGAATATTCTATGATGATCAGATACGGAACATCGCCGGAAAAACTGGATGAACTGAAACAATCGGTATTCGATATTATTAATGAATATGCCAAAAAAGGCCCGACGAAGGAAGAACTGGAAAAGGCTCAGGAAAAAATGAAACGCGAACGCGAAACTGCGTTGCGTGAAAACGGATATTGGCTCAGCATTTTAAGCAATACGTATTACCTGAAAGACGGGGATTTTTCGGAATATGGAAATTTTGATAAACTGGTGAATAACCTTTCCGTAGATTCAACAAAAAAAGCCTTTAAAAAATTGTTCGACTTTAAAAATTATATCAGCGTGGCGTTGGAACCTGCTGAATGAGCGTTGGAAATAAAACGGAAGAAGCCGGGAGTTTTATAGATTTCCGGCTTTTTTTATTCCAAAAACATTATTTTTGAAAGCGCTAATCGTATTGTATGAAAATCTATTCTCCGCTTTTTATAATTATTCGGCTGGTTATTTATTCACTGCTGCTGTTTGGTATGGCTCAGGGCATTTTTTACGATGCCGGTCATCCGCGTGGAGATAGCTATTTTGGAGAAATTACATTTACCGAAATTACCCAGGAAATAATACTTTTCATATTAGCTGTATTTTTTCTGATTCTGGGATTCAAATGGAGCAAAATTAAAGTAGTTTCCATTATTTTATCGCTGTTCTACCTAATGTCGTTTATACGAGAATTTAATTTCCTGATTGATAAATGGATTTACCCCGTTGCCGGAGTTGGAATTGTGCTGATTTGGTATCTGATCAAAAACCTGAAAAGCTTGAAGGAATCAACCATTGCGTTTTTTAGCGTGCCGGCTTCTTCCTGGTTTTTAGCCGGATTTCTGACGACATATATTTTTAGCCGGTTAATGGGGCGCTCAAAATTCTGGCGCCTGATGTACGAAGGCGAAAACTACCGTTTGGCAAAAGCTGCTACCGAAGAAGGAATCGAACTTTTTGGCAATACGTTGATGTTGATTTCGGCTATAGAATTTTTGCTGTTTTACTTGGCCAATAAAGAGAATTCAGAATGAAAGTTTGTGGTTTTACATTTATCCGGAATGCGGTAAAATTTGATTTTCCGGTGGTGGAAGCCATAAAATCCATCCTTCCTGTTTGCGACCATTTTGTAGTTGCAGTTGGAAATTCCGAAGATGAAACCCGAAAGTTAATAGGAAACATTGCTCCTGAAAAAATTACAATTATCGATACAGTTTGGGACGAATCACTAAAAAAGGGTGGGGAAGTGTACGCCGCTGAAACCAACAAAGCTTTTCAGGCAGTTCCGACAGAATACGACTGGTGTTTTTATATTCAGGGCGATGAGGTGGTGCATGAAAAATATCTTCCAGCTATTAAAAAGGCGATGGAAGAAAACCTGAGCCGAAAGGAAGTTGAAGGGCTTTTATTCGGTTACAAACATTTTTACGGAACTTTCGATTATGTTGCCAATTCGCGAAAGTGGTACAGAAATGAAATTCGTATTATTAGAAATAATAAACAAATAAGTTCTTACCGCGATGCACAGGGTTTTCGCAAAAAAGGCAAAAAGCTTAAAGTTGTTTCTGTTAATGCTGAAATTTACCATTATGGTTGGGTTCGTTCTCCTGTATTCATGCAGAAAAAGATAAATGCGGTAAAACAGTTTTACGATGGAATAACCGAAGAAGAAGCCGCTAAACTGGCACGGGAACAGGAATTTGAATACGGCGAAAAATATGATGCACTGGCGAAATTCGAAGGAACTCATCCTAAAATTATGCAGGAACGAATTCAGCGTTTAAACTGGAACGTTGAGGTGCATTTAGATAAGATACATATGAAATTCAAATACCGGATTTTATACCGAATTGAAAAATGGTTTGGAGTTCGGTTGTTTGAGTATAAGAATTATAAGATTGTAAAGTAACCTTGGTAGGCACGGTACACTTAAATTTGTTGGTTCAGGTCTTGTTATAAAAAGCATACTTTGCCTAACAGGTAAAGCATAAATTACAAATTTGCGTCAGTGAGGAGTTACCTTAGTTAAGATTTGTATATTTGAGAAAAAAATGAATACAGTAGAACTCAAAAATAATCTGCATCAACTCATTGATTCAATTGGCAATGATAAGGTTTTGTCGAAGGTATATTCTATTATGGTTAAAATTAAGGATTATCCGGAAGGGAAACTTTGGTCACGCTTAACCGACGCTGAACGGGACGAGCTGATTTTAGCAGATATTGAATCAAATGATCCTGAAAATCTTATTTCAAAAATTGAAATAGAAAAAAAACACAAAAAGTGGCTTTAACCATTTATTGGTCAAAAAGAGCCGATTCCAAGTTCGAACAAATTATCGAATTTATTTACAATGAATGGGGCGAAACAGTTACAAAAGCCTTTGTTAAAAAAGTTTATGATTTTCTTGATATTCTGGAAGAATTCCCTGAAATAGGTACATTGGAGAATAAAGAAAGAAATATTCGTGGTTTTGTAATCGTAAGGCAATTAACACTGTTCTACAAAATACAGAACAATAAAATTATTCTGCTGAATTTCTTCGATAACAGAATGAACCCACAAAGTAAAAAGTATTAATTTTCTGCCAGCCCGATTATACGGCCCCTGTCATTCTTTAAAAAAGGCTAGAAATAATTTGTCATAACAGGTAATGCACAAATAGCAAATTTGAGGCGGCGCGGTTTAGACTGGACGATTGAGGTGGATTTAGATAAGATACATATGAAACTCAAATACCGGATTTTATACCGAATTGAAAAATGGTTTGGAGTTCGGTTGTTTGAGTACCGGAATTACAGGTTATTGAAAAGATAATTACGCTTTGTTTGGAAGAAATTTCAGAAGTAGAATGAATTTTAATGCTTAAATCTTTTTCTCGCTTCTTCCAATTGTTCCGGCTTCCCCACATCCATCCATAAATCCGAATCATCGAAATAGCCTTTAATGGTTTTTGTTTTTGCCAGTTCGAGATAGAGGTCGATAATTGAAAATCGATCCTTATCCGGCATAAAATCAAAGATTTCCGGCTCAATAATATGAATGCCGCTAAAGGCCATTTTCGTTGCATCGTCAAATCCGTCTGTTCTGCTGATTTTTGTTTCTCCGGTTTTATTGTTTCCCCAGCCAACCAGTTGCTTACCGGAGTTAAACTTCAGATAACGGCTGGTTTTCCGGTTGCGAACAACCAGCGTTGCCAATGCTTTGGATTGATTATGTTCTGCAATAACCACGTTTAAATCGATGTTGCTCAAAACATCTACATTGTAAATTAATATTGGTGAAGAATTGATCAAAAAGGCTTGAGCTTTTTTCAAACCACCGCCGGTTTCAAGAAGTTGCCCGCTTTCATCGGAGATTTGAATCGGAATTCCAAAATCATGTTCAGAAACAAACCGGATAATTTGTTCCGCAAAATGATGGACATTGATAATAATTTCGGAAACGTTGCAGGTTATTACCTTTTCAATTGCGTGTTGCAATAATGTTTTGCCACCAATTTTTACCATCGCTTTTGGCTTATTTGCTGTTTCATCCAACAAACGTGTTCCAAGACCTGCGGCAAAAATCATTGCTTTCATACCTTATAAATCGAACACAGAGTAATGTCTTCTGTAATGTTTTATGATTTACCTGATTCGGTTCAGGCTTCTGATTAATGCTTCGTCTTTACCGATAGCCCGGATGGCCAAATAATCAAGAATTACCGCAACTAACGGAAAAGCTACAGGAATTTTAAAGGCAATACTTGCATTTTCAAAACCTGCATATGCGAAATAAAAAAACACGCCAAATAATCCTAACAATAGAAGTATGGTAAAAACCAGAAACCGAATCTGGCGAATTCTCTTTTTGTACAAAAAAATAATTACCAAATGAAGAACCACGATAAAGCCAATAAAAATGAAAATCGGCAAGCCATTAAAAATCATTTCACTGCTGCTTGAAATTCCTTTGGCAGTAAAAGTCATAATCTCGTCATTAACTGCAATCTCAGCGAATTTGAGTTTTAATAATGTTGCAACCAAAAGCGCTGCCACAAAAATGTATACAGTTTGTACTCTTTGAATCATAGTTTTTCAATTTTGTGCAAAAATAGCTTTTTTCGTGAATTGCTTAAAATGGAACTTACGTTTATGTACAAAAAGCGATTCGGAGCGATTCATCCGGTGGCTTTTTTGAATAAAAGTATAATCACCGGTTGAATATGTTTGTTAATATTCAGTTTTATTTGAACGGATTAAAATTCACAAACTTTCTCAACTTCACTCAAACCTGTATACCATAAATAGCCTTCAACTTTTTCAAAACCGGTTTCTTTGAGGATGCGCGCATACTTTTTTACCTGGCGCTTATAGTTTTCCGATTTCGACTCGCCGGTTTTATAATCGACAACTACAGCATTTTTCCCGGAAAACATTATTCTGTCCGGACGAAGCAGATCATCCGGTTTTAGCAGACTTCGTTCGTTTAATATACGGTATAACTTCCGTTGAACCAATTTTTTAATTCTGGTTTTTCAAGTTGTACTTCTCCAGTGTTTTCAACGATTTCCATTTCTTCCGATTTCATTTATTTTTCCATCGAGAAGCGCCTTTTTGCATGCTTTACCGATATCTTTTGCGTTCTGATTTCAGCTAAAATTTCGTGAATAATTTTTCCCGTATTTTTTATGGAATGATGTTGTTCGTCGGAAATTAAAAAGTCTTCACCCGATAAGCGAAGCTTTACCCTTTCACTAAAATCATTAAAATGGTATTTGTGAATAAAAACAGAATTGGATGCTTTGTTTTCTGTCACATATTTTTGAAGTTCACCCAATTGAAATGTTGAATTGTCTTCGTTAAAACACGAAGAAAATAAGTCATTTTCAGCGATTTGTTCCAGCGTTTTCTTTAACAGATAATTTACCGGTTTACCTGAACCGGTTTCATTTTTAGGTTCTTTAGGTTCAGGACAATTAATAATTAATGCCGATTTTGCTCTTGTAAAAGCCACATAAATAAGATTGAAAACATCGATATAGGTATTTACAATCTCCTCGTTGTATTCAAAGCTGAACTGCGATTTTTTCATTTGTAAACCATGCTTTACAGGCAATAGCGGAAATTGGTTAAATGGTTCATTTTGTGGTCGAACCCAATGAATTGGAGAATTTTGTCCGCTAATACTTGTTTTCCAGTTAAAAAACGGAATGAGCACTGCTTTAAATTCAAGTCCTTTTGATTTATGTACAGTCAGCAAACGTATCGAATCCACTTCTTCATTCACATTTACCGAAGTTTTAAATCCCTGTTCTTCCCACCAAAACAACAGGTTTGAAAGGTCATTCGATAAAGTAGTTTTTAATTCTCCGGCTTTGTCGATAAGCGTTTGAATAAACGGAAGCTCGGTTTCGATTTCAAACAACTGAAATAATGATGCGATTTGGGTTATTGTTTCATCAAGCGAAGATAGTAACACCTTTTGCCTTATTTCTTCAATTTTCGTTGAAAGTTCCGATTCAAACAACTGATGAAAATTGTCCAGCCAATTATGGTTCGCAACATTTTCAAAAGCGAAATCAAAATGCGTGTATTCCGACGTATTTTGTTTATACAATTCAGGTTTTAACCAATTCATCCACTGGTTGAATAAAGCGACTTTTATAATCTCATTTTCCGAATCTATGAGAATTCTTATGACATTGATAATTAATAAAACGCCTTGCGAAGCATACAGAAAAAGCGATTCGTTGGAAATTACCGATAGATTGTATGCTGAATTTTCAGACTGATTGGCGGCTTCCAGAAACTTTTTGATAATTGTTGCGCCTTCGCGGTTTGCCCTTATGAGGATGGCGATTTCAGAAGCTTTAATTCCACTGTCCTGAAGTTGTTTAACCTGTCCAATCAATAAATCTAATGATTGTTCTTCAAATTCTTCTTCAGGCAAAAAACTGATATTTACAAATCCATTTCCGGCTTTATCCGGATTTCCTAATTTTTGAGAAATAGATTGATAAACTGTTTGAAATTTTCCTAAAAAATTATTATCCGGGTCATCGATGCAAGGAAACTGATAATTTTCAAAAACTACTTTTAAGGTTTCAAAAACCGAATTATTAAAGTAGATGATGTTTTTATCACTTCGCCAGTTTTCGGCAAGCGTTTTATCGACGCGTTGACTTTCATAAAACTCGCTATTAATTTGCCGGGCCAGAATATTCCAGTCGCTGTTTCGCCAACGGTAAATCGATTGTTTCACATCACCAACCAACAGATTCTGATAACCTTCAGCCAGCGAGTTAATGATAAGCGGTTTAAAATTTTGCCATTGCAAACCCGAAGTATCCTGAAACTCATCGAGCATAAAATGGTGGTAATAATTTCCGGTTTTTTCGTAGATAAACGGTGAGTCGCTTTGTCCGATAATCTTACTTAACAACAGGTTTGCATCCGAAAGTTGCAGCAATCCTTTTTCCTGGAGCAGCAATTTTATTTCTTCTTTTAAATCGGTGAGAATACCGAGTGTTCTGAATTGCTTTTGAACGACACAGGCAGTATAATAGTTTTGCTCATTTTTGTTAATATATTCCAGAATTTTGTTAAGCAAAGGTTGAAGTTCAGTTTCCGCAAGGCGATGAATTTCCATGGCTTTCGGACTTTTCTTTGTGTACCATTTTTCAGATTCCGCTGCGGCATCCAAAACTCTTTTCCCGGGTTCTTTTGCCGGATCATTTAATAAGGATACCAAAAATCCGGCAACACCCGATTTCCCATACGCAAAATCTTCAACGGACAGATTGTTGCTATTCATTAATTCGATTGCCTTTTTCGCCAACGATTTTATTGTATTTTCAAAATTTACGATTATCCCGTTTATTTCTTTCCCAAACGATTTCAGATTTTTCCGGCTGAAAACCGATTCTCCGTCTTCAGGGAAAAACACCTGGAATTTTTCTTTAAATAATTCTTTTCCAAGCGATTTTATGCTGTCGTCTATTCTTTGGCTTTTATTGTCCTCAATTTTTTCTTTACTAAATGATTTCAGCCATTTCAGAAGCTTTTTGTCTTTATCGATTTTTGCCAGCAATCGGTCGGTTGCTTCTGCCAGAATCAAATCATTGTCGAGTTCGAGCATGAAATTGGGCGAAATTCCCATTTCGCGATTAAAAGCCTTAATGGTCCGCTGTGTAAACGAATCGATGGTACTAATGGAAAACCGGTTGTAATCGTGCAGAATATTTTTTAAAGCTGTTTTTGCTTTCGTTCGAATTTCTGATTCCGTATAATTTGTTCCTTCCTGAAGGTGTTCGATATAATCCGATTTTTGGCCGGTGGCCAGGTTATTCAATTGTTCCAGAATACGGGTTTTCATTTCGTTGGTTGCCTTGTTGGTAAAGGTAACCGCAAGAATGTGGCTGTAATTTCCGGGATTCTTCAGCAATAAACGTATATATTCAACCACAAGCTGAAATGTTTTACCGGAACCTGCTGAAGCTTTATAAACTGTTAGCATAACTGAGTTTAATGTTCAAAGTTCAAAGTTTTTAAAGTGAAAAGGTTAAAGTTAAAAGAAATTCAGTAATTAAAATTCGGGGTAGTGACCTTGAGAAACATTAAAGCGCGTTTGGATTTTGAATTTTTTGGAAACCTTGTATTGCATAAAAAGCGTTGAGCCGTAGGTATCGAAATTTCCAAATCCCTGATTTGGCAGTGGCGATGAGAATACTGAATTTGCTCCGTAACTAAATCCTCCAAATGTAAATTTGTCTCCTAATTTGTATGCGCCTTCGCTTAAAACAACGCCATTGTGAAAATAAGGATTGTAAAATGGAATGTTTGTTCCGGTTGAAATTCCGCTAAATGCAAAATTGTCGTTTGCCGAAAAATCGAAATTCAGTGAATACCGGTTATCCTGCATCAATAAATCGTTAAATCCGGGCAGTGTGATTTTTTCAGTAAGAAAGTTGCTGCCGGTTGAACCGGAAATTAACTGGCGGTATTCCATTTGCCGTTCCAGTTCCATTTGTGCTGAATCGGTTTCCAAAGGCTTCATAACAGCTCCTTGCTGTGAAAATCCATTCAGTGCAAAAAGCATCGTAAATAATAACAGGCTATATCTTATGAAGCTAAATTTCATTTTTCTTATTTATTCAAAATTAATAAACCTGATGAATAACCGAAAATGAATTACAAAACTTTAACGTTATCCTCTATTAAATATATCCCAAATAATTTCGCGATTACAGAATTCGATTACAAATCCGTTCTCTCCAGTTTTACCCAAAAAGGAAAAATCCTTTTGTTTCCTTCCATGTAAAAGGGAATCAAATCGCAATTCATTTCCGGCAGTGAGACATTTTTCATTTCAATAATGTCGGCTGATTCAGATTTAACTTTTGTACGGTTAATAATTGCGCCGGTTTCCAGGTTTATAGTTCCGTTTCCTTCAACCGGTTTTATAAATTTGAATTCAACATTGTAATGTTCCTTTTTGAATATGAACGCTCCATTTGCCGTAAACTTCTTCCTGCGCCCAGATACCGCGTTCACCGCCTGCATCATTACGATTCAGATAAACCGGATTCTCCAGCGGAGTTCCGATTTCGATGTACGGTGGATTTACGATGTTTTCAGAAGATATTAATTCGTTGTACATCTTGTCCAGTTCAAATTTCAGGGATTTGGCTTTTTCTGTTTGATTTTCCACCAGGTTATGCTGTTCGTAAGGATCATTTTTAATATCGAATAGTTCAAAATCTGTAATCGGTGAATCATATCCGGTATGTCGCGGCAAGTTTAAAATCGCCTTGCTGAACCGAAATATTATTGTATAATTCAGGATAGCGGCGCGTCCAGTAAAAAAAGAAAGAGCGATTTACCCAATCCACCGTTTTTCCCTCAATAAGCGGAACCAGGCTTTTCCCATCGATTTTTCGGTTGGGTGGAAGTTTGGCATTGCAAAGTTCTGCAAGAGTAGGTAGAATATCGATGTGAGCTGTATTGGTTTCAATATCCGTGTTTCCTTTATATTTTTCAGGATACTGTATCCAAAGCGGAACACGAATGCCACCACGGTAAACGCTGCCTTTCTTTCCACGCATTCCGCCAACATACCTGTATTGCTGCGGACCGTTATCGGTCATAAAAATTACGATGGTGTTTTCTGCAATCTTTAAATCCTTTAGTTTTTGAAAAAGTCTTCCCAGGTTTTCATCGATACAGGCAACCATGGCATAAACTCTTCGCGCATCTTCCTTGTCTTTTTCTGTCATATCGGGAAAAGGGCGGTTATCATTTTCAAATCCTGCTGTCGGATCAATATCTTTAAAACGCTGGTAATATTTATCGGGAACCTGCAGCGGAGTATGTGGAGCATTAAACGCCAGGTAACAGAAAAACGGATCTTCACTGTTTTTCCCGATAAAATTAGTTGCTTCCCGAGCATAAATATCGGTACAGTAGCCATCGTATTTCTCCATTTTTCCATTGTGCCACAGCACCGGATTAAAATAACTGCTATCGCCCTGAAACCAGGTGGTAAAATCGCCCACCTGTCCCATTCCGCCTGAAAGGTGCATCACAGCTTCGTCAAATCCCTGGTCGATGGGGCGCGAAGGATAATTATCTCCCAAGTGCCATTTGCCAAACATGCCGGTTTTATAACCAGCATCTTTTAGCATTTCGGCAATGGTAACTTCGTCGGGAGCCATAATAGCTCCTCCGTTGTATGTATCGCGAACACCGGTTCGAAGCGAAAATCTTCCGGTCATTAAACTGGAGCGGGTAGGGGCGCAAACCGGTGAAACATAAAATTTATTAAACCGAATGCTTTCGCCTGCAAACTTGTCGAGCACAGGAGTTTTGGCATGCGGATTTCCGGTAAATCCAAAATCGCCGTAACCCTGGTCATCGGTAATGATTAGAATAACATTGGGATGTTCGTTGCTTTTGGCTGAAATAAATCCTGGAATCAGAATCAGCACCACCATTAAATACATACAAATACATTTCAGCTTCATAATCCGGTTTTGTTTGTTTTTCCGAAGTTATTCTTTTTTAAGTCTTATTTTGAAATGATAAGGAGAATTTGTTAAAGATGATTTTATCATATCCGGTATAAAAACAAAAAGGGAAAAACTTTTCAGTCTTTCCCTTTCCTTTCGATATTTAGTTTCTTATTTTAACTTCTGATAAACTTCTTTTATTTCATTATAAGTGGCATCGCTAATCTTATAAAGAGGCAAACGTAATTCGTTTTCAACAATTCCCTGCATATGCATCAGCGCTTTTACGCCGCCCGGATTTCCGTCTTTAAACATCAACTGAAACAATTCAATCATTTCGTAATGAACTTTGCGGGCTTCTGTAAAATTACCGTCAACAGCAAAATGAGTAAGTTGGCTCACTTTGTCGGGGAGCGCATTGGCAATAACCGAAATAACACCTTTCCCGCCGATAGAAGCGATTGTAATTGCCAAAACATCATCGCCGGAAATTACGGTAAAATTATCAGGTGTATATTTTGCAATTTTTGTTATTTGCGAATGAATTCCTGAAGCTTCCTTTACAGCCACAATTTTGTCTGAAGCTTCGGCTAAACGGGCAACAGTTTCAGCTTCCAGGTTTACTCCTGTTCTTGATGGAACATTATACAGAATTATTGGAAGCGGACTGTTTTTTGCAATTTCGGAATAATGCCTGAACATGCCTTCCTGCGACGGTTTGTTGTAATAAGGAGTAACAATTAATAAGCCACTCACACCTGCCAAATCGAAGGCGTTAATCTGGTTTATAATGGTTCGTGTATCGTTTCCACCCATGCCAACAACCACGGGCAATCCGGCAGCTTTATCCTTTATCAGTTGAACAACATCCTTTTTTTCTTCGGAAGTTAAAGTAGGTGACTCAGAAGTGGTTCCCAATGCTACGAGGTAATCCATTCCTCCTTTCACCTGGTTGCCAACAATTGTTTCAAGCGCGTTGTAATCCACCTGATTGTTTTTGGTAAACGGGGTAATTAATGCCACGCCCGCTCCCGTAAATAACTGCCTCATTTATTCCTTTTTTTTATTTAGCTGCGCAAGATAAAAAATTTGCTGTTTGGCAAGGTACATTGAATTGGTGTTTTCTCCAATTTTAATATTCAGGTCAAAATAGTTTTGTGGTTCGGGCGACCAACCTACTTTAAACCGGGCATTCGACAAAGCAGTGATATAATCGAGTACCAGACTTTGTTCCAGTGCAATGTTCAGCAATAAATCGAATTTTATTTTTATAAACTCATCAACTTTGTCGGGCCTTGGGAGTCCCCACCAGTTTAAATCCTCCGTGGTAATTGTGTTCGTGTAAGGCGGTGGGTTTACATCCGCTTCGAAAACACAAAATCCGCGAAAAATTACATGGTCGCGGTTGAAGTAATTCTTCAGATAGGAATAGGCATCTTTTTGCGAAGGCTGCCATATAACGCCGATAACTTTTATGGTTCGAACATCGGGTATTACAGGTCGGTGATGAAGGTTTGCCGCCAGCTTATTTAGTTTTTTTCTTGCAAATCGTTCTTTTAATTTCATTTAATTAAAATTGTACGTTGTAAAATGTATTAATTGTAACTCCCGATGAATTTATACATGTTTTTTTTGAATTTTACAAGTTCAAATTCATACTCGTTTCATTGGTTAAATTGATATATGCGTATAATTGTCTTTATTATGCCAGCATTTTTAAGAAATCATCTTCCGAAATAATCGGTATTCCCAGTTTTGTTGCTTTTTCAAGCTTACTCGGACCAATATTGTTACCGGCAAGCAAATAACTGGTTTTATTCGAAATGGAACCTACATTTTTTCCCCCGTTTTGCTCAATCATAGTCTTTAATTCATCGCGCGAATGTGTCTCAAATGTTCCGGAGATAATAATGCTTAACCCATTTAATTTATCCGTTCTGCTACTTAGCTGTTCGTCGCTAAGTGTAAATTGCAATCCGTTTTCCTTTAAACAATTTATTAATTCAAGATGTTCCGGTTTTGAAAACCAATCTACCACACTTTCTGCAATTCTATCACCAATTTCCCCGATTTCGATTAACTGTTCTTTTGTTTGAATTTGAATATTTTCGATAGTATGCAATTTTTTTACCAGCGTTTTTGCAACAGTTTCACCTACAAAACGAATACCAAGTGCAAATAATACCCGCTCGAAAGGAACTTTTTTCGATGCTTCGAGCCCGTCAAGAATTCGTTGCGCCGATTTTTCACCCATGCGTTCAAGATTCTCCAGCTGGTTTTTGCTTAATGAATATAAATCGGTAATGTTTTTAGCTAAACCTTCGTTGTACAAAAGCTCTATGGTTTCCTGGCCCAAACCGTCGATGTCCATAGCTTTCCGGCTGACAAAGTGTTCCATTTTTCCTTTTATTTGCGGCGGACATCCATCTTCATTCGGACAATAATGCGCTGCTTCACCTTCATTTCGAATTAAAGGTGTTTCGCATTCAGGACATATTTTTATGAACTCAACCGGATTCGATGCGGGATTACGATTTGTTACATCAACACCGGTGATTTTTGGAATAATTTCTCCACCCTTTTCCACAAATACCGAATCGCCAAGATGCAGGTCAAGATTTTTAATAATATCGGCATTATGCAGCGAAGCACGTTTTACCATTGTTCCTGCAATTTGTACCGGTTCGAGATTTGCCACAGGAGTAATGGCACCTGTTCTGCCCACCTGGTACGAAACCGATTTCAGAATTGTTGTGGCGCTTTCGGCTTTAAACTTATAAGCAATAGCCCAGCGTGGCGATTTGGCTGTAAATCCTAAATTATCCTGAAGATTTTTTGAGTTTACCTTTATTACCACACCATCGGTTGCGACCGGCAGTTTATGTCGTTCATCATCCCATTTCTGAATGTAGGCAAAAACTTCATCCAGATTTTTGCAAAGTTGTATTGCATTTGAAATTTTGAAACCCCATTCTTTGGCTTTTTGAAGGCCTTCGTAGTGTCCGTCCTCAGGTAGATTTTTACCAAGAATATAGTAAAAATAGGCGTCCAACTGTCGTGAAGCAACAATTCTTGAGTTTTTCATTTTGAGTGTTCCGGCAGCAGTGTTCCTTGGATTTGCCAGCAATGGTTCGCCTGCCTTTTCCAATTCATCATTTAATTTATCAAAAACTTTAAATGGCATAAGTATTTCACCACGAATTTCAAATTCATCAGGATAATCATTTCCTCTCAACTGTAGTGGAATGGATCGGATTGTGCGGACGTTTTTGGTTACATCATCACCGCGGATGCCATCACCGCGGGTTACAGCCCGAATCAGTTTACCGTTTTCATACGTCAGGCTAATAGAGGAACCATCGAATTTTATCTCACAAACATATTCGAAATCATCCGTTTCAATAAGCTTTTTTATTCGTGCATCAAAATCCCGGATTTCATCTTCGGAATAGGCATTGCTCAGCGAAAGCATTGAATATTTATGTTTCACCTGCTCGAAATCGCTGCTTAAATCGCTGCCAACACGTTGGGTCGGAGAGTTGGGATCGGCAAATGCGGGAAACTCTTTTTCCAGGTTTTCAAGTTCCTTTAATTTCATATCAAAATCATAATCACTGATGCTTGGCTGGCTTAATACATAATACTTATAATTATGTTCTTCGAGTTCGCTGCGTAATTCCGAAATTTTTTCAAATGCCTGTTCCGCGTTCATATTCGTTTTAAATAATTTTCAACTGAAACAAAATTATACTTCAATGGTTAAAATTACAGAAGAAATTCTTTAGGATTCAGTTTTTGAGAATGAAATTATGTATAGTTTTTAACAAAATAAAATATTATGGCATTTACTCTTGAACCAGGCTCGAAAGCGATTGACTTTAAGCTGCCTGCAACTGACGGAAAAACATATTCGCTCGATAGTTTTAATGATGCAAAATACCTCGTGGTGTTTTTCACCTGTAACCACTGTCCGTATGTTATTGGAAGCGATGAAGTAACACGGAAAACCGTGGAGAAATTTAAACCGAAAGGAGTTGAGTTTGTGGCAATCAATTCGAACAGTAAGCATACCTACGAATCGGATGATTTTCCGCATATGGTGGAACGAATGAAAGAACATAACTTTCCGTGGAAATATTTATACGACGAATCGCAGGAAGTTGCATTTGCCTATGGCGCATTACGTACGCCACATTTTTATGTGTTTGATGAAAACCGTAAACTGGTTTATACCGGAAGGGGAGTGGATAATCCACGTGATACTTCCAAAATGACCGTAAATGATTTGGATCGCACTTTGGAAGAACTGACTTCAGGAAAATCAATTTCTGTTCCGTTAACGAATCCGATTGGCTGTAACGTGAAATGGGAAGGAAAAGATGCACATTGGATGCCGGCAGATGCATGCGATTTGGTTTGGTAAAGGGAAGCCTCCCCTAATCCCTCCGCGGGAGCTACTCTTTATACACATCTTTTTGCGAATATGAATTAGAAAAAATTATGAACGGTTTAAATAAGAAATATCGAATAACAAATAAGAAATCAGGAAATATTCTTTAGTTTTTTGTTTTTTGAACACTTTTTTATTCGTTATTCCCTGCCCGTTCCGTATCAGGCGGGCTTATTATTTATTTCTTATTTTCTTGCATTTATCAAATTCATATTTGCATATAAAGGGTAGCCGGGGGAGGGGAATATAAAAAGCAATTAAGTGTTTTCCTACTTTACAAATTTTGCTATCGCACCAGCCTCAAATCCTTATCTGCCATCAATGCCCATGAATCAGCGCGACTGACGCTAATCTTTTCGCCGGGAAACCTAAAGTTGTATACTTTACCCGATATGCTTCCTTTTATCTGAAGCGAACTGTTTCCGGTATATTCAAATATCCTGTCGTCTCTTCTTTTATCAATACCAACCGGTTCATTCACTTTGTTTGACTGGGTTGCTACCGGTTTTTCCTTTCTCAGCCATTCTTTTCTTTTTCCACCGCAACACGACATATTATTCTGTATTATTTTTTTGAGTTATTTTAAAAAACAGGCAGGCACCTCCCGAAAGTGCAAGCCACACAATTATCCCTTCAATCCATTTATCGCAAAGAATTACTGCGAAGGGAACAGCAATCCATAAACTAAGGCAATAAAAGCAATCGAGCAGTTTTCCGAAAATACCCGGCCCAAGCAGTTTTCTGAATTTAAATACCAGGTCAAATGGCCCGTCTTCCTGCGAGAACAGGTGTGTGATTCGCCAAACTGCCAAAGTGCAAATCAGAAATACAGTAATATTTGGTAATATCATGGATTTAGCCGTTCCATATAGCATTATTTAATGGTCGCTTACTCTGTTAAATCGGATTTTCAGCTTACTCCTTTTCCTGCTATTTTGCGATTCAATACTGCAGAATGTGCAATATTCTGATGCTAAAATGGCTGTACAAGGATTCGTGTTTTATCAGTTTCAAGTTACGAAAAAAAGATAAGTCTGTCCGAATACAAACAAAGTTATAAAGCACAAAAATGAAATTCTGTTTTAATAAAATTCAGCGGTGTGGTTCTGTAGATAAATTTAGTTGAATTTATTCTTTGAATTAAGCAAAAGCTTTCGGTGCTTTTTCATAAGTTTGTTTATCACAGTTAAAACCAATAAACCTATTTAAAATGAATAAAAAATTAGCTTATTTAATTGCAATTACTGCAATGTTAGCGCTGAATTCTTCAGCACAAAACAAGGAAAAAGAATTTTACGGTATGTGGACCCTCGATATTGATGGTGGCTCCGTTGGATGGCTGAACGTTAATGAAGACAAAGGATTTCTTGATGCTGAGCTGCTTTGGCAGGGTGGAAGTGTTGTACCGGTTTCTGACGTTTATTTTGTTGACGACAAAACACTTGTAGTTACACGTACAAACGAGAGGAAAGTATCAGAAGATCGCACTCACATTGTAACTCAAACTTTTACATTCGAACGAAACGGCGATAAATTAAAAGGCTTTTTAAGTAATCCGGCCAGGAATTCTATGAGCATGGTTAAAACAAAATTTACAGGTTGGAGATTGCCCGATCCAGGGCCGGCACCCGACCTTTCGAAAGTGAAATATGGCGAACCGATTCAACTTTTTAACGGAAAAGATTTAACCGGATGGAGACTCATCAATCCCGAAAATGCCAACGGTTTCAAAGTAGTTGACGGAAATCTGGTGAACGATCCTGTAAACGAAGAAGGAAAGCGGGTTAATTATGGTAACCTGCGAACTGATAAAGAATTTGATGATTTCAACCTGAAACTGGATGTGAATGTTCCTGAACATAGCAACAGTGGTGTTTACCTGCGCGGAATGTACGAAGTTCAAGTAGTGGATTCGTATGGAAACGAATTGGATCCCCACAATATGGGTGCTGTTTACAGCCGCATAACACCAACTGTTTCAGCCGAGAAAAAAGGCGGCGAATGGCAGACATTGGATATAACGTTGTACAAAAGACACGTTACTGTTATTTTGAACGGTAAAAAAATTATCGATAATCAACCGGTGTACGGACCAACAGGAGGAGCTATGCAAGCCGATGTGTTTAAATCCGGGCCAATTTATTTGCAGGGCGACCACGGAAAAGTATCGTACCGGAAACTGTTGCTGACGCCAATTATTAATTGATTTCAGTTACGTTACTATAAGATTTGGTTATTTAGCCGGTTTTTTAAAATTCAGACTGAAATTATTCTTGTATTGTTCACTTTAGGTTTTATTCACCACAAGTAATGGTATTTTAATTTTATGTCGGACTGAATCCACTGTGGTTCCAAAAATCAGATCTTTAAATCCTTTGTGTCCGTGAACGCCCATTACAAGCAGGTCCATTTCCATTGACGTAACAATCTTGGGTATTTCGTTGGAAGCGTTTCCAAAGGCAATTTGAATTTTTGCTTCGTAACCCAATTCTTTCAGTTTGTCCCGGTAGGTTTCGAGACTAACACTGTCGAGGGTGGTTTCGTAATCCATTGTATTTTTGCCATAGTAACGCGCTACTGCACTTTCAACAACGTGAATAATGGTATAAACGGCAGATTTCCCTCCCTGGTTTAGTGCACTTTTTATAATTAAAGGATCACTGTCTGAAAAATCCAGAGCAATACCTATATGTTTATATTTAATGGTTTCCATTTCAGCAAAATCGATTGCCTGACCATGTGGTAACTGTGTTTTCTTATTTAGCTTATCCGGCAAAGAATGGTTGCATAAAAATGTACACCAAAAGCGCCAGTGATGCGATAGATACCGGAATAACCGTTGAATAAATTACAAGCTTGTTGTCGCCTGCAGAAGAAATCCAACCTGAAATTTCATCAACTACGAGATGGATATTCAGATAAACAATAACCGAAGCGCTTGCCCATGCCAAAACCTTTACCCAAACTTTATTGGCAAACTCCTTCATGGTTTTTTTATCGGAAGTAAGGTGAATAAGCGGAATTACTGCAAAACCCAGTTGAAGGCTTAATACCACCTGGCTTAATACCAATAGTTTTCCCAATGCCTGATCGCCAAAATAAAGAATTGTAAATATTGCCGGTGCAATTGCAAGCAATCGCGTAATTAATCTCCTAAGCCAGGGTTGAATTCTTAAATTTAAATGTCCTTCCATCACAATTTGTCCGGCCAGCGTTCCTGTAATTGTCGAGCTTTGTCCTGCAGCCACCAAGGCTATTCCGAAAAAAGCCGGAGCAGCTTTGCCAAATAAATTATCGAGTAAATTAGAAGCATCCTGAATTTCGGCAACATTGTAAAACCCATTTACATAAAATGCAGCCGCGGCTAAAACCAAAATGGCAGCATTCACAAAAAATGCAAGGTTTAAAGCAATTGTTGTGTCAAAGAAATTAAGTTTAATAGCTGTTTTCATTCCCGAAGAAGTTCGTTCAAATCTTCGTGTCTGAACCAGCGATGAATGCAGATATAAATTGTGAGGCATAACTGTCGCACCGATAATTCCTATTGCAATATACAGTGCATCGCCACTTAATTTGGAAGGAACAAATCCTTTAATTACATCGCTGTAAACCGGCGAAACAATAAACATCTCAACCAAAAAAGATAAACCGATAATTAATACGAGCGAAACAATAAATATTTCCATTGTTCGCATTCCTTTATTTAACAGAAAGAGTAATAATATGGTATCTAACGCTGTTAAGCTAATTCCCCAGATTAATGGCAAGCCAAACAACAGATTTAATCCAATTGCCATACCTACAATCTCAGCCAGGTCGCAGGCTGCAATTGCTATTTCGGCTAAAATATACAAAGGAATATTAGCCCATTTCGGGTATGCATTTTTCGATGCCTGTGCCAAATCCATTCCTCGTACAATTCCGAGCCGCGCACTTAACGACTGTAAAAGCACGGCAATAAGATTCGACATTAACAAAATCCAGATTAGTTTGTATCCAAATTCCGATCCGCCCGCAATATCGGTTGCCCAGTTCCCGGGGTCCATATAGCCTACGCTCACAAGATATGCAGGTCCTAAAAATGCCAGAATTTTTCTCCATCCCTTTTTATCTGTCCGAACACTGGAATGCACTTCACTTAATGACTCTTTTTTCATTTTTTTTACGCCGGCTAAATTTTTTGTATGCTTTAAATAAACTTAGACAAATCTAACAAAAGTGTTAGAATATTGTTTATATTTCAGCGAAATTAATTTTTTATGCATGGCATCGCAAACTGAAGAAAATTATCTGAAATCGCTTTTTGTGCTGGCAAACACAGCAAACGAGGTAAATGTAACCGAATTAAGTAGTTTATTGAGTGTTCGTTTACCTACAGTTAACAGTATGGTCAAAAATCTTAAAAATCAGGGGTTAGTAAATTATGAAAAATATAAACCTATTTCCCTGACAAAAAGCGGAAAAAAAATTGCCGCGCAGGTTATACGCAAACACCGGTTAACTGAAATGTTTCTGGTAAATAAAATGGGTTTTGGATGGGACGAAGTTCATGATATTGCTGAACAGATAGAACATATAAATTCGGTTTCTTTCTTTGAGCGAATGGATGAAATGCTTGGTTTTCCGAAATTTGATCCACATGGATCGCCGATACCCGATAAAAACGGAAATATTTCAGAAGAACACAAAATCAGGTTGAGTGATTGTAAATCCGGAGATAAAGTGAAATTAGCTGCTCTTTCGCACGATTCTTCCGAATTTCTAAAATTTCTGGATAAACATGAGTTGAGTCTTGGAACTGAAATAGAGATTATATCGTTTGAACCGTTTGATAACAGTATGGTTGTTCGCTATAAAAATTTTTCATCGAAAACATTCTCGCAGGTTGTTTGCGAGCGGCTTCTGGTTGAGCCTGTTTAAAACTGACTTGTTTTCAGTTTATAAGAATTCCCAAACAATGTTTATTTTCGGAGAATAATAATACAATCCATAAAAAATGAAGTCGAAAATCTTTTTCTTGTTTTTCATGATATTTGCACAATCGAATGGTTTTGCCCAGTTAAAGGAAAAAATTCAGGCTGAGACTAAAAAGCAAATCGAATATGCATTTGAACTTTGTAAATATTTACACACCAATCCGGAGCTATCATTCCAGGAATTTGAAACTTCGAAACGAATGGCTGAGGAATTGCGAAAGGCAGGATTTGAAGTAAGCGAAAAATTTGCAGGAAACAGTTTGGTTGGTGTCTTTCGAAATGGCGATGGTCCGGTTATAATGCTTCGTACCGACATGGATGCTTTGCCCGTGAAAGAGGAAACCGGTTTCGATTTTGCCAGTGATAAAACAGCGAAAAATACAAATGGCGATGATGTGTCGGTTATGCATGCCTGCGGTCACGATATTCACATGTCGACATGGACAGGAACTGTTCGGGCTTTAACTGATTTAAAAGATCAATGGAAAGGAACTTTGGTGGTTATTGCCCAGCAGGCTGAAGAAGTAAGCGGAGGTGCAAGCCTGGCAATTGAAAACGGATTGTTTACCAAATTCCCGAAACCCGATTATGCCATGGCTTTTCATATTAATCCTGAAATTGAATCGGGAAAAATTGGTTTGGTTGGCGGGCCTGTTTTTGCAGGTGTAAAATCAGTCGAAATTACTGTTTACGGGAAGGGTGGCCATGGCGCTTATCCCGAAAAATGCATCGATCCAATTATTATTGCATCGAGAATCGTACTGGATTTGCAAACCATCGTTAGTCAGGGAAATCAGTCCGCTGGAACCTGTGGTGGTTACTGTGGGGTCAATTCATGGCGGAACCCGCCCAAACATTATTCCCGATGAAGTAAAAATGGAACTTACATTGAGATATTATTCCGATGAAGCTATTGACAAAGTTATTTCAGCAATAAAAAGAATTAGTAATTCGGCAGCGCAGATGGCAGGAATGCCCGATAATGAATTGCCCAAAATTTATGTTGTACCAGAAGATACGCCCCCGGTTTTAAACAATCCTGATCTGGCAAAAAAAGTGTTTAATTCAGCATCTGGAATTATAGGATCTGAAAATATTACTGAAGTATCTCCGGCGATGGTAGGAGAGGATTTTGGAAAATACGGACGAACTCCGGAAAATATTCCCATTTGCCTGATTTGGCTGGGAAGTACAAGTCCCGAATTGATGAAACAGTTAAATGACAAAGGTGAGAAACCTGCGCCATTACATTCGGCAAATTTGCATCCTGATTATGAAAAAACCATTGAAACCGGAATTAAGGTGATGGTTGCAAATGTAATTGGATTGATGAAGGGAAAACAGCACTAAACCTAAAAACCAATGAAAAATCAACCGGTTAAAACCTCAAATTATTACCATCCTGTTTTTGTTTTTCTATTAATTTTTTTGTTCCGTGTCATCTCGGTTAGCGGGCAAACAGAGATTTATCCTCCAATTGGAAAAATGTTAGTGTGAGGCAGAAACGCTTTCAACTAATATGCAGATTTTGAGATCGTAACAAAATCGTATTTGCTTACAGTTAGCTGTATTTTGGCAATTGTATTTCTGTGGTAAATTATATAAACTTGCACACTTAAACCGAATTAAACCAATGAAAAAACTATTTATTCTGTTATTGCTAACCGCCTGTTTTATATCGGCATTTTCAACTGAATATTTTGTAAACAGTATCATAGGAAGCGATGCCAATCCAGGTACAAATTCCAGCAGTCCGTGGAAAAGTCTGAACCCGGTACACGCAAAAAGATTTCAGCCCGGCGACATCGTTAATTTTGCCTGTGGTTCGTCGTGGACAAAGGCGACCTGGGAAAGCGTTCTGTTAATCGATGAAAGCGGAACCAGCGAAAATCCTATCACTTTTAGATCTTATGGTGAAGGTGAAATGCCGTGGTTTGCAAATGACGGGCAGTGGAACAAGGGAATTAAAATTACCGGCGATTACATAATAGTGGAAAACCTGATGGTGAAAAATACCGGACACGCCTGCATAAATATTGCGAAAGGTGCGGAACACAACATTGTTCGAAATTGTGAATTTACTGCTTCCGGCATTGGTGTGCACATCCAGGGGTCAAACAACCTACTCACAAAAAACTATATTCATGATATGATAATGGTGGTAAACGACCCCAAATCGGTAAATCCCGATAACGATTTTGGCGCCATTGCTTTTATGTTAGATAGCGCTTACAATAACGAGATATCGTATAACAGAGCAATCGGATGCCGAGCTCCGAGTTATGATTATGGTTACGACGGTGGTTTTGTTGAAACCTGGACCAGCGCCGGCAACAATTATATTCACCATAACTGGGTGGAAACTACCGAAGGATTTCTGGAAGCAGGTGGGACAAGTACTTCACAAATGGTAAGCGACAATGTGATTTCTTATAATGTCGCGTACAAAACTACGGGTTTTACCTGTCTTCATACAGGTGGCGGCGGGTTTGGTGTTACGGTTAAAAACATGAGAATTGAAAACAATACAATTATTTCAACAGCTGATGCTTACAGATTAATCGGATGCATCGGGTCTTCGGCCTCGTCCGATGTTTTATCGCTGAAAAACAATATCATTAGCAGTCCGGTTAAAATTTCTGATTTCTCAAAGTTCACCCACACAAACAACATTTATTACCTGACCGGTAGTGCCACAATTGGTTTTCCACTCGACTCCACCGAAAAAAAAGCCAATCCACAATTTATCGATTTGGCTGCAAAAGATTTACGGCTGAAAGAGGGAAGTCCGGCAATTAATGCTGGTACGGATTTAGATTACAATCTCGATTTCGACGAAAACCCGGTTCCAACCGGCGTAGCTCCTGATATTGGAGCTTATGAGTTCCAGGGACAGACAACCGGAAGTTCTTTTATTCCCGAGAAAGAAAATGGTTTATTTACCGTGTATCCGAATCCGGCCGGGGATTTTGTAAATCTCATTTTTGAAGCACGCCAGGGACAGAAGGTGATTTTTGAATTGTACAATTCTTTTGGAAAACAAATATTTAGCGGGGTTTTGACCGCGAATTCTAACGGTTCAAACTCTGTTCGGGTTCCAACGAAAACAGAATCGGGTTTTTATGTTGTAAGGCTACTCAACAATTCGGAATACATTACTCGAAAGATTTTTATCTTGTAGGTGATGCAGTTTCATTCGGCTAAATTGAATCGCAATTAGGAAGATGCCAGCGAGCCTGCCATAAAAGTAATGGCGTTACATGTGATTGTGCCGGTGATTAAACATTAGAGAAGTTGCACTTTACAATAGAATTTTGTCGATCTCATTGGCTAAATCATAATCTTTTTGCGTTATTTTTCCTTCGGAATGAGTGGTTAATTCAACCTTAACTTTTTTATAGGAATGAATTAATATATTCGGATGATGGTCTGCTTTTTCAGCCAAAGGCACTATTTTGTCGACAAAATCAACTGCCTGAACAAAATTCTGAAACTCAAATTCCTTCACCCATTTTTCATTTTCTTCTTTCCAATCCATGATACATTTTTGCTAAACGTTTTCAATTATTTTAATCAATGAAAAAACAAATGGTTCAGAAAACTCTTTATGATATTTTGTATTCTCTGGATGGCGCCATTCGTTCAGTAATAAATGAAATAAAAAGTGATGAATTAGTTCTTTACTGATTTCGTTGTTCTTTTTCCTTATCCCGTTTTTTCCTTCTGTAAAAAAGAAATCCGATAACAATAATTGCAGGGATTACAATGTAAATAATAATATTTATTGGTGTAAATTTAACGGGCTCAGTTTCGCTGTATGGAATTACATCGGGTGCCTGCGCATAAATAATGTTCCAGAGTATCAGAAATAAAAATGATATTGAATATTTTCTTGACATTTTGTTTTTGTTTTTCCATTGCTAATACTTAAAGGAAAATCAGTTGTTGTTTGTTCATCGGTTTAATAGTAATCCAGCTTTATTCTTTCAATGAAGAGGATGTATAGAAAGTACGTTGCGGTGAAAAACAACAAAAAGGAAGTAGTTACGTCATTTAGACCCCCTATATCCCCCAAAGGGGGACAATTTCCCGCTTAAAGCGGGAGCAGGAGGGGTCAATACTTCAATTACTTCACTTTCAGTACAACCCCTTTTTCCTAAAATTTTATAGAGTTTCTTCTACTTTTTTATTGCCGGAGTCGAAAATGGCGGATGTGTAATTTTGGTTTCACCTTTTTCATTTACCATTTTTAGTACTTCCTGAACTGCTCTTTCCAATTGCGGATCTTTTCCTTTTGAAAGTGAAAGTGCATCCTGTCGGACAGCAATATCAGGAGCGATTCCATGATTTTCAGCAATCCATTTATTATTTATTGGGTCGAAAACTGCATTATCGGGTGCAGTAAGTGCTCCACCATCAATAAGGGCATAATGCACGGATGATTTCACCAGGCCTCCCCAGGTAGTTGCGCCAATAAGCGGTCCAATCTCCTGATGACGGAAAACCCAGGGAAAAAAGTCTCCGCCCGAACCGGCCATTTCATTAATAAGTAAAGCTTTCGGGCCAAGTATTCCTGCAGGCAAGCGCATTGGAGTGCCATTCGGAACTTCGTTGGTAAGCGATGCCCGCAATGTACGATTCATCAAATCGACCATATAGTCGTCGAGTAAGCCACCGCCGTTAAAACGTTCATCGATAATTGCTCCCAGTTTATCCTGCTGTGCAAAGAAATACCGGTTAAACGAAACAAATCCGGGACCACCTGTATTTGGCACCCAAATGTAAGCCAGTTTTCCATCCGACAGACTATCGACCAAACGTCGGTTATCTTCAACCCATGCACGTTGCCTGATTGCATATTCGCTCTGTATAGGTTTAACTATTACCTTTTCAGCATCTTCAAACTTTGGTTTGGAATTGATATGTAATACCGTTTGAACACCTGCGGTGCCATCGAGCATTTCATACGGATTATCTTCAGCAGTCATTTCCTTACCGTTAATTCCAACAATATAATCACCGGTTTTTATTTTGAGCCCTGGTTCTTCAAGCGGACTTGACAAACTGGGATTCCAGCTTTCGGTAGTATAAATCCGTTGGATTTTCCAACTGCCTTTTTCAGGAATCAAGTCGGCGCCCAGCAATCCAACTTTATTATCTTCAACTTTTGGGAAATCGCCTCCAAACACAAAACTATGACCAACGGATAATTCGCCATTAACCTGATCGAGTATATAGGATAAATCGCCACGATGCCTGATATACGGAACAAGTGGAGCATATTTTTCATGTACTTCTTCCCAGTTGCGGCCGTGCATATTCGGGTCGTAGAAATAATCCTTTTCATATCGCCAGGCTTCTTCAAACATTTGCTTCCATTCCTGCGTACGATCAAGTTTCATATTTAATTCCACTTTCACATTGTCGCCATCTTTTCCTGAAGGTTTCGACGTATCCATTACTTTCCAACTGCCATTAATACGGGCAATCATTTTCTTTCCATCGGCGGAAACTGCTGCCTGGCTTGCCCCATCTACAAATTCTTCCGATTTCGCTTTTTCCAGTGTGAACTTATGAATTGTTGCGCCCTGTTCGTTAGGAATCCTTTCACCGACGAAAACAGTTCCCTTTGGCCCGGCTAATGCAAACTGATATCTTCGTTCCGGCATTGGAATTGCCATCGTTCGACGTTCAATTCCATCAAAATCAATTTTTACCGTATCTTTCTTTTCCTCCGATTTATCCTTGTCTTTGCCTTCTCCTTCGCCTGTGTCTTTTCCTTCGCCTTTTTCTTGTTGCCTTTTTCTTTGCCTTTTCCTTCGCCTTTTCCTTTGCCTTCGCCTTTTTCTTCTCCTTCATCCTTACTCTTTTCCTCTTCATCGCTTTTTAATTTGAAGGGAGAATCTTCATCTTTTTGAAGGTTGACCACATATACGCCATAATCCGGCTGTGCAGTTATCGAACTTGTATTTGCCCAACCCGAGCCAAGAGCCAATTCCGTACTGGCCAAAAAATAGAGATGTTTTAAGTCGGTATCCCAGGCAGGAGAAAAAGCATCGGCAAATGCATTGGTAACGGTTTTTACGCTGTTGTTATCGACTGACCAAATCGTAATTCTGCGAAAATTATTTGAACCTGATTTTGCATAAGCCAGCCATTTTGAATCGGGCGACCATCTTAAGCCCATATCGCCCCGTTCAAGGTTGTTGCCGCCTGTATCGACGGTTTTTATGGTTGCTTTTTCCACATCAACAATTCTTATTCGTACGTCGTCATCGTCAAATGCAATGTATTTTCCATCGGGGGACCATACCGGTTCCCAGCCCAGTTTCGATTCACCAATAGAAATGCTTTTTGGAGCTGTTAAACCATCCTGAGGACCAATTTTTAGTGAATAACCTTTTCCACCTTCATCCGAAAACCAGGCAATCTGATCTCCCTTGGGTGACCAAACCGGTGAACGGTCAGCCACTTCTGAAGATCCGGTGATATTCCTTGCATCGCCATTCTCAACCGGGACGGTAAAAATCTCGCCACGAGCTTCCATTATTGCCCGTTTTCCGGTAGCAGAAAGCGAAACCGATCGAGCAGATTTGCTCACATCTTCCCACTGAACATCAGCCCAGGGAAAATCACCGGTAACTGTTATATTTAATTGTTTTATTTCTTTGGTAGTTAAATCCAGCGTGTTTAAATATCCTTCGCGCTCAAATACGAGCATGTTTCCATTTCCATTCAGCCACTTTACATCGGCTTCGGTAAATGTGGTAATTTGTTTTAACTCTTTTGTTTTTGTTGAATAACACCAGATATTGGAAGTCCAGTCGCGATCGGATATAAAGTAAATATTTTCGCCTAACCAAATCGGACGTGTATCAGTCGATTTTTCATTGGGAATGAATTCTTCCGACCAGTTTTTCAGGTCGAGAATAATTAACGGTGTGTTCTGGCCACCCCGGTATTCACGCCATTCAACATCCCAGCGCGATACTCTGTCGATGACTATTTTTTTACTGTCAGGCGAAAACGATCCACTAATTCCCCATTGCTTAGCCAGCAGTTCTGACGGGCCGCCATCCTTTGAAACTGTCCAAAGCCTTCCATGGCCAACCGGAGCTGTTTCTCTTGTGCTTGTATAAAGAATGCTTTTACCGTCAGGTGTCCATCCGCAAACATTGGCTGGAGCTTGGATACCAGGTCAGCCGGCTGGGAATTCCACCTTCAACCGGTACAGTATACACCGATGATGTGCCTGAACGATTGGAAGTAAAAGCAATGGTTTTTCCGTCGGGCGAAAAAACAGGATTGCTTTCAACGGCGCCTGTATTGGTAATTCGGGTAGTTTGCCCGTTATCCATATTTGTAACCCATATATCGCTGCCATAGGCAAAGGCGACTTTATTTCCGTTTACCGTTGGCTGACGCAATAACCGTGTTCCCTGCGAAAATGCTGCAATTGAAAATGCAATTAACAATAAAAGAAGGTGAATTTTTTTACTCATATCAGGTTTGATTTTTTTGTTAAACAAATTTAATAAAGAAGAAAACCATGGAGAATGCATAATTTGTTAATTTATTCAGATTGGTAATGAAAGCAAAAGATTCATTACTGAAAAGAAATGAAAAATAGAGAATATTTTGATAAAACCGGGTGCAGTTCCCATATTTCGCACAAAAATTAAATTTTATAATTTTTTCAGACGTATGATATTTTTTGGCCAAAACGAATATTAAACAACCTTATTCTAAAATTCTTAACCTTAGTAGTTACGAACGGATATATTCATAAAAAAACCGCCTCTCAACGAAAGACGGTTTCAATTTCATGGTTAAATGGTATTACTTCTTATATACTTTTTTGTAACCGTAAATTGCGCTGGCCCCTAATTCTTCTTCAATACGAAGTAACTGGTTGTATTTTGCCATACGGTCGGAACGGCTTAACGAACCGGTTTTAATTTGTCCTGAATTTGTTGCAACTGCAATATCTGCAATGGTTGCATCTTCAGTTTCGCCTGAACGGTGCGAAGTTACTGATGTATAACCGGCACGGTGAGCCATTTCAATTGCATCCAGGGTTTCGGTTAATGTACCAATCTGGTTTACTTTAATCAGAATGGAATTGGCAGCGCCAAGTTCGATACCTTTTTTCAGGTATTCAACGTTGGTAACAAAAAGGTCGTCACCAACCAACTGGCATTTGATCGCCAATTTTTTTGTTCAGCAGAACAAAACCATCCCAGTCGCCTTCATTCATTCCGTCTTCGATAGAATCGATGGGAAATTTAGAAATTAATTCAGCAAGATAATCTGCCTGTTCTTCGCTTGAACGTTTTGCAGCGCCTTCTCCTTCAAATTTGGTATAATCGTAAACGCCGTCTCACATAGAATTCAGATGCAGCACAATCCAATGCAATTGAAACATCACCACCATCTTCAGCTCGGCCTGGTTTGTAACCTGCATTTTTAATGGCTTCAATAATACTGTTCAAAGCATCTTCAGTTCCTTCCAGTTCAGGAGCAAAACCACCTTCGTCGCCAACTGCGGTGCTAAGTCCACGTCCTTTTAAAACTTTTTTCAGGCTATGGAAAACTTCGGCTCCCATACGCAATCCTTCGCGGAATGAAGAAGCTCCAATCGGTCGAATCATAAATTCCTGGAAAGCAATCGGTGCATCAGAATGCGAACCACCATTAATAATGTTCATCATTGGTACGGGCAATGTTTTGGCGTTAACACCGCCAATATACCGGTACAGCGGAAGTTCGCAATAGTCGGCAGCAGCTTTTGCAACCGCTAACGAAACGCCCAACATTGCATTGGCGCCTAAATTCGATTTGGTTTTTGTACCGTCCATTTCAAGCAGTTTATTGTCGAGCGCCACCTGGTCGGTTGCATCCATGCCAATTATTTCTTTGGCAATTACGTTATTTACATTTTCAACAGCTTTTAAAACTCCTTTTCCAAGGTAACGGCCTTTATCACCGTCGCGCAGTTCAAGGGCTTCGTTTTCTCCTGTCGATGCTCCTGAAGGCACTGCAGCACGGCCAAATGCACCGCTTTCCAATAGTACTTCAACTTCGATTGTAGGATTACCGCGGGAATCTAAAATTTCTCTTGCTTTTACATCGCTAATTAACATTGTGAGTAGTTTTTTATTGTTTAACTTATATTCGTTTTAGTAAGAAAATCAGGAAGTTATTCCCGATTTGCCAAAAGCAGTCCAAAGATAACAAATTGTTCTGTTCCGGCTTATGGGTAAAATTCAGGGTTTACAATATTTCATATAGGGTTAACCTAATCGAGGCTTTTATATTTTTCTCCCTTTTCGTAACGAAGCACACTGATTTCCTGAAAAGTTATAAGGCCGCCTTTTCTGCTTTCATCCATTATCGCCTGAGCTTTTTTACAAATTCATCCAATTTTTCGATATTGTCGACCATCTCGATAATAACCGGCATATCGCCCGAAAGTGCAAATATTTTCATGGTATGCATTGAATGACTTGCGCCATACGACATAATTCCTTTAAAAACTGTGGCCCCGGCAATGCCAGCTTTTCTTGCTTCGAAAACCATCTCTTCAAATAAGGACCTGCCATGAATTTGGTCCGATTCTCCAACATAAATTTTTAGAATCCCGGTTTTTTCTGAAATTTCATCGGTTGATAAATTAAGGTGTTACTATTACACGGATATATTCAAAAGAAGTTTCAAAAAGAACATGATATCAAAATATTGCTCTGATTAAAATTACGCCCAAATAAACGGCGAGGATGCCCAGAAACAAGCTTCCTCCAATATTTAAAAGAAGTTGCATAAACGATTGTTCTTTAATCATGATAAAGTTATTGTAGGCAAACGACGAAAATGTGGTAAAACCGCCGCAAACGCCAACAGCCAGAAAAATTCTCCATTCGGCACTTAGCATATTGCCTTTTTCGGCAAGTGCAAATACAATTCCGATGATAAAACTTCCGGCAATATTCGCTATAAGTGTTCCCAGCGGAAAAGTGCTTGTCATTCCTTTTTCAACAAAATACTGAACCAGGTACCGCAATACGCTGCCGATAAATCCGCCGGTTCCTACAATAAATATAGTACGTAACATTTTTTCGTTATTGAAAAATTTTGACTACAGGAAATTTGTAAGGAATTTTCTTTATTGTAAACGAAATTATTTACCCCGAAATTCCGTTCAAAACTTTATTATTCGTTTATTTTAGCTTTCAAAAGTAATAAAAATGAAGGTACTGCTTTTCGCGGTTGTTTTTTTAATTCAATTTGTTAACAATGGTTTTGCACAACAAACATTTGGAAATGCATTAAACCATCTGCTAAAAAAGCCGGATTATGAAAGTGCGGTTGTTGGCATACACATCACCGATTTAAAAACTGGCGATATTATATACGATCTAAACGGGGATAAATTATTAATTCCGGCATCCACTTTAAAGTTAATTACCAGCGCAGCAGCACTCGAAATTCTTGGTAAAGATTACCGGTTTAAAACGCAGGTTGCTTATTCAGGCAAAATAAAGGATGAAACTTTAGATGGAGATTTGGTAATTGTTGGAGGTGGTGATCCAACGCTTGGTTCGGAATATTTTGAAGCGTACGAATTTTATCCTCATTTTCTCGATGTTTGGGCAGAAAAAATAAAGGAAGCAGGAATTCATCAGGTCAACGGAAATTTGATTCTCGATGCTTCAATTTATGATTCGGAAAGAATACCCGACACATGGATTTGGGAAGACATCGGCAACTATTATGGCGCCGGTGCCAATGCATTTACGGTTTACGATAATTTATTCCGGATAAATTTTTCTTCACCTAAAAATGCAGGCGAGCTAACCAGAATCATTTCTTTGTATCCTGAAATTGAAGGTTTGGAAGTTGTGAACGAGGTTAAGTCTTCTGATATTTACAAGGATTTGGCCTACGTATTTGGAAGTCCGTTGGATAAAATGCGTGTAATTCGTGGCACCATTCCAAAAAACAGGAATTCCTTTACTGTAAAGGCCGCTATTCCAAAACCGGAAGAACTGCTGGCGAATGATTTATTATTGCATCTTGCACAAAAGGGAATATTTATTTCAGGAAAAATTTTGTTCGAAAAAACGGATTCTAAAAAAATAAATACAGTTTATATTCAGGAATCTCCGGCGCTTTCCGAAATTATAAAAGTTCTGAATTATGAAAGTGTGAACCTGTTTGCTGAACATCTGTTAAAACAAATTTCTGCTGAAAAAACCGGTTTGGGGAATCGCGAAAAGTCGATTGAAATTATCCGGGATTTCTGGAAATCGAAAGGTCTTAATACCGATAAACTCGTAATGGAAGATGGTAGCGGATTGTCGCATTTTAATGCTGTAACTCCTGAGTTTTTTACCGAGATTCTAAAATACATGTTTAATTCGGAACAAAATTCAGCAACTTTTATCAACTCACTTCCCGGTGCGGGAGAAGGCACTTTAGTCAGTTTTAACCAGTCAAAATTTCCTGCAAATAACATAAAGGCCAAAAGCGGATCGATGACCCGGATAAGATGTTTTAGCGGATATCTTAAAACAAATTCAGGCCGGGAATTTTGCTTTTCCATTATGTTTAACCAGTTTTTTGGTAGCCAGTCAAAAATAGGTGGCGAAATTGAAAATTTATTGCTCGTTTTAAAGAAAAATTATTGAATTAAGTTTAGAAAATTCATAATATAGTTCAGAACAGAAGGATTGGAACTGCCGCAATTACGGTAAAAACCAAACAGTTACAATTTTTAACATTCTAAAAAGTATTTTGCCATTGACTTTTAATGGCATTTGTCGTAAATTGTTTTCCAATACCATTAGAGCTCTTTTTTGAATCACCTTATTTAAGATTCGTTAGTACATATTATAAGGAAGGACCGTATGCTTTTAGACAAAGTAGATAATAAATATTGTATAAAAGTTTAAATAAGATTTAAAGGCCTTTAAATAAATGATGAAAAAAGTCTTTAGAATTGACACAATCTGTTTCAATCTGGCAAAGACCTGGTTTTGAAAGATTGTATCAATATATTTCTTGAAACTTTCTAAAAATCTTAAGACAATAATATGTGTAACTGAGGGGGCGAAGCAGTTTAAATACATGAATAATATCGGAATCGTAATTTTACAGGATGGATTAAATAATACAAAGGTTATAAATGATTTACGAAACATTACAAATATTAAAGGAACAACTGGAGGAATACCTGAATAATGCTGGCTTTGGAAAAAATGTTGTTCTTGATAATGTTGCTTTATGGGATCCATCCGGGCAGGGAAATACTTCTAAAATAGACAAGAAAGTTATTATCACATTATTAAAGATTGAAGAAGAGCCGACGCTGAAAAATATTCGTTCACACAAGGTAATCAACGACAGAACCGAATATAAGAATCCGCCGGTTAACTTAAATCTTTATATATTAATCAGTTCCAATTACGATGATTATGATAATTCGCTGCGCAGTATGTCAAAAGTTATTCAGTTCTTCCAGGGTAAGAAAGTTTTTACCTCAGGGAATACAGTATACAACCGCACCAATGTTTCGTTTGAAAATATAGACGCTTTCAAGTTTATTCTCGACTTATACAGTTTGAGTTTTGAAGAACTGAATTACGTTTGGGGAACACTTGGCGGAAAGCAGCTACCGGCAGTTATATACAGAATACAATTAATCACTATTGAACAAGACAAATTATTATCGACATCAGGAGTTATTACTCAGGTTGAAGGCGAATTAAAAGACAGCAGATAATGTCGTTTACAATAAAATATTTACCACTTTTTAATGTAGAATTCTACCATTATTATTTTTTAAATGATGGATTGATTGATTATAATTCAATGGATCCAGTTGAACAGGATATTCGCTTACGCCTATATAATTTCAATTCTTTTTTCAAAATAACGCCTGCTTCTTACACGCAAAAAGTATTGTCGGGACACCATCTCCAGGTAAGAGCATCCGGTAAAGGATTTACCGTTTGGACAAAAACAGATGAGACTGATGAAAATGTTCCGTTTATTCCATTGCATGATGATTTAAGTTTAACGTTTTTGATACAACTTAATGATTTCAATTTTTTTAATTATACCGATCTTAATCTCGATAAATCATCAAATATTAAATATTTCTCCAATAGAAGGCCGGAAGTGGAACCGGAAGAATTTCCCCTTATACAAAAAAGTAGCACTACTAATACACCAATAACCGATGAATATAACCTATTACCGGAAAATGAAACAAGCGAACGCTTAACATTGACGAATTCCGAAAAGGACAAATTGTTTGGTTTGATAAGGATTTTCATGAAAGGTGATACAACAGCATTGAATGTTACGCTTGTAAACGGGAATATTCGTAAAACTGCTACTACTTTTAACCTGACTCTTGAGAATAGAAAAACAGTTTGGCGATACATTTTTAATAAAGATCAGCAGATTATTGGAAATGATTTAATAAAGGAAAATGACAATCCCAGAATTCTGCTTACTAAAGATCCGAGGCCACTGACCGAAAATGGATTTGTATCGGTAAAGTTAGATGATAAGGAATTACCAAACCCCGATTCTAAAATGATAATACCCGCAAATACAAATAATGAATACTTTTCTGAAATATACATGTAACATTAAAATTAAACAGTTATGGCAACAACGTACAAAACACCAGGTGTTTACATTAAGGAAATAAGTAAGTTTCCTCCTTCCATTGCTGCTGTGGAAACGGCCATTCCGGCCTTTGTTGGTTACACCCAAAAGGCAGCAAAAGGTGATGATGATTTAAACATGGTACCTACCAGAATTACATCGTTACTGGATTACGAAACCTATTTTGGCGGCCCGGAATTTGAAGGCGCCAGTATAACAATTACCATTGAAGAAACAACTAATGGCGCCGGAAAAGTTCTGGAAAGAGATGTTAGAGGAACTATCAACAGTCCATCGCCACACATTATGGCTTATGCATTACAGGCTTTTTTCGCCAATGGTGGCGGGCCGGCATATATTGTTTCCGTTGGCTTAACTGCCGATGCAGCAGGAACTATTGCTGATGCTGATCTTGTTGATGGCATTGATGCTTTAAATAAGGAAGATGAAGTTACGCTCTTTGTAATTCCGGAAGTAGCATCGTTAGGTGTTACAGCCGTAGCTTCTGTTATGACCACTGCGTTAGATCAGGCAGCCAAGTTGCAGGATAGGTTTGCAATTATGGATGTTCCTGACGATTTAACCGATACTGTATTTAACGTTGCAGCAGCTTTTAGAAATGAAAATCTTCCATTGGAAAATTTAAAATACGGAGCTGCATATTATCCAAATGTAAAAACAACTTTGAACTATGCATACGATGAAGCAACAGTAGGCGTAGTAATTATTACAGACGGAGGAGCACCGGCTAATGCCACGCTCGATTCATTGAATCCTTCCAACTTAATTCAGTATAATTTGGCAAAAGCTGCCATCGACAATATAGAGTTGGAGTTACCGCCCAGCCCATTGGTGGCAGGTGCTTATGCTTATACCGACAGTAACCGTGGTGTTTGGAAAGCGCCGGCTAATCTGGCCTTACGTCAGGTAATACGTCCATCACGCAAAATAACGCATGAGGAACAGGAAGGTCTTAATGTGGATACTTCGGGCAAATCGATAAATGCAATCCGAACTTTCACAGGCAAAGGTACACTGATTTGGGGAGCAAGAACCCTGGATGGAAACAGTAACGAATGGCGCTATGTACCTGTTCGTCGTTTCTTCAACTTTGCCGAAGAATCGATTAAAAAAGGAACAGAACGTTTTGTATTCGAACCGAACGATGCAAATACCTGGACTAAAGTTCGTTCCATGATAGAAAACTTTCTGACTCTTCAGTGGCGTGCAGGTGCGCTGGCAGGTGCAGTACCGGAAGATGCATTTTATGTTCGTGTTGGCCTGGGGTCTACTATGACTGCACTTGATATCCTTGAAGGCCGAATGAATGTTGAAATTGGAATGGCTGTAGTTCGTCCTGCTGAGTTCATTATACTTAAATTCTCTCATAAAATGCAGGAATCTTAATGGATATTTTATGAATAATCTTGTCCGTTCAAAAATCAACAAATTATTGTCCGGGCATTCCAGCGAATATTACAATTAAAAATTAAATCAATTAAAATAAAAAATTATGGCACAAGGAGATTACCCACTACCAAAGTTTCACTTTCAGGTTGACTGGGGTGGTACACTATTAGGTTTTACTGAAGTTTCAGGCCTCGATGTGGAAACTGAACCCATCGAGTATCGTCATGGTGCAAGCCCTGTTTATCACAAAACAAAACAGCCGGGCTTAACAAAATACAGTAATATTACGCTTAAGCGAGGCACGTTTCAAAGCGATAACGAGTTTTTTAACTGGTGGAAAGAAACGGCTTTCTTTCAGGAAGGAAATGCCACGAAGTCGAAATATCGGCGTGACATTACCATTAGCTTGTTAAACGAAGAGCACAGTGCTATTATCGTTTGGAAGGTTATCAATGCCTGGCCTATTAAGGTACAATCTACCGACTTAAAAGCCGACGGTAATGAGGTTGCAATTGAGTCAATTGAGTTGGTTCATGAAGGGGTAACCGTACAAAACGATTAATAATGCCGCAAAACGATTATCCGCTGCCTGGTTTTCACTTCCTGGTCGAATTTGGCGTTAGCCAGGGACAGAATTTATATGATAATTACTTTCAATCTGTAAGCGGGCTTACAGTTGAAATAAATACTGAATCAATTCGGGAAGGAGGCGAAAACCGTTTCGAACATCAGGTGCCGGTACGCACAAAATATGGTACTTTGGTTTTAAAGCGGGGGGTATTAAAAGAAACCGACATTATTAAATGGTGCAGAAAAGCCATTGAAGATTATGTTTTTGAACCGACAACCGTAACTATAAAGTTGTTGGGGGAAGAACATAAGCCTTTAATAACCTGGAATTTAACTCATGTATGGCCCAAACGATGGGATATTGCCGACCTCGACGCGTCAAAAAACGAGGTTTTGGTTGAAACCCTTGAGTTGAATTATAATTTTTTTACAGTGAATTACAGCACTTAGTTTTCAATGGATTGAAAACGCCGCGTTTTGTACACACCTAATTAAATCGAATAGATTATGCCGCTTGAGATAAAAGAATTACACATTAAAGCATCGCTTTCAGATTCCAATCAGGAACAAAGTAGGGGAGGCGAAGATAATATTGGCGGGGGTTCCGGCAACAATTCCAAAGATGAAATTATCAACTTATGTGTTGAGAAAGTTCTGCAGATTTTAAAAGATAAAACGGAACGCTGATGGAAGAAAAGCCTGTCAAAATAAAAATAACTCCTTTTAAAAACAAGGAACTTACCGACCAGGATAAAAGTGTGGATCCGTATTTGGTGCCTGTAAATCCTGAACAATATGTGCTTAACTATAAAATTAAGTACGATGTAAAACCTGCCACTGGATCGCATGGTGTACAGGAGCGTTTTTTGGCCAGTGCACCTGAAGAGCTTAGGCTTGACTGGATAATTGATGGCACGAATACAATTTATGGTTATAAGTTTAGTACAGATTCTGCAACTTCGGTTATCGACCAAATACAACATTTGAAAAGTGTTGTTTACGATATGTCGGGTGAAATACATCAGCCCAGGTTTTTAAAGATTATGGGGCTGGGCATTCATCAGCGGGGCAATGGTGATGTAACTTTCGATGCAATCCTTACCGATCTTCAGATAACCTATACCCTTTTTAATCCGGATGGCGAACCGCTCAGGGCAAAAATTAGCGCTACTTTCCTCGATTATCGTGAAAATAAGCGCCGGGTTTTGGAAGAAGCCAAGGAATCTCCTGATTTAACACATATTCGTCAGGTTAATGATGGAGAAAAACTGCCACTTATTGTTTATGAAGCATATAAAGATCCTACCTATCATATGGAGGTTGCAAAAGTAAATAATCTTACTAATTTCCGTCGCTTAAGTGTAGGTCAGGAACTTGTATTACCACCAATTGAAAAAACAGTGCAATGACCAATCCTCGCGTTCTTCCCATATCCGAAACAACAGGAACAGTTACATTTTCAATTCTTATTGATGGTAAAGAAGCGCCTGAAACATTGGAATTCGATAGTTTTGTTACACACAAGGAAGTAAATAAAATTCCTGTTGCACGAATTATCTTAAAAGATGGCGATGTCTCAACCGAAGATTTCGAAATTAGTAACCAGGATCTTTTTATACCCGGGAAGAGCATTGAAATGCAGTTGGGTTATGACAGTAAGAATGCTACCGTCTTTAAAGGAATAATTGTAAAACATAGTATTAAGATACGCGAAAATCAGGGATCATTCCTGTTTATTGAATGCCGCGATGAAACAGTAAAAGCTACCATTGGCAGAAAAAACAAGTATTTTGAAGATACCAAAGACAGCGACGTTATAAAAAGTATTCTAAGCAACCACGGCCTGTCTGCCGATGTTGCTGCAACAAGTCTGAAGCATAAAGAACTGGTTCAGTACTATTGTACCGATTGGGATTTTGTTCTCTCTCGCGCCGAAGTAAACAGCATGTTGATTTTGGTGAACGATGGCAAGGTAAAGGTAGCCGAACCAAAACTTGAAGCTCCGAAGTTTAGCCTTATTTATGGTAGCACGCTATATGAATTCGAAGCTGAAATAGATGCGCGACATCAATTCAATTCGGTAAAATCCAGTTCGTGGGATTACAAGAGTCAGGCTATCATTGAAAAAACCGGAAAGGCGCCCGCAGCTAATGGTATTGGAAATTTAAGCGAAAGCAAACTTGCCGATGTAATAGGATTGAGCGATTTCGAGCTCAGGCATAGTGGCAAGGTTATCGATCAGGAACTTCAGGCGTGGGCAGATGCTCAAAAAACAAAAAGCTCGTTAGCCAAAGTTGTCGGTCGTGCAAAAATTGAAGGTATAGCCGGCATAGTTCCCGGTGATACAGTAGAGTTTCAGGGAGTAGGCAATCGCTTTAACGGCAAGGGTTATATTACCGCGGTAAGACAGGAAATGATGGAAGGTTCCTGGTACACGCACATTCAGTTTGGCAAAACACCCGAGTGGTTTTATAAGGAAAACGACACGATGGATAAATCAGCATCGGGATTATTGCCGGGTATAAACGGACTTCAGATAGGAATAGTAAAAAAACTGGAAGGCGATCCGGATGGCGAAGATCGAATACAGGTTATGCTTCCGCTTGTCGATGCAGCTTCAAAAGGTATTTGGACCAGGTTAGCCAGTCTTGATGCCGGTAAAGAACGTGGATATGTATTCCGGCCCGAAATCGAAGACGAGGTCATTGTGGGTTTTGTAAATGATGATCCGCGCGATGCAATTGTACTCGGTATGTTGCATAGTTCTAAATTGCCGGCGCCGGTTCCACCTGCAGATGATAACAATGAAAAAGGTCTTGTATCGCGGTCAAAAATGCGCCATTGGATCGATGACGATAAGATTATAATGACATTCGATACTCCTGCAGGAAACAAGATCGAAATCAGCGAAGATTCAAAATCCATTACAATTGAAGATCAGAATGGAAACAAAATAGTACTGAATGATAGCGGCATTGAAATAAACAGCGCCAAAGATATAAAAATGGAAGCAACCGGAAAAATTGAAATTAAAGCCGGTCAGGATTGTAAAATTGAAGGCATGAATGTTGAAGCGAAAGCCAATGCTGAATTTAAAGCGGATGGCGCGGCTGGAGCGAAATTAACCAGCTCTGCCATTGCCGAAGTTAAAGGTTCTTTAGTAAAAATAAATTAGAAGATTATGCCACCAGCTGCAAGAGCAGGAGATATGCACGTTTGCCCTATGGTTACAGGCGTTGTTCCGCACGTAGGCGGGCCGGCATTGCCACCGGGCGAACCAACAGTTTTAATAGGAAATATGCCGGCACTCAGGGTAGGCGATATGCTCACATGTGTTGGCCCGCCCGATACAGTTGCTATGGGTTCAGCTACAGTTATGATTGGTAATAAACCTGCTGCACGCATGGGCGATTCTACAGCCCACGGCGGAACAATTGTTATTGGCTGTCCAACAGTTATGATAGGATAATAATATGACAAAAGAAAAATCATTTTTAGGCACGGGATGGAGCTTTCCACCGACCTTTGATAAAAATCAGAAAACGGTTGAAATGGTTTCTGATATCGAAGATATCGAGCAAAGCCTGAGCATTTTATTAAGTACGACTTTGGGGGAACGGGTTATGCAGCCAAAATACGGCGCCGATTTGCAGGGTTATGTTTTCGAACCTGCTAACACATCATTGGTCACTACCATAACCGATTTGGTGCGAACAGCCATTATTTATTTCGAAACCCGAATAGACCTCATTAAGTTGAAAATTGATACCGAACAGGCATGGGAAGGCCTTTTGCTTATAAACCTGGATTACAAGGTTAAGATAACGAACTCCCGGTTTAATTACGTTTTCCCGTTCTACGTGAAAGAAGGTGTGGATATAAAAACATTCCTGACATAATTTAACTTTTATGCCTCATAACGAAAATTATAGTGTAAAAAATCCATTAAGGCGCAGTGGCACAAGCCAGTTCCAGCGAAAATTGCCTGCGTTAGATCCAAATTCCGTTAAGATTGACGGGCGTACCATTGAAGATTTCCTGGTTTATGCCGGTGACTTTGCACGTCAGATTTATTATTACAATAAATCGAATGCACCGGAAGGGGACTGGCAGGAATTTTTTGCCTACGATATTTCGTTCATTATAGCTTCAATTGAAAAAATAAATCCGCAAAAAAACAAAGAGCGCTTTCAGCAATTAATGCAGTCAGATGCGACGAGCGAAGGACTTTCTTTGCTTTTTGAAAGTATTTTGAGCCTGGTGAGCAAATTAGACGACGCGTACCTTAACCTGCCCGCAGAAAACGGGTTTAAAGATCAGTTGTCGAGATTAATTCGCTCAAATCTGCAAACATTTCTTTCATCTCTTTGGGCATGGGAATTGGGAGCTAAAAAGGTATTTGGAACTGAAGGTTTTACATCATCTGATCCGGATACATATTCTTCTTTTTCTTCCATATGGGGCTTGGGAGCTTTGGACAATATTAAAGCTGATACCAATTTGTTCAAGCCATTGTGGCAACCAGTCAGCGATTCCGAAACTCCGCCAAACCCCACAAACGACGAAAAACTTGAGATTGCCTATAAGAAGCTAAATAAACAGTTTACAGATTTATATAATGTTTATCTGCAGGTAATAAAACTTGCAGCGACGAATTTCAATAAAAGTCTTACGCTCGATAACCATGAGCCACATATTGCATTATTTATTGGTTTTCTTTACCTGTATCAGTTGGTTCAGGAAGATTTAAATAAGATAACTGAAAAACATCTTAATTTTTATTACAAAGATGTTTTAAACCTAAAGTTAAAGCCTGCTGTGCCTGATAAGGTGCATCTTTACTTCGAACTGGCCAAACACGTTCAGGAACATAAATTGGCCAAAGGTACCCGATTTTCTGGCCGGGAAAGATGAAGCAGGCGAAGATGTTTTTTACACCGCGGACGAAGATACGGTTTTAAACAGGGCACAAGTCGAAAGCATAAAAACCATATTTGTTGAACGGGAGAAAAAAGAGGATGGAACGCTTGAATTTAAAAACATTTATGCAGCCCCCGTTGCCAATTCGCAGGATGGTTTAGGCGCCGAAATAGAAGATGAGGAAAAACCATCCTGGATGACATTTGGTAATATCCAAATGCCTAAAGCGACTATTGGTTTTGCCATTGCTTCAAATGAACTGTTATTGGCAGAAGGCACAAGAAAAATAACGCTTACCATAAATTACAGCGGAACGAATGTAACAGACACATCGAATTTAAAAGTTGCCTTCAGTGGCGAAAAAGACTGGATTGAACCGGCTACTTTGCCATCAGTAACATAAAGGCAGCAATAAGCTTACCATTGAAATAATCGCTTAATCCGGAAGAACCTGCAGTAATTTCCTTTTGACGAAAAAGCGATGAAACAAACTTTGGGTACAACTTTGCCCGTAATGAAAATTTATGTCAACCAACCCGATGGCATATCACAAAACAAAACATTAAAACAATTAAAGGATATTAAAATAACTTCGATTGATCTTGGATATTGATGTTAAAGGAGTTGAAAATCTACTGGCGTTTAACGATTTGAGTGTGTTGAATACACAAAAATCATTTGTTCCGTTTGGTGTTACACCGGTTAAGGGTTCAAGTTTTTATGTTGGGAGTAAAGAGGCTTTTCAAAAACAACTCAATGAAGTTAAGTTAAGATATTAGTGGGAAAATTTGCCTAAAAACGATAAGGATGAACTTGATTTCAAAAACTATTATCTGGCTTACGATAGTGTCCCGACTGGTAATGATGATTTTAAAATAAAAGCTTACTTAAAAAAATCGAAGGGAGATATTTTTTTATCTGAAAAACAAATTTTTGAAAATCCAGTGGTTGACGATGCAGGTGATGAAGTTCCGGATTCTTACTATATGGAATTTACAGGCAATGAGTTAGCTGGCGCAATTTTATCTTCAGAACTTGAAACTTATGGGAGTAATCATGATTTTGGGTTTCTGAGATTTGATTTAATGCGTGGTTTTAATCATCGTGAATACCCCAATATATTGTCAAAACAACTAATTGCATCAGCTTGGTTACCAGATGGAAAAACATTGCCGGGGGCCAAATATTATGGAACAGATGGTGAGCCATTTACAGCAACCGGTTCTGACCAATCTGCAAGTGTCTCAAGCGTAATCATGCCAAATGAACCTTACACCCCCACGATTAAATCCATATCATTAGATTACCATTCCAAAATCACTTTATCAGATTCCAAGGTTGAAAATTCCACATTTATTCACATTCATCCTTTCGAAAATACCTACAGGCAATTTTCAGTTGTAAATAATATAAAGTTATTGCCGCAGCTTCATAAATATTCAACCAATATTGAAACCTTTAACGTAGAAGGCGCTTTGCTTTTGGGATTAAAAGATTTAAAACCGGGGCAAAGTTTGTCGGTTTTGTTTCAGGTAGCTGAAAACACAGCTGATGCAGATGCAGATACGGCAAAAGTTAAATGGCAATACCTCGCCGATAATTACTGGAAGGATTTTAAGGAATATGAAATAACCAAAGAAACAACAAATGGTTTTCTTACATCGGGAATTGTAACCTTCGCCGTACCTTCAGGCATCAATCAAAACAATACAATTTTAAGTAATCAGTTACACTGGATAAGGGCATGGGTGGAAAAGGACTCAGTTGCGGTAAGCGAAATGATCAACATTCATGCACAGGCAGTTCAGCTTAGTTTTCAGGATAATAATAACGATCCAGCTTTTTTGGCTACACCCTTGCAGTCGGGTACAATTTCGAAGATGGAAATTGAGGATACTGCTATTGACAGTATTAATCAGGATTATGAATCATTTGGCGGACGACAACCCGAACAGCCGATTCAATTTTATACCCGCGTAAGCGAAAGATTACGGCACAAAGGCCGCGCGGTAACATTATATGATTACGAGCGTTTGGTTCTGGAACAATTTATGGATATTTATAAGGTAAAGTGTATAAATCATACCAATGAAGATAACAAATTAGCTCCCGGTCATGTGCAGGTAGCTGTAATACCCGATTTTACAAAATTGAAAGCTGTAGACCGCCGCCAGCCCAAAGTAACCAAAGCAAAACTGGAAGAAATCAGGGAATTTCTTGAAGACCGAAGTACAACTTTTGTGGACACTTTTAAAGTTAATGCTCAGGACAAAAAATACCTGCACGTTTTAAACCCGATATACAAAAAGATACGCGTCACTTTTGCTGTAAAGTTTTACAAAGAAATTACAGCCGTTGAGTTTTACAAAAGGGAACTCCGGCAGGCCATTATCCGGTTTTTGTCGCCCTGGGCTTTTGACGATGGAGCAGAACTGAATTTTGGAGGCAAGGTTTTTAAATCTTCAATTCAGGGGTTTGTTGAAAAACAGGAATATGTAGACTATGTGCTGATGTTTAAGCTCATGGACAGCGATCACAATACGGATGTAAATTTTATTGAGGCTGATACTGCACGAACTATACTGGTGCCGGACGATGAAGATTCTTTCGAAATTTTCGATGCTGCCGATTGTCTGGCAGAAAATACAATAACGGGAGATAGCCTTGGCTATACTTCTATTGATAAAGATTTCAATATAAAATAACTAAATCTACCATACTATGGCTTTAATGAGTAGACTCGATTTGGAAGCACTGTTTAAAAATGGCAAGAAACCGTCGGAAAAGGATTTTGCCCATTTAATTGAATCCATGCTGAATAAACGCGACGACCAGTTTATGGGGCGATGGAAGGCAGGCAAAACTTACCGGACCGGCGATGTTGTAATATCCAACCACGGACTTTGGGAAGTTGCCGAAGGGTTTGGAGACGGATTGTGTTCCAAGGATCCACCATCGAAGCCCGATTGGCAGGAACTCATCATTCTGGAAAGCGATGGCGACTGGAAAGCCTATAAAGACGAAGGGATTATGTATGCTCAGGTGTACAATCTAATCGGTATAGGTAGAGAGTATGATCCTGAAAAAGGCGAGAGCCCTGAAGCCAGAATTGATATAACCGATGAAAATAAATCCAGGTATCTGATATTTCCAACAGGCGCCGATACACCAACACTTAGTCTGTTTCAGGTTGAAGGAGGCGAAGAATCGCCTGAAAGGGAAAAAACTTATTTTATCTCGGGGCTTAATAATGACGAGGTTAACTTTTTATCCGATACATCGGCATTTATTTTTCGAAAAGGAGAATATTGCGAAGACGGCGATGAAGCTTCGTTAAAATCTACCGACGGCGTTGTTTTAATGACTATACGATCGGGTAACTCCGGTTTGGCTCAAATTGGCATTAGCACACCTGAACCGGCTGCCATGCTCGACATTACCGACAGGCATCGCGGACAATTTCTTTTCAACCCGGAAGATAAAACTGATCCTTCATTTAGCATTATAAATCTGGATCCCGATACCGACAAGAATTATCTTACTACCGGAGTAGGCAAAGAAAACGCTGTATTTATAAGCGATGCACCTCGCGGATTTGTATTTGTGCATGGTGCGGAATACAATGAATACAGCGCCCAAACAAACATAAATCAAGATGGCAAAGCGCTGATGATTTTGTTACTTGATTCAATTGGCCGGACTCGTGTCGGAATTGGAAAATCAGATCCCAAAGCTTTGGTGGATGCAACCGACGACCAACTGAGTACATTTGAGCTAAATCCGGAACACAAAGAAGAATCTTCGCTTAACATTACCAATATTGAAGACGAGAATAACAAGGAATACATTATCTACGGTCTTGGCAGCGAAAACAAATCGAATGAAGATGCAGATGATAATAAGATGGTGGTTTTCACAAGCAACGCGCCGGGTGGCTACCGGTTTAACCAGGGTGTGTCGCATGAAGATTTTATAAACGATAAGCAAATTGATCAGGGAATTGCCAATGTGGTGATACTTGCCGATGGTAAAGTAGGCATTGGAACTAAAAAGCCTGCTGCAAGACTTGAGGTAACAGACCATGAAGAAAGCGGAAAATTTCTGTTTAATATCAATGACAAAGCGCCAAATCCCGCAATGTCGATTATAAATCTGAGACCTGACATTGGAAAGGTGAATTACCTGGCTATGGGAGCAGGAAACAAAAGCTCTATATTCATTACCAACTCTGAATTTGGTTTTTCATTTCGCTTTGGAAACGATATTGAAGATACCAATAACGATGTGGAAATTGAACAAAAGAGCGAAGTAATGCTAAGCCTGCGACCTGAATATGTCGATTCAAAAAAGATTATTCGTTCGCGAGAAATGCGCATTTTCCCTGAAAACACGAGCGATGTGCCTGCGGAAGTGCATATTTCCGGCCTGGTAGGAATCGAAAAAAAACCCAATGAATATGAATTGGATGTGGAAGGCAAAACAAGCGCGTTGGCTTCTTATCTGGTGGCCGACCGTCAAAAAATGACCAATATTAAAGACATTAAAAATGCAGTAAAACAACTGGATAACGCCAACGTAAAACCAATAAGCTTTAAATGGGATCACAGGCAGGTGAAAAATGCTCCTGATGGCGTGCAATTCGGATTTGAAGGCCAAAGTCTTATCGAACAATTTCCGGAATTGGTACTGCAAACCACCCAGGAAAATAAAGACACAGATTCATTTGCAGTGGCCTATCAAAATATGGTGCCGGTATTGGTGAAAGCAGTGCAGGAACTATCAGCCGAAGTGAAGAAGCTGAAATCTGAAATCGACGCACTAAAAGGAACATGATATTAAGTTTTAAAATTTGTTTTTTGAATCTTTTCTATAAAAACAGCAATGTAAAAGCCTATGGCCAAAGCCATTACTATACCAAAGAATAAATCCGGCTTTCCTGAATATTTAGATTTTTATAATCTGAGGGAAATTGGCCTGCAACATATTCAGGAACTCGGTGGCGATATTTGGACTGACCATAACCTGCACGATCCGGGCATAACCATTTTGGAGGTGCTTTGTTACGCAATTACCGATTTGGGCTACCGTACCAATTTCGATATAAAAGATTTGCTGACACAAAGCAAACAAGCCAAAAAGGAAGCGACAAAAACCCTGTTTAACCTTCCGTTCGACAATAACTTTTTTTCGGCTGCCCACATTCTAAGTTCTAATCCTTTAACAGTAACCGACTACCGGAAACTTTTTATTGATATTCCGGGAGTAAAAAATGCCTGGTTGGAGAAGTCAAATAATCAGGAGGTTAGAATCGGTATAAATTGCAACATAAAAGAATTATATACGCTGCCGCAAGATGCAACAGACGATACAGTGGAAGTAAAACTTAACGGTCTTTACGACATTTGCATCGAAATTGAACCACAATCTGTAATTGATGCATGCGGCCAAACGCTGGAATCGCGAAACGATATAATAAAAAGGGTGTACGAGGTTTATCATGCACACCGGAATTTATGTGAAGACGTTCGCGACATTTGTATTTATGGCGACGAAGAAATTGCCATTTGCGCCGATGTTGAACTTACTTCAGATGCAAACCCGGAAGAGGTGATGCTGCAAATTTGCCTTCAAGTTGAAGAATTTCTGTCGCCAACGCTTCGGTTTTATACTTTACAGGAAATGCTGGAGAAAGGCAAATCCACGGAAGAAATTTTTGAAGGCCGTCCATTAACTGCGGATACAGCAAATACCGAAGCGGGTGCAAATTGTTTGCCTCTGATTCCGGGCCGCGGATTTATTGACACCGACGAACTTAAAAAGCTCGATCCTCAATCCAATTTGCATGTGTCCGACGTGCACAATGTTATTATGCAAATTGAAGGCGTGCAGGCTTTGCATAAATTAGTACTGGTAAATTATATTAACGGATTGCCGCTTACCAAAGGAGAAAATTGGTGTATTAATCTTTCAAAAGGATACAGGCCTCACATCGGTATTACGACCTCAAAAGTCAATTTTTTTAAAGGCCCTTTATATTTTTCATATAATAAAGATATTGTCGTTCAGCGGTTTGCAGAAGAAAAAAGTGCAAAACTAAAAGCTTGTCTTGAACCATATCAACTGGATTTGCCCATTCCTGAAGGTAATTACCACGATTTGCAGGACTACACTTCCATTCAACATGAATTTCCCTTAACGTATGGTATAGGCAGCGAGGGGATTAACCAACCGCCTACACAATTAAGAAAAGCACAGGCAAAACAGTTAAAGGGGTATTTACTGTTTTTTGATCAGATTTTGGCGAATTACCTGGCTCAGCTTGCACATATCAGAGACTTATTTGATGTTCGCCCGGATGATAATCCGGCCAGGGAATCTTTTACATCAACATACTTTAGTCAGACATTGAAGGATGTGCCCGGCGCAGAGGACCTGCTTAAAAATCTGGAAGCTTGTCAGCCGTCGTGTTCTTATGAAACAGTTCCGGAGGATTACCCAAATTATTTGTCGCATATAACCGAAAACAGGGAAGATTACCAAAAACGTCGCAACATTTTTCTCGATCATCTTTTGGCGCGGTTTTCAGAATCGTTTACCGATTATGTAACCCAGATGTATAAGCTGCAAAAGGAAGATCGCGACGAACAGTTTATTATCAACAGCAAAGCAAGCTTTTTAGAAAATTATCCCGAAATAAGCCGAAACAGGAGCAAAGCGCTGAATATTTTAAAAAGGCCGGTATGGAATACAGACGACGTTTCAGGACTAAAAAAGCGAATTTCTGCATTACTTGGAATTACTGATTCAAGTCGTCGAACGCTTAGTAAAGGCGAAATAGTTGAATCGGACCAAAGTTATCTTGTGCAGTTTACCGCTTGCGACGGAGTTTCGATACGAAGCAAAGATTTTTTTACCGATGAAAAATTGGCGAAAAAAGCAGCAGAAGTTTTGATTCCTCTGTTGCCCGATAAAAGCAATTACCAAATATTGGAATATTCTATTTCAAATTTAAAAGGATACAGTTTCACAATTGTTGATAGCTCCGGAACTGTTATTGCGAGGAGTGTCGGGAATTTTATCAATGCCAGGGCTTTAAGCGATAATGTGGATTTGGTTATAAAACACTTTTCGGAAAACGATATTGTATTTGACTATCCCAACGAAACAGAAAATTTCAGCTTCATAGCTACGGATAATGACGGTAACAAATTGTTGGAAAGTGCCGGCTGTTTATTTCGAAAAAAATGAAGCAGAACAAGCGCAGGACTTATTAAAGAACCTTGCAATTGCAAGAGATAATTATTGTCGCATAAATGTGGAGGTTGAAAATGCCTGTGAATACGCGTTTGCGTTGGTTAAAGAAGAAGATGACGATGCCCGTATATTATTGCTGAGCAATCGTTACAGTACATACAACAAATGCCAGGAAGCACTGTATTGTTTTGTTAACGGGATTGGTTGGAAAAATATCACTCCCAAAATAACCAGGGAAGTTGATTGCTTTGAATACTGGGTTTTCGATGCGTCAGGAGAAAAGCTTGTTTTTAAAAGTTACGATGGTTATAAAACTGCCGATCTGGCTTTACACTCGCCAAATGAAAACGATGTTCAAAGTGGTTATGAAAAATTTGAGGAGCTTGCAATTGATATCGACTATTACCACAATATTGTAAAAGACGGTAAATTTAGTTTTGAACTTCATAAAGAAAAAGTTCAGGAAGAAATCAGCGGAACTTTCGAAATATTCAAAGGCAGAGACAATCAGTATTATTTCAGGTTAAAAGATGGCGATAACAGGATTGTTTTGCAAAGTAAAGCATTTGATTCGTGGGCGGTAGCGAAAAATGGTATAAGCGCTTTACGCGAAAGTGTGACCGAAGATTCAGGTATCGAAACCCGCGTTACAAAAAATGATAAATATTTCTTCACGATAAAAGATAAAAACGGTAAAATAATCGGCAAATCGGCAAAATATTCTTCTGAAGAAGAGATGCAAAGCGACATTGATGCTTTGAAGAACAACAATTTTGCTGATGGAGAATCGATTATTGAGATAGAAGCAGTTCATCCGTTCTTTTATGATACAGAGCAGGAATGCGACGATCGGAAATGGGCAGCAAAATATTATATGGACGATGAACCATATCAACCTGCAGTTATTGGTGGCGAGCCAGGTAATTTTATCCTGGAAATAAAGGACAACGAGGGGAACATTCTTTTGGTAAGTCCTCCCGACGATGCTGATTTTATGTACAAAACGGAAGCGTCTGCACAAAGAGCCCATCAAAAAATAAGAAGAAGGGCAAGTGATGAAAGAAAAACATATTACGAACTTTTGGATGACCTTGAGGGAGAACTCCCTTATGGTTTCATGATTAAAGATCGGGATAATACAATTATCGCAAATCACCCGAATCAATATTCGTCAGCAGAAGAGCGCAATTTGGCCATTAATGTATTGATTTACGGTATTCGTAACCAGGTTGCTTCCTACCGGCATATTCAGGAAGAAGAAGGATATCGTTTCGAAATGTTGAGTATGGATCACAATGTCCTGATGCGAAGCGAATCGCTTTATGCATCGAAGAGTGAAAGCGAAGAAGCGTGGAATGAATTTCTGTCACAGGCAGGCGCTTACAGCAACTACGTGCTTTCCGAAGAAGAATCTTCCAAAGAGCCTAAGGTATATTTCGAAATATCTATGGGTGAAAATGAAGAGTACTTTTTCAGACTAAAGGCTGCAAGCGGTCAAATGATGTTACAAAGCGAAGGTTATAAAACCAAAAAAAGCTGCCAGAGCGGATTAACTTCACTAAAAAGTAGTGCAACAGATAGTAACAGCTACGAACGAAACAAAACAAAAAACAATAAATTTTATTTCATTATAAAGGCAAAAAATGGTAAGGCGCTTTGTACTTCCGAAAAGTATGCAACCAAAGCAATAATGGAAAGTGTCCTGAAATCGGTTACTGACAATGTAAATCAATATGAGACCGTCGATACAACTGTAAAAGCTGATGATTTACCATATACATTTAGCGTGTTGGGCGTTTCCAAACAAGTGTTGGCAAAGCACACAAGGAGCTATAGTGCGAAACAGGAAAGGGATTTGGCGCTTCAGGCAATCATAAATTATGTAAGTTTTACCGAGTATCGTGAAAATATTTCCGGCACATCGGGTAGTTATACTTTCGCCTTAAAGGGTAAAAATGACGTCATTTTATTGGAAAGTGCAGTTCCTTATGCCGATGAGCCTTCTGCAATTGGGGCCTTCAAAGCAATGGTAATGCTTGCGAAAGAAAGATCAAACTACAATTATTTGCCTGAAAAATTTCGTTTCGAAATTGTAAACCAGGAAAACGAGGTGATTGCACGTCCGCCGGCGAGCTATAAATTCACCAGTGAAAATGAACGCGATGCAGCCATTGCGCTTATTTTAGCCTATCTGCGAAACGACGCTGTAAATAAAAAAATAGAAAATGTAGCAGGCGCATTTTACAGTAAAATAACTGACAACAGTTATAATCCTTTGTTAAAGGGAACGGTATTGTCGGTATCTAAAGAGAAAGCAAATTCAGAACTGACAAGATTAGTCGGAACGAAGACTAACCAAAGTTTACCTGGTTATGCTTCAAATCCAGAGCATTATCAGGAATCTTACGATGAAAATAAGATTTGTCCGTACGGATTCAATATTGTTGATGATTCAGATTTTCCCATTGCCCGGCATCCTTTTCAATTTCATGCTAAGGACGGCTTAAATAAAGCAATGTTTAAAGTACTGTCCTGGATGACCGATTCTACCAAACTAAAAGAACATATAATAAAAATTCATAAGTGGCAGAATCTTAACAACTGGCAGGATGAAACGCTGCTGCAGATTGATTACGAATATCTCGTGGAACATGGTCTGGATGCAATCAAACAGCTTGCGTTGAAAAGAGACAACTATTCAGTTGAATTTAAAAACAGTAACTACATATTGATATTAAAAGATGCAGGTAACGAAATCGTAGCCAAACATCCGAAATACCTTGCCAGCGAAAAAGTAGCTGACGACAAAGCCGAAGAAATTATCCTCTTTTTTAGCGTAAATGGAGGAAGGTTTGATGAACCAACGCAAAGTAAACCATTCACGATTTACGATGAAAATGGTGAAGCTATACTCGTAAGCACTGAAAAATATAGTAATGAAAAGACTCTTGTTAAAGCCTTTGGCATAGGTGCAAACGAGAAAAAATACAAACTCGTTTCGAAGCCTGAAACAGTTAAAGAAGGGGAAGAAGACTCGGAAGAATACAGTTTTCAACTTTGGAATGGTAACTTTCATATTGCCGACCACCCTGTATTTTATGAAGACGCAGAGAAGCGTGATGAGGCTTTAAGCAAAGTCGTAACGTCTATGCAAACCGATTGGCTGCCCGGCAGGCAGAAAGACATTTTTAATACATGGTATTATGAGCTTCTTGATTTTTCGGGCAAAATTCTGTTAAGTTCAAAAAACGAAACCGAATTCTATACAAGTACCGAAGCGGAAGATTCTTATGCAAATGCAATGGTGCTTGCACTCGATTCAGAAAATTATGAATCGGTACTGCGATACCAAGCCATTGATCCGGAGACGAAAAAATGTACATATTCTTTTGTCATTAAAAATACGCTCCCGGGAGGTTCCGGAATTCTATTCACACACAAAACGGAATACGATTGTATATTAGACAGGAATCAAACAATACAGGAAATTATTGACCTGTTGAGAACCAAACAGTACAAACCCGGTGTAAAGGGAACAACTTGCGGATACAGATATAAATTTACTTGTAAATATACGCCGGAATCAGAAGAAGAGGCAATAGAAATAGTAGTAACAAGCGCCATTTATTATCCATCCGGTGGCGAAGCAGAATTTGCAGTTACAAGACTGCTTGAGTTAATGAAATTGGATGAAAACTACGTGCAGCCTGACGATGATAATGATGTACTTTGGCAAATTGTTGATACACATAAAATCACACAGTCCAATGTGTATTCAGAAGGTAATGAAGAAGCTGTAAAACAAGCGCTTATCGATAATGTTTCAAAGGCTGGGACAAATGCAGAGATTGAATATTCAATAGAAGCGGATAATTCCAATTCCCGATATCAACTTCGGGATGAAAATGAATTATTGCTGCAAACTGAAGACGACAAAGCTGATGATGATTGTCAGAATAAGATTGAAACAGATATATGTGAAAAAAGCGACAAAGTTGCAGCTTTGGGACAATCGGATAAATATTATCGGAAAATTAGCAGTGTCGATCAATGCCTGCATGGATTTGAACTGCTGGATAATAACGGCGAACTTCTGGCTGTACACAATAAATTATATTTTTCAAAAACCGGCGCCAACGATGTTATCGGTAAAACACAAGCCCTGCTAAATAGCGAAGGATTACACCTGGTTGAACATATACTTTTAAGGCCAAGGCAAAGTTTGCTTTCACCTCAATATCACTGGATTATAAAGGTAGAAGACGAAGTTCTTTTGAATGGCGTAATGTCTGAAAAGCCGGAAGAAGACACGTATCAATTTGTGTTGGATAATTTCATTTCTACGTTAAAAAATTACAGTTCTAAAGATGCATTAACCGTCAGGAAAATTGAAAATGAAGAAATAGCAACGTGGAATTTTCAATTGAAAAGCGGTGGAGAAATTAAAGGTATTTCTGAAAAAACATATTGTTCTGTAGAAGATTTGGAAGCCGACCGGGATTTGATTCACAATACACTTTTAGAATTAAAAAATTCGCTCAACCAGGAGGGATTATCGAAAAAAGAGAAAAAGCAAATTTTAGCCGAAATGGTGATAACAGACCGAACAACAAAAGAACTGGAAGGCGATGCTTTTTTGCCTGTACCAATGCTTTGTACGGATAATACCGGAGAAGTATGCGCCGAATTAAGTGATCCGTATTCTTTCAGGGCAACGATTGTTATCCCCTTCTGGCCCAAAAGATTTAACAATCCGCAATTTCGCGAGTATATGGAAACAACATTAAGACGGGAAACACCGGCACACATTTTACCGCGTATTTGCTGGCTTGAGACATGTCAGATGAGAGCATTTGAATCTGCTTATCGCAGATGGCTTGAAACACTGGACATTAAGAACGACCATTGCGATGCTTTGGATGCCCGGAATGCATTAATAGATGTCCTGAAAAAGCTTAGGAGTAATTATCCCGAAGCGCAGTTATTTAGCTGTGCACAGGATAATGCAGAGAATAACATCTTAGTATTAGATAACACCCGATTGGGATAACATAAAAATTACCAGCTATGAGCACCTTCACTGATATTGAATATCCATATTTTAAAAAAGGACAAGTATTAAAAAATACCGATCTGAATAATATGGTCGAATACCTCGACGAGCAAAATCGTACTACCCGTGTTCTGGTTGTGGGATCGGGCATATTCTCTGGTCTTGAGGTTGAAGTAACCCATGGCGAAGAGGAAAACGATCCTGTTCAGATTGAAGTTAGCCAGGGATTTGGATTGAGTTCCGATGGCCATATTATTCAGTTGCACGATAGTGAGCCGATAAAAAAAATAGTGTATAGCCATTATAAAAAATTGGTAGTATCAGAACGTCATTTTCGGTGTAAAGATACTAATGGGGAAAATGAAACTGAAATTAGCTGGGATACCTTTGAATTATTGCAGGAGTATTCCGAAACAGAAGGTGAAGATGCGGTTAAACCATTAAACGAAATAGCGTCAGAAGAAGGAGTTAGCGGAGCTTACTGCCTGGTTTTATGGGTGTCGCAGGAACAAATTGACAGGCCATACTGTATCGATATTTGCGACGACAATGGCGCCGACCTTACCATTTCAATTAAAGCATTGCTTGTAAAACGCGACGACCTTCAATTAGTTGAAGAAAGCAACGAAGAAGAAGTAGTAGTGGAAAATGACTTTAATCCACCATCGATAAACATACCAGCCTTTGGATATGCCCAAACCGAAATAATGGTTCCCGGCGCCGAAAACAGCCAAACAACTTATGTTGTAAATCCTGCGTTAATCGAAAACTACGACGATTTTTTAAATAACTACATCAGTATAATACGGAAGGTAGTTGGGAATACCGGAAGTATAGAAGAAGCTTTTAGCTGGGCTTATAATTATATGGGCATGCTCGGTTTGGCAGGTGGGGAAAATCCTTTCGACGGACTAAATAACCGCTTAATTGAACTGCTCAAGCTTTATTCTGAACCAAAATTGGAACCCAATACGCCCCCTGAAAACATCGACATTCAGTATTTATTTTTGTACCTGCACGATCTTAAAAAAGCTTTCGAAGAGTTTGTGCATACCATTTGTAATGTGCAAACTTCAATCTTGCCCGATTTATGCGCACATGTACGTTATATTGCGCTTGGCGGTATCGAGATCAACGCCGAAGAATATCCGTTTTTCACTGTAACACAGGGATGTCGAACTACATTTCAACCTTCTTTATTTAATGGCGTAAACAGCGCTCTTATTAAAGAGGTAGAGTTTCTTTTCGAACGAATGAAGAAACTTACAATCACGGAAAATGGAATGCTCGAACTGCCGGTAAAATATCAATCATTTCCACTTATTAGGGCAATTCCCGGAAGAGAGCGCCAAAAACCGTTAAGCAAACACAGTATTCCTTACTATTACAAAAAAGACATCAAAGATTTTTGGGTTACGGGAAATGTGTTGGATTGTCCCGATTATAAAATTACCGGCTATCGTTATATCGACAATAAAAATTTCTTTCCTGAAGAAAATCCGCTTTTTTACCAGGACGATGAGTACAAATTTTTCCGTATCGAAGGCCATGTAGGGAAGAATACACAGGTAGCTTATGATACCTTGAAAATTTGGATTGACAATTTTAACCTGCCCATAGCATTAAAGATTGTTTACCTCGACCTGATAGAATTTGATCGTGAAAAGTACGGCAGCCTGGAAATGAAAGTGCTGGAGGAAAAATATGTTGAAGTACGTGATAATCTGTTAAAATGGTTAGAGAGTCAAAAATGTCCGACGCCATCAGCAACTGAACTTCCCTTGAATCTACGCGATTTTAATTGCAATAAATTAAGACAATGGTTTAACAATGACAATAACTGCTATCGTCCATACGAGGCGGAATGTTACCTTAATGCATTAACGACGCTAAGCGTATCTTACGACGTTGAACAGCGCCTGCTTCGCGATATGTACAGATTCAGCGAATTTGCCGGCGCTCATCCCGGAATGCAACATGTGGGCGGCGTTCCAAAAGGAGGAACCTTTGTGTTGGTCAACACGACTGTAATCGATCCTGAAATTGCAAGGTTTGTAAAAGGGAGTAAGATGCTGGAATCTGATAACCGGTTTGGCGATGTCGCTACGGTAAATGCTGCCGCCATAAGCCGCTATGTTGAGGAAAATGCCTCGCATATTGTAGTTGGCGATTTTGCACTGCCCTATATTTGTTGCGATGGCGATAACCTCATCGAACCTTTTATTATTCTTATGCCAAATGAATTCTGTAACACCGACGATAAAAAGTACGAAATTATAACCTATCCGCGGGGTGGCGTGATTACAGGAAGTATAAAAAATACGACAGGCGAAACAGAAGGACTGCCTCCCTACATTTCTTACGATGGCACGGTACAAAAATTCTATTTCCATCCAAGTAAAGTGGGATTCGAAGGTGTGTCGACAAACTTGGAGTTAAAATACAAAGCGGGCGGACTTTCGGCAAAATTGCAGCTTGCAATCTATCAAAAGCCGCAGCAGGTCACTTTCGGGCAATTGGAAAATAATCCGGAATATGATGCCAAAGGTATTTTGGTGGCACAAAAAATAAAGCTAACGGCAAATACCGAAAGCGGGTTTGAATCCTGGTGGTTAATAGATGGAATGCGAGTGAAAGACAATGCGACCAATGTTTTGGAAATCACTTTCTATTATCATAATAAAACGCGGTATACAATAACTTTTGTTGAAATCAACGGCAATTGTAAAACAAAAACAGATTATGAAATTTCCCTGTGTTCGTTAATTGGTGATGTTTCACTCGATTTTGAAGGAACTCCACAATTTAACGAAGACCCCAGAAGAAGATGAAAGCGTAAAAATTTTTGCATCGCCTCAGGGCGGTAGCTTTAGAATGAATAATACAGATGGCTTACATTTCGATCCCAATATTAAAGTGGAAACTGTTGTCGATGAAGCTGGAAACCAAAGTATTGAATACAGGCTGATTAACAGTGCTGAGAATCCTTTACCTGCCGGCCGTTTCTTCCTTACTTACGAATTGCCGGTTTGTGGAATGGCATCGGATCCTCACGATTTCTTCGTACAAAACGATCCGGTAATTGTTCTTAAACGTTACGCATTCTGTTCTAACGATAAACAGCGATATCCGGTTTACCTGCATCCTGCTGATGGAACGCTTGAATCGGATATTCCGGAAGCGCTCGTTAACGATGGAGGTCAGTATTTCTTTGAACCATCGGGAGTAACGAAGTTTAAAAACAATATTGCTACTGTAAAACTTACGTGCGATCCTCCGGGTAGTGGTGTAATAACGCAGGAATTAACTGTGTACAAAGTACCTGCAGAAATTATTGAAATTGAAATAAATCAGGTTTATGACAATAATTCAAATTGTAAATTTATTGGAAATCGTTACAGATACAGGGCAGGTGACGGATTGGCAAAAAGGGCTGAATGGCAACTTAATGATGAAACAAAAGTGGTATACAATGTAAAAGATTCCGGAAGTATTCCCGATTTTGAAGTAATTATTCACAATGATGAATATCCTGCAGTTGTCAAGCTAATTACCGAAACGGAAATATTACCTGGTGATTCAAGCAAATTATCAAATCAACCTCTTGTTTGTCGGAATGAAATCATAAAGGATTTAGAGCGTATTTGCCCGGATCCGGAAAAGGTTAGAATACGCGTAAGCCGGAACGAGGAAGTACAAAGCACTTATCATGTAGAGGTAAATCCTGTTGGCGGCAGTTTTACTTTAATAAATAGCGATGGAAATACGTTGCAAACCGAAATTCCTTTAAGAAGAAATTCTGAAGGACCATGTGCTGAAGTAAATAGCTTCTATTTTAATGGCTTTGAACTGCTCGAAAAAGGTGATTTGGGTGAAGGTGTATACTCAATCCGGTATTCATTTGCTGAATGTGATATCACAGTGAATTCAAATCAATTCGAAATTAGATTTCCTGAAGAAACGCCCGGGCCAAATGTAAACGAGGCTATCGAACCGACCATAATTGAAGGCGAAACACCGGAGGCTCCTGTATCATCCGGGGATAATAGTGACGTTGCCAGAATAGTTAACAACAGGCATACGCTGCGGCTGGAAGTAATTAACGAGCTTGAAAGTGACAGCAGTTTAGCTCAGACCAAGACATTTGGTTTGGCAAAGATGTTTGTCTTATTTTCAGGCAACGAGCAGGATCTAAATAATCGCTATATGCAAACTTTAAGTCTTGGAATTAGCAGCCTTAAAAGGGCAAGTGGAGAAAGAATGGATCAGTACAAACAAATTATTGAGAATGCAACAATGGCTTATCTTGATAAACTCGTAATAGCAAATCCTCAGGGATTGAGCCCGCAAACAAAGGGTGTTTTGACAGGTGCAGGAGATAATCTGAAGCAAAACGATATTGACATTAATAAATTATTAAAGAATTGGCAGGGCGAAGATCTCAAAAAAGCGATGAACGCATCTGCTGTTGATGAAATCAAAAAGATTTTAAAATAAAGCAGTTTACGCCTGATTGTATTTTGAAAATAGCAAAATATTGTTTTGTGAAAAATCAAAAATGCATTGAATCTATAAGAGACAATTGCTTTTTTGATGGGTAGTAGCTAAGCACCTGACAAAAAACTTACTCCGGTTTTCGCAGGTGTTTTTAAAATAAAAAGAGATGATATATCAAATTTAGCCACACCACAAAATACTGATCATTAAATAGAGCTAAATGCAACAAAACAGTAGCCATATTATTGCCAGACAAACCATTGAACTTAAATTACCGCGCCGGGAGAACGGATTCGAATGGAATCAGAAAATCAGTGAATTTTGTAATATAAAGCTTAAGAAAGCACTTAACCAGTTATTCGATAATTATAGTAATATGGATTCAGTAATAAGGTTGGATAAACTGGAAGTCGACTTGGGACAACTTAATCAAACTACGCTGGACGATGAACTTGTATCCCAAATAATAACACGATTGGATGAGCAGCTCTTCAAAATTATAAAATTAGGTAATACCACTATTGACGACAGAGTTGTTCAGGTAACCACCGAAAAAATTCAGGAATCTGTTTTTAACGATTGGCTGCATTATCTAAAGTATGGATTTTTACCCGTTCAGGCCGCCAGGGTAAAAACTGACGAACTTAATCAAGAAGTTTTATCCATTATAGCTGAAGATATTCGTGCCAGGGAAAAGATCATAACTATACTTCAACAATCGGAGATCGCCGCTAACAGGCTAATTTTACAGCATTCCGATATTTTTTTACAAAAGCTATTAACTGCCTATGTGGCCATTAAACAGGATCGCTTGACAGCTTTATTTGCTGAATTTAAGCAGTTTGAGAAAAACCTGGAAAAAAGACTGGAAAAATCGGGCAAAGAGGCTGGCATATCTTTGAAAATTACATTAGGAATAGTTCCTGTTTCTAAAAGATTGCGCTTTTGGAAGGAGATTTTAGACTTTTATATACTGGAAGGCATTAGCACCACAAATAATGCGATACAGAATTGGCAGCAGTTAATTGTTAATTTGGTCAAAAAAACGATACATAATTTATCCGTTTCGCACGAGGAATATATTAAACAGACACTAAAAAACTCACACTTGCAACAGGAGTTAACTGATGATTTAATTAGTTATCCTTTAATAAATCCATTGTCTGAAACACATAAAAAAGTTGTAACGCAATATTTATTAAAAGAAATTTTCAATATGAGCGATACTTCAAAGATTTCTGAAAAAGACGGCTCAAACGATTCAAAAATTTCCGGAAATAATAAACGGTTTGATAAAAAATTAAAACAACAGAAGGATTCAGAATATCTTCAGTCAAATAAACAAGCGGATAATTCCGATTTTCCAAGTAAGGGAAAAAAGTTAAGCGAAATTAAAACGAATAAAATTGTGGAGGGCAAGGTTGATTCAGAAAAAAACAGGTCTGAAGAAAAGTTAAACTTTAAAACCTACCGGACAGACAAAGAAAGATTCAGTATTGATGACGATGTAAATCAAGATGCGGATTCATTCGTACAGAAAGAATTAGTGAAACAACAAAAGTTTCAAAAACCCGTGAGCGCAGGCGAGAGTTTTTACATTCAGAATGCGGGGGTTGTATTGTTGAATCCTTTTCTGGTAAATTTTCTGAAGAAACTTGAATTATTAAATGAAAATGATTTTGTTGATGATTATTCCCGTCAAAAAGCCGTTCATCTCATCCACTATCTTGCAACCGGCCAAACCGGACTGCCAGATTACGATCTGCTGTTACCTAAGCTTCTTTGCGGAGTAAGCTTTGAAGAACCCATTGACAGGTTTATTGAAATCCGGAAGGAAGATAAGGAAGAAGCTGACAACTTACTTTCTGCGGCGGTCGAACATTGGGGCGCATTAAAAAAATCATCGCCCGATGCATTGCGCGAAGGCTTTTTACAACGCGATGGTAAACTGGAAAAAGTAAGTAACGGCTGGCGGTTATATGTAGAACAAAATACGATTGACTTTCTTTTAAGCAAGTTGCCTTTTGGCTGGGGATTAGGTACAATTAAACTGCCCTGGATGGAAGAAATTTTGTATGTGGAATGGGGATAATCTATAAATGAAATGATTAGATGATAAGTGTAGAAAAATGAAAACAATAGCTAAACACGATAATGCAAATAGAGGCAGTTCTTCAAAACCTTTTTTCAACAAAAGCGGAGAAGGATCCTTTTTTGCTGCCGGCAAAGAAGAAAGCGTGCCTTTTTTTCAGGCACAATTCATTCAAGAAAGTCTGGCTGTAGGGGCACCTAATGATCCATTCGAACAGGAAGCCGATAAGATTGGTCGGCAAGTGATGGATAATTTTGACCAGGCATCGGGCATTCAGCGAAAGCTTTCAGGTATTGGTGTACAACCCATGATACAGGCTATGCCGGTTGGTAAACGAATCAGCCGCATGGTACAACAACGCCAGGCCGCTATACAAGCCAAATGTGAGCAAGAAGGTCTGGCACAACCCAAATCATTAGGCATCCAATATGCAGGAGAAGGGAGCAATGGTTTCGCCCAATATCGAATCTAAAATCAATAGCCTGAAAGGTAGCGGCCAACCGATGGATGTCCAGACTAAAACGATTATGGAATCGAGCTTTGGCGCTGATTTTAGCGGTGTGAGAATCCATACGGGTTCTGGAGCCGTTCAGATGAGTCAGGAATTAAATGCCCATGCTTTTACTGTAGGCAGCGATATATATTTCAACCAGGGCAGATACCAACCACAGACGAAACAGGGCGCAGGCTTATTATCTCATGAATTGACACATACTGTGCAACAAGGGGCAGTTGTACAAAGCAAAAGTATTAAACGAAAATCGCTTTCCAGGATGTTGGCGAAGCATGCCATGGCACATCTTTCTTCCATGGATAGTCCTGCTCTGAGTCGAAAAGAAATGGCACAGTTGGAAAAAATGCCGGAGGAGGAGATGATGCAGCAAAAGGAGATTCTTGAATCGCAGGAAGTGGATAAGGTGCAAAAGAAGGATAGTGGATTGAGTTTGAGGAGGTGTAATGGAGGGGGAGGAGGAAAGGCTGTGAGCTGTCAAAAACCACTGTCTATGCTTAAGGTAGTCTCTGGTCCTCTTCAAGGGAGTAAGACAATGGATACTTATTATCCAGACCTTAAGGGAAAAGGATATTATGATCACCCAGCTACTGCTGGTTCTTTTGATACTGGGACTCGTGCAGGAGCGAATGTTCAATTAATTGGGACTATTCCAAATACATGCACGGCCGGCAATTTTACACTTGGCCAAACTGTAAAATATACAAATACTGTTAGAAATGGAATTAGACATCCTAATCAGGGAGTTACTCAGGATGATATTGCTAAATCCGGAAGAGACGCATCTAAAGCTCCATTTAGACAAGAATGGGTTGACGGTAGTACATTAAAAATTTCAATGGCGGATCCGCCAAGCGTTGCATATTCTGCTGGCGATAATATCGAATGGGATCGAGAGTTTGTAACTTCTCTTTCGGGACCTGGTGGAAGTAAACTAGTAAAATGGTCAACTTCTATTCGAGTAGTAAACGGTGCTTTAACAAAGAATACAGTAACTTGAAATAAATATTTCAAAATTATAAGATATGTTAAGCTCTGTAATATGAAATTTGCGACATATTTTTTTGTTCTGTTAATTTACTGTTTAATTGGCTGCGCTTTTAATCAAAATACTTCAAATACAATGAACCATTCCTCAGAATTAACTTCTATAATAAGCAATTTTATTCATAAAATTGATTCTATTGAAAGCTCAGATTTTGATTTAGGTAGGCCAGGAATTGTCAGGGTTCCGGAAATGGAGGCGGTAACTAATCTAGGCGAAATAGCCATCCCGGCTCTTTTATCATATTTGAATGAAGATAAACCTAAACAAGTTGCTTATTTGGTTTATACAATAGCCTTGATTGATAAAAAAGGTGAATCGAAAAAGGTGATTATATCTATGCGCGAAAAATTAAGTAAACATCAGAAAAAAACAGAATGGGACTATGCAGCAATTGGTGAATGTAATTTGTTCCTGGCAAGCCTAAGCGGAGAATGAAATAGTTTATCAATATGAAAACAAAATCTACACATGAAAATGCAAATAGAGGTAATTCATCAAAACCTTTTTTCAATAAAAGTGGAGAAGGGTCTTTTTTTGCTGCCGGCAAAGAAGAAAGTGTGCCTTTTTTTCAGGCACAATTCATTCAAGAAAGTCTGGCTGTAGGGGCACCTAATGATCCATTCGAACAGGAAGCCGATAAGATTGGTCGGCAAGTGATGGATAATTTTGACCAGGCATCGGGCATTCAGCGAAAGCTTTCAGGTATTGGCGTACAACCCATGATACAGGCAATGCCGGTTGGCACACGAATCAGCCGCATGGTACAACGACGCCAGGCCGCTATACAAGCCAAATGTGATGAATGCGAGCAGGAAGGTTTGGCACAACCCAAATCTTTAGGTATTCAATATGCAGGAGAAGGGGCAATGGTTTCACCCGACATCGAATCTAAAATCAATAGCCTGAAAGGTAGCGGCCAACCTATGGATGTCCAGACTAAAACGATTATGGAATCGAGCTTTGGCGCTGATTTTAGCGGTGTGAGAATCCATACGGGTTCTGGAGCCGTTCAGATGAGCCAGGAATTAAATGCCCATGCTTTTACAGTAGGCAACGATATATATTTCAACCAGGGCAGATACCAACCACAGACGAAACAGGGCGCAGGCTTATTATCTCATGAATTGACACATACTGTGCAACAAGGGGCAACTGTACAAAGCAAAAGTATTAAACGAAAATCGCTTTCCAGGATGTTGGCGAAGCATGCCATGGCACATCTTTCTTCCATGGATAGTCCTGCTCTGAGTCGAAAAGAAATGGCACAGTTGGAAAAAATGCCGGAGGAGGAGATGATGCAGCAAAAGGAGATTCTTGAATCGCAGGAGGTGGATAAGGTGCAGAAGAAGGATAGTATGCTGAGTTTGAGGAGGTGTAATAATAATACCTCTGTTCCAAAAGTAAACGGAACACAACAAAGAGCAGCGAGGGCGGTTGACTGTGGAGGTTACAGTTGGCCAGTACACTGGTCAATTGAAAACTCAACGTCATCTACAAATGGATGGATAGTCCAAAAAATAGAATCTCCATTTAATGTTAAAGATTGTAGTAATAATGAAATAGATATAAAAACAAAAACATCTGGAAGAATAGAATCCTGCTTGGTATCCATATTGGGAAGCATGGGAAGTAAGGGGAGGCAATGTATTTGTTGGAGGATCTAACACTCCGCACAACGCTGATACTTATGGTTCTAGTGGTTTTGGGGATAATACAAAAGGAAGTAGGAGCCTTATAGGAAAGGCAGAATTTTTTCCTAATGCTACTCTCCCCTCTCATTTCACACCGAGGAATGCCCCTCCAGCCATGTCTCTTCCCTATACTCAATCTAATCCTAATCTCACAGGTGGAACAGGTGCTATCGATCATAATATAACAGCAGTATGGAATTGTTGTACTACAGACAAATCAACTAAAATAACTACAAAATTACCGTAAATACATAATGCATCGTGAGAGCAATTATTATTATTAGTGTTATTCTTTTTAATTGTTCAAAAAAACCTTCTGGTATGAATCAGAACTCAAATATCATTTCCAATCCAAATACAGAATATGAAGCATTAGTCGAAGCCATTTCAACATTGAAAAATGGTTATGAAAAACCAATGTTTTGGTCTAATATAATCAACAATGAGAAATATAATTTGAAACATCGTAGCTTAGCTTTGTACCAATTTTTTAAAAGGCATGTTCGGCAGGGGATGAATTTAAAAGAATTGGCTCAAATATTAAATCATCCATTTTGGCTGAATCTTCAAGATATTATTTTGGTAACTGAAATATCTGGAGAAATGCCTGTTCAATTCTCGCTTGAAAATACTGTTATACAGCTTAGAGTTTTCCCAGGTGTTTTTGAAAATAATTGGGCAGTTTATCTTTTGATTGAAGATAAAATAACAATTGAAGAATTTTATAATGTGTTAAGGCAGAATGTGAAATATAAAAATAGTGACTTTAATTCTTTAAGAATTTTGGAGGTGGGTCTTTCCCCAGATAATATTAAATTAATAAATTAATGTTTACATTGTAAATATAGCTATATGAAAACAACAGCCACCCGAAATAAAGCATCGATGTCTAAACCTGGCCAACCTTTTTTTAACAAAAGTGGAGAAGGATCCTTTTTTGCTGCCGGCAAAGAAGAAAGCGTACCTTTTTTTCAGGCACAATTCATTCAAGAAAGTCTGGCTGTAGGGGCACCTAATGATCCATTCGAACGGGAAGCCGATAAGATTGGTCGGCAAGTGATGGATAATTTTGACCAGGCATCGGGCATTCAGCGCAAGCTTTCAGGTATTGGCGTACAACCCATGATACAGGCGATGCCGGTTGGCACACGAATCAGCCGCATGGTACAACGACGCCAGGCCGCTATACAAGCCAAATGTGATGAATGCGAGCAGGAAGGTTTGGCACAACCCAAATCTTTAGGTATTCAATATGCAGGAGAAGGGGCAATGGTTTCGGCCGACATCGAATCTAAAATCAATAGCCTGAAAGGTAGCGGCCAACCTATGGATGTCCAGACTAAAACGATTATGGAATCGAGCTTTGGCGCTGATTTTAGCGGTGTGAGAATCCATACGGGTTCTGGAGCCGTTCAGATGAGCCAGGAATTAAATGCCCATGCTTTTACTGTAGGCAGCGATATATATTTCAACCAGGGCAGATACCAACCACAGACGAAACAGGGCGCAGGCTTACTATCTCATGAATTGACACATACTGTGCAACAAGGGGCAGTTGTACAAAGCAAAAGTATTAAACGAAAATCGCTTTCCAGGATGTTGGCGAAGCATGCCATGGCACATCTTTCTTCCATGGATAATCCTGCTCTGAGTCGAAAAGAAATGGCACAGTTGGAAAAAATGCCGGAGGAGGAGATGATGCAGCAAAAGGAGATTCTTGAATCGCAGGAGGTGGATAAGGTGCAGAAGAAGGATAGTAGGCTGAGTTTGAGGAGGTGTAATAAAAAAGCAAATCCAACACTTAAAAAAACACAAGTAAGTGCGCCTGTAGCATCAGATTGTGGAGGATTCAAATGGCCAGTAAAATGGAGTATTGATAATGCCGATTCAACTACAAATGGTTGGGTTGTCCAAAAGGTCGAACTTATTTCTAGTGCTACAGATTGTTCAAAAGAAAAAAATCCAGTAGATCTTGAAACTAATGCTGGTGCACTAAAACCTTCCTGGTATCCTATTTGGGAAGCTTGGCAAGTTAAAGGAGGAAAAGTATATATTGGAAGATTAAATTCTCTACATAATGCTGATACATATGGACAAGGAAGCATTGGAGATAATACTAAAGGAAGCACTACTGTAAAAGGTACCGCAGAATATTATGATGGATTGACCCTTCCTTCATCTTTTGTAGTAAAAAATACGGCGCCAGCTTGGGCTTTGCCTGTTACAACAACCCAACCTACTTTGACAGGAGGCACAGGAAGTTTACAACATGATTTAACTGGAACATGGGATTGTTGTGGAGCAGATAAAAGTACAAAAATTACTACCGTTTAAATAACGCCAATATGAGGTTAATACTTTTTTTAGTATTTATTCAGGTAGGTTGTGTTAATAATTTAAATAAGAATTCGACTTATAAAGAAATGAATCCGATTCTGAATATTATTTCTGATATAGAAATATCAAAAGAAAAATTGATAGAGGCATTGGCGAGTTTGAAAGATACAAGTGAATCATACAAATTTTGGCTAATGATAGTTAATAATAATGCATATAAAGATGACCATCGAAGACGAGCACTTTTTATGTTATTTAACAGACATATTAAAGCTAATATAACAATTCAGGATTTTAGTAGATTTTTGGAAAAACCAAATTGGTTAGCTATTGACGACATTGAAGTTGTGAGTTTGTTGGGAGGAGAGATGCCAATTGGGTTTAATCCAAATGATACAAACCTTGTTTTAAAAGTCTTCCCAAATATTTCAGATAGTCAACGGAAATTCTGGGCAATTTATATTAGGATAGAGGGTAAAATTAGTAAAACAGAGTTTTTTGAAATAGTTAGCTCGGGAGGAGAAAGAGGAAGCAAAGAATTAAAAGAAAAGAAAATATTGGAAATAGGACTATCACCTGATAATCCCTTCGATGATTTGTTGTAAAACAATAATCTGAGATTCCATAATGATAATGAAACCATATTTAAAAATAAAACTCTTCCACACCTCCATCCCTTCCTTCCACTTCTTTGGAATAATTGGCTTTACTCTGGGCTTTATCGCAGGAGTGATGCTAGCCTATTTGACCCATCTCGCATTATGGCCGGTTGTTCTGTGTGCAACAACTGGCGCAGGCGTATTGGTCGGATTAACTTATCTGTACAAATGGATAACTGGTAGAGAAGACCTTGTATATTACCAACACGAATTAGCAATATTAGCTTGTTGTCTGGTTTTTCTTTTGCTCTCGGGGCAACCAGTTTTAAAATATTTAGATATTACCCTGGTAGGCATTGGTGTTTTTTTGATTTTTGGACGAATGGGTTGTTTTTCAGTAGGTTGCTGTCATGGAAGGCCGAATAAGTATGGTGCTATTTATTCAAAAGAACATGTTGAAGAAGGTTTTCCTTCTTACTATCAGGACATTCGTATTTTTCCAATTCAATTGGTGGAGTCTTTTGCAGCATTGGTTATTACAAGCTTGAGTATTTATTTGATTTTGACTGGAAGCAAGCCTGGAACTGCATTGTTGGTGTATTCGATTATTTATGGCTTCATTCGCTTCAGTTTGGAATTTTTCCGTGGCGATCCTGAGCGCCCTTATTGGCTGGATTTTTCGGAGGCGCAGTGGACGACTTTAGGGGTTTTTCTGCTGACTTTACTCTTGAGTTACTTCGGTTTATTGCCTTTTTATGCATGGCATTTTTGGGTGGTTGTTGCCTTGGTAACTTTGATGGTAGTTACAGAAATTTACCATCGATCACAACGTTTTCCATTATACAAAATCAGGCAACCAAAGCATGTAGCAGAAGTGGCAGAAGGCATAGAGGCCCTGGATAGTTGTCAACCCGAAGAAGGACAGGTATTAATGGCACATACTTCATTGGGATTGAAAATTTCAAAAGGATTCTATCAGGATGAAAATACAATGACAGTGCACTACACAATATCTAAAGAGCTTATAAATAAGCGCTATTCGTTAAGCATGAAGATGGTAAAGGAAATTGGAAAATTATTACAAACCATAAAACATGCAAATGAACAAATGGAGATTTTGGAAATGGAATCTGGTGTGTTTCATATTTTATTTTACACCTTCCATGCTGGTGAGGATGATTCAAAATCACTGGTAGGTTCAACTGCACTGGCCTTGAGAAGAAACCTTCGCGTAAATTATAATTAGACAATGAAAAAAAATCATTCAAAACGGAACGCATTAGAGACCCAGGTAGAACGAGGAAGTTTGTTTACACACACTGCTTTGAGTAAACAAGCAACCAGACTAAATGAAATAGAATCCTTTTTATATGCCATTATTGATGTCCTTACTGAAAAAGGTATTACTCCTCCGGATGATTTTCAAGAACTAGTCAAACGAATTCGACAAGAAATGGTATCGAACAATGAGATGGCCCAAACTGGTTTAGTTTTAAAAGAGGATGAGGAAGGAATAACAAAGCCAAATATCGTAAATTGCTCGGAACGGATACACATATGCCAGGCGGTGTGTTGCAAACTCGATTTTGCGTTAAGTGCAAACGAAGTGGAAAGTGGCAAAGTAAAATGGGATTTGGGAAGACCATATATGATACGGCAAAGAAAAGATTGTTATTGTGTGCATAATAATATGAAAAATAAAAAATGCTCCATTTATACTGATCGCCCCTCTTTTTGTAAACAATACGATTGTTCAAAAGATGCTCGCATTTGGAAGGATTTTGAGAAAATGGAATTGAATCACGAGTGGATTAACGAAAATATATACGAAAAGAAATTGGTATTTAGTCGGTCTCCTCTATTTTAGAATATCGATAAGAATATGCAATCCTCAGCTTATTACAGGTGTTAATAACTGGTAGTTGATAGCGTATTTGTTTAACTTAATAGCATCCAACTACCTTTGAGGCTTTTTTATGTAACGAATTTAATGTCCTAGCTTATACCATTATAGTTTTTTGATAATATGATTATTTCCATCGCCATACAAAAAGGAGGTTCCGGTAAAACCACCACCGCTATTAACCTGGCAGCAGCGCTCCGGGAGATGGGGAAAAGTGTACTGCTAATCGATTTGGATCCGCAGGCTAATCTTAGTCAGGCATTGGGAATTAATGGCGAAGCAGAAGAAAATATTTACAGCCTGATAAAACAAAATGCCACCGGCAAAAATGCTGATGTTTCAAAGGCAATTATTGAGAAAAACAAGCTTTCAGTTATTCCATCCTCGCTGGATTTAGCCAATGCGGAATTGGAGTTGGTAAGTGTCTACGGCCGTGAGTTTATGTTGAAGAATATTCTAAAACCGTTAAAAAACAAATACGACTTTATATTCGTGGATTGTCCTCCAGCCATTGGGATGCTTACGGTAAATGCGCTTGTAGCCAGTGAATTTGTATTGATTCCGCTCCAGGCAGAATACTTGCCAATGAAAGGAGTGCAAAGCTTTATGCGTACTTTTCATCAGGTGAAAAAACAAATGAATAATCAAATTCAGGTTATCGGGTTTCTGCTCACAAAATTCGAAAAACGAAAAAATATGAACCGCCAAATTTTGGAGCAATTAAATGCCGAATTCGGCGACCTGGTATTCGATACAGGCATTCGAAATAATATTGCCCTGGCACAGGCGCAGGAAAAGGGAGTGCCCATTTTTCAGTTTGATATCACATCCAATGGTGCTCAGGATTATATGCAACTGGCTCAGGAATTTCTGAAAAGAATCACAAAGTAACGAGGAAGTATTCCAAACTTGTATAGTTGCCTGCCGTATAATCTATCCAATAGTTATATTCTTTTTCGAAATCTATATAACCGATTGTGAATTACGTGAAACGTTTCAATTTGATTTCGAATGATTAAATTAGTAGATATCTAAAATATATATCGTTATGAGTTACAGATATTACCGTCGTCCTTCAAACGCCATGAAAATCGACAAAAAAGAACAACCGTTTTTTTCAAAAACTTTTGACAATTCCACGCAGTCAAAAAGTAATGATCATCCGTTTTTCCAAATGAAAGGACTCACCATAGGAAAACCAGGAGATAAATATGAACAGGAAGCGGATGCCATGGCAGATGCAGTAGTCAATCATACAACTTCAAATTCACAGCTTCAAAAAAAGGAAATGAATAGCGTTCAGCGACAATCTTTATTTTCAAAAGATAAAGAAGCATCTCTTCAGAAACAGGTCGAAGAAGAAGAACCTCTTCAAGCTCAGGCTCAGGAAGAAGAAGAGCAGGTTCAGGCTCAGGCTCAGGAGGAAGAAGAAAAGGTTCAGGCTCAGACACAGGAGGAGGAAGAACCGCTTCAAGCTCAGGCTCAGGAGGAAGAAGAACAGGTTCAGGCTCAGGCACAGGAGGAGGAAGAACCTCTTCAGGCAAAAAGTAACGATAAAAATACAGGAAAGGCATCAAGCGACTTAAAACAAAATCTGGCAAACAGCAAGGGACAGGGGCATCATTTACCTAAAGCTACAGGCAATGAAATGGGAAATGCCTTTGGAACCGATTTTAGCGGGGTGACCATTCATACCGATTCGAACGCAGTTCAAATGAACAAGGCATTAGGAGCACAGGCTTTTACGCATGGTCAGGATATTTATTTTAATTCGGGCAAATACAATCCCGATGTGAGCAATGGGAAACGATTGCTGGCACACGAACTGACTCATGTTGTTCAGCAAAAAGGGCTGACATTAAAAAAAAGGCTGGTGACAAAAATTTAAAATCTCCAAGATTTCGTGGCGACAATACCCTGGAAAATGTACTGGATAATAAAGCCACTCTGTCAAACGGCAGTTCAGGCGCCCCGGTAACCAGGATTCAGCAGGGATTAATTGATGCAGGTTTTCCATTGCCAAAATTTGGTGCTGATGGTAAATTTGGGAACGAGACAAAAGCCGCAGTTAAAGCCTATCAAAAAGCAAATGCATTAGCTGAAGATGGAGTTGTCGGGCCTAAAACAATGGCAGCTTTGGATTTGTATTATGCTGTAGACCGGGGAAAAGATCCTCTGCCGCCCGAAGCAGGTTCAAAGGAAGCTCAAATTCTTAGCCATTCTGAAAAAAGGGGAAAAAATGAGTAAAGCGGAAGCCAGTGAAGTACAAAAGTTATTATTCGAATTAAAAGAAGACGATTTTAAAAGAGCTTTAAAAGCAGCAATGGAAAGCCCTGAATTTATGACATGGCTTGGGAAACTGGGTATTTTGAAAATTCTTGCAACTTTGTCAAAAACATCCACTGAAGTAGTTATTCCAACCACTTTATTGAAACCAGCGACTAATGTAATTGATGCCGATTTTACACGAGCCAATAAAATATATAATCCTCACGGCATTGAAATAGAGAAAGGTAATTCGAAAGTTCTTAGCGAAAAGGAAACAAAGAAGGTGATTGGAAATAATCTTTCTCTCGATGAATTCACGGCCAGTTCAGCAACAGCAGAGGAGCTTGCACTGATAAAGCATAACCGTATGAAAGGCAGGATAACCGGTTATTGGGTTCCCGATATGACAAGTTCAAGAGGTGAAGCCCTGATAAAATCTGATTTGGGAAATATGCCGGATGACAGAACTTCTGTTGTCGTGAACTCAAAAAGCAGGGCACAGGATACATTTGCCCATGAGGTTGGTCATATTCTGGGGCTCGATCACACGGGCGATGATACTATTCCTGATACCACCGCTGATGATCCGAATAATTTAATGACAAGAGGGGCAAAAAGGAAAATAGCCGGCGCCGGAATCGACAAATTAACAAAGGGGCAACTGGCAGTAATCAGAAAAAGTTTGTTTCTGGAAATTGGCAGAAAGGGAGTTGGAAAATAATGTTTTTTCAAAAAGCAACACTAATTTTATATGTATTTAGCTGCTTAACAATTTGTAATAACATAGAAAATGTATCGGGAAAAATGAAATCAACTTCATTCGCAAACAAATTCAAAGAAAGCACTGCATGGTATGCCATGAAAGTCTTTTCAGATATGATTGTTTTTGCCGGACAAACTGGTGAGTTTTTTATTATGAATCCTGAAACCGGGCAGAAATTTGAATTACACACCGATTTGGATCTTTCTTTGATTACAGCAACTGATTCAGGTTTTGCAGCTATTGGCCGATGGAATACTAAACTTATTCGATGGAATATTAAATCGAAAAAAGAAGATATTGTTTCCCAACAACTCTTTACCGGAAGAAGTAACGCTTTGTACTATTATAATTCTATCATTTATATTTCCGGAGCCGATAAAGATGCTTCCAATCTCGAAAGTAAGGATAATGTACGTTTACTGCCGGGAATGATTTTTTCATTGGACACTTCCGGACAGCTCAAAAAATTGGATATTACCGCAGAAGGACGAATTACATATTTGGCTGTGGGTGATAGTTGGATTGCATGGGTAGATGATAAGTTTAAAAACAGGTTGTTTATAAAATCGGAAAAAAAAGGCATGCACTTTTTTGATTTTAACGCTGATATCACGTCAGTCGTTGCTGATCATAAATCAGTTTATGTAGTTGGCGGTAAATGCATTTATGCCGTTAATCCTTTATCTGTGAGCAAAGAAATGCTGCATGAGTTTAAGAAAATTGATTTAGAGATATTAAAACTTATAAAATTTAATGATCAGTTTTATGGATTGACAAGCGAAGGCGTTTTTAAATTTCCTGAAGAAAAGAAAGTGAATAGGAAAACAGGTCAGCCGGTGGATATTGAAATCTACAAAAATGAAATAATTGTATTATGGCAGGATGGCGACCTTGAATACATCAAAAAGGATGGCACAGTTATTCAGGATGTCATTCATTGATTCTGAATTCCAAATCATCACCTAATTTGTAATATTTCAGTAAAAAATAAGAGTTATAAATAATCCATGTTAATACAAGCAATTGTCGGAATACTATGAACGCAAAAAAAAATCATTCTGAAATCACAGCGTTGGAAAATGAATTTGATTGGGTGCAATCTGTTATAAAAAACAGATTGAATCATTATTTTCATGGCGAAGAAGAGCTGAAAGATATTTCAGCAATTAAAGCTCCTGAAATTTCTAAAGAAAATTCGACGTATAATGATTTTGTACTTAAAATAACCTTAGCCTCGAAGAACGCTTTATTTTGGTACTGGCTCTTATTCCTCATGTTTTTCCCGATTATTTTGATGATTTGATATTGCAAAATTTAGGCAAAGCAGGTGATTTTCCTCAGCTTGGAGGTGTAAGGGGAAAAAACCACCGGGGATTTTTACCTACCGGAGAAACGGTATTGTTTTTACTTGCCGGTCAGGACATGGAAAACAGATTCAAAATTCAAGAAATATTAAATGAAGAGAATTTTTTAGCCAGCAAAAATGTTATTTCGCTTGAAACCGTTCCGACAGGTGAGCCAAAAATGAGCGGACGGTTAATGATGGATGAAGAATATGTTGAATTATTTACAACTGGTAAAATTTCGAGGCCGAAACTTAGCAGCGACTTTCCTGCTGAATTAATTACTACCGGATTAAACTGGAACGATCTGGTTTTACAGAAAAAAACATTCGAGGAAATAAATGAAATTGAAATTTGGTTGAAGCATAACGATACTTTTCTTAACGATTGGGGGATGAAAGATAAAGTAAAACCCGGTTTTAGGGTGCTATTCCATGGCCCACCCGGAACAGGAAAGACAATGACAGCATGTCTTTTGGGAAAATATACTAACAGTTTGGTTTTTCGAATCGATTTGTCACTCGTGGTTTCAAAATACATTGGCGAAACTGAAAAAAATCTTGCAAAACTATTTGATAAGGCGGCAAATAAAGATTGGATTCTGTTTTTCGATGAGGCAGATTCTGTGTTTGGAAAGCGGACCAATGTGCGTGATGCGCATGATAAATATGCCAACCAGGAAGTTTCGTATTTACTCCAACGCATCGAAGCACATCCCGGACTGATTATTCTCGCAACAAATTTTATTGGTAACATCGATTCTTCCTTTACCCGACGTTTTAATTCCATGATAGAATTTGAAAATCCGGGGATTACAGAACGGGAACAATTGTGGATGAATTACTTGCCTTCGGCTGTTAAATTAGATAACGCAATTTCATTGAAAGATATAGCTTCAAGGTATGAGCTAACAGGGGCTAATATAGTTAACGTAATACATTATGCCGGATTGAAAACTTTGGAAAAAAATTTAACCGCCATTTCCTATGAAGATTTGAGAAAGGGAATTCATAAAGAGTACATTAAAGAAGGTAAAATGATTAAAAATTTAGGCTAAAATTTAAGCTGAATTCATATAAATGAAAATAAAAAAATGCCAAAACACTTTTACAGTGAATTGGCATTTTCTTTTTGTAACCTGCATTATTTATGATCTATTCAGGTTAGGATAGTAAAATTACAAATCTTTCCTTGCTAAATAGAAATCTACCATTTCGTAATCGCTTTTTTCGCGTTCTTCCATGTCCGGAACTGTTTTTGGCGGAGGAACAATAACCTTATCGCCTGGTTGCCAGTTCAATGGCAGAGCAACACTGTATTTATCCGCAGTTTGTAACGCTTTCAACACGCGAATGATTTCATCCATATTTCTTCCCACATTTAACGGGTAGTACATCATCAGCCTTATTTTTCCATTCGGATCAATAAAAAATACCGCACGTACAGCGGCTGTTTCACTTTCATTCGGTTGCAACATTCCATACAACTGCGCCACCTTCATATCGATATCTGCAATTATCGGGAAATCAAAAAGCACTCCTGTATTTTTCTTTACATTATTTACCCATGCAACATGCGCATGAATACTATCGATACTTAAACCAATAAGTTTGCAGTTTAATTCCCTGAAATCAGCGCCACGGGTGGCAAATCCACTCATTTCGGTTGTACAAACCGGCGTAAAGTCGGCCGGATGTGAGAACAAAATCGTCCAGCTTCCCTTAATAAATTCTGAAAACTGAATCGGTCCGTAAGTAGTGTTTGCTTTAAAGTCCGGGGCCATATCTCCTATCCGGGGCATGGTTGTCGTTTTTGTTTCTTCCATAATATTTAATTTAACTGTAAAAAATTTGTTCGGTACTTTCTAACAACGATTATTAAAAAGATAAGTTCAATAACAACAACTCTTTAGGTTTTATTCTTTCGGTTACGTGGTTTTTTACACTGTTGCGATGTTACAAAAGTATTTAACCGGCAATTGTTAATTCTTTATTTAAAAACTTTGGCATCTGCTTGATTATATTACAAAAAAGTATTTTCTTTGCAAGCCGTTTTAAGAACGTGTTTGTTGAACATCAAGAAATTATAAAGATATGTCACGAGTTTGTCAAATAACAGGTAAAACTGCCATGATTGGGAACAATGTTTCTCACTCGAAAAGAAGAACAAAAAGGAAGTTCGATGTAAACCTGTTTAAAAAGAAATTTTATTTGCCCGGTGAAGATCGTTGGGTTAATTTAACGGTTTCTGCGGCAGGTATGCGCACTATCAATAAAAACGGCGTAAAAGCAGCTTTGGATAATGCGGTTGAAAAGGGTTTTATCGATAAATATTAAAGATTGTAAAACATGGCTAAAAAGGGAAAAGGCAATAGAATCCAGGTAATTCTGGAATGCACTGAGCATAAAGACAGCGGTATGCCGGGTACTTCGAGGTATATTACTACCAAAAACAGGAAAAACACACCCGACCGCATGGAATTGAAAAAATACAATCCAATACTGAAAAAAGTAACAGTTCACAAAGAAATTAAATAGGAATAAGTTATGGCAAAGAAAACGGTTGCAACCCTGCAAAAAGGAGCTGGTAAAGGCTATGCAAAAGTGATTAAGATGACTAAATCGCCTAAAACCGGTGCATATACTTTTAAAGAAGAAGTTATTACGAACGAAGAAGTTACAGGATATTTCAAAAAATAGTTTCGGGAATTTCCGGAATTTTTATGTAGTACAGAAAAAGCTTTCATCACGGGTGAAAGCTTTTTTTGTTTTCTTTGTTGAGTAAAAGTCGAAATAGATAGATTACTATTTTAGTTTCTGTAAATCAGTAGCAAATGGGCCTGTTTGGAAGTTTTAACAAAAATAAAAAAGAAAATCTCGACCAGGGACTCGAAAAAACCAAGGAAAGTGTTTTTAAAAAGCTGAGTCGTGCCGTTGTTGGTAAATCCAGGGTCGACGATGAAGTTTTAGACAACCTCGAGGAAGTTTTAATTTCTTCGGATGTTGGTGTTGATACAACTCTGAAAATTATTGAACGAATTGAAGCCCGTGTTTCCCGTGACAAGTATGTAGGGGTTAACGAATTAAATTCAATATTAAAAGAAGAGATTGCTGGCTTACTCGAAGAGAATAATTCGGGTGATGTTTCTGATTTCGATTTTCCTGAAACCGATGGCCCATACGTGATTATGGTGGTTGGCGTGAATGGTGTAGGAAAAACCACAACCATTGGCAAACTGGCCTACAATTTTAAACAAGCCGGAAAATCAGTTATTCTTGGTGCCGCCGATACATTCAGGGCAGCAGCAATCGAGCAACTTGAAATCTGGGCCAATAGGGTGGATGTTCCGATTGTAAAACAAAAAATGGGTTCCGATCCCGCATCGGTAGCTTACGATACGCTGGCATCGGCAAAGGCAAATGGCGCCGATGTGGTAATTATTGATACGGCAGGGCGATTGCACAACAAAGTTAACCTGATGAACGAGCTCTCGAAAATTAAAAAAGTAATGCAGAAAATTGTTCCCGAGGCGCCTCATGAAGTGCTTTTAATTCTCGATGGTTCAACAGGTCAAAATGCTTTTGAGCAGGCCAAACAGTTTACAAAGGCAACCGAAGTTACAGCATTGGCTTTAACCAAACTCGATGGTACGGCAAAGGGCGGGGTAGTAATCGGAATTTCTGACCAGTTTCGAATTCCTGTTAAATATATCGGAATTGGAGAAAAAATGGAACATCTGCAAATTTTCAGGCGAAAAGAATTTGTTGATTCTTTATTTTCTTAAATAATCTCAATTAGCAGATGAACAATAATAGCCATCCCGATTGTAATCAGGATGGATGTTCAGCAATAATTGAAGAAATTCAATAAAGAAAATGCTTCAGAAAATTTCAGCAGAAAAAATAACATCGTGAAAATGCTTCTGAAAATTTCAGTAAGAGAAATAACATCGTGAAAATGCTTCTGAAAATTTCAGCATGATAAATATCATCGTGAAAATGCTTCTGAAAATTTCAGTAAGAGAAATATCATGGTGAAAATGCTTCTGAAAAATTCAGTAGAAGAAATAACAGCGTGAAAATGCCTGTGAAAAATTCAGAAGTGGAAAATATATGGAAAAAATAAAAAAACGGGCGGTAGAAATATAAATTTATGAATGAAAATCATGCTAAAAATATCAGTTTGATTTATTCTGAATTATCTTCTTTTTGCTGATTTTCTTCTGTTTCAGGTAAAAAATGATTGGCAATTTCAAAAACCGGAATTTCGTCGAGTTTTCCGGTTAGGTTTATGGTTCCTGCAATTACCATTTTTTCCTTAGGAATAACCAGCAAAGCCGAACCTCCGCCGGTTACAGTTCCTTTCCGGCCATACATTTTTCCACCGTCTTTTGTTTCAAGAAAAATCCAGCCATTGGCTATCGGCGCCGGAAAACTGTCGAGCAGCATTTGTGGCTGTAACATTTTTTCCCGCATTTCATCGGTAAAATAGTCGGAGAAAAACAGTGCATTTCCGAATTTTGCCAAATCTTCAGCATTCGATAGCAATCCTTTTGACGGTGCTTTATAACGCATGTCCTGTGTAATGGCATGTACAACCTGCGAAATCATATTGTAATCGTAATAGTCCGTGCGGCCTTTTATGGTTTGAAACGGATTGTCAATCATCGTATTATCTAAATGCAACGTATCGGTAACATATTCTTTCAGAATTTTCGGGAAATGTTTTCCGGTAACTTTTTCCATAATTTCTCCGAGTAAATTGTAATTATACATGCTTACATTCTGATAAAGTTCAGGTGCATATCCCAGTGGTTCATTCTTAATTTTTTCCAGGCCGCGGTTAAGGCTTACATTGTAGGCTCCGTTTAATTCCTCTGCTTCAGTTTCAATACGAAGACCCGAGGTGTGGTTTGCCAGTTGGTTAATGGTCATGTTTTTGCCGATATCCGGAAAATCGGGCAAATAATGTTGCACTGTTGAATCGGGATTCAATAATCCGTCTCTTATCATTAATTGCAATATTGCCGATGTAAAAAGCTCCGAAACTTCACCGATTCGGAATTTTGTATCGCGGTTGGCTCTTACTTCCAAATCCTGCGAAGCCCATCCAACACCTTCGGAATAAATAACCTTTCCGTCTTTTATAATTGCAAATGAGCCGCCGGGAATAAAGTTTCGAGTCAGAAAAAATCCGATATCCTTTCGCGCTGCTTTAATCTGATTGATATATTTTTTGTCGTACAGGATATCAGGATTGCTTTTTTTGCAACCTGCAATTCCCAAAATTATTGCCAGAATGGTAAGAATAAGAATACTCCTTTTCATCATACTTAAAAGATTTGCTTGTGAAAAATTCACGCTAAAATAAAAATTTCAGCCTAAACCAGCGACTTAAAAAATGTGAAAAAACCATATAAATAACAGGATTTGTGATTGGTGTTGAAATGCTACCTTAAATAAAGTTTTTCCTGTTTAACAGATTAAAAAAAGCAACTTTATAAGTGCTGCTCACCGGAATAAGTTTATTTCTGATTTTAATGGCATTGTTTTCAATATAGTCTATTTTATCCACGGCAATGACATACGATTTATGTACACGAACAAATTTTTGCGAATCGAGCATATCGAGCAGGTTCTTAAAATTCAGTAAAGCCATAATTTTACTGTCTTCGGTATGAATCTGCAGATAATCGCGCATTCCTTCGATATACAGAATTTTGCTGAAATACAGTTTTACAGTTTTATTTCCCGATTTTATAAAGGTATAATCCGGTTTTTCGGATTTCAGTACTGTGTCCCCTCCGGCAGGAACTTGTTTCATGTGGTGCGAATGATCTTTCAAAAATCGGGCATACACTTTTTCAACAGCTTTTACAAAACGCTCGAACGGAATAGGTTTTAACAGATAATCCATCACATCCAGTTCGTAAGCTTTCAGTGCATATTCATCGAATGCAGTTGTAAGAATTACATATGGCGGATCTTTTATGGTTTCGAGTAATTGAATACCGGTAAACTCATCCATTTGAATATCGAGGAAAATAAGGTCGATCCGGTTTTCGCGAAGAAATGAAAAAGTTGACAATGCATTGTCGAAAGTACCCAAAAGGTTCAGGTAATCGATTTTTCCGGCATAACGTTGTATTTTCTTTAATGCCAGAACTTCGTCGTCAACAGCAATGCAATTCATTTTCATAGTAACGGAACCTTTATATAAACTTCAAATTTATCGATATTACTTTCGGTTTCAAACTTATAATTTTCTTCATAAAGTAGTTTTAAACGTTTTTCGACGTTCTTCAATCCATTTCCCGAACCGGAATCAGGAAGCTTGAAATCGTTCTTTTTCAGATAGTTTGAAGTTCTCAATGCAATGGCATCATTTTCAACTTTAAAATCGATTATTATACCCGGAAGTTTCGATTGTTTGTTACAATGTTTAACTGCATTTTCAATAATTGGAATAAATAAAAGCGGTGGAATTTGTTTTCCTGTGGAATCGCCGATAAAATTGAACTCAAGGAATTTTGGATCTTCAAAACTTAGCTTTGCCAGTTCGAGATAATCCTGAATATATTCGAGTTCTTTATCCAGCATCGCTTTTTCCTCATTCGATTCCTTTAACATGTAACGCATTATTTTCGATAAAAGAAAAATGGCATTTGAAGCTTTGTCCTTATCTTCAAAAATAAGTGCATCGATATTATTTAAAACATTAAAAAGAAAATGCGGATTAATTTGCGACCTCAGTATGCCGAGTTCCGATTGTACGCTTCTTCGCAATAATTCCGATTGGGTAAGCTGAATTTTATAGGAATAACTAAAAAGTTTTAACGCCGAAGCCATTCCTATAATCATTAAGTTATTTACAAGAAAATTAAACAACTCGTAAATAAAAGGCTTTTTCATCATCCAGAATCCAAGTTTTGGCTGAATGAAGTTCATAATAAGTTGTGACAGTGCAATATTTAAGGCAATGGCAAATAACGAACCGATTGCAAACAACAGAAGATTCCTGTTTTTGAAGATATATCGTGGAATAAGAAATTCGATAATGATATAAACGACCATTACATCTGCCGGAAGATAAATAATGTTGATAAAAGCCTCGAGGGTGAAACCGGCGTTGACAATCCGTGGGACTGTAAAAAATGAAAATATGATAATCCAGAAAAGGATGTGATTTAACCAGCGATATTTAAATATACTCATTTATATTAGCCAACAATTTCTGCAAGTGTATAACAATTAAATTAAAAAAACACTGACTTTCTGCCAATTACAGCCTTAATTCGTCCAAATAAAATTATCAATCCAGCTAATGTATTTTGCAGATTAATACCTGTTGTTTGTTGACGAAATATGCTGTTTTGCAGCTAAAATTTAACTTTAGTTTCTTCTTTTTCGGAACGTGCAATGGTAACCGCACCGCAACTGTCGCTCCATACATTCACCGATGTCCGAATCATATCCAGAATACGGTCAACAGCAAGAATAAGTCCGATGCCTTCCAAAGGCAAACCAACTGCAGTTAAAACAATGGTTATCATAACAAGACCGGCCATTGGAATTCCGGCTGCGCCAATCGATGCGAGCAAAGCGGTTAAAACCACAAGAGCCTGCTGTGTAAACGGCAAATCGACGCCGTAAACCTGAGCGATAAACATGGCTGCAACGCACTCGTAAAGCGCTGTTCCGTCCATGTTAATTGTGGCTCCCAGCGGCAAGGTAAAGCTTGTTATCCGGTTCGAAACTCCGCTTTCGTTTTCAACGGCTTCCATCGTTAATGGCAATGTAGCACTCGATGAAGCTGTGGAGAATGCAGTCAGCAAAGGTGTTATCATATTTTTTAAATGTGTAAAAGGTTTTGCTTTAGCAACAAAACGCACGATAAGTGGCAAAGTAACAAATGCGTGGATCATCAATGCAGAAAAAACGGTTAACATATAGATAGCCATACTTCCGGCTATATTTCCAAGCTGATCGGCATTTTTCTGCACTTCGCTTGCCACAATTCCAAAAATTCCGAGTGGTGTAAAGCGAATAATAAACATGGTCATTTTCATCATCACTTCAAAAAAGCCCTCAAAGAAATTGGTCAGTGTGGTTTTGTACTTGTCGGCAACTTGCGTAATAAAAACACCAAATATTACTGCGAAGAAAATAATGGGTAAAATATCTCCGTTCACCATCGATTCAAAAACATTCGACGGTACAATTCGAAACAAAATATCGCGGACCGAACCTACATGTTCCGTTAAATCTTCCACATTTTGCTGAAATCCAAGTTCAACGCCAACGCCCGGCTTAATAATATTCACGAGCAAAAGCCCCGTTAAAATGGCCATAGTGCTGGTAAATATGTAGTAGGTTAAGGTTTTCAGCCCCAACCGGCCAAGATTGCTTCCACTGCCCATGCTGGTCACACCAGAAATAATTGAACTTAAAATCAGTGGAACTATAACCATTTTCAGGGCAGTGAGAAAAATCTTACCCATCCAGGCCACGTATGGAACTCCACCCGGAATGTAAAATCCAAAAAGTACGGCTAAAAAAAGTGCGATAAGAATTTGCCAGTGAAGCTTCAATTTTATGATTTTCATTCTGAAATATTAGGTGTTTCAAACTTCTCGCTAAATTATCCATTTTTAAAGATTTGGCAAATCAACAAATTGTCAGTCAAATGCCGATATGGATATTTTTACCATAATACTTTCGAATTCGGTTTCTTTGAATCCGGCAAATACGCCGACATTTCCGATAAAGAATAAACTGTTCAGGCTGTAGCCTGCTTCCCAGTAATTATGTAATGCAGGTGTGGTAAGGTAATTCAGATGAATACTTTCGCTCCAGGTTTTCCGGTTTATAAGCGATAAATAGCGAAGTAAAACATATTCAGTCCGGTATTCGAAACCAATATTAACATAACTTTTGCTGGTGCTGAATTCATAATCGTTAAGCAACTGAAATGTATGTGCAAACGAGCTAAACTGAACAGGTATTTCAGCAGTTTTAAAATGTTTGAATTGCGAAAAATGAATCTGGTTGGCATTGAAGAAATATCCGGTGTTTATTTGCCAGTCGATTCCGGCGCCTGGCGAAATATTTGCCTGGTGATGAAAGGTAAAGTCGATTTGGCTGAAATCGGAAACGGAAGAAAAGACATTTTTTAATCCCTGCGTAAATTCAAATCGAATGATGTAATAGTCGTTTATAAACAGGAACGGTGATTCTTCAAGCCATGGTTTTCTTTGGCGTTTTCGGTAATTAAATCCAATGGAATATTCAAAACTTTTTTGTTGTTGCAGATCGGTGCTTTCATTTGTCAATCCTTTGGGAATATTCGGCGCAAATTCGCGTTTGTTGTTGATTACATATTTTGTGTGGTTTTCGAGCGGTTTAAAATAATTGTATTCAGCCTTGCCGAAAAGATTAAATCCACGTTTTATTTGCTGGTCAAATGCCAGATTCATGTAAGTTTTTTCGTATAAACGCATATAGTTTGCAGCAAAAAACCAGGTACTTACCGCATTTAGCGCCGGAGCAATTCCTGTTTCCGGAGATTTAAAATCGCGACTGAGTTTTCCTGCATTAAAAAATACAGTTCCGCTTTTCCAAAATATATTTCTGAAACTTGTCTCCAGCGAACCGAAAACTGCTTTTCGGTTAAATGCATAGCCCAATTCAGGAAAAATTGTAATTACCTTGCCTGAATCAGGATAAATTCGCCATCGCAATGCCTGTTTGTATTTGTAGCCGTCGACCGCATTGAAATCGAAATTTTCTGTTGAAATTAATCCGTCGTAGGTGAGCCGCACCAGCGAATCTTTTGCCAAATCGTAATCTCCGGTAAGGAGCTTTAGCGAAGTTGATTTTTCTTTTTGGCTCTTTTTTCCCGTAATCGAATCCGTAACTACTTTTCCTGCGGTTTCAAGCGAATCGAGCCGCTGGTAGCTTTTTATTTCAGCAGGCGTTAATGGTATGGTTCGAATGGTGTCCCACAAAATATCAACACTTCTAGCAGAATCCTTTACATCTTCAACATGATAATTATTGTAACGTGTGGATACAATGGTGGAATCCTGGTACTGTTCCTTTAAAATCTTCCGGTTTAATCGTGCGGCTTTTTTTACATCGCTGTTTGACAGTTCTTCTTTCGAAGTAATAGAGTTTAATTCCTGCTGAAGTTGTTTTTCTTTCTCGCTTTTTTCGCGTGGTTTTGCAGGCGCTGATTTTACCGAATCTTCGTTCGCAGTAATTTCATCCGATGTGTTATCAACCACGGTTCCGTACTTTAGCGATGCCCCGTAATAAAACGCGCCTTTTAATCCCAGTGCCGAAAGTTTTCCGTTAATGTTATGCGAAACCGGAAGCCAGTTGTCGTTTCCGAGGTTTTCAAACTGTTGTTTAATGCGATAGTCAAAGAACTCGAAACTGCTGCTGAAATCGAGGCTGTAAATGCACCAAAGTTTATCGACAATATAGATATAGCCTTCTACCAATTCATCGCTTTTTCGTTTTGGCGTTACTTTTATTTTGAATACATCGTATTTACCTGCGGTAATAAAACCTTCATACTGAAAATTATAATGACGTAATGCCAATGCTGAAAGCGGTGAAATTACTTCGTTTGGGCGCTCCTCGTAAAAACTCGTGTTGATGAGTTCCATTACCGGCGGCTCATCGATTCCAACCACCGAAGTTTTTTTGCTTATCACCTCCTGTTTGTATTTGTTCGGATAATCAAACGTTAAGCGGTTTTGCGATTCGATAACATAAGTCACATTTTCTTTCAGCACTTCCTTTAGTTTGCGGCCTTCCACTTCCACCTTATTCTGGTAGATTTTTGGTATGTTGGTAAATTCAAAATTACTCCTGATATATAATTCAGCTTCGTAATGCTTTATTTTTGAACGGTAATATGGCGCTTTCGCAATGGCTTTTCGCATAATAAAATATGCCGGATCTTCCTTTCCGGGAAAAACCTTTATTTCTTTAATCTGAAATTCCTGTCGCTGCAATAGCACATTAATATGAAGGCTGTCGGAATTTACATTTATTTCCTTTTCAACCTGAACATAACCCATGGAGCGAATAACGAGATGATAGTTACCATTTGAAAGCTGAAGCATAAAATTTCCTTCCGAATTCGAAATTGTTCCTTCGCGTGTTTCGCTTACAAAAATGGTAGCATATGGAACCGACTTCGTTCAGTTTATTTGAAATATGGCCTGAAACTACCTGAGCTTTTGCAGGATGCAGAGCAACATTAAACAGAATACACAGAAAAATAATGAAGGATTTCCTAACTGGCATAAAAAGAAATTTTCCGAACAATTGGTGCTTAAAAATAGGTGGTTTTTTTGAATTGACAACTGTTTCGAAATCAGAATTTGCTGAACCAATCGAAATTAAAACTGACCTTCATTTAGAAAAATTATCCGTAATTTAGCGCTCTAAATTAAAAACCATGGCTAACGAAGGATGTATCATTTGCCGGTCGGAACTGGTGTATCGCGAAAAATCAGAATTGATGACCTGTGAAATCTGTGGTCGAGCAGATTCAATCGAATGCAAACTGCGGAAACGGCCATTTTATCTGCGACTCCTGCCATGAAACCGAAGGATTTGACTATGTGGAAACCTACTGCAAAAACAGCAAAAGTACCAATCCTGTGGAAATGGCAACGGCAATTATGAATAATCCAAAAATCAAATTACACGGACCGGAACACCATTTTCTTGTGCCTGCCGTTTTAATTACATCCTATTACAATAAAACCATCCAACCCGAAAAAATTGAGGGCAAGCTAAAAACTGCCCGCGAACGTGCTCAACACATTTTAGGTGGATTTTGCGGATTTTACGGAAATTGCGGGGCAGGAGTGGGAACCGGGATTTTTGCCAGCGTAGTTTTAAACAGCACTCCTTTGTCGACAAATGAATGGAAAATGTGTAACCTCATTACTGCCGAGAGCCTTTTCAATATTGCCTCTTATGGCGGACCTCGTTGCTGCAAACGCGACACCTGGCTTGCTCTCGAATCCGCGGTTCAGTTTACCGAAAAAAACCTCAGTGTAAAATTCAACTCCCAGTCCATTGTATGCAATCATTATTCCCGAAATAAACAGTGTTTGAAAAAGGAATGTAAGTATTTTCCTATCCGGGCGTAACGTTTTTTTCAAAGCCAAATACTTTAATTAATACCATGCTTTAATCGCGATATCACCAGCCTGCCACAGATAATAATTTAATATGACTGGATGTTAAAGCAAATTTTTGCTATATTCGTTCATGTAATAAAATATATTATCAAATGATAAGTGGAGATTTGCCGACAACAACGCAACATTACGACGAGCTAATACGCATTTTGGGGAAAAAGTATATTAAATCGCAAATTGAAAGTCCATTCGATTTTATAACAATTGCGTCGAAAGGAATAAGCGCACAAATCATTCTTAATTTTAGAAATCATTTTAAAATTCCCCGTGGATTTACTGCCGAATTGCTAAACGTTTCGGAACCTACTATTTACAGGTGGATTCGCGCAAATAAAAAACTGGAAAGAAATTATTCTGTTCAACTGTTCGAACTGGCGGATTTATTTTTATTTGGTTCCGAAGTTTTTGAGAGTAATGAAAATTTCTTTAAGTGGCTTGAGTTGCCAAATATTGCGATGGGCGGTTTAGCACCAAAAGAGTTGTTGGATGTGCCGGGAGGAATAGCGAAAGTTTACGACCTGTTAGGCCGAATCGAACATGGCGTTTACAGCTAATGATTGTTTTTCGTATAACCAAAAGTAAAAGAGCATCGGATATAAGTGGGTACGGATCAGCGCTATATCCCGGACGTTGGAATAAAAAAGGAACTCCGGTTTTGTATACCGGTGAGAGTAAAGAAATTGCTTTGCTCGAAAGCATTGTCCATATTCCTCCGATATTAACGCCCGATTTGGATATTCTTACAATTGAAATTCCTGATGATTCTGTTTTACAATTAACAGTTGCAGATTTACCTTCAAACTGGCATCAGTTTCCAGCGCCAACAATATTATCTGAAATCGGACAAAAATGGATTGACGAAGCAAGATCATTGGCATTAAAGGTTCCGAGCAGTATCATACATTCTGCCAATAATATTGTTCTGAATTGCAAACACAAAGATTATAACGCTGTCAAGGTGTTAAGTCAAAAGAAATTTTACTTCGATTTAAGACTTCGTAAATAAAACATTTTCGGGCTATTCATCATTCTGATTCCGTTCAAATTCAGGAATTGAAATTTGTAAAATCAGGAAAATAAGATATGCTTAAAATTATTCCATTTGTTTGGTAATGATTTATAAATTGCAAAAAAATCAGTCATAACAGGATACAATGAAAATAGTGTAAGTAATGGGGAAAATTGTGGTAATGTATTACAGCAAGGGCGGCAACACCAAAAAGATGGCAGAATATGTACTGGAAGGAGTGAAGGAAATTCCGGGACATGAAGTGCGTTTTCTTTCGGTTAGATGAAGCTACCAGCGACGACATTGTTTGGTGCGACGGAATTGCGCTTGGTTCGCCAACATATTTAGGAACAGCTGCATCGCCGTTAAAAAAATTTTGGGAAGATTGTCTTCCGCTTTGGCAACACATTGATGGAAAAATTGGATGTGCCTTTAGTTCACAAGGCGGATGGGGCGGAGGCGCCGAGCTTACCTGCCAATCATTAAACACAATTCTCATGAATTATGGTTTCCTGGTTTTTGGAATTACGGATTATGTCGCGCATCAGTTTACTACACATTACGGTGCAATACAGGCAGGTGAGCCGCGACTTGAAAAAGAAAAGGATTCGTGCCGTATTTTAGGAAAAAGACTTGCCGAATGGGTAGCAGTTTATTTTGATGGCAGAAAGGATTTGCACCCGTTAAATGTTCAGTATAAAAGACATCCTGACCGATAACATGATTACGCAACTTTTTATCCTGAAAATAAATCTATCCGGTAAAAACACGATGAAAACTAAAACCATTTTCTTTTTATTAATTTTTGTAATAGCTGTCTCATGCAGGAAAGAAGAAAGCAACAATGAAAATCTACTTCCCAAATATCAGAGCATTTTTGATGTATGGAAACCATTGACAATTACGTATGATAGCTCGGGTATTAAGGTAACCCAGCCACTGCTGTATGACAGATTGGTAATTTATAACAGCCTTTCTTATGAAGTTTATCTTGATACAAAAAATCCAGCGATAGAGGATGGCTCAGTCAGGATAATTTCTCAGACGGAAGATAGTCTGGAAATATACTTTGCAGCGGTGTATCCCTCATACAGTTCATACTCGGGTTCACACATTTTCGGGCATTCAAATGTTATTTTTGATTCTATTGTAAATGATACATTGACATTTAAATCAACAGGTAATTTTTATTATCAGAATGCGGAATTTAGCTTTAAAAGGTACTAATAAAGAAAAATGAGAAAAATAAAAACTTTTTAGCTTGTGTTATCTTTACAGTTATAAGAAATTTCGTACAATATTTTTGCAAATGAAAAAACGAATACTTGGAAAAACCGGATTTGAAATCTCGGAAGTCAGCCTTGGAACCTGGCAGGTTGGCGGAAAGTGGGGAAGTGTTTTTAATCATGAAAATGCCGATGCTATATTAAATACAGCAGTTGACAATGGCGTTAATTTTATCGATACTGCCGATGTATACAGCGACGGCGAAAGCGAAAAAGCAGTTGGCCGTCTTGTTCGCTCAAGAAGTGAAAGAATTTATATTGCCACCAAATGTGGCCGCAAGTTGTCGCCACATACCGATGAAGCCTATCAACCAAAAGTATTGCGCAAATTTGTTGAAGACAGCTTGTCCAATATGGGATTGGAGACCCTGGATTTGATTCAGTTGCATTGTCCGCCAACAGAAACCTATTACCGACCGGAAATCTTTGAATTATTCGATTCATTGAAAAAAGAAGGAAAAATACTGAATTTGGGAGTCAGTGTCGAGCGCGTTGAAGAAGCGATGAAAGCCATAGACTATGAAAATGTGACTACCGTTCAGATTATTTTCAACATGATGCGGCAGCGGCCTGCTGAACAATTTTTTGCGGAAGCAGCCAAATACAATATCGGAATTCTGGCGCGTGTACCGTTAGCAAGCGGACTGTTATCGGGTAAGTTTTCAGTATCGACAACGTTTGGAAAAGACGATCACCGTACATTCAACCGCAACGGCGAAGCATTTGACAAAGGCGAAACGTTTTCAGGAGTGGATTTTCGAAAAAGGACTGGAAGCAGTTGAGAAAATTAAGCAGCTTTTCCCTGAATTTGAAAGTAATCTATGCAGCAATAGCGCTAAAATGGATTTTAATGTTTCCAGAAATAAGTTGTGTAATTCCAGGTGCTTCAAGAGCCCGAGCAGGTAATTTCCAACATTCAGGCTACTGAAATTCCGGATTTAACTTCAGAACAAATGCAAAAAATCAGGCAAATTTACGAACATCATATCTGGCCCAAAATCGCCAAAGAAAAATGGTAAATTGATTTCTATGCGGCAGTAAGCGGTGGTTTTCACTTATAGCTATTTTCGTATTTCCATTCAATGAATTTCGTATTTGCATGAATTCAAACCACGTTCAAATTAAAAACCTGTGATATGTATTGGATTAGTCAGAAAAACTTCGAAAAATAAATGAATTTAAATATTGATCATACTTTCGCCTTTAACTAAATCAAAACACAAAATAGTTTCTGAATTGGAAGTATAAAACGTTCCAGCTTTCAAGTCTTTTTTTACAGAAATTTGTTTTAGACTATTTCCATTCAGCGATACGTTTCTAACCGATTTTTTATCGGTTTTTAAAGTAAAATCGGTTGTCGCAAATGGAGCAAATATTTTAATTCCGTTATTTTCGATGGAAATTTTTGTGAGTTTCTTTGCCGCCCAATAGCGCGAAATTTCACTTAACTTCATCCAGATAAGATTATCGTATTTCTGCTGTAACCTGCGTTTTGCCTCCTTCAGAATATTAAAGCCAACTTTTTCACCATTAAAATAAATCCCCGGCCAATGACACACCATAATTGCCGGTTCTCCACTTTCAATTACATCAACCATTCTGCCGGAAGATAAATCTTCGGTAATCAGTTTATTTACGTCGCCGTGTTCAAGGCCATCCCAGCCACCAAACCAATCGCCGGTACAACCAATAATTGAAACTACACATTTCGGATCGGGCGTTTCCAAATCTGATGCATATTGTACCAATGGGGCAACGCTTTTCTCTTTTTCAGTATAAAGGTCTCGGAAATAATGAGGAATTTCTGTATGATATACATCGCGAAGCGATTGCATTGTTCCCAATGCCAGATTATCCATGTTTTTGCTGCCATAACCGCCGGGAGTGGTAATGCCTTCGCACTTAAGCCCGGAATCTTTTAAAATCTGTAAAGCAAAAGCCGAATAAGCAGCCAGTTCGTCGGCACTTTTATTCTGGCTCCATTCCCAGTTTTCCATGTATTCGGGCGTTGCATCGGGGTATGGTTTTCCGGTTTTCAGATTAATCACGCGTGTATGGCTTACCATTTCAGGGTGAATATCCCAGTTGGGTACAATTACTTCCCGCACGAGGTTCAGACTTTCTTTTAATTCGCGTTCGGTCCAACCCGGGATAAACCGGTTTACCCAACCCGTACAGGCCGGATAGGGAACAATCGAATATTTTCCTTTCACCCCGTTTTCGATGCTCCATTCGCCAAACTCACGAACAAAACTGTCAGGGATTTCCCGCGGAAGTTTACGCCATTCCTGTTTGTATTTCTCAGGAAAAACTTCAGCAAATTGTGGAATACCGTAATATGCAAGGTTTACGAGTGTGGTTGAATCGTCAATAATCAAACTGACAGGTGCCCTGTTTTGCGGATTGATTACTTCAACAGCTATTGTTTTTTCTGCTGAAATTAAAGTTGAAGGTGCCAGTGCTAATCCTGCTCCTGTTACTAAACTGGTTTTTATAAACGAACGCCGGTTATGTTTCATGTGGGTAAAGTTTCAGTATTGGAAAGTTACAAAAAGAAAAGCCGGCATCAAACCTTGTAAATTATTTAAGATATTACCATTATTGAAATACGTGAAAGTCATCAGGATTTTTGTGTTGAGGTAAATGGTATTTTGCGCTGTTCTGTAATTATCGAATGATTATAGTTCGACGGTTAGCGGTGAATTCGCAACCACTTGTTTTTCAATAACTGTTTTCCCTTCTGATATAACCTGGAGTACCGTTTCGCCATCGATTCGCGAAACATCAATATCAAAGGTTCTTCCAAAGGCTTTTATGTTTTTCAGTTTCATAAAATCCCAATTCTTAGGTAGACGCGGAAGAATTTCAAATTTATTCAGTCCAATTGGAGTAATTCCAAACATTCCTTCGGTAATCACACGACAATACAAACCGCTTTCAGCCGAAAGATGGCGCTGGTTTCCTTCGGGCCAGGCTTCCACAGGGTAAGGAACATGATCGCCAAGCAATCTTTTTGCTGAATAATAAGAAAGATACGGCATTAACTGTTCGGTGGCTCCCGCATTGAAAAGTCCGCGAAATGCGTACAAAGTCGATCGGTCCCAAAATGTTTTGCTACCTGCTTCAGTCAGAATTCCGTTTTCAGTCCACAAGTAAGGCGACAAAAGCGCACTGATGGTTTCATCCTTACGATCAAAAATTCCCATGGTCAATGGCAGGCAAATCCATGAGCGAAGCTTTTTGTTTCCGTCGAAATACTGATAGGTATCAAAACCCTGTACGTTGGCGCCAAAATATTTTTCAATAGCCTTTTTCAAATCTGCTGCTTTTTGAAGGTAAATTTTTGCAGTATCTGGTTTTCCGAGTTCCTCTGCCAAATGCGAAGCGCTAATATAAGCTCCGTATGTAAGCGAATTCGTTGAAAGATTATAATCTCCTGCCGGAAAACGTCCTTCCAGTTCATCCGAATCGGAACCGATTACACTTTTATCCGATTTTTTTGTTTCGAGATACTGAAGACACCAGCGGATAAGAGGCCAGAATTCTTTGGCTATTTCATGGCTTCCGTAAGCCAGCGAAAAGCGGGAAGCGCCGTAGGCTATCATTGCCTGGTCGCCACGGTCGCCGGCGCCATTCCAAAAGTCGGTTCCTTCCGCAATAATTGAACTTGGAATAGGCTTGAACTCCGGGTTCATATAACGCGCAAAATGCCTGAAACTATTGATAGCCGATTCGTTTCCCTCCAAATTTCCGAGAAACGGGAAAAACGGGTTGACATATTCAGCCTGGTCGTTAGCCCAGATTGCCGCATAATAAGCGCCGCCACCGGGCCCATGCATCAATCCGCCTTTTGTGTCGTAGATACTTTCAGTGGCACGGATTTTAGCAAAAGCAAATTCCTCGTCGATTGTATCGTTTGGCGTATCGAGGACGAGGTTTTCAAAAAGCTCAGCAATAAATTTTTTCCGTTTTGAAAGTTCGTATCCCGGCGAAAAATTATATGGTTGATCACAGGTTTTTCTTCCGGAATAAATCATCCCAAATGAAATCTCCTCCGCAGGCTTTAACGTAAATGAACCAGACTTTTCTGCCTCAACCGTTAAAATGTATTCGCCGTAAACACCTTTGTTTTCAGGAGTTCTGATTTCGGTTGGTGTAAAATCGACCAAAACATCACAGCTTTTTTCTGCCGGATTTTGAATAGTTAGAATTTCAAGCAAAGCCGCTTTATCTCTGGATGGGAAAATGGTTCTTTCAATTTCGATTCCTGCATTTGTTACACATTTTACCGAAAGGATTCCCTTCAGATTAAATGTTTTTGGATATTCTTTTATTTCGTTGCCATTTACGCTGATTTTTGGTTGTTCGTCACCATCAAAACTCTGGCTCAAGCTGGCGTGGGTGTTGTTTGGAATTGTTCGTAGCATCGGGAAAACCAGTTTTTTCTGATTAATTAATTCGCCGTTTTCGTCAACTCCGTAAGTGATAATTGCTGAAATGTTTAATCCGCTCATTTCAATATGATCGGAATGAACCTGCGATTTTTCCACATTCCAGGTTATACTTTTATCGGGCGAAATGTTCCAAAAAAGATTTCTATTCTGGCTGAATAAACTGAGATTTAAAAACAGAAGTGCTAAAACAAAGATTTTTTTCATCGGTAACCGGCTTTAGGTTTCAAAGATAAAACTAAGTATTTGTTTTTTGGTTGAATTGAAAACAATCAAATAATTTGGGTTAGTAGCGTTTAATATCACAATGGATTATTCATATTTTTTGAAATCTTGATTAAAGTTGAATTTCAAACGCAGTATTTCGTCGTTTGAAAAAAGAAAATCAATTCCTACCTTGCAAAACTGAATAAATCTTTTAAATCGACTATGAAACCAAAATCATTACTATTCCTGATTTGTCTCTTGTATCTCCTTGCGTTTTCAAATAAGGCTTATTGCGCTGTTAAAGTTTATCCTGCTCCAGAAGGATTGATACAAAGCACTGATTTTTCAGTATCGGTAAACGGACAGGAAATCTGGACAGAAAAGTTTACTTCCAATCTCGATTTTCCTAATTTGCCCGATTGGTTTAGCGATCCGGCAGTAAGAGAACCACAGATAATGCACATCGCAGGATTTGATGGCACTGGTTTGCTGAAAGTAAAAATAACAGTGAGTAGTGATAAAGCAGAGAATGTAAAAATCAGGCCCGTTAGCCGAAATATTCAACCTGAAATAAACGGAAATACAATTTCATTCGACTGGAATGGTCCCGGCCAACTGGTTGTAGAAGTGGGAGAGATGCCACCTTTGTTTTTATTTGCCAATCCTGAAGAAAAAGAAAAACCGTCAGCTTCTGGCAAAAACATAAAATATTTTGGCCCGGGAGTTCATAAACCAGGCTATATCGAACTTAAGAATAATGAAACACTTTACCTGGCAGCAGGTGCTGTTGTTTACGGAGGAATACGAGCAAAAAATGTTTCCAATATTAAAGTGATGGGAAGGGGAATTCTCGATGGAAATTATGAATACCGGCAAATGGTGCAGATTGAAGACAGCCGGAATATTCATTTCGAAGGAGTAACAATAAGAAATGGCAATGGCTGGACAAATACCTTAATTAACTGCCGTGAAGTGGAATATAGCTTTGTAAAAGTGATGGGTTTCGGGCCAAGTTCCGATGGAATAAATCCTGCAGGATCGCAAAATGTGCGTATCACCAATTGTTTTATGCGAAATACCGACGATTGTATTGCAATAAAAGCGCCCGATTATGCACATCCGGTGAAAAATGTATATGTGGCAAATAATATAATGATCGGATTTGCTTATGCTGATGGTGTGACAATCGGCTTTGAAACCAATGCAAAGGAAATACGCAATGTAACTGTTACCAATTGCGATATTCTGATGGCGAGAGGTGGCAGTCGCGTGGACGGGCATAGCGGTTTTAGTATTATTTGCGACGGGCCGGCAGTAATCAGCGATATTTTGTTTGAGAACATTCGCGTAGAAAAGTCGGAAATTAAATTATTCGAGTTGAATATAACTGACGGAACACTTTATGGTGAAGATTTACCCGGACATATCCGCGGTGTAACTATTCGGAATGTAGAATGGTTTCACGAGGGACCAATTGTTTTGCAGGGTTTCGACAAAAACCATATGGTGCAAAATGTGCGTTTTGAGAACTGCAAAATAGCTGGCAAACCGTTAATAGAAATGCAATCCAAATTGTTTAAGACTAATGAGTTTGTATTGAATGTAAAAGTTGATTAAAGGACGTCATTTTTTCTTCACATGCCGCAATACATCCGAAATATGCGCCCAGTATTTCTGATGAAATTTTACGCTTTGTTTACCGATTATGTCGTTATAACTCATAGGCGTATCGTCAGGATGAAATTTACGTACATACAAATCTTCGTACAAACCAGGAACTTCGGGATGAAACTGCACTGCAAATACATTCGGATAACGGTTGCTTGCCAGGCCTTCCACAATTTTTCCATCGGGCGAGAGTGCTGTTACCTCCATTCCCAAACCCAGTTTTTCTGCTGCCTGATGATGACTACTGTAAACTCTCGGCTCCCAGCGTTTAGGAACATCAACGACTTTTCCAAAAAACGGATTTTCAGTAAATTTTATGGTATGGAGATTAATACCCATCAGCAAGCGTATCATCCGAAATTTCCTGCCAATAATTCCGGTGAAGATTAAACTCGGCCAATTTGCAGTGTTTCTTCCGGTGTATCTAGCCCCATAAACTTCTGCAGGAATATCCTGAATTAATGTTCCTCCTGTAGCCACATTCATCGTTTGCATTCCAAGGCAAAAGCCTGTAACCATATATCCCGGCCTTTCATTTAAAAATGCTTTGAAATTCGGTATTTCGCGTAACTGCCCAAAAGATGAAATAAAAATGTGGTTTCAAAATAATGGCGTTCCGGATCGGTTACTACCGAAAGCGTATTTTCTTCTTCATATACGCCTGGAGGAATATCGGGGCCGCCAAAAAAGAAAACACCTATCGAATTTTTAAACACTTTTCGGATTTGCTCTGTGCATTCATTTTCCTCAAACAGGTTATCTTCACTTAATTCGCCTTTTATTTCCTGTAAATGAAAATTGGTTAAGCCATTATCTTCAATATATTGTTTGGTTTTGCCAAAGTCATAATTCTGTTTTTCGTAATACACACCCACAAATTTCATTTTCCTTTTTTTAATATCCAACAAATCGGTATTTACAAAGTATTGGATGGTTTTTAGGTTGTTCACCGTAGGATTGGTGAGTATGATATACTTCTTATTTTTTTTGAAATCGGTATTGAAAAAATCCTGTGAATAGGCATTGTATAAAATTCCGAAGGCAAATACGAAGAGTAAAAATCGTTTCATTTGATTTTATTTTAGCTGCTTCAAATATAACATAATCCAATTTTTCTTAAAACGAAAAATAATTATATGCTAAACATTATATGAATCATTCTTCATGCGCGGTCAAATTTTGTACATTTGTCGGGAAATTGAAAAAAAGTAAAATCATGAAATTTAATTTTAAAACCTCGTACATCATTTTAGCAGTGATCGTACTAATTGTTTTGTTATTGTTTGGCGGTAGAATGTTTTTAATTATTGAAGCCGGGGAACGCGGTGTAATTTTCCGTCCGTATTCATCGGGTCTCGACAAGGAAAATATTTATGGTGAAGGATTTCATATAATTGCGCCATGGAATAACATGTATATTTATAATGTACGTGAACAACAACGCGAAGAAACCATGGACGTGCTCGACAAAAACGGTTTATCGATAACCATGGATATTACTGTTCGTTTTAATCCCACTTTTAACAAAATCGGATTATTTGCACGAACAGTTTGGCGTAAATTATATTAATGTTCTTGTAGTGCCTGAAGTACGTTCATCGGTGAGACAGGTTGCAGGACGGTATACTGCAGAAGAAATTTATTCAACAAAAAGAGCAGCGGTTGAAAATGCCATAATTACAGAAACCCGCGAGGTTTTGGAGGATAATTTTATTGGGATGAAAGCAATGCTCATTCGTTCGATTATTCTTCCGGCGCAAATTAAAAACGCTATTGAAAGTAAACTTCAACAGGAACAGGAAGCGCTGGCATATGAATTTAAACTGAAAAGGGAAGAATCGGAAGCTGAACGTCGCAGAATTGAAGCTGAAGGAATAGCTGCATTTAACCGGATTATTAATGCCAGTTTAACGGATAAAATTCTTCAGCAAAGAGGAATTGAAGCAACTATTGACTTGGCTAAATCATCGAATTCGAAAGTAGTGGTAATTGGTAGTGGAAAAGATGGTTTGCCATTAATCCTGGGTAATAATTAAAAAACGATTGAATAAAAATAATAACAGGCTGGTTTTCTCCGGCCTGTTATTCATTTTAAATGCATTCAGCGATGATAAAAATTAGAAATCCGTTTACCGAAGAAGGCACACGCGATAATTACAATTGCTTTGGTTGCTCACCTTTTAACGATATCGGGCTTCAGCTTGAATTTTGGGAAGATGGTGAAGAACTGCTGGCCAAATGGAAGCCGCGAAATTCTTTGGAAGGCTGGCATAATGTAATACATGGCGGAATTCAGGCAGCGCTGCTCGACGAACTTGGCGGTTGGATTGTGTTGATTAAAATGAAAACCGCTGGTGTTACTTCTGAATTAAATATACGCTACCATAAACCTGTAAACATCTCAAAAGGCGAAATAACCGTACGTGGTAAAGTCACTTCGGTAGTGAAACGTCTGGCCAAAATCGAGGCCACTTTAACCGACGGCGAAGGGCAAACCTGTGCCACTGCCGAATTGCTTTATTTCTGTTTTCCTGAAAAGGTTGCAAAGGCAAAATACCATTATCCGGGGTACAATGCTTTTTACTACGTGTGAAAACATACCAATCCCATTCGGCTAATTTAATAATTGGGGTAAATTTGATATGGATAAATATTAAGTCATTGGAAACTAGACTAAGGATTTGCAACTAAATAATCCGGTCTGCTTATTTGTGTTTGTTTTTAAACTTTTCCCGGGTCATAAACTCTTCATCATCTTCTTCGTAGTCGTCGTAAATTGAAAGCCTCCGTTTTGAGCTTTTGTCCTTGCCGGAAACTTTTTTGTTTTGATTTGATCCGTGATCACTGTCATAATCAGATGATCTTCCTTTAAAATGTTTTTTCTTCATTTCTTTGAGAATCGGTAAAATATAAAATTAATGTGTTTAACTAATTAAATTATAAATTCTTCCGGCTGAAAAATAAATAATTTTTGAATTCATTATACGCTTAAATAAATTTTTTTTGTTCTTCCTGAATTCTGTCTGTATGCATATTAACAAATACATATGTCTAATATACTGAAAGTTAGAAAATAATGTTTTCGAATTTATTCAAAAAAATAAATTATTTTCTTAATGTTGTCTAAAAAGATACGAAAAAGTGTGTAAAATTTTAAAAGAAAACCAATATTTTTAAGCCCGATTCGTTATATATTTTTATATTGAAATATGCGCAACCAACCATTAATCAACGGAATAAGTCGCCAAAACACAATGCTGATTTTTTTATTTCTGTTAGCCTTTACGCTTACTGCAGTAATTGGGGATATTCCCAAACCAGTAAAAAAACAGAAAAGCTTTTTCAGGATGCGAAAGAACAGTTTGCGGCAAAAAATTATAAAGAGACAATTAGAATGTGCAATCGGATTTTATCCGATTCTCCCGAATTTGTACAGGCACATTTATTACTTGCCGACTTATACAAAGAACAGGATTCAGTAAGACTCGAAATTGAACAATTAAGAAAAGCCGAAGCTTTAACCAGTGATTCATTAATATTTTTTCGTTTGGGAGAAGCCTATTACGAAGCAAGCAATTATTCCGAAGCATTACGGTACTATAACAGGTACAGCCCTTACACCCGAATGTCGGAAAAAAGACAGTTTTTACTGGCATGTAAAATTGCAAGCTGCAAATTCGCCATAAATTCAATAAAAAATCCGGTGGAATTTGATCCGCAGAATATGGGGAATGAAATAAATTCAATCGACGATGAATACTGGCCGGTTCCTTCACTCGATGGTAAAAAGCTTGTTTTTACACGATTAAGAAATGATACAGGCTACCCGCAGGAAGATTTTTACATCGCAGAAAACGATTCGGGAAATTGGGAAAATGCCAAGCCAATCGATGAGATTAACACCAGCGACAACGAGGGGGCACAATCGCTTTCTGCCGATTCGAAGATTTTGTTTTTTACCGCCTGCAACCGTAAGGAAGGTTTCGGAAGCTGCGATATTTATTATTCCCGCTTTCAGAATGGAAGATGGAGCAATCCCGAAAATGCCGGAAGTCCTTTAAATACTAATTACTGGGAAGCACAGCCTTCATTTTCTTCCGATAACAAATATCTTTATTTTTCAAGCAACCGTAAAGGTGGAAAAGGGAATAAAGATATCTGGAGGGCTGAATTCCTTGGATTCTCAGAAAACGGAAAACCACAATGGAAAGAACCTGTAAATCTTGGTAGCCAGGTGAACACCGAAGGCGATGAGATTTCGCCTTTTATTCACGCCAACAATCATAACTTCTATTTTGCTTCCGATGGTTTGGTAGGTATGGGAGGCGAGGATTTATTTACTGCAGAAATTGATGAATCGGGCAGAATTGAAAATGTAAAGAACATGGGTTATCCGATTAACACGAACAAAGATGAACTCGGCCTGACAATTAGCTCGATAGGAAACACTGCTTATTTTTCGTCGGCACGCGATGCCGAAAAAGGGTTGGATATTTTTTCGTTTAACCTGGATCGGGGATTACGCCCAACACCGGTTTCGTATGTTAAAGCAAAAATTACAGATAAAAAGTCCGGAACTCCGGTAAAGGCTCTAATCGATTTGGCTGATCTTTCATTCAGAGTACCAAAGACACGTACGGAAGAAGCCGACGAGAATGGAGAAATTATGCTCTGTCTGCCGCTTTCACGTAATTATTCGTTTACTGTTTCCGAACCGGGATACCTGTTTTATTCGAAATCGATAATGCTGAAAGATGAAAAAACACTGGTCGATCCGCTGGCGTTGAATATTGAATTGGTACCGATTGAAATAGGTGCACAAATGAACCTGTACAATATTTATTACGAAACCGACTCATTCCGTATTTTACCCGAATCGGAACCTGAACTGGAACGTTTAACCACATTCCTAAAAAGCAATCCGAAATTAAAAGTTGAAATTCAGGGCCATACCGATAATACCGGTACACAGGAAAGAAACCAGGTACTTTCACAGCTCCGTGCAAAATCGGTGGTGGAATATCTTACAGGCAAAGGAATAAGTTCCAGTCGATTACAATATAAAGGGTATGGTTCAGACGTTCCTGTTGCGAGCAACGAAACACCTGAAGGAAGAACACTCAACCGTAGGACAACCGTATTAATTTCAGCGAATTAATTTGTTTTCAGGAATCATAAATTATCGCGCACTTGTTTAACCTGTTCCGGTGTAATTGCACCTGATTTATTTCCAAAACTTCCGCGAACATAAGTAAGTACATCAGCAACCTGTTGGTTGGTTAAATGCGCCTGCGCAGGCATAATGCTGTTATAAATTTCGCCTTTAATTTCCATTTCGCCACTCAGGCCCTGCAAAACTATTTTAATAAGCTTTTCGGGATCGCCATTTACAAAATCGGATTCGGTAATTGGCGGATGCATTCCCGGAACTCCGTTGCCGGTTCGCATGTGACAGGCAAGGCAAACTGCATCGTATACTTTTTTCCCGGGATGCCCGGCCATCGGATTTACTTCTTCTACCGGCTTGGCATCGGGTTGCACAATTACCGATTTTTGAGGCTTTTTATTATTGTTTCCACAGGCGGATAAAATGAATACCGCCAACAAAATCAATGCAAAGTTTTTTAATAACATGATTTGGTCTTTTTATTAAATCAAAACAGGTATCATTCTGAAATTCAACAACTATAATACTTTCAAAATTTAACAGGTTAAGACTGATAAAAAATTCTCCATATTTTTCCCTGGTTGTCCTCTACAACATACAACGAACCATCTGGCCCTTGTGCCAATCCACATGGACGATATTTTGCATCACCGGGACTTTCGATGTTTTCCATTCCGGCAAAACCATCGGCAAAAACTTCCCAGTCGCCCGAAGGATATTCTCCTTTAAACGGAACAAAAACCACAAAAAAGCCTTTCTGAGGTTCAGGTGCTCTGTTCCACGATCCATGAAATGCGATAAATGCACCATTTTTATATTTTTCAGGAAACATATCACCCGTGTAAAAAAGCAAATCGTTGGGAGCCATGTGTCCCGGGAATGCCATAATCGGGTCAGCCTTATTTTCGCATCTTTCCTGGATTTCACCATCGCCGCCATATTCAGGAGCTAAAACTTTTTTATTCTGAAGTTGATCGTAATAACAATATGGCCAGCCAAAATCAGCGCCTTCAGTTGCCAGAAAGAATTCTTCAGCCGGAAGTTCAGCACTCTGTTCCTTTGTATACATATCCGGGAAAAACTGATTTAGCTGATCCCTTCCATGCTGGACGATATACAATTCATTTACCGCAGTGTTCCAGCAATTTGCCATTCCGTTTCTTACACCTGTTACATATCTTACACCATCTTCCAATTGATCCTGATTCAGTACATCATCTTTAAACTTCCATGTTCCACCTGCATATTCCAGCAACGGGCATGGGTCCATACCGGGCGATCCTTTTGTTCGCATTTGTTCCATACATGCATTTGCCGGCGCTCCCACATTCACGTACATGTTACCTTTACCATCAAATTCCATGGGTTTTGCTTCGTGTTGGTGTTCATTCGGAAAACCACGCGCAATCATTTGCCAGTCGCTTCCGGGAACCAGTTCGCCTTCTTTCATCGGATAACGAACCACTGCAGTGTCCGAACCGAAATACAAATATCCTTTATGCAGTTTTATTCCCGTACCTAAATGTTCACCGGTGTATTCTATAATATCTGCTACTCCGTCGCCTGTTGTGTCGCGCAAACAGGCAATTCCTTTGTGCTCCTTTTGCTGGCGAAGCGATACATATATATCTCCATTCGAATTCACATCAATATTTCGGCCTTTTCCTGTTTCTTCTGCCACAACAAGAGCCGAAAATCCTTCGGGCAAAGTAATTCCTCCATTGTCGGCAGCAGGTGTTAATTTAGCTTTTTTATCTTGAGAATTCATGCACGAAGCAGCAAATAAAAATAGCAGGAAGACAGCAGTTAAGTTTTTCATAATATTTAATTTTTTTTAATCAACCATTTAACGTAATATTCAGGGTAAAAGTTCAGTATTTTTTTCTTTCTTATGAATTTATAAAGAAATGATGGTAAGGAAATAAACCTTTTATATTTTTGTTCGATTAAGCCAATAAAATGAACCACGACTTACGCATAAACCACGACTCGGAAATACCAAAATACAAGCAGGTTGTCAATATGATAATTTCGGATATTGAAACAGGAATTTTCAAAAAGGGACAACGTATTCCTTCCATAAACGAAACCAGTGAAGATTTGCTTCTTTCGCGCGATACAGTTGAAAAGGCATATGTTTATCTGCGTAAAAAAGGCATCCTGTCGTCAGTCAGGGGAAAAGGATATTACGTAAATCTTGTTAATGTTCAAAAGAAAATTAAAGTTGCATTAATACTGAATAAGCTTAGTAATTACAAACGAAGCATCTATTATTCGCTGGCTGAAACACTGGGTTCAAAAGCGGGAGTTGATGTATTTATATACAATTACAGTCTGGATCAGTTTAAGGAGATAATTAGTAACCAGTTAACCAATTACGACTTTTTTGTAATCCTTCCTCATTTTAATGAAGCTGAAAAAGAAGTAGCTGCAGTAATTAAGGAAATCCCTCAAAATAAAGTTTTACTTGTCGACAGAAATATGGAATCGTTAAAAGATTATCCATTGGTTTACCAGGAATATGAAAAAGACATTCAATCTGCATTAGGTAAAGCAATTCATTTAATTCGAACATATCAGAAAATTAACCTTGTTTTTCCCTTAAATCAGCATTATTCAAAATATATCGTTCGCGGATTCCAGATTTTCTGCCAGATTAACAAACTTTCCTTTTCTGTAATCGACCTTTTAGAAGAATCCAATATAAAACAGGGTGAAGCTTTTGTTTTTGTTTCGGATGATGACCTTTATCGTTTTATAAGAATATGCAGAACAAAAAGCTGGAAACTGGGAAAAGATATAGGAGTTGTTGCATATAACGATAATCCGGTGAAAGAATTGCTTGAGGACGGAATCACAACTATCTCCACAAATCACGATGAAATTGGAAGAACTGCAGCCCAAATGATTTTATCCAACGATTTTAAACGAATTAAAAGCCCGTTTGAGTTTATTCAACGAAATTCGTTATGAAGCGATTCATTGTTCTATCGTCAACCTGAACTTGTTTCAGGTTCTGTTTTTTGCTATCGTTTAATTTGAAAGATTCTGAAATGAATTCAGAATGACGTGCTGACAAATAGTAATTTCAATTTTTCCTCACCACAAATAAATCCTTCCCGTTATGGCAATCCTTACAATCAACCGAATGAATATCATTTTCACTCGAAGGCGAAAAATAAGTTGTATTCATCGTTTTTACATCAAGTTTACAATTGGAAATTCCCGGATGACATTTATCGCACGAGTTTCGCTGGTAGTTGGAATGCGGCTCGTGACAAGCCCTGCAACTAATTCCTTCGTGAACACCGGTAGGAGTCCGGTCATCACCTTGCCCCGCCTGATGCCAGACTGAAGGTGCATGGCACTGAACACACAAACGATAAACAGGATCAGCCGGAGTTTGCACAGTATCTTTTCCATTCAGCATAATTGGAGTTGGGAGATTAGCTAAATCAAAATGAATTTTCTCGTGCCGGCTATATAATCCAATTGAATTATTTTCCATTTTTCGCCCATAGAAAACATTATTAGGATTTGAATAATCCGGTCGGGTTGCAGTGGTTCCCAAACTATGAATGCTGTGGCAAGCCAGACAGGGAATCGAAGGCAATTCGCCGTGATTTTCATCTTTCATTTTCCAGGAGCCTTCCATCGAAATGGGTTCAACCAAATCCAAAACAGTTCCTTCATAAAACATACCGTGGCAACGCAGACAATCAAAATTTATTTGTTCTGTGGTGTTGTGTTTTTCATCCAAAAAAATGTCGGAGTATCGCGCTGAGTGCCCGCTGGCCATCCAGTTGGCATATTCGTTTCCGTGGCAGTCTTTGCATCGGTTCATGGTTTCCAAAACCTGCTTTTCCGTTAAATGAATTTCGTCAGCATGAGGAGCTGAATTTACATGCGAAAATACCATTTTTGCTTTTTCAGAAAAGCTATGCCAGCCACTTTCCAACGCAGTGCCATGGCATTTAAAACACGATATTTCACGATGAGCGGAACTTGTCCATGTTTCAAATGAAGGATTGATTTCGTGACAACCTGCACATGTTTTCTCCGGATTTGCGGCGTTCCACCAGGTATAACTTCCTGCAAAAAGTAGCATAAAAACGAACAATATCAACAGGATGTAGAATATATTTCGAATGGTTTTATTTTTCATTTGGTATTTTTTAATTCTTCAGCCTCAAGCTTCAAGCCTCAAGTTTTTAGTCTCCTGCCTGTGCCTATGCCTTGGCCTTTTTCTTACTTTTGTCTTTTTCCTTTTCCCTTTTTACTTCTGAACACTGCGACTGAACACTGCGACTGAACACTATTCACTTAAACTTGCTTCCGTTCCAGTTTTTCACAATATAATCGCCAACATGATATCCCAGAGCCATTATCGTCAAAGCCGGATTAAATCCGCCGTTGTTTACATTTAAACTTCCGTCGGCAATAAACAGATTGTCGATGTCGTGTACCTGACCGAATTTATTGGTCACCGAAGTTTTCGGATCATTTCCCATTCTTGCTGTGCCAGCCTGATGTTGACCTCCGCTTAATCCTCCTCCTCCAACACTCTGCCATGTTTGAACCGCTCCGGCTTCTTTTAAAATCTCTTCCGCTTTTTCCGACAAAAACTTACAACCGGTCCGATCATACGGATGCCGCGAACCTGACAGCCGGGCAACAGGAATTCCCCAGTAATCCTTAACATTAGGATCAACGGAAACCCGTGATTCAAAATTTGGAATTTCCTGAAACGGCCCGTGCAAACGAATCATTCGCTTAAACATAGTTCGCTGGTATTCCTTATGCTCAATTCCCCAGCGTTTTGCACCCGGAGGACGCATTTTGCTGAATAAATAAGGCATGGCAGTGAATTCGTTGCACAAAACTCCGCCACCAATAATTCCTTCATTATCGTGATTGTAATCGCTGATGGCCATGCATGCGCCTGGCCCGACATCATCATAAACTTCATAATCCATTAAGCCCAAAGCGCCTGTATAGGCATGCCCCTGCAAATTCCTTCCAACCCAGTCGTTGTTATTTCCGGCACCATTTGGAAAGAGTTTCGATTTTGAATTCAACAGCAACCGTGCAGTTTCAACCGCTGCCGCCGAAATAATGACAATATCTGCCGTTTGAATTTGTCCTTTATCGTTTTCATCGAAATATTTTACACCGGTTGCCCGGCCTTTTTCATCCAACATTATTTCGGCCACCTGGCAATTAATACGGAGTTCGCAATTTCCAGTATTTGATTGCCGTTGGAATTACTGTATTGTGTGTACCACATTTTGCATTTACCGGGCAGGCAAAACCAACGCAACTTCGCATACGATAACATGCAGGACGGCCATTATAGCGAACCGAATTTCGAAGCATCGGAATGGAGAAACGGGTGCAGCCCCAGCTTTTTGCTGGTATCGTGAAAGAAGTTGTCCTTCGCGGTTATAAGCAAATGGCGGCATGGGATATGTCTTTTTTCGTGGAGCCATAAACGGATTGGCATGATGATCGCCGGAAACGCCGATTTCCCATTCTGCTTTTTCGTAATACGGCTCCAAATCGAAATAATCAATGGGCCAGTCATCCAACGTAGAACCTTCCACATGGCCATAGGTCGATTTCATTTTAAAATCCTTTTCCATAAACCGCCAGGCCATGGCTCCGTAACTGACTGTTCCTGAGCCTACGCATGCTGCATTATTGCTGTACGCACCTTCGCTTGGTAAAACGATTTGTGGTTTTCCGTCGCCATAAACAACAACTCTTCTGTGCCGTTTATCGTCCGGGCCAAAGGCATTTCCCAGTACAGTTGTTCGCTGGGAAATCAATTCATCATCATCATGGTCATCGTAGGTTGCCCATTTGCCACGTTCGAATAAAACCACACTTAATCCGGCAACCGCCAGTTCTTTGGCAACAATTCCACCGCCAGCTCCGGCACCCACTACAATTGCATTTACATGTTTGTTCTTCATAACTCCTGATTTTTTGCGGTGGTACATTTCGATTCGTAACGGTTTTGCCCGAGAACGTGAGGATAGTCAATGCGCATCATTTTGTAGCTCACATAGTTTTTGTTTCCGCCGTGGCGGGGAGAGCCATAAAAACCCTGCATGGTGTGGTCAAGCATTAAATTGAAAAATCGTTGTTGTGAGAGCTCCTTCCAGTATTCTTCAGGAAGGTTACCCGCTTCCATTTGCTCCATAAAATGAATTTGCTCATCGCTGTTCATTTCATGAAAATATTTTCGCAGAATGCGTTGTGCCGACTGCTCCAACGCCGGAATACCCTTTTTGTACATTTCCTGAAATCGGGTGTATGGACCAACCAGTTGTTTGTCGATAAAATTAATGACATTTGCGTCAGTTGCTCCCGCATCTTTATCTTTTGGAATTATCTGTTCGGCGAAGGCAATTACTGTTTTTGATTCTTCTTCGGTAAAAAATCGCCAGGGTGAATTGTAGCCTGCACAAGCCGGAATAAACATCACGCTACCAAATGCAAGGCTGAGTTGTTTGATAAAATCTCTGCGGCAGGTTTCCATAATTTTGGTTTTAGTTGAGTCATTCAAATTTAAAAGGAATAAAACATTTTTCCCACCGGATTTCTAATTCGGAATGATTCTAAAATCAAAAATTGTAAATCAATCATAGGGGGCATTTCGTTTAATAGATTTGCTTTACGAAAAGATTCCCTATTTTTATTGAAAATTATACTAAACCTGTATTCACCATGAAAAATATCTTACTTCTCCTATTGATTATTTTAACTGTTTCCTGCAACACCAATAAAAATTCTTTTACTGCTGATTTCGACAATATCAACGATCGGGTTTGGATTGGCAAAGATTTCTGGTCGGTTCCGTTGGAAGACTGGAAAGTGGAAAATGGAAAACTATATTGTAATGCCAGTATTCCTGAATCCCGCGTGAATTTGCTAACTCACTTATTGTCCGACACAGACGGAGATTTTCAACTTACTTCGAAAATAATGTTGGCAGAAAAAGGCGATGTACCCGGTTCGGCTGGTTTATTAATCGGAATGCATGACACAGAAGACCCGGATGTTCGGGCTGCATGTTATTTTGGTGGTGGAATAAAAGCCGGTATCAGTTTAAATGGATTTGCCTTTCTAAAAGATCAAAAAACAGAATTGCCAAAAGATTTTGATTTTTCTGAATTTGAAATTTCGGTTGAAGGAAATAATAAATCGTTGAAAATGGTTGTGAAGGACAAAAACGATGTAAAAACTGAACTCACAACAGTAATTAATGGAATTCAGGGTTTGGTGGCTTTGGCGAACAACCTTAGATTTAGTGAAAACGATAAACCCGGCAATTCAAAATTTAGTTTTGATGATTTAAAATTATCAGGTTCGAAAGTGATTGAAAAACCGGATAATTCATTTGGTCCGGTACTTTGGACCATGTACACACTCAGCAAGGGAACCGTGAAACTTATGGCGCTTTTGCCTCCAATGGGCGAAGCGGATAATCAGAAAGTTTCCCTTTTGTTAAAAGACGGAGAAAACTGGAATACGGTGGCTATAGAATCAATTGAACCGGATTCGAGAACAGCCGTGTTCAAAATCGAAAACTGGGACGCAACAAAAGCTATGGATTATAGGGTAGAATACATTGAAACAGGAAAGGATGGCTCCGAATCACCTGACGTATTATTCAGGAACCATTCGAAAAGATCCGGTTGACCGGCCATTAAAGTTTGGTGGATTGACCTGTCAGTTTCATTTTGGATTTCCATACACGCCGCTGGTTGAAAACCTCACAAAACTCGATCCCGATTTGCTGTATTTTTCAGGCGACCAGATTTATGAAGGAAACGGCGGCTACGGCATAAAACGGGAACCTGCGGATGTTGCCATTCTGAATTATCTCGGAAAATATTACATGTTTGGCTGGGCATTTGGCGATTTGTTGCGCGACCGGCCAACCATCTGCACACCCGATGATCACGATGTTTTTCACGGAAATCTATGGGGAGAAGGTGGAATTGAAAAGCCAGGCGGTGCTGGTAGTTCCGATACCCGGGGTTTTATGGAACCGGTTCGAATGGTTAATGTGGTAAACCGAACGCAATGCGGACAACTGCCCGACCCGTATGATCCAACGCCGATAGATCAGGGAATGAGCGTTTGGTACACCGGTCTAACTTATGGCCGAATTAGTTTTGCCATTGTCAGCGACAGGATTTTTAAAACCGGGCCCGAAGCAGTTTCCGATTGGGATGGCCGTCATGACCATATGATTGAACCTCGCAAAGATTTATCCTTTCTGGATAAACCCGGTGTGAAAATGTTAGGTGATCGTCAGCTTAAATTTTTAAACGACTGGAAAATGGATTGGGAAAATGCTGATATGAAAGTACTTCTTTCGCAAACGCTATTTGCAAATGTCGCAACGCATCATGGCGATTTGTCGAATTATTTGTATGGCGATTTGGATTCCGGAGGCTGGCCAAAATCAGGTCGCGATAAGGCGATAAAAATTATGCGCCAGGTCGGCGCCTTTCAAATTTGCGGCGACCAGCATCTGCCTACACTTACCCAATACGGAATTCAGAATTACCGCGATGCCAACTGGGTATTTTGTACGCCTGCAATTGCCGTAATGTACCTGCGCTGGTTTCTACCTGATGAAGTTGGATATCCGGTTTTGGACCGACCAGAACACAATTATCCAAATACGGGAAAATATACCGATGCATTTGGAAACAAAAACTATGTTTACGCCGTGGGAAATCCCGGGAAAATTACCGTGGATAAAAACAGTCGATATAATCATGCGCAAATTCGGGCATCTGGTTTTGGGTTCGTTAGCTTTGATCAAAAAGAACGAACCATCGATATAGATGCATGGCGGTTTAAAGCTGATGTGGAAAATCCAAATCCGGTAAAAGACGAATTTCCCGGTTGGCCATTCAGGATTAATCAATATGATAATTTCGGAGAGGGAGCGAATAATTATCTGCCGACTGTTGAAGTTAATGAACCTAATCAGATTATCGAAGTTCGAAAAACTTCAACAAACGATTTAATTCGGATTTTCAGGATGAAAGGAAGTTCCATGCAGGTGGGTTTGCACCATCCCGGAACTTTTACCATAAAAGTAAACGATAAAGTTGTTGGTACATTCGTTACCAAACCCGGGAATAATTCAGAAACTGTTAAGGTTGAAATATGAAATATAGCCATCGATCGAAATTGTCATTTCGAGTGGGAACCCATTTTTTAATGGGCATAATGAGCTAATGACAGAAAGTCCTAACGATGCTGTCATTTCGACGAGTTTGCGAGGAGAAATCTCTTTGAACAGGCAGATCTCTCCTATCGTCGAGTTGACAAAAACAAGAATCTGTCATAGGCAGTGGGAACGCATTTTTTATGAGCTAATTTGTCAATGACTGAAAACTTGGATGGAACTGTCATTTCCCACAAAGCGATGCATTTTGCAGAAGAGTATGCGAGGAGAAATCTTTATCAAATAACAGACCTCTCAGTCGCTTCTCTCCTTCGAAATGACAGGTAATTAAACAAAGGAAACATGACTAAATCAGCTCAGTACTGGATAAAAAAATTAAACCTCGACAAGCACCCTGAAGGCGGATGGTTTAAGGAAATATACCGCTCAACAGAATTGGTTGGGAAAAATGCTTTACCAAAAGACTTTTCAGGTTCAGGAATTTCTCTACTTCGATTTATTATTTACTGGAAGGAAATGATTTTTCTTCTTTTCACCGGATTAAATCGGATGAAATCTGGCATTATTACGATGGAGATTCAGCTATCGAAATTCTATACCATAGAAAATGGAAAACTGAAAAGGTATTATTGCGGAAATAACCCTGATAAAAACGAACAGTTGCAGGTAATCGTTCCGAAAAATACATGGTTTGCTGCACGACTTGTAAATCAGCAAGAATTTGCATTGGCAGGATGCACCGTTTCTCCCGGCTTTCATTTTGATGATTTTGAAATGGCAGGGGAAGAGTTGCTCGAAGAATATCCGGAACTGGAGTCAGAAATTAGAGAATTAATCAGATTGAAGTAATTTCCGGGTGTGGCACTTTCTCCGGGTGCGGCGGTTTCTAACCGCCGAAAAAAGGGTAAGGTGCTTTTCGAACCGCCGAAAATTAATGCAAAATCGCACATAAAATCGATAATCGCAACACCGGAAGAATGCGGATGAATCCGCGACACCCATGAAGAATGCGGATGGAATCCGCAACACCTGGAAAAACGTTATCTTCACCTTCTGCTCAAACCAGATACATGAACCAGTATTTTGGTACTGGAAGCTGGTATTGATTACAAGCATGTTGCGCATAATAACATGAATAATTTATTAATGGCCAGTCCGGCGGTTTCAGAAAATGTAATTTATTTCCGGACGCAAAAATCGTTGATATCTGTAGGAAGAAAATAAAAACTTAAAAGCACAATATTAAAATCCTGCTGAAATATCTTTCCATTTCTGCTAAATTCCTGCACGAAAAAATTCACCAACCTGTTAACAAGCCGTATAAGACTGTAGTAACCTTGCAGGAGCGATTTCCAGGTAATCACATAACTCCATCCTCAGATTTTATAATTGTAAAAACACAAATAAATAATTTATACGATAGTTACAAACATTCACCTTTGGAGTTTGTTATGCAATATTATGATATTATTTTCTCTTTAACAGAGTAAATTAATATGGTAATAATTTCCAAAATTAAAATGCGTGAGTGAATGAAACCTGAATATCGGAACTTAGCATAATCCATGGAATATAATTCTGACACATTATTATGGCCATTTTTATTATACGGAGTTGCTGTATTTTTACTTGTGGCCGGAATCCTGTTAATTTCTCATTTTCTGGGCGAAAGACATAAAGAACATGCCACCGATGAATCATATGAATCGGGAATTACCTCAACCGGAACGGGGCGTTTACGTTTCCCGGTGCATTTTTACATTGTAGCCATGTTTTTTGTCATTTTCGATCTTGAAACGGCTTTTATTATTTCATGGGCCATTTCCATCAGCGAAACGGGATGGAGCGGTTATCTGGCAGTTTTGGTTTTTGCATTTATTTTGCTGGTTGTTCTGGTGTATGAATGGAAAACAGGAGCACTTGATTTTGGTCCCAGCGGAAAGAAAATTCTCAAAGCTTATCATAAAAAAATAAAAAAAACAGAACTCAAATGAAGTGGTGGACAAGTAAACTTAATCCTACCGGAGTAAATAACAGGAAACAGTTCTTTTGAAGAAACCATTCAGAAAAATGTGCTGCTCACCAATCTGGAAAGCATGCTGGCATGGGGAAGAAAAAACTCCATCTGGCCGTTCAATTTTGGATTGTCGTGTTGTTTTGTTGAAATGGCTACTTCCATCACCAGCCGTTACGACATTGCCCGTTTTGGGGCCGAAGTTATCCGCGGAACTCCACGCGAAGCCGATATGATGGTAATTGCCGGAACCGTGTTTATTAAAATGGCGCCTGTTATCAAACGATTATACGAACAAATGATGGCGCCACGCTGGGTCATTTCCATGGGCTCCTGTTCCAACTCCGGAGGCATGTACGACATTTACAGTGTAGTGCAGGGAGTAGATAAATTTATGCCTGTTGATGTGTATGTGCCGGGTTGCCCTCCCCGGCCCGATGCTTTTTTGGAAGCTATTCTTACTGCTCAGCGATCAGGTTGGAAAAGAAAAAAGACCGTTAAACTGGGTCAATGGGCCCACAGGGAATTGTAAAACCGGAAAAAATTTCAATGAAAGATATACTGGGGCCCGAAAGATTAAAAATGAAGGAAATAAAAAGTCCCGATGAAATATAAAAACTGGAAGAGTTTAATAATCAGAATTAAGAATATGGAATGAAATCAGTTGATGTATGACTGACATGTGTTTCATATTAAAGAATAAATTTCAGGATTCGTTTCTGGGAATTGCAGGAAACCAGGGATAAATTTCCAACCCTCTGGGTCGAATCCGAAACAGATTGTTAAAGTGCTCGATTTTTTAAAAAATAAAGTCGGAACAACCTTATAAAATGCTGTACGATCTAACTGCTATCGACGAACAGGCAAGGGTGCACCGGAACGGATCAACCGGAAAGCCGGTTTACAATTGTCTATCAACTGCTTTCATTTGAACGAAATGATTTTATCCGTCTGAAAGTTCCGCTTACTTCAGCTGAACCGGTCTTTGCCACCAGTCACTTCAGTGTGGCCTGCTGCCAACTGGTACGAACGGGAAGTATTCGATATGTTCGGGATAAAATTTAAGGGACATCCGCATTTAAAACGGATTTTGATGCCACAATGGTGGGAAGGCCATCCGCTACAGAAAACGCATCCGGCCAGGGCTACCGAAATTGAACCGTTTAAACTTTCCGGAAAGTAAAGAGGAATTATAGAACAGAAGGAACTTACAGTTTAAACCTGAAGAATGGGGACTCGATAAAACACTGGAAGAAGATGATTTGATGTTTCTGAATCTGGGGCCGCAACATCCCGGCACACACGGAGTTTTAAGATTTGTTCTGCAGCTCGATGGCGAAGACATTGTAAATATTGTTCCTGATATTGGGTTCCATCACCGTGGCGCTGAAAAAATGGGAGAACGGCAAACCTGGCATTCCTATATTCCTTACACCGATCGTGTGGAATATCTCGGTGGAGTGATGAATAATTTTCCGTACGTAATGGCCGTGGAAAAACTGGCAGGAATTACCGTGCCCGATCGCGCCAAAGTAATCCGCATAATGATGAGTGAACTGTTCAGAATTTCGAGCCACCTGGTTTGGTATGGCACTTTTGCGCAGGATCTTGGAATGATGACGCCGGTATTTCTGATGTTCACCGACAGGGAACAAGTTTTCGATATAGTTGCTGCAATCTGCGGCGGAAGAATGCATCCCAACTGGTTTCGTATTGGCGGTGTGGCACAGGATCTTCCAAACGGCTGGGAAAAATTGATGCAGGAGTTTATCGATTATTTCCCAAAAAGAATAAAAGAATATGATAAGCTATGTTATGCGGAACAGCATTTTTAAAGCCAGAACAAAAGGTATTGGCGTTTATTCCACTGAAGAAGCCATTGAATGGGGAGTAACCGGCCCGGGATTAAGGGCTACCGGATTTGAATGGGATTTCAGAAAAAAACAACCCTATTCAGGATACGAACAATTTGATTTGATGTTCCGACCGGAAACAACGGCGATTGTTTCGACCGTTCAGTTGTACGGGTTGAAGAAATTAAGACAAAGTCTGCCGCATTATTGAACAATGTTAAAAAATATGCCGGAAGGTGAATATAAATCGGATCATCCGCTAACCACACCTCCGCGAAAAAAACACACCATGGAAGATATTGAAACACTGATCAATCATTTTGTGCATGTAAGCTGGGGGCCGGTAATGCCGGCAGGCGAAGCGTTTTGCAGTGTGGAAGCAACCAAAGGAAACAATGGCTATTACCTGGTTTCCGATGGAAGTACAAATTCATACCGGACACGAATTCGGACTCCCTCGTTCCCGCACATGCAGTTTGTGCCCGAAATCAGCCGGGGGTATACCATTCCCGATTTAATGGCCATTTTGGGAAGTGTGGACTATGTGCTTTCAGATATTGACAGGTAAATAGATTATGAAAATGGCAACAGAAAAATAATAACAGAAGAAATTAAAAAGGAAATAGAGGAAATTTACGACATTTCCCGCATAAAAGTGCGGCTTGTATCGAAGGATTGCGGGTGATTCAAAAACACCATCGCTGGGTTTCCGATGAAGCCATTAAAGAACTGGCTGAAATTCTTGAAATGTCTCCTGATGCCATTGACAGTGTGGCCACTTTTTACAGTTTGATATTTCGTAAACCGGTGGGAAGACATGTAATTCTGGTTTGCGACAGTGTGAGTTGCTGGATTATGGGTTACGAAAAAATTGCCGTTATCTAAAAGAAAATTATCGGTTGATTTCGGTGAAACAACCAGCAGACAACCGGTTTACATTACTTACGATTCCTTGTCTGGGAACATGTGATCATGCACCGGCAATGATGATTGACAATGATCTACACCGGATTTAACAACAGATAAAATTGATGAGATACTTGAAAAATATAAATAATCAACAATTTGAAATTACAGGGGAATAATATGGAAAAACCATTGACCCAACATATTAAAAATGACGGCACCTGGCTTTCGTTAAAAGAATATGAAAAAGCCGGAGGATACCAGGCATTGCGAAAAGCGTTAAAATCAAATCCGAAAGACGTTACCGAAACTGGTAAAAGAATCCGGGCTTAAAGGACGTGGTGGCGCAGGTTTTTCCACCGGTATGAAATGGAGTTTTGTTCCTCTTGGCGAAGATGCGCATACATCCTAAATATTTTGTTGCCAATGGCGATGAAATGGAACCCGGCAGTTTTAAAGACAGGTTGCTGCTGGAAGGAAATCCGCATCAGTTGCTCGAAGGAATGATTATTGGCGCATATGCAATACAGGCGCGATTCAGTTATGTTTTTCTGCGATGGGCTTATCACCAGGCCGCAGAAGCCATTACAGGTGCTATTCAGGAAGCCTATAATGCAGGTTACCTGGGAAAAAATATCGCCGGAAGCGATTTCACCTTGATGCGTCGCTGCACATTAGTGTGGGCCGTTATATGTGCGGTGAAGAAACCGGCTTGCTGAATGCACTGGAAGGTAAAAGAGCAAATCCACGGGTCAAAACCGCCATTCCCGGGTGTAAGCGGATTGTTTGGAAAACCTTCAGTGGTTAACAATGTGGAAACGCTATGCAACGTGCCCCATATCATTGCCAACGGCGCCGAATGGTTTAAAGGCCTCAGCATATCCGATGAAGGCGGCACAAAAATTTACGGGGCCAGCGGCAGGGTTAAAAATCCGGGTTTTGGGAATTACCGCTGGGAATCACACTACAGGAACTTCTGGAAGAACATGCCGGTGGAATGCAGGACGGTTACAAGTTTAAAGGCGTGCTTGCCCGGAGGAGGCTCAACCGATTTTCTGACACGCAGATCATTTGGATGTTGCCATGGATTTTGCCAGTGTGGGCAAAGCCGGAAGTCGTCTGGGAACAGGTACAATTATTGTCCTGGATGATAAAACCTGTCCGGTGGGAATGGTACTGAACCTCGAGCATTTTTTTGCACAGGAATCCTGCGGATGGTGTACGCCTTGCCGGGAAGGATTGCCCTGGACAGCAAAAACTTCTGGAAGCCATCGAAAACGGGAAAGGCGAAATGCGGGATCTCGATATTCTGGATTTTCAAACCAGTTATATGGCGCCGGGTAATACCTATTGTGCACTGGCGCCGGGAGCCATGGAACCTTTGCAAAGCGCGCTGAAATATTTTAAAGAAGATTTCGAAAGACATATTCATGAACATAAATGTCCCTGGAAATGAGATAAGATAATGAATGGTTAAAAATCTAATTAAATCGATAATAAGGAATATGAAGTAGAAGAAAGGCAAAAACGTTCTGGAAGTCTGTCTTTCGCTGGGACTCGATCTCCCTTATTTTTGCTGGCATCCCGAACTGGATTCAGTGGGTGCCTGCCGCCAGTGTGCCGTTATTAAATACAAAGATGATAGACGATAAAAAGGGCAAGCTGACTATGGCCTGCATGGAGCCGGTGAAAGATAATTTGCGCATTTCACTCGATGCGGAAGAAGCCAAGCAATTTCAGGGCAGCAATATTGAAGCGCTGATGATTAACCACCCGCACGATTGCCCGGTTTGCGATGAAGGCGGAGAATGCCACCTTCAGGATATGACTGTTATGACCGGCCATAATTACCGCAGGTACCGGTTTAAAAAACGAACACACAACAACCAGTACCTCGGCCCGTTTATCAATCACGAAATGAACCGCTGCATCCAGTGTTACCGTTGTGTGCGGTTTTATAAGGAATATGCCGGCGGAAAAGATCTGGATGTTTTTGGCGCACATGACGATATTTATTTTGGACGTTATGAACCCGGAACACTTGAAAATGAATTCAGCGGAAACCTTGTGGAAATTTGTCCCACCGGCGTTTTTACCGATAAAACATTGAAAAACATTACACCCGAAAATGGGATCTTACAAATGCTCCTTCGGTTTGCCACAACTGCGGATTGGGTTGTAATATTATTGCTTCTGAACGGTACGGTTCTATCCGAAGAATTCTCAGCCGTTATAATGGCGATGTAAATGGTTATTTTCTTTGCGACCGCGGACGATTTGGCTATGAATATGTAAACAGCAAAAAACGAATTCTAGACTCCTTTCAAAAAACAAAAAAATGAACCGGTTCAATTAACGAAAAGAACAGGCGATACAAGAAATTAAAACAAATTCTTTCCGGAAAAAAACTGACTGGAATTGGTTCACCAAAAGCATCACTCGAATCCAATTTTTTACTGCAACAATTGGTAGGTGCTGAAAATTTTTATGCCGGAATTCCGGAAACAGAAGGAAAACTTAATTCAGCAATATTATTGAAATAATCAAAAGCGGTAAGAATATAAAATTTCCATCACTAAATGAAGTTAAGGATTATGATGCAGTATTTATTTTGGGTGAAGATGTAACAAATACGGCTCCGATGCTGGCACTTAATCTCCGGCAGGCAGTTAAAAATAAACCCGGACAAGAAGCTGCCGGCCTTGATATTCCAGGACTGGAACGATGCAGGCAATCAGTGAAGTGGTTCAGGAAAACAAAGGACCGTTTTTTATTGCTGCTCCATATTTCACCAAACTGGATGAAATTGCTACGGAAACCTGCAACCTTCATCCTGATGATATTGCACGGTTTGCAAATGCAGTTGCCGGTAAAATAAATCCGGAATTACCGAAAGTCAAGCTCAACAAAAATACATGAAGATCTTGCCGATTCAATTTTTAAGGCTTTGCTTAAATGCCAATAAACCTTTAATTGTTGCCGGAACAAGTCTCTATAGCAAGGCCATTGTTGAAGCTGCTGCCAATATTGCTCTCGCACTAAAAGAAAATAGAAAAAGATGCAGGGCTTTTTTACGTTGTTCCCGAAGTAAATTCAGTTGGCCTTTCGCTTATTGCAAATAATTTTTTGGATCAAGTATCGAATAATTCTGAACAAGATGATGATACTGTTTTGGTAATTCTGGAAAATGATTTTTACCAACGGTTAGACAAAAAAAGCGCTGATAAACTTTTTAGTGATTATAACCATATTGTAGTTCTGGATTACCTTGAAAATGAAACCACCCTAAACATCGGATTACCTGTTCTACCTGCCGGAACTTTTGCCGAATCGGAAGGTACTGTTATCAACAATGAAGGCAGGGCACAGCGTTTTTACCAGGTTCATGTTCCTGAAAACGAAATAAAAAGCAGTTGGAAATGGTTACAGGAAATTATTGCCGGAAGAAGCTTCCGTAAAATCGCTTCATTTGGACGGAATTGTCGGGGAGTTGGTAAATACCTATCCTGAGCTTAAAGCAATCCAATCGATAGCCCCTTCAGCAGATTACAGAAAAGGAACACAAAAAATTCCGCGGGAACCACATCGTTTCAGCGGAAGAACTGCCATGCATGCCAATGTAAATGTAAACGAACCCAAACCACCGGACTGATCCCGATTCGGCACTTTCCTTTACCATGGAAGGATACACGGGAGTTCCTCCATCGCCAGTTACTCCGTTTTACTGGTCGCCCGGATGGAATTCGGCACAAGCAATTAACAAATACCAGATTGAAGTTGGCGGTGAACTGCACGGCGGCAATCCGGGTAAACGGTTTTTGAAGCCAAACAAAACGGATCGCTTATTTCAAATCTATTCCGGAACAATTTTCACCTAAAGAAGGAGAGTGGGAGGTGTTGCCATTGTATCACATTTTGGTTCCGATGAACTAAGTGCGCAAAGCCCTGCAGTGATGGAGCGGATACCAGAATCGTACATTGCAATGAACAATGCTGATGCAGCAAAAGCGGATATTAATGAAGGAGATTTACTTGAAATTTTTATCGAAAATGAAAAAAGGAAATTTCCGGTAAAATTAGATTCCGGTTTAAGCGAAGGAACTATCGGACTTCCCAAAGGTTTGGATGAAACAGCCGGAATCAAGTTTCCCGTTTTGGACAACCATTAACAAAGTAAAGAATGAGTGAAACGTTAAAATATATACTAATTGTTTTTGGAGTATTGATTGCTTTGATGACCATTGCTTCAGGATTGATTTGGCTGGAAAGACGATTGCTGGCGCTTTGGCAGGAACGTTACGGGCCAAACCGCGTTGGGCCTTTTGGCTTGTTGCAGGTTTTGGCCGATATGATTAAAATATTTTTTAAGGAAGACTGGATTCCCGGTTTTGCCGATAAAAAAGTATTTGTTATGGCGCCTGCGGTTTTGATGATTACCATTTTATCGAGTTTCGCCATTATCCCGTTTGCTCCCGGGTTAATGGTGGTTGACCTCAACATCGGCATTTTGTTTTTTCTTGCCATGTCATCGCTTGGTGCTTACAGTGTGGTTCTTGGCGGATGGTCATCCAATAATAAATACTCGCTGCTGGGTGGAATGCGCGGTGCAGCACAAATGATTTCCTATGAAGTTTTTATGGGCTTGTCGCTGATGGGAGTTGTGGTTATGACAGGCTCTTTCAACTTATCCGAAATTGTATTGGCTCAAAAGAAAATCTGGTTTATTATTCCGCAATTTATTGGATTTGTCATGTTTTTTATTGCCGGAATAGCTGAAACACACCGTCTTCCGTTTGATGTTATGGAAGCTGAAAGCGAACTGATTGCCGGCTATCATTCTGAATATTCAGGATTGAAATTCGGGGTGTTTTTTATTGGTGAATATTTGGGAATCACGTTGATTTCGGCGCTGATAACGACATTGTTTTTTGGCGGATGGCTGGGATTTGGTTTTTTGCCTCCTGTATTTTGGTTTCTGTTCAAAACTTTCGTTTTTATCATGATTTTTATTTTGCTGAGAGCTACCCTGCCCCGGCCAAGATACGATCAGTTAATGTCGTTTGGCTGGAAATTGCTGTTGCCTTTATCGCTTTTAAATCTGCTGGTTACAGGCGCCGTTGTGTTGTATTTTCAATAGATTGAGAGATGATTTTTAAAATAAATACTTGTAAACATGTTTAGTAATTTACGATCCTTTGGATTGTTTTTCTGAACATGCTTTCAAAAAAGGCAAACGGTTCAGTATCCGGAAGAAAAACCAAAGTTACCACCCCGCTGGCGGGGCCGTATTGTGCTTACACGCGATCCGGATCACGAAGAAAGATGCGTGGGTTGTTATTTGTGTGCCGCTGCCTGTCCGGTAGATTGTATTTCGCTTCAGGCAACGGAAGATGAAAACGGCAGACGCTATCCTGAGTTTTTCAGGATAAATTTTTCGCGTTGCATTTTTTGCGGATACTGCGAAGAAGCATGCCCAACTTATGCCATTCAACTTATTCCCGATTTTGAAATGGGTGAATATGACCGGCAGAACCTGGTTTACGAAAAAGAAGATCTTTCAATTGACGGACAAGGGAAATACCATGGTTATAATTTTTACAAACAGGCCGGTGTCGATTTTGGAGTAAAGAAAAAAGGCGAAGGCGAAACCGAAAACAAACCCATAGATGTACGAAAACTTATGCCATAATTTACAGACTCCAGTGATTTTGGTCGTACAACTTAAATAAAAGCGAAATGAACTATACTTTTCTACATCGCGGCTGCAGCAGCCATATTTTGCACACTGTTGATGGTGATCAGTAAAAATGCCGTCCATTCGCTTCTCTTTCTGATTGTTTCATTCTTTTCAGTTTCAGTGGTTATGTTTCTGATTGGCGCACCGTTTGTCGCAGCTCTCGAAGTAATTATTTACGCCGGAGCAATAATGGTATTGTTCGTGTTTGTAATCATGATGCTCAATCTAACCTCCCAGGAAAAGGAAAACAGATTGTTGAAACTTAAGGTATGGATTGCCCCATCAGTTATTTCGCTAATACTTTTTGCTGAAATGGTATATATGCTTACAGCTAAGTCGCAAAATACTATGGGACCTGAAATTGTATTACCGGTTGAAGTTGGAAAACTTATGTTTGGAAAATATATGCTGGTAACTGAACTTGCAGGTTTTCTGTTAACTGCCGGAATAATCGGCGCCTATCATCTCGGCCAGCGTGAGAAAAGAGTTCATCACCGCTATCTAAAAAACGAAAACTCAAATGAGTGTACCTATGGAACATGGAATTTTACTTGCTGCAGTTCTGTTCTGTATCGGACTGGCAGGCCTGCTGGTGCACCGCAATATAATTTATATGCTAATGTCGGTTGAAGTGATGCTGAATGCCGCCGGGCTCGCATTTATAGTAGCCGGTTCGGCCTGGCACCAGGCAGACGGACAGGTGATGTTTATTTTTATACTGGCCATGGCGGCAGCCGAAGTTTCGGTAGGTCTGGCGTTAATCATTCAATTATTTAAAAGATTTAAATCGGTGGATATTGAAAATGCCAGTACAATGAAAGGATTAAAAAAATCGGATGAAATGAAGGAATTGCTTTGGTTAATAGTGGCTTTACCATTTTCCGGAGCGCTGATTTTGGCGCTGGCTGGTAAAAAACTGTCACGTATTATTCTGTTCAGTAATCGGAGTGGGAACGGTTTCAGCTTTCTGCCGTACTTAACCATTTTTGCAGGCTTTGATTTTTTAAGCGGAAATCCGGCAGGAAAACCCTATTTACAGGTGCTGTGGCACTGGTTTGACGTGGGTGGATTGTCTCCCGATATCGCTTTTCATCTCGATACAGTTTCACTGACTTTCATATTTGTTATCACTTTTGTTGGTGCGCTCATCCATTTGTATTCTGCCGGATTTATGCGGAAACGACGAAGGATTTTCCCGCTTTTTTACCTATATGAATTTGTTCATTGGATTTATGCTGGTACTTGTTCTGGCCAACAATTTACTGTTGTGTACTTAGGCTGGGAAGGTGTTGGACTTTGCAGTTACCTGTTGATTGGATTCTGGTACAAAAATCCGGATAACGGTTATGCGGCCCGGAAAGCATTTATTGTAACCCGAGTTGGCGATACGGCTCTGGCTGTCGGACTTTTCATATTCTTTATGAATTTCGGAACACTCAACATTCAGGATATACTTGAATTACGCTCCTGCAACGTGGGTTGTTGGCTCGGGAATTGCAATTGCTGTTGCCCTTCTTTTACTGGGAGGCGCTGTGGGTAAATCGGCACAATTACCGCTTCAAACCTGGTTACCCGATGCCATGGCAGGACCTTCACCGGTTTCGGCATTAATCCACGCTGCAACAATGGTTACTGCAGGTGTGTATCTCATTGCCCGCACGCATGTTTTATTTGAAATTGCACCGCTGGCACAAACCATTGTGGCAGTTGTGGGCGCAGTTACCTTACTGATTGCCGGATTTTCAGCATTAAACCAGCACGATATAAAACGGGTTCTCGCCTACTCCACCATTTCCCAAATCGGATATATGTTTCTTGCCCTGGGTGTAGGAGCCTGGTCGGCAGCGATTTTCCATTTTATGATTCATGCCTTTTTCAAAGCGCTGCTTTTTCTTGGTGCCGGAGCATTGATTTTTGTGCTCGACGAAGAACACAATATGTTCAAAATGGGTGGTTTGTGGAAAAAATTACCGGCTATTTTCTGGACTTTTTTAATTGCATCGGGAGCATTGGCGGCCCTGCCATTAATTACAGCGGGCTTTTTCAGTAAAGATAAAATATTGTGGCTGACTTATGCAAGCGATAAAGGTTCGGTTTTGCTTTGGCTGGCCGGATTGGCAGGAGCATTTATTACTGCGCTTTACACATTCAGAATGGTATTTATTACCTTTTTCGGAAAACAAAATACCGAACTTGCCGGTCGTGCTGCAAAAAGTATGATTATTCCAATGGTTGTGCTGGCCTTTTTTTCATTTGCAGGCGGTTATATCGAACTTCCTGAAAATATGGCTCACCTCTCGCTTTTTTCACATTTTATTGAAAAAACATTGCCCGTTACAAATATGGCCGAAACCACTCATTCCACGGAATTAATATTTCAATTGATTGCCGCCTTTACAGCAATTTCAGGTGTGTTTATTGCATACAGATATTATTTTAACAAATCATTTCCGGCCGGTGTGCCTGAACGAAATGCTATTCAAAAATTCTTTTACAACGGCTGGGATTTCGACTTGTTATACGATAAATTAATTGTGAAACCTGTGGTGTTTCTCTCGAAAATTGATAAAAATGATTTTGTTGATTTGTTTTATAACGGACTGGCATCCGTAACCCGCAGGCTACACTCGATGCTTAGCGCGACCCAAAACGGGAAAGTGAGTTGGTATGCCATGATTATTGCAATCGGAGCAATTTTAACTTTAACTATTTTATTTTACTGATGATACTTATAGGACTCATAGTATTGCTTTTGGTAAGCGGTCTGCTGGCATGGCTATCAGGCCGGTTGAACAATACGCTTCCCCGGGTTATCAGCCTTATTGCCACATTGATTCAACTTTTTATGCTTATTGTGCTTTGGTTGAAAAAAGATGCATCAGAGCAGGAATGGATAACAAGTTACACGGCTGAATGGATTCCTGCATTTGGCATTCAACTAAAAGTAGCTGCTGATGGATTAAGCTTGCTGATGCTGCTGCTGACTTCACTTCTCGGGGCAATTTCCGTTCTTGCTTCATGGAAAGGAATTACCAAAAGAGTCGGCTTTTTTCATTTCAACCTGATGTTTATCCTGGCAGGGATTTCAGGTGTGTTTGTAGCGCTCGACCTGTTTCTTTTTTATTTCTTCTGGGAACTGATGCTTATTCCGATGTATTTTCTTATCAGCATTTGGGGACATGAAAACAAGACATACGCTGCGGCCAAATTTTTTCTGTTTACTCAAGCCAGCGGACTCGTAATGTTTTTATCGATTCTCGGATTGTATTTTATTCATCATGCAAATACTGGCGTTTACACTTTTGATTACGAACAACTGCTGGGAACCACTATGCCGCCACAAATGGCATTTCTGCTCATGCTGGGATTTTTGCTTGCATTTGCCGTAAAACTCGCAACTGTGCCATTACACAACTGGTTACCCGATGCACACACGCAGGCGCCGACTGCAGGAAGCGTTATTCTTGCTGCGCTTTTACTCAAAACCGGAGCTTATGGAATTCTAAGGTTTGCGCTGCCGTTGTTCCCGCAGGCTTCGCATCAGTTTGCTCCTGTAGCAATGATTCTCGGCGTAGTTAGTATTTTGTACGGCGCCAAGCTGGCATTTGCGCAAACCGATATGAAGCGACTGGTAGCTTACTCAAGTATCAGCCATATGGGGTTTATTATGCTTGGTATTTATGCTTTTAACGAAATTGCGATTCAGGGTGTGGTAATGCAAATGATTGCACACGGGATTAGCATCGGCGCTCTTTTTATTATCGCCGGTTCTTTATCCGACCGAATACATACCCGCGAAATTACACAAATGGGAGGTTTGTGGTCGACTGCGCCGAAGATGGGTGCTATGGGACTCATATTCGTACTTGCTTCACTCGGACTGCCGGGCCTTGGAAATTTTGTTGCCGAAATACTGGTTTTGGTCGGGGCGTTTTCTGCCAACCGGATTGTTACAATAATTGCCGCAACTGGTATGGTCGCAGCCACCATTTATTCACTTCGAATAATGCAAAAGGTATTTTTTGGAGAAAAGCAAAAAGATTGGAAAATTGCCGATTTCGGATTTCGTGAATTACTGATTACAGGCTCGCTGGCTGTGGTAATCGTCTGGCTTGGATTGTTTCCATCGCCGATTTTTCATCTATCGGAAAAACCGGTTAAAAAAATTATCGACAAGGTAAACTCATTGCAACCCAAAGCTGAGAATATTTCGAAACAAAAAAATAAAATTGAATATGAATCTGCAAAAAATGATTACAGAAACCAACTTGATCATGAAAAAGTAAACCGTTAACAATTAAAGAGTAATGTCGGGAAAAGATTTAACAAGTATTTTACCACTTCTGATTTTAGCTGGCGGCATGATTTTGGAAATGCTGTTGCTTGCTGTAAAACGCAACCATAAGTTATCGTTTATTTTTACCATTGCTGTTTTAGTACTGTCAATAGTTTCTGTTTTTGTTATCGAATCCGGCTTACCACATGCAATTGGCGATCTCTTCCTTATCGATCGTTTTGCTGTTTTTTATCTGATGGTGATTTTGCTGGCAACTTTAGTCGTTTCGGTTTTTGCTTATGTAAGTATTGAGAATTTTTTTCCTGAAAAAAGGAAAGAGGAATTTTATCTTTTGCTCATGATTGCGGCGTTGGGAGCGGCAGCCATTGTAATAAGCACACAATTTATATCATTTTTTGTAAGTCTTGAAATTCTAAGCGTATCGCTTTACAGCCTTATCAGCTATTACAGGGAACAACCCAAACCCATTGAAGCCGGATTAAAATACCTAATCATTGCTGCCATGTCATCGGCATTTTTGCTTTTTGGAATGGCACTTATTTATGCAGTTTCCGGAAATATGACTTTTGAAAGTATTGCGAATTTGAATCTTTCGCCGGGTAACGCAGGAACAGTTATGGTGACAGCAGGTTTGGGATTAATGATTGTCGGTATTGGATTTAAGCTTGCCGTTGTACCTTTTCATGCATGGACACCCGATGTTTACGAAGGAGCTTCATCGCCTGTTACAGCTTTTATTGCGAGCGTTTCGAAAGGAGCTGTGATAGCTCTGTTAATTCGATTTTTTGTGATGGCCGATCTTTACAGCAAGGATAAAATATTGCTGGTATTTATTATTATTTCCATTTTGTCTATGTTAATTGGGAATCTGCTGGCATTGATGCAAAACAATGTAAAACGCATCCTGGCCTATTCTTCCATTGCACATTTGGGATATGCACTCGTGGCGCTTATTTCAGGAAAAGAATTTGGACCGCAGGCTGCAACATTTTATATTACAACGTATATTATTACTATTCTGGCTGCTTTTGGTCTTGTAACTCTTTTTTCTAATTCTGATAAAGAAGCAACTGATATTGAAGATTACAAAGGACTTTTCTGGCGGAAACCTTTTCATTCTGTTGTATTTGTTGCTGTTCTTCTTTCGCTTGCAGGAATTCCTCTGACAGCCGGATTTATAGGAAAATATTATATACTTACATCCGGCGTGGGAAATGCATTCTGGACACTGGCTATCGTTCTTGTTATCAGCAGCGTAATCGGATTGTTTTACTACCTTCGAATAATTGCAGTAATGATGAAACAGGAAGATTCAACGCAATCCGAAAAAAAACCATTGGTATACTCTATTTCCGGTGTTGCAGCGCTGGCGGTTCTGGGAATTCTTATCGTTTGGTTTGGAATTTATCCTACCTGGCTGATAAATCTGGTAAATAGTATTGCTTTATTTTAAAGTGTTTAGCGAACGCGTCATCCCAAGTGTTCATTCAATTTAGTGTTTAACCTGACAGCAGGTTTTATCTAAACCAGGTAATAATGATTTCTGTAGAAAAGATTCTCATCCAGCTCATAAACCAATGGTTTTCCAGTTGGAATTTCCAGTGAATTAATTTCCTCGTCCGGAATTTTTTGCAAATGTTTTACCAGCGCTCTCAAACTGTTGCCATGTGCTGCAATTATTATCTGTTTCCCGGTTTTTATGGTCGGCGCAATGGTTTCTTTCCAGTAAGGCAAAAATCGTTTTACGGTATCTTCCAAACTTTCTCCCAAGGGTAAATCGGATTCGGAAAGCTGTTGATATCTGCGATCATTTCCTGGAAAACGCTTGTCGCCTTTTTCCAATTGTGGTGGTTTTATCTGATAACTTCGGCGCCACTGATGAACCTGGTCTTTACCATATTTTGCAGCTGTTTCCATCTTATTCAATCCCTGTAATGCGCCATAATGCCGTTCGTTTAAGCGCCACGATTTTTCCCATGGAATCCACAACTGGTCCATCTCTTCGAGTGTAAACCACAGCGTTTGAAGCGCACGTTTTAACAGCGAAACATATGCATAGTCGAATTTGAAATTATTGGCATCCAGAATTTTTCCTGCATTTTTTGCTTCGGTAATTCCATTTTCCGATAAGCCAACATCGGTCCATCCGGTAAACAGGTTTTCCTTGTTCCATATACTTTCACCATGTCGTAACAGAATTATTTTATACATCATTTTTTAATTTTTTTGTTTTAAGAAATTGATTAGCCCACCGGCAAGAAGCACTTTCTTTTGCCTGCTGGTTAAATTGCAAAACAACTCAACGAAGGTTTGTGTTGCGGTATTTAAAACATTAATTGTTGTGCCATTTTCAACTGCATCCCAAATATTATTAAATACAAGCACGGCTTGCTCATCTATCAAAGCATAATCTTTTGGGTTTTTAAAAAGAAAAGGAATAATTCCAAAATTAACCATATTCTGGAAACCAATACGCGCATAGCTTTTCGCGATTACTGCCCTTTGCCCAAGAAAGCGTGGGGCGATTGCTGCATGTTCTCTGCTCGAGCCTTGTGCATAGTTTTCCCCGCCAACAACAATATGCCCGCCATGCGATTCTTTTGCCTTGTTTGCTTTATCATAAAAATTTGTATCAACTTGATAAAATGCATAATGGCTTATCGCTTCAATATTACTTCTGAGTGGCAAAACGTCTGCTCCGGCTTTTAAAATTTCATCGGTTGAAATATTGTCTCCCATTTTCAGTATTACCGGAACGGAAAAAGAGTCTTCAATTTTTCCAAAGTCGGGTAACGATTTAATATTAGGGCCTTTTCTCAATTCGGTGTCTGAATCATTGGCTGATGGCGGAATAAGCATCATTTTATTCACCGATGATTTTTCGGATTCTTCAAATTTTGGGTAATCCATTTTACTGCTGAAATCCTGCGGATTGGTTATTTTCCCTTCCAATGCCGAAACTACCGCGGTTTCCGGACTGCACAAATATACCTGATCATCTGCTGTTCCTGAGCGACCGGGAAAATTTCTCGGCATAGTTCTTAAACTGATAGTCTTCGATGCAGGCGCCTGTCCCATTCCAATGCAGCCCATGCAACCCGTCTGGTGATAACGCGCACCCGATTTTATCAGCGATATTTAAGCCTCCGGAAATCCCGAGGTCTTCAATTTTTTCTCGCGATGACGGGTTAATATCCAGTGACACATCAGGTGGTAGTGTTTTGTCTTTTACAATCTGGCTAACCATCCAGTAATCGCGTAAGCCAGGATTTGCTGATGAGCCGATAACTGCTTGCGAAATGGGCTGTCCGGCAACCTCTTTTACCGCAACCACATTTCCGGGGCTGCTTGGTTTGGCAATCAAAGGTTCCAGTTTCTGCAATTCAATACGATCGGTTTTATCGTAATAGCAGCCTATATCAGCTTTTATTTCCTTCCATTCTTCTTCCCGGCCTTCCTGTTGAAGGCAAAACCTGGTATTTTCATCGGAAGGGAAAACAGTGGTTGTAGCGCCAAGTTCGGCTCCCATATTGGCAATTACATGCCGGTCCCATGCGCTTAATTCTTTTAAACCTTCACCAAAATATTCTATAATATAACCAACGCCGCCTTTTACATCGTAACGCCTAAGCATTTCAAGGATAATATCTTTTGCACTTACCCAATCGGGAAGTTTTCCGGTAAGCTCAACACCAAAAATTTCAGGCATGGTTATAAAGTATGGTTCTCCGGTTGCAGCAGTTGCAACATCCAGCCCTCCTGCGCCCATTGCCAGCATTCCCATACTTCCTGCCGAACAGGTATGACTGTCGGAACCAAGCATCGATTTCCCAGGCTTTCCAAAGCGTTCCATATGAACAACATGGCTTATTCCGTTTCCCGGACGGCTAAACCAGTAACCAAATTTTTTGGCTGCCGATTGCAAAAACAGATGATCATCAGCATTTTTAAAGTCGGTCTGTAACAGATTATGATCGACATATTGCACGGCGACTTCCACCGAAACTTTTTTTATTCCTATTTTTTCCAGCTCAAGCATAATCAGTGTCCCGGTGGCATCTTGCTGAAGTATTTGATCTATTCTTAATGCTATTTCTTCTCCGGGTTCCATTTTGCCGCTTTCAAGATGCGACTGTATCAACTTCTGAGTAACGTTTAAATTTTTCATGATCATTTGTTGTTATCTCAAAGATTCATTCACGCTTTTTTCAATTTATATATGGCATTAGCTGTTTTGATAAGTAAGTTCAATGTGTAAATATTATTGAATTTGTATGAAGAATCAATATAAGTATCATCACTCCAGGTTGAGATATTATTGAAAACATTGTTCCATAATTCACAAATATTTTAATTCACATAAATTAAATCCTCAAATTATAAGATTTACATTCATTTCAAACTTGTTTCATCCCACAATTTATATGAAAACCACTTCTGATCAATTTTTTAACTGCTCTTATCTGGGGAATTAATTCCTCAGTTTTCATTGTATTTCCACACTTTATCAAACAATTCAGCAAAACAATATTTTTATTTTCAGGCTCTTACATTTTGAATGATAAGATTAAACCGGAATCTCCGACAGAACATAATTGCATGGTATAACACTTGCAAAACTTTAAACCAGCAGAATGATAATAAAGTGAAAAGCTGATAAATGAGAAAATTTAAATTCAGAAATTATTATCGGTCTGTATATTAATTTCAGACATAGATGGTGGATAACAAAAAAGACAAAATCCGGGATATCGAAAATCAGGAATGGCTGGATTCAATTGATTATTTGATAAAAAATGAAGACAACTCCAGGGTGGAAGAAATTATCGATCTCATTCGGAATCGCATTCTGGAAAATGGAATAACACTACAACCGCATTTAAACACACCGTATATAAACACAATTCCTGCGAGCGAGGAAGAGAATTTTCCAGGCGATCGCGATTTGGAGAGAAAAATAAAAAGTATTGTTCGCTGGAACGCCATGGCCATGGTTGTTCAGGCCAACAAAAAAATGGATGGAATTGGCGGTCATATTTCAACGTATGCTTCCGCTGCTACCTTATATGAAGTTGGATTTAATCATTTTTTTAAAGGAGGTGATAACGGCCATCCGGCGGATATTGTTTATTTCCAGGGACATGCATCACCTGGAATATATGCCCGTTCATTTCTTGAAGGCCGGATTTCAAAAGAAATGCTCGAAAATTTCAGAAGAGAATTAAATCCTAATGGCGGGCTTCCTTCATATCCACACCCAAGGCTTATGCACGACTACTGGCAATTCCCGACTGTATCCATGGGCTTAGCTCCTATAACTGCCATTTATCAGGCAAGATTCAGCAAATATTTACACGATAAAGGATTGCTCGATGCGCCTGATCAGAAAGTATGGGTTTTTCTTGGCGATGGCGAAATGGATGAGCCGGAATCGATGGGCGCTTTAACACTTGCAGCGCGCGAAGAACTTGATAATCTAATATTTGTGGTTAATTGCAACCTTCAGCGTCTTGACGGTCCTGTGCGCGGAAACAGTTCGATTATTCAGGAACTCGAAGCGGCATTCAGAGGCGCAGGATGGAATGTTATAAAAGTCATTCTTGGTAAAAATTGGGATAAATTGCTAAAAAAAGATTTAAGCGGAATCCTGAAAAAGCGATTGGGCGAGCTGGTTGACGGCGAACGTCAGAAATATTCGATTTCCGGAGGTGATTATATCCGTAAGGAGTTTTTCGGCAAGTACAACGAATTGCGAAAAATGGTTGAAGATATCAGCGATGAAGAACTGGCAAAATTAAAACGTGGCGGGCATGATCCCTCAAAGGTTTTTCATGCCTATAAACGGGCAGTGGAAAATCGGGGTTCTCCAACAGTCGTTCTTGCACAAACCATTAAAGGCTATGGTTTGGGTGAAGCAGGCGAAGGCAGAAATATTACGCATCAGCAAAAGAAACTAAATGAAGACGAATTAATTCACTTTCGCGACAGGTTCGATATTCCTGTATCTGATGAAGAAATCGCAAATGCTCCATTCTACAAACCCGATGAACACAGCGAAGAAATTCAATATTTATTGGATCAGCGAAAAAAACTTGGCGGTTTTTTGCCAAAAAGAAAAACTGAAAAAGCCGACTTCGAAATGCCGGATTCATCGGTTTTTGAAGAATTTATGAAAGGTTCCGGAAAGCGCGAAGTTGCAACGACAATGGCAATAGTTCAGCTTCTTGGAAAATTACTCAAAGACAAAAATATTGGAAATTTGGTAGTGCCGATTGTGCCTGATGAATCGCGTACTTTTGGAATGGATGCTTTGTTCCGGCAGGTTGGCATTTATGCACATACCGGCCAGCTTTACGAGCCGGTGGATCGGGAAAGCCTGCTCTATTACAAAGAGGCAAAAAACGGAGCTATTCTGGAAGAGGGAATCACCGAAGCCGGTGCAATGTCGTCGTTTATAGCTGCCGGAACAGCTTATTCAACGCATCAGATTAATTGCATTCCGTTTTACATTTTTTATTCCATGTTTGGTTTTCAGCGCGTGGGCGATTTAATCTGGGCCGCTGCCGATGCAAGAACCAAAGGTTTTATGCTTGGCGGTACTGCCGGGCGTTCAACGCTTTCGGGCGAAGGTTTGCAACATCAGGATGGCAACAGTCATTTGCTGGCATTGACCGTTCCATCGGTTCGTGCATATGATCCGGCATTTGCTTATGAACTGGCCGTAATTGTTCGCGATGGAATAAAGAAGATGTACCAGGATGGCGATGATGTTTTTTACTACATCACGGTAATGAATGAGAAATACAAAATGCCAAAAATGCCGGCCGGAAAAGACACTGTAGCGGGCATTATTAACGGAATGTATAAATATAAAAGCAGCCCGAAAAATAAATACAATCTGCATTTGCTTGGCAGTGGCTCAATTTTAAACGAAGCATTAAAGGCTGCGGAAATCCTAAAGAAAGATTTTGGAATTTATCCCGAAGTATGGAGCGTTACCAGCTATAAGATGCTGTACGATAATGCTGTTGAAACTAAACGTTTGAATCGTTTTAACGGAGATAAAAGAAAAACATACATCGAAGAGTGTATTGGCGCTAAGGAGGGAATTTTTATCGCTGCCACCGATTATGTAAAAGCTTTACCGCTTTCGGTTTCTGATTGGTTTCCCGGAAGATTTGCAGCTCTTGGCACCGATGGTTACGGCTTAAGCGATGATCGCAATGAACTTCGTGAGCACTTCGAAATTAATGCAAATCATATTGTTTGGGAAGCGCTGATTAATCTGAATCATCAGAAAAAATTAAATAAAAGTGTGCTTGGCAAAGCGAGGGAAAAGCTTGGAATTAAAAGCGGCAAAAAATCACCGGTGGAAAATTCAGCATAATTAAAAATATACTGGCTTACTGTAAGAGTTCAAAAAAGAGGAAAAATGAAGAAAGAAGTTAAAATACCGGAAATTGCGGAAAATGTTGAAACGGCTGTTATTGCAGGTATTCTTGTTTCAGAAGGCGATAAGGTTTCAACTGATCAGTCGCTTGTTGAAATTGAAACCGATAAGGCAACAACCGACTTGCCGTCGCCATACGAAGGAACTGTTAGCGAAATAAAAGTTTCTGAAGGCGACGAAGTTAAGGTAAACCAGGTAATTATGGTTATTGAGACTGGGGAAGAAGGCGGAGAAGAAGGCAAAGGCGAAGGCAAAGGCAAAGGCAAAGAAGAAGGCGAAGGCAAAGAAGAAGGCGAAGGATCAGGCGAAGAAGAAGAAGGCAAAGGCGAAGAAGAAGAGGACGAAAAAGATAAAGACGAAAACAAATCGGATGGGAAAACGGATGAATCAGATAAGTCTGAAAGAGAAAGTGAAAGAGATACTGAGGAAGAAAAAAAAGATGAGAATGAAGACTCAGATGACGAAGAACAAACGGATTCCGGAAAACACCATAAAGAAATTGGTGACAAAAAAGAAAGTCCGGAAAAACGTAATTTAAGCGATGTTCCGGCGGCGCCTTCCGTTCGGAGAATAGCACGCGAAATGGGTGTCGACCTAACGAAAGTGAAAGGAAGTGGGCCGGGAAACCGGATTTCAGCGGATGATATAAAGAATTTTGCTAAAAGTGGATCGGGAAAACCTGCAGAAACCATAGAAGTAAAACTACCTGATTTCTCTAAATGGGGTGCTACTTCACAGGAAGATATGAGCAGAATCAGAAGTATTACTGCAAAAAATGTAACCCAATCGTGGCAAACCGTTCCACATGTTACTCAATTCGATGAAGCCGATATGACTCATCTTGAAAATTTCCGAATTCAGTATCAGAAAAATGTGGAAAAGGCAGGCGGTAAATTAACTGTCACAGCGATTCTGCTAAAGATTGTTTCGTTTGCATTACAAAAATTTCCGCAGTTTAATGCCAGTATCGATTATAAAAACGAAACAATAATTCTGAAGCACTTTTTCAACATCGGTGTTGCAGTAGATACTCCAAAGGGTTTGCTTGTTCCTGTAATTCGCGATGTACACCAAAAATCGCTAAAGGATTTATCTGTTGAATTATCAGAAATCGCCCAAAAAGCACGCGACAAAAAAATTTCTGCTGAAGAATTACAGGGGGGAAACTTTACCATTTCAAATCTTGGCGGAATTGGCGGAACCGCTTTTACACCTATTATTCTACCGCCACAGGTAGCAATCCTTGGAGTTTCAAGAGCTCAAAACAAACCGGTTTATGTGAATGAGGCACTCGAAAAGCGATTGATTATTCCGCTTTCACTTTCTTACGATCACCGGATTATCGATGGCGCCGATGGTGCTCGTTTTCTCCGCTGGATTTGCGATGTAATTGAAGATCCTTATGCAATGCTGCAATAAATCACTTTTATGAGCGAAAATAAAACATACGAACTTGTTATTATAGGTGCCGGTCCGGGAGGTTACAGAGCTGCATTTATGGCTGCCGATCTTGGCCTGGATGTTACGCTTATCGACCCTGAAGCAAATCCGGGCGGCGTTTGTCTTTATCGCGGCTGCATTCCAACAAAAGCTTTGCTGCATGTGGCTAAAATAAAAATGGATGCCGAACATGCGGGAGAAATGGGACTCAATTTTACAGTTTCGAAATTAGACATCGAAAAACTGAGAAATTGGAAAAACGGCGTGGTGGAAAAGCTAACCGGTGGTCTCGGACAATTGGTAAAAGCGCGTAAAATCAATTATATAAAAGGTTTTGCGAAATTTAAAAATTCGAAAACGTTAATCGTAAGTGTGGATGGGAAAGAAGAAAAAGAGATTTCATTTAAAAATGTAATTATCGCAACGGGAACAAAACCAGCTGAACTTCCGGGTATAAATACAGATGATCCACGGATTATGTATTCAAAACAATCGCTGGAACTGGATGAAATTCCTGGCAGGTTATTGATAATAGGCGCTGGATATATCGGATTGGAAATGTCTACAATTTATAATGCTCTTAGCGCTCAGGTTTCAATCGTCGATATATCCGACTATTTTCTCTCGGGAAGCGATAAGGATTTGATTCGTGTGCTCAGAAAAGCAAATGAACACACTTTTAAAGATGTATTTCTGGAAACAAAAGTAACGAGCATTACAAAACGAAAAGACGGATTGCGTGTTGAATTTGAAGACAAACAAGGAAAAAATTTCAGTAAACAGTACGATAAAGTGTTAGTTGCTGTTGGACAAAAACCCAACACTGATAGTCTTGCACTGGAAAACACTTCGGTAGAACGTGATAAAGAAGGATTTATTAAGGTAAACACCCAACAAAAAACTTCGGAAAACGGAATTTACGCCATTGGCGATATAACCGGTCCTCCGCTGTTGGCGCATAAAGCCAGTTACGAAGGCCGTGTTGCAGCCGAAGTAATTGCCGGGAAAAAAGCAGCCAATGATACTTCCGTGATTCCTGCGGTAATTTATACGGAGCCTGAAATTGCTATTTGCGGATTGTCTGAAATTCAGGCCAAAGAAAAAGGAATTGATTACAAAGTGGTCAAATTTCCATGGTCGGCTTCAGGCCGTGCTTTAGCCATGAATGAAAATTCAGGTTTTACAAAACTATTGGTGCATCCTGACACGGAAAGAATACTAGGTGCAGGTATTGTGGGCAAAAATGCAGGCGACATGATTGCCGAACTGGCGCTCGCAATGGAAATGGCTGCAACTGCCGACGATGTTGCGCTTACCATTCATCCGCACCCAACGCTATCGGAAACAATTATGGAAGCTGCAGAAATGTTTTACGGGCATCCTGCGCATACGTTTACGAAAAAATAAAATTTAAAATTTACAACGATGAAAACAATAATTTTAAGCGATATATATAACGATGCTGAATCAATTATTCCTTACGGACTCCGTGTGGCGCGCGCTCTCGAAACAGAAGCCGATGTGCTGCATGTTATCGATACGCGCGTATATCAGGGAAATTACTCGCCGGTTGCCGATTCGCAATCGATAACTCCCGGAGATACTTTTTCGCAGGAGGAAATAATTAAACGCGAAAAAAATAAAGCCGAAATTGAGCTCGATAAAATGTTAAGCAGCGAGGCTTCGAGGCTAAACTATCCGTTAAAAGTAAACCGGTTAATCCGTGTAAACAATATTGAAGAAGAACTGGAGAAACAGGCAAAAGAAAATAACACCAGCTTGTTTGTGCTTAGTTCAGATGCCGGCAGCCCTTTGTTCGAAACTTTGGATGAAATTGTAAGCACAGTAAAAAATGCAGGAATAGTTGTTTTACTGGTTAATCCCGGCCTGGATTTTAAAGACTTTGAAAAAGTTTTAATGCCGGTGGATTTTCGGCCAAAACAAATAACTGTATTTAATAATATAAAATATCTGTTCGAAAAATTCGATATGAAAATAAATGCAGTTTCGGTGGCTAACGACAGCGATTATCTGAACCTGGAGGCTGAAGCAGGAGCGTGGGAACAAGTGGCGAAAGATTACTTTTTAGACAAATCAAAACTGGATGTAAACGTACTGAAAGGCAAAAATTTTGTTGAAACCATAAGCAGTTATGCCGAAAATAACGAATACGATTTAATTATCTATTTTCAGAAAAAAGGCAATCTCATTCATTCACTTTTCAAAAACAGTGATTTGGAGTCGCTACTTGCAAAAACGAAAATACCGGTGTTAACCCACTTTTATAAATAATTGACTTTTAATTCATTTCGTAGCCTGAATATGTAGATTTTTTACACATGAATCTACAATTTAAGCATCAGATTTTTTTCACAGTTAAAATAAATTATTTCATTAAAATACAAGTATTTAGACATTTATAAGATAAAATCAATCATCGTTTTTTTTGGCACAAATTTAAACAGAGTCAAGTCTGTCAAAATAATAAATTTAAAATAATGAAATCATGTACCGAAGTTTAAAAAAACTCAATGGCTACACAATACAGGCCTTTGATGGTGAAAGAGGAAAAGTTAAAGATTTCCTTTTCGATGAGGATTCCTGGGTTATCAGGTATCTGGATGTGGATTTAGGTACTTTTTTTACTGAAAAAAGAGTCTTAATCCCAAGAGAACAGTTGGGTATCCCCAATTGGAAGAACAAACATTTTCCGGTTAGGCTTACAACAAAACAAATAGAAGATTCACCGGATTTGGAATTTGATTTACCGGTTTCCAGAAAATACGAATACAAGTTGGCAAATCATTACGAAATAGTTCCGTACTGGCCAAACGACATGGTATTTTATCCAGGCAGGGAGTCCATGTTTACAAGTAATCAAATTATTCGAATTCCTAAGAACACAAAAAATGATAAATATATCGATACCAGTCTGCGAAGTTTTTCCGAGGTAAAAGGATATCTTATTAATTCTTCCGATGATAATTTTGGTCATATTGAAGATCTTATAATCGATGATTATGACTGGCAGATAGTGTATGTTATTATCGATACTAAAAATATAGTTCCATGGAGTAAACAGGTTATTTTGCCTATTGAATATATTGAAGAAATAAGCTTTCCAAACCAGGAAGTAATTATTGATTTAACCAAAGATGCTATCAAAAATGCTCCTGAATACGATCCGGATAAAATCATTGACACGGAAATTGAAAGATCGTTGTTTGATTTTTACGGAACGAAAATTATAAACGATTAAAAGTTAACCTGCATTTCATTCATAAGTTAACCTATCTCAGTGTCGTTTAGCCGATGATTAAGGCTTCCCGCGAAGCGATTCCTTTGGGAGAATACACTCAGTCTGACATTCAACATTAGCGTGGTCGAATGAGAACAAAACCATTGGATACACTTGGAGTTCAGGAATTTTCAATATGAATGGAAAGATTTATTCAATGCTAATAGCAATTGGAAATAAATTCGTAACCGACAGACACAATTCCCTGAATAAAGCTATTTGTGTGGAAAAAAATATTTGACTTGGTCGAGTATTAATCATAACTTTAAAAAGCTTTATCATCAAAACACATATATTATTAACAGATTTCAACAAATTAAGAGATTATGAAAACAAGAAAGTTATTATTTGGTTGGTTCGCAGCAGCCACGATTTTACTTGCTGCACAAGCTTGTACAAACGCTCCGAAACAAAATGAGGATGATGAAAATGATTCAGTAATGAAATCAGCGCAAATGACAGAACCTGAGGTGAATATTGAAAAGGCGGTTTGTGTGTTGCATCCAACCGAAGGCAACAAAGTAAAGGGAACTATAACCTTTACAAAAAGCGGAGAGAGTATTGATGTTGTTGCAGTTTTGCAGGGACTCACTCCGGGAAAACATGGTTTTCATATCCATGAATACGGCGATTGTTCCAAACCCGACGGAACTTCAGCCGGTGGCCATTTTAATCCAACCAACATGAAACACGGCGCTCCAGGTGACCAGGAGAGGCATGTGGGCGATTTAGGCAATATCGAAGCAGATAATGATGGAAATGCACATCTGGAACTGACAGACAACCATATCAGTTTTAGTGGCAAAAATTCAATCATCGGACGTGGAATTATTGTACATGCAGGTGAAGATGATCTTACTACTCAACCTACAGGCGATGCAGGTGCCAGGGTTGCCTGCGGTGTCATTGGAGTCGCAAATACCAGTAATTGAATTTCCTAAAGAAAAATACAATATAGCAGCTGATCTGTTGCTCAACAGAATCATGAATGGCTTATTTTCGTTATTTCGAAAAAATGCTGTTCAGGCCTGTTGCTTATTTAAAAATGAACTGCAGATTTCCTGACCTTCAGCTTGACTTAGAATAGTGTAAGTTTATGAAATACAGCCGATAGCAGCAAGATTCAACCGCTGAAGTAATTTATAACAACTCAAAAGCAATTTATATCGTACACTCTAATCCGGGATATAAACAAATTCAGAATAACAGATTTTTCAGTTAAAAATTTGTTATTCCGATGTATCACGGAATAGTTCCGCTTATTAGACAAATTAACCCGATGCTATGGGAATACCGTGTAAGTCAGGCTACATAAGCCGGACAGGCAATAAGAGGTTTGATTCTCAATTGTTAATAAAGCAAATTATGGAGCAAAATAAATTCAAACAGGTACAACATCTAAAAATTTATCATTATGACTTTATTTAAAAAAGAAAAATTTACAGAACTCTCAAAAGTACGCGACAACTTTTGTATATCTATATATATACCTACCCTTCGTGCCCCGGAAAACAAAAAGGGGAAGATTCAGTTAAAAAACCGTATCTCGAAAATTGAAAAACAATTATCCGCCTTTGGATTAAAGCAGCGCGAAACCGATGAATTTCTTCAACCGTTAAAAGAAATTTTGAATGATTCTTCCGTATGGAGACATATGTCCGATTCACTGATGCTTTTCAGAAGCAGTAACAGGTTTTGGTTTTTTACGCTTCCTGTTAAGGTAAACGAATTCTCATTGATTTCCGACCAGTTTTACCTGCTGCCTTTACTGGCAATTTTTAACCGGAACGATTCCTTTTTTATTCTTACACTCAGTTTACACAAAAACAGGCTTTTTGAAGCAACGCAACATGAAATTGTGGAGATAATTACCGATAACATTTTGCCTAAAGATATATATGATGCTGTAGGTAAAGATGTCACGCAAAAATCGCGACAATTCAAGAGCAGTCAAACCTCAGGAGGTTATGCGCCTTATCACGGAAAAGGTGAGGGAAAAGAGGACAAGAAAAAAGAGATCGTCAAATATCTTGAAGAAATAGACTCCGGATTGAAATGGTTGATTGAAGGATATAAAACCCCACTTGTAATTGCTTCTGTTGAATCGCTTTGCTCGCAATTCAGAATCGTTTCGGGATACAATAATATTTATCCTGAATGTATATCAGGTAATCACGACAACACCGATATATTGCTCCTGCACGAAATGGCAAAAGAGATATTGCAGCCTTACTTCAACAGGCAAAGAAATGAAATGAAACAAAAATTCCGGGAGAATGTCAATCATATTTCTTCCAATATTGAAGAAGTAGTTGTTTCGGCCGACAGCGGCAGAATTGATACACTTTTTGTTGAACAGGAAAATCATATATGGGGAAGTTACGATCCGATATCGGCTTTGGTAAATATTCATAATGAAAAAGAGCCGTTGGATTCTTGTCTGGTTGATTACGCGGCGCGAAAAGTATTTTTACAGGGCGGTAAGGTATTTATTGAAGAACACGAAAATCTACCTGAAGAAAAAGTTCCGGTAAATGCCATTCTGAGGTTTTAAAAACGAAAATTGTGCTTGCAGTCTTTCATTTTTGAACACTGTTCTGCGGTCACACACAAAAGCTTGTCATTCCGAATGAAGTGAGGAATCCGTCTTTTATTAAACCAAAAATATAATGGGGAAAACCATTCTGTCGATTGATTGCGGAACGCAAAGTCTTCGTACAATGATTTTTTCGATTGAAGGAGAATTGCTGGCAAAACAAAAAGTCGCTTTTGAACCGTATATCAGTTTGCAAACCGGATGGGCGGAACAGGAATCCGAAATTTACTGGAATGCGTTAACCGCTGCGTGCAAGTCGCTAAAAACAGAATATCCGAATTATTTCGAATCGGTTGTCGGAGTTGGTATTACCGCGTTGCGAAATTCGATGGTGAATATCGATGAAAACGGCAAGCCATTAAGGCCGGTTATAACATGGCTCGACCAGCGTAAAGCAAAACAGGTATATTTTCCAAACTTTTGGATGAAGCTGATTATTGCCGCCATCGGAATCGGCGATTCTCTTAATAAAGCTCAACGCGATGGCAAATGCAACTGGATTCGTCAAAACCAGCCTGAAATCTGGCAAAAAACAAATAAATACATTCAGGTATCAGGATATCTGAATTTTCGCTTAACCGGAAAACTTATCGATTCCGTAGCATCGCAAATCGGATATATTCCATTCGATTATAAAAGACAGAAATGGGGAAATCCGAAAGACTTGCTCACTTTTAGCGCTAAATTATATCCCGTGGAAAGCTCCAAACTTTCGACGTTAAAAAAGCCGGGTGAAATTTTAGGAACGATCAGTGAAATAGCAGCTAAGGAAACCGGCCTTCCGGTTGGTTTGCCTGTAATCGCCTGTGGTTCCGACAAAGGTTGCGAAACCCTTGGAATGGGAGTTCTGAACGCGCAAATGGCAAGCCTGAGTTTTGGGACAACGGCAACTATTCAAACTACTTCAAAAAAATATTTAGAGCCAATCAAATATATGCCTGCATATCCTGCAGCTATTCCTGGCTTATTCAATCCTGAAGTGGAAATTTTCAGGGGATTCTGGATGATTAAGTGGTTTAAGGAAGAGTTTGCGCACAAAGAAGTAAAAAAGGCAAAGAAAAAAGGTATTCCTGAAGAAGAAGTTCTGGATGAATTACTGGAACAATCTCCACCCGGTGCAATGGGATTAATGGTTCAGCCATACTGGAGTCCGGGATTATCGGAACCTGCCGCCAAAGGTGCAATGATTGGTTTTGGCGATGTGCATAAAAAACCACATATCTATCGTGCAGTAATTGAAGGATTGCTTTATGCTTTGCAGGATGGCAAGGAAAAAATCGAAAAAGTTACAAATACAAAAGTGAAAAAACTGGCTGTTTCCGGCGGTGCAGCGAGAAGTGATAAAGTATGCCAGATTGCTGCCGATATATTTAATCTGCCGATTTTAAAAGGTGAAACCGAAGAATCTTCCGGTCTCGGCGCCGCTATTCTTGTCGCTTATGGAACCGGAAAATATGATTCAATAGAAACGGCAGTTCAAAATATGGTGAGGTATAAAAGTGAGTTTCGTCCAAACAGCGCGCATGTTGAGCTTTACCAGCGACTGCACGATAAAGTATATAAAAAGATGTACAAAACGCTGGAGCCGCTATATCATGAAATCAGAAAAATAACGGGTTATCCGGAATAAGAGTGGTTAATCTTCTGGTGAGGCGATTTGTAATTGCCTTTATAAAAATGCGGTTAAAGAGAATGCGGTTGGAAACCGCAGCACCTTATTAGAGCCGGTAATAATAACGCGGCAGATATTTCACATAAAAGGCAGCGATAAAAATGCGGTTGGAAACCGCATCACCCTAGCCCGATTAGCAGCGAAACATAAAAGTTTCTGGGGTTTCCGGGATAATAATAACGCGGCAAATTATTACCAAATGCAAGTGTGTTAACTGCGAGCATCGAGGCATAATGAATATCGAAAATATTTTGAATGCCACCTTTCAGGCCAAATCGCATTTTACCAATTCGCGGGCTGAATCCGGCTTCGAAATTTGTAATTCCAAACGCATCCGAATAACCGGTATTCGCATCGTTTACAGCCATTTTTCCGGTGTAGCGGTGCCAGAAAGTTAATCCTGCGTTTCTAAACGGATTTATAACAGCCATCAGCATCCATGTATTTTTTGCTGTTCCCGGAAGATTGTTTCCTGAGTAATCGTTTTCCAAATCGACAAAATCCTGAAAATGATAATTGGCAAATGTGGCATTGCCAATCAATGTAAATACGGGATAAGCCTCTGGTTTTGTAATGTTCCAGCGAATTTCAGTTTCAAGTCCGGGATGAATCGATTTACCCGCATTTACACCGATATACGCATCTTCGCCTGTTCTGCGCGCAACCAGCAAATTACTGATATATATTCGAAAGTAGCTCGCGGTAAACTGAATGCGATTGGAAACCAACGTACGAATTCCGGCTTCGTAATTCCACCCGGTTTCGGGTTTTATGTCTTTGTTTACTTCGCCATCGGGTAAAAGTGTTTCTTCAAATGTCGGCGTCGAAAATCCCTGGCTTACATTGCCAAAAATGGAAAGGTTTCGGCTTATCACATAATTTATTCCGATACGTGGCGAGAATACCGGTTTATATTGATGCTCGCCCGATTGATCGCCGTTTTCGGTAAAAAGATCGGTGTAATAAAAATTGGTAAGATTTCCGTTTATTCCTGCAGAGATATAAAGTTTTTCATATAATTCCGATTCCAACTGTATAAACAGGTTTTCATATCGTCTTTTTTCTATGTTGTCCGACAGAAGTTCATTTTGGTTTTCATTCGAAATAGTTGACCAATAATACTTTTCACGAAAGAATTCCAATCCGGAAGTTAACGTATATTTTGAATTTTTACTGGTGATTACCTTTTGTACGTATGCACGGAAACCAATATAATCGGAGTTTTCCTTTAAGCGGTTAAAAGGCCGAAGCTCATCGGCTTTTCTGTAACTTCCGAAAGTTGCAAGAGCTACTTTTTCATTTTTATCGGTTATCAGGTTATAGGATAATCCTATCCGGGCGTTGTAATAATCTTCATAACCTTGAATTGCTGCCCAGTTGGGAGCGGCTTTTTCAGGAGTATTCTCAAACATTTCCTTATCCAGCGAACTTGGGATATATGCTTTCATTTTTGTGGCATTCAATAATATCTGCAGGTTCGAATTCGCAGTAACCGAGTAAATTGAATTAAGCAGGATATTTGCTCTGTTGGTAGTGTTGTTTTCCCGGTAACCATCGCTTTTTAAATAGGAACCAAGAGCGTAAATATTCATTTTATTCTGAATTATTCCGGCTGAAAGCGTGTTTTTTATGGTTCCGAAGGATGCACTCGAAATCCGGTTCTGAACAAAGTTTTTTGTTACTGTATTCGGATGAAAGAGAATTACACCTGCAAGTCCTGCACCGTACAAACTCGATGAAGGGCCTTTGATAATTTCAACGCGCTTTATTGCTGAATTATCCAAATCTTCAAGTGTGGTTTCTCCATCGCCGGATGTAAGCGGAATTTCACCGAAATATGCTTTAATTTTATTGGTTGCATACAAGGAGCGCGAACCGATTCCGCGAATAGTTAAACGGTTGGTATTTAGTGTTGCATTATGCATAAGAATTCCCGGAACCTGGTTGAGCGCTTCTACGGGCGTTAAAGAACTTCCGGTTTCCAACTGAAGCGGCCCGATAAGGTTAACCGGAGCCGGTGTGTTAAATAAATTGTACGGCGAACGAAATGCAGTAATTGTAACTTCGTTGATTTTGCCTGATATAGCTGTTGTATCTGTTTCGGTTTTGTTTGTTGCCTGTGCAAACGAAATGAGTTGAATGAATAGCAAAACCAATAGCAAAAAAGGTTTTGTATAGTTCATTTTCAACAGTTTTAACATGATTTACTTTGTTTGTTCTGTTTAAGTTTAATTTTTTGGACTAATTTTATCGTTCAATTTAATAACTAAATCCAACACAATGAAAAAGCTTGTCGCATTGTTTTTATTCATTCTTCCGTTTAGCCTTTTTTCTCAAACGCATCCAAATCCCGAAACGCTTCAACCGGGAGCCAAAGCTATCGATTTTAATTTAAAAGGTGTTGATGGAAAAATGTATTCATTGTCATCTTTTAAAAACGCCGAAATACTGGTAATTATTTTCAGCGCTCCGCATTGCCCGACAGCACAGGCGTATGAACAAAGAATCATTGATATTCAAAATGATTATAAAGATAAAGGCGTTCAGGTGGTTATGATAAATCCGAATTCGCCTGAATCGCTTTGCCTGGAAGAAAGAGGTTATACCGAACTGGGTGACACTTTTGAAGATATGCAAATAAGGGCAAAAGAGAAAGGTTTCAATTTTCCGTTTTTAGACGATGGAGAAACCGAGGAGACTGCAATAAAATACGGCCCGGTGGCAACACCACATTGTTTTGTGTTTGATAAAGACAGAATTCTGCGATATGTTGGCAGAGTGGATGAAGCGGAAAAAATTGGAACTGCAAAACAACACGATTTAAGAAATGCTATTGAGGCAGTTTTGGCAGGAAATGAAGTGGCAGTAAAGCAAACCAAAGTTTTTGGCTGCTCTATAAAATGGAAATGGAAAAACGATATTCGCAAAAAACTCGATTCGGAATGGGTAAAAAATGCGGTTTCACTTAAATCGCTCTCAATAGATGAAATGAAAAACCTGCTGAAAAATGATTCAAAAAAATTACGGGTAATTAATGTCTGGGCGACCTGGTGCGGGCCATGTATTGCTGAATTCTCGGAACTGGTGGATACGTACCGCATGTTTATGGGGCGCGATTTCGAAATGTATACGATAAGCACCGATAAATTGGATAAGAAAGATAATGTGCTGGAATTTCTTCAAAAGAAAAATGCAGCGCTTACCAATAATTTTATTTTTAGTTCGGAAAACAAATACGATCTGATTGAAAATTTCGACAAGGATTGGTCGGGAGAAATTCCGTACACAGTAATCGTCGAACCGGGAGGTAAAATTGTCGGAAGATTTTCAGGAAACCTCGACTTTTACGAATTCCGAAAAGCAATAGTTGAAAATCCACTCATCGGCAGGTATTTTTAACCTGTACTTTTCAGAAATCATTTTGGGTTAAAATCGTATTAAAATTCAATATTATTTAGAATACTTCTTAAACAGAAAATTTATTTCTTTGTAAAAAATACAATAAGCTAACTTTATGAAACGTCAACTTATTCCCGGAATTCTGATTTGGGCAATCATTTCTATTACATATATTCCGAAAAACGCTTTTGCCAATCATCCGGCAGACCCTGTAATTGAAAAGAAAATCGACGATTTACTGGCGAAAATGACGCTGGACGAAAAAATTGGGCAGTTAAATCAATATACCTCGCGTTGGGAAATGACCGGGCCGGCGCCTGCAAATACCGACTCGATGGCTTTTTACCGCATGGTGAAAGAAGGCAAAATCGGATCGATGCTGAATGTTACCGGGGCGGAAGCAACACGAAGGCTTCAGGCGTGGGCGGTTGACAGCAGCCGTTTGGGAATTCCGCTTATTTTAGGATATGACGTGATTCACGGTTTTAAAACCATGTTTCCTATTCCGCTGGCCGAAGCTGCAAGCTGGGAGCCTGAAATGGCAAAACTATCGTCAAAAGTTGCTGCAGAAGAGGCCTCAGCGGCAGGTTTACACTGGACTTTTGCACCCATGGTAGACATTGCCCGCGATGCACGTTGGGGGAGAATTATGGAAGGCTCGGGCGAAGACCCATACCTGGGAGCCAAAATGGCATATGCGCGGGTGAAGGGTTTTCAAGGCGATGATTTATCGGACATAAATACAATTGCAGCGTGCACAAAACATTTTGCAGCTTATGGTTTTGCCGAAGCCGGCCGCGATTATAACTCGGTTGAAATAGGTGAACCGACTTTACGAAATACGGTTTTACCACCGTTTAAAGCTACCGTCGATGCAGGCGTTGCAACTTTTATGAATTCGTTCAATACCATAAATGGTTTGCCTGCTACAGCGAATTCACATATTCAGCGCGATATTCTTAAAGGCGAATGGGGATTTGATGGTTTTGTAGTTTCCGATTGGAATTCGATAGGTGAATTGTTAACTCATGGAGTTGCTGCCAATAAAAGCGAAGCTGCAAAACTGGCCATTACAGCCGGCTCCGATATGGATATGGAAGGAAATGTGTATATCCAGGCCTTAAAAGCATTAGTGGAAGAAGGTTCGGTGGATATTTCAAAAGTGGATGATGCGGTACGTCGGATTTTGAGAATTAAATTCAAGCTAGGTTTGTTTGATGATCCTTATAAATACTCTAATACAGAAAGGGAAAATGAAGTAATACTTTCCAAAAAGAATATGGCGGCATCGCGCGAAGTAGCCAGGAAAAGTATTGTTTTGCTGAAAAATGAAAATAACCTGCTGCCACTTTCAAAAAACGGAAAAAAAATAGTTGTTATTGGTGAGTTGGCAGAAAGCAAAGATGTGCCATTGGGAAGCTGGCGCGCTCAGGCAGTTACCAATTCCGGTGTTTCTTTACTTGAAGGAATTAAAAATGCAGTCGTTTCTTCAGATGTAACTTTCGAAAACGGGCCTGCATTTGTGGTTGGCCAAAGAAGTTTCTCAAGTGGATTGAAGTTCAATACGACCAATCATTCAGGAATTGCTGAAGCAAAAACGGCAGCACAATCTGCCGATGTGGTTGTAATTGCTTTGGGCGAAGATTGTTTTCAGACCGGAGAGGGCAGGAGCCAGGCTGATATTTCGTTGAAAGGCCTTCAGCAGGAATTGTTGGAAGAAATTTATAGTGTAAATAAAAATGTAGTTGTTGTATTGATGAATGGCAGGCCTTTGGAAATCAACTGGATGGCTGAAAATATTCCGGCAATTGTGGAAGCATGGCATTTAGGTTCTCAGGCCGGAAATGCAATAGCCGATGTACTGTTTGGCGATTACAATCCTGCCGGTAAGCTTCCGGTTTCATTTCCGCGCTCGGTTGGCCAGTTACCATTATATTACAACCATTTAAGCACAGGCCGCGGAAACGGAAATCCAAATGCGGTGTTTTGGTCGCATTACACCGATGAAAGAAACGATGCACTTTTCCCTTTTGGTTTTGGCTTAAGTTATACCACGTTCGAATATTCCGGGTTACAGCTTTCGGAAAATAGTTTAACGATGAATGGCAAACTCAGTGTTTCGGTAAAAGTTAAAAATACCGGTAAAGCTGACGGCGAAGAAGTGGTTCAGTTATATGTCCGCGATTTGGTGGGAAGTCTTTCAAGACCAGTTAAGGAATTAAAAGGATTTGAAAAAATCATGCTAAGTCCCGGAGAAACAAAAGAAGTAACTTTTACAATCACACCCGACGATTTGGCTTTTTACGGAACTACAAATGAATTCAGGGCTGAACCCGGAAAATTTAAGCTTTGGGTTGGCACGAATTCCGTTAAAGGCCTGGAAGCTGACTTTGAATTAAAATAAATCTCGGAATACAAAGCACTTTTAGTTGAACTTTATGAAATAGATACATTTATGTCTGCTGTATTAAAAGAAGTTGAGAAGGAACTGAGTTTAAAATCCGGGAAAAGCGTTTTTATTGAGAATTCATCAGTTCTTGGCGGCGGCTGTATTAATCATGCTTCAAAAATCGATACCAATGTCGGCAGCTTTTTTCTGAAATGGAATGCAAACTGCGAGGAAGATATTTTTCTGCGCGAGGCTGAAAGTCTGCAGGAAATGCAAAAAGCGGTTAATCATCTTTTGAAAATCCCGGAAGTTTTTGCTGCTAAAAAAGTAGGTTTAACGCCGGGCTTTCTGGTTTTGGAATATTTACCGTCAGCTTACAGTTCAGGAAATGACGAGGAATTGGGAAGAGGCTTGGCGGTTATGCATAAATTCTCGCATTCAGAATACGGTTTTTATAATAATAACTATTGCGGAGCTACGCTTCAGAATAATTCGTGGAAGAAAAACTGGGCTGAATTTTATGTTGAAAACCGCTTATCATTTCTTTTGAATCTCATTAAGAAAGAGCGAGCGTTACCTTCATCAGAAGTGAAACTGTATGACAACTTATTAAATCGTATACCGAATTTAATTCCGGCGAAGTCTGTTCCGGTTTTAATTCACGGCGATTTATGGTCGGGAAATTATATGCAAACCGGAAATGGATTTGCTTTAATCGATCCCGCTTCGTATTACGCCGACCGCGAAATGGAATTTTCAATAATGACCATGTTTGGCGGTTTTTCGTCCAGGTTTTACAGTGCGTATAATGAAATCAATCCGCTTCCTGCCGATTGGAAAGAAAGAAACTTACTTTATCAGTTGTATCATGTGCTGAACCACTATTATTTATTTGGTGGCGGATATCAAAGTCAGGCAGCAAATATTGCCAAACAATATGTATAGTTGTTTTTAAACAGCTTTCGGAATCTGCGTTAATCTTTGTTTTCAAATTCATTTCTGGTTATTTTTAGGCAAAAAACCAGGTAATTTCATGATTGTACAAAAAGCATTGGAAATAAAGCCTTTCATAGTAATGGAAGTGCTCGAGAAAGCTGCTGAAATGGAAAAGCAGGGAATCAGCGTGATTCATCTTGAAGTGGGTGAACCCGATTTCGATGTTCCCAAATGTGTATCGGAAGCAGTGGCGAAAGCTTTTATCGAAGGCCGTACGCATTATACGCATAGCCTGGGCGATCCTGAATTAAGAAATGAAATTGCAAAGCGATATCTGAATGAGTATAAAGTTTCTGTTTCACCGGATCAAATAATTGTTACCTCAGGAAGCTCGCCGGCTATTTTGCTCACACTTGGCGTTTTATGCGAACCCGGCGATGAGGTTATTATTTCTGATCCGGGATATGCCTGTTATCAGAATTTTATCCGGTTTTTGGGCGCTAAACCGGTAAAAGTTCCGGTTTACGAAGAAGACGGATTTCAGTATCGCCCATCCGACATATCAAAATACATTTCCGGCAAAACCAGGGCAATAATGATAAACAGCCCGATGAATCCGACCGGCAACCTGCTTTCTCCGAAAGTAATGAAAGAACTGGTGAAATTTAATATCCCGGTTATTTCCGATGAAATTTATCACGGATTGGTTTATGAGAAAAAGGCTCATTCAATGTTGGAATATGGCAAAGATGTATTTGTTTTAAGCGGTTTTTCCAAATTATACGCGATGACCGGATTACGGCTCGGTTATGTTATTGCGCCAACAGAATATATTCGTCCGATGCAGAAATTACAGCAAAATTTATTTATCTGTGCCGGTTCAACTGCTCAGCGAGCAGGAATAGCTGCATTACGTGAAGCACAACCCGACATTTTAAAAATGAAGAAAATCTATAACAAAAGGCGCAAGTATTTAATTTCAAGATTGCAGGAATTAGGATTTGATATAAAAGTTCCGCCAACCGGCGCTTTCTATGTATTTGTTAACGCCAGGCATATTTCGAATGACAGTTATCAACTTGCTTTTGATATTCTGGAGAAAGCACATGTGGGAGTAACTCCCGGTATCGATTTTGGTGAAAACGGTGAAGGATTTCTACGATTTTCTTATGCAAATTCAATCGAAAATATAGAGGAAGGAATGAACCGGCTTCAAAAATATTTGAATCAGATACAATAGTACTTCACGAATTTAATCCAGGCTTTCCGGCATATATTTCACTACGGTTATTTTCATATCGGATAATCATCCATTTGGTTGTTTCAAAAGTGTTATTTTCTGACAGAAATAAAAATTTAACAAGGAAATATCTTATTCCTGACTGAAAGAAGACACAGGTTCCAAAATGCATTTTCAGTTAAAAAATGAATGATTGTATTTCAAACTGAAATCATTTCTGTATTCGCACGTCATTTTTGAAAAAAACAAAAAATTTCGACAAAAATAACATGTTGTTTAACAGAAAAAAAGATTGTTACGTCTTCTATTCTATTGCGTCATATAACACGTAAACATTAAAACAGAAAACATTTTTATTCACTCAAAAATTAAAGTCATGAAAAAAGTTAGTTTATTCTCAGCGATTGTCACTTGTTTATTTTTAGTATCAAATCTTGCCAACGCTACAGGTTCCCGTTCCGAATTCAAAGATTTCTCGATTACGCCAATGAATGATCTTAATATGGGCAAAAAGGTTGAAGCCGTGTGGACAATTCGTTACAGCAGCGATGAAAAACCCGTTACCGTGGTTAAAAGAAATACCCTGGATGGTACTGAATATGTGGTTCATTCGCAGTTTTTTGAAATAAGTTATCTTGCAACTTCTGAAGGATTTGGCACAAAAGCAGTTAGAAATTCATGGCGGAATGTTCCAAAGAAAATTAACAATGCTGTAATTAGCCACGATGAATTTATGAAACAGCAGGTTATAACACCTAACATGGTAAACGACGAAAAGGCTTTGGGTTTAATTGCAAGTTATTTACCCGACCTGATTAACGATGGTTATACGCATTTACTTAATTAAAATTATCAACTACAGCACAAAGAAAACCGCGTACATCGCGGTTTTTTTATTTTATATACAACCACAAACAAGGCCATCCGCCAGGCTGTCGAGCAATTCCTCCACCTTTCTTTTCTCTTCTACAGAGCCTTTGCATTTGCCGCAAACCGGTAAGTTTACTTCATAATTAAATTGGCAAGGTAATGATTGGCAGGAATCAGCTTGTATAAAGGATTTGTAAATGAATATTTACGGCATTTGTTTAAGACAATAAATGTTATGTTTGAAGGCTTTAAATAGAATAATACTAAATAATACGATATGTTGATTAATATCTATTTTGTATTTTGTACAAATTGCCATTTTTAGTATGTTTGGCAACTAATTCATTTTTTGAATTGCAAAGTTTTAAATTAATTAAACTAATATGACCAGGAACAAATCATTGCTTTGGCCTTTATTTATGCTTTTTGTCCTGTTTGGTTGCCAGGATAATTTTGAACATTATAAAAGGCCTGATTGGTTAGCCGGAAAGGTATATACACAAATTCTTGATAAACCCGAACTTTCAACTTTTGCGCATTGTGTAGAGTTAACCGGATACGATAAAATTCTGGATGTTTCGGGAAGTTATACGGTTTTTGCTCCTTCCAACGATGCCTTCAACCAATATTTTTCAGGTAATTCCAAATATAATTCTGTTGATGATATTCCGTTGCCGGAACTGGAACGAATGGTGAAATACATGATCGTACAGAACCCGTGGAGTAAAATTCAGTTACGGACGCTCGATATTTATGGCTGGATCGATTCACTCGATATAAATAACGATAAGCCAAAAGGATTTAAGCGTGAAACCCTGCTTTTGGATAAAAACCAAAAATATGGAATTTCACATACCGGTATGGGAAGAAATTCGCGGGTAATAATTGTGGATACCCTGGCTTCCAGCTGGACCCGAACTGTGATTCCCGATTCCCGTAAATTCGCTCCGGTTTTTTATAAGGAATATTTTGATATTTATGAACTGACTTCAAGCGACTACGAATTTTATTTTAACCGGCCGTTTGAAGGAGGAGATAATATTTATTATGCAGGTGCGAAAATAATAAGCGATGAAATACCTGCGGAAAATGGCTTTGTTTATATTATCGACCGTGTGGTTGAACCGCTGGGAAATGCAGAACAGATTGTTGCTGAAACCGGGGGTGAATACGATTATACCGAATTTTTCGATCTATTAAATTTATTTCCCGAATTCAGGTACAACGAAGGAAAAACCCAGGATCAACCCGGCGCGGATCAGGGACTTCAGGTGGATTCGCTGTTTGACTTAAGCTTTCCCGATCTGACTTTTGATTTTACATCGGAAAGAACGAGTCCGCCAACCGGAACCTATGGATTACCAGGGAACGTAACCATTCGTTACCATCACGGATTAATGGCGCCCACTAACCAGGCCTTTAATAAGTTTGTGGAAGATTATATAAAAATTCCGAGTGGTTGGGGTACATTCCAGGGAACTCCCGAAAATATTAAACGAATTGTGGCGAATACCTACATGTCGATCAATACAATTTATCCGACAGATTTTTCGAAAGGATTTTATAATGGCGAACTGGATGTTTTAACGCTGGATGAATCCAACATAGTTCAAAAAGAATTCGGAAGCAACTGTACTTTCATTGGTTTAAGTGAAGCAGTTATTCCAAGGGCATTTAAAAGTGTTTTAGGCCCTGTTTATCTGCAGCGTGGATACAATAAAGTTATGAATGCAGTAGAACTGGCCGGATTAAAACCGGCGCTTAAAAGGCCAAACGAGCAATACTCGTTCTTTGTGGAAGCGGATGCAAACACTTCAAAAGACTCATCGTTGTTATACGATCCAACACGTGGATCATTTTCTGCATTTCAGATCTCGATGGGTGGGGCATTTACTCAATATGGCTTAAATGTTAACGAGGTACGTACACTATTATTAAACCATGTAGCAACCGGACAGCCGGATGGATTTGCAAGAAAAGAATACATTCAAAACCTCGCTGGAAATATTATAATTTTTAATAACGAAACAGGAGAAGTTTCCGGGACGGGTACTACGACAATTGGTTTTCGGGGTTCTACATCTGCACCAAATTTTCCGAAAGTTATCAGCAATAATTCCGATAACGGAACAACATATGATATTCAAAACTGGTTTACTTTTTCCACCGGTTCATTGTACAACCTGTTATCATCGAATGATAAATTCAAGCCATTTCATAATCTGCTGGTTAAATCGGGTTTGGCCGATACAAAATTATACCGATACAAATTTATATCGGATAATGACTTTTATACGGTGTTTGCTCCCAGTCAGGCGGCTTTGGACAGCGCTAATGTGAACAGCATGCCTGCCAGCGAATTAGTAAACTTTTGCTTGCTGCACTTCGTTCAGGGTGATATGATTTTTACAGATGGAAAGAAACCAGCACAGTATTACGAAACTGCGAGAATAGACGAAAAATCAACACAATATACCACTGTTTATACCAAACTATTTATTAAGCCGGGAGTCGATGTTATCGATATTCCGCGTAAAGATGGAACAAACTATGTTGAAGTTGTTGAGAACGAAGTTGACATACCATCTAAAACAACCAATTTTATAAGTGGTGTTTCTACCGGAACAGGGCAGGAAGTATTTCCGCCTCAATATAACAACGGGGTTGTTCATCTGATAGATAAGGTATTAAAAGTGGAAGATTTAGATACCAATTAAAGGATAAGATCAATTTTCATAATAATTAAACCAAGGTTTGTGAAACAAATGAACAAAATCAAATCAGCCATAATTCTTATCACCGCTCTGTTTAGCCTAACATCTGTTTTTGCCCAGCAAAAGACCATTATCAGGGGAAGGGTTATCGATAGCAGCGATAAAACCACCATTATTGGTGCCAATGTGGTAGAATATGACAAGGAAGAACGTGTTATTGGAGGAACAATAACCAACGTTAACGGAGACTTCGTTTTAACCATGAAAGATCCATCCAATATTGTAAAAGTCAGTGTAATCGGTTATAAATCGCAGGAAATAAAAGTTCAGGCCAATGCATCAATAATGGTAGAACTCGTTCCTGAAGATGTAGCAATTGGCGAAGTAAAAATTGTTGCCGAATCAAGAGCTACCGGTGGCCTTACAAATATCGACGACCGTGACAAGGCATCATCAAGTGTGAAAATTGATTTAATGGATATGCAGGATGCCGGCGTTTTATCGGCTGCCGATGCATTACAGGGGAAAATCAGTGGATTGGATATTATCAGCGCTTCCGGTGACCCGGGTTCGGGTTCTCAGCTTGTTATTCGTGGTTTAAGTGGTATGGGGAATAACCATCCGTTAATTGTAATCGATGGAATTCCGCAGCCTGATATTAATCAGAGTGGTTTCGATTTAACTTCCGCTGACACTGAAGATATCAGTAACCTTATCAATGTCAACCTTCAGGATATAAAATCGATAGAGGTTTTGAAAGATGCAGCATCTACTGCTATTTACGGTTCGCGTGGAGCCGATGGCGTTTTGCTTATCGAAACACACAAAGGTAGAATGGGTAAAGTTCAGTTTGATTACCAGTACAGAACGAATCTCAATATTCAGCCCGATCCGATTCCTATGCTGAATGGAGATGAGTATATTATGTTGCAATTGGAAGAGTGGCACAACTCGCGTGGCGTATTTGATATTAACCAGTATCCCGAAATTGCATACGACAGGGATTATGTCGATTTTTATAATTATTCAGCAAATACCGACTGGCTAAAGGAAATTACAAAGAACGGACTTTCACACGACCATTATTTCAGTATTTCGGGTGGTGGTGAAAAAACGCGTTATTTTACTTCGTTTGGTTATTTAGATGAAGGCGGTACCACATTGAATACCGGATATTCCCGCTTTTCTACCCGTATTAATCTTGATTATTTTCTTTCAAGAAAAATGTTATTCCAGGTAAAATTTAATTATACCTCGAGTACTACGCGAACGAAATGTTGAACTGCAGGGAAGTTATTGGAGACCAAGAAACATCAGGGAAATGGCCTATATTAAATCGCCAAACATGAGTATTTACGAACACGATCAAAACGGCGATCTTACCGGTGAATATTTTACACCTATTAACAGTTACCAGGGTGATGGCATAACCTATTTTAATCCGGTGGCTGTTGCCAACCTGGGACGACGTGACGAATATTTCAGTCAGCTCGAAAATACATTTATGTTGCAATACCGGTTTAACGACTGGCTTACATTCAGGCAAACAATTTCGTTTCAGTATGGCGGTACAAAGGAAAAACGGTATTTGCCTTACAATGCAATTGGAGCCGATTGGTTAAACTGGCAAATTAATAAAGCCGAAGAAGGAAACAGTCTAAACCAGTCGTTAAGAACAGAAACTCAAATTGCATTTGGTTCGCCATTTAAAAACCCTGACCATGAGATTTCGGGTACTGCAACCTGGATTACGGACCAGTCGGGATACGAATGGCTGAATATTCAAAGCAATAAAACGCCAAGTACAGATATTCAGGATCCGGCAATTGATGCTGCAATTAACTGGATAGGTAATGGTTCGGGTGATGCAAGGCTTGTAAGCGGCGTTGGGACAGTAAATTACAAGTTTAAAGATCGTTACATGGTGCAAACAGTGCTAAGAGCCGATGCACACTCATCATTCGGGTTGAATAACCGTTGGGGATTATTTAAAGGAGTTTCGCTGGGGTGGCGTTTTTCAAGCGAGAATTTTACAAAATCGCTTACATGGCTTGGTGAAAGTATGTTACGTGCCACATGGGGAGTTGCCGGCCGCCAGCCTGGCGATGTTTACGCAAGGTTTGCAACCTACGAATCTACAGGTAGTGGAGGTTATATTCTAAATCCTGCTATTGCGCCCACAAGTATACAGTTAAATAACCTTCGTTGGGAAAACGTTACTTCATGGGATATTGGAGGTGAATTAAGTTTGTTCGACGACCGCATTTATGTCGATGGAAGTTATTATGAGAAAGTTACTTCCGATTTGCTTTTTGATAGATTATGATATTCCTTATTCTTCTGGATTTAATCAACTTAAAAACTTAAATGGTGGAGAAATGACAAATTATGGTTGGGAATTAATGAGCGATTTTAAAATTATCAGAAATAAAGACTGGCTGCTCTCGTTTAATTTCAATATTTCACAAAATATTAACTCGTTTAATAAATTGCCTGAAAACTTTAACACAGAACGTTCCACATCTATCGGAAACGGTCAGTATCCGTTACGTGTGGTTGAAGGCGAACCCATTGGTTCATTCTTTGGATTCAAATATCTGGGTGTTTATTCAAGCGATGAAGATGCTATTGCAGAAGATGCTGACGGCAATAAACTTTACGATGCTGAAGGCAAGGCAATCCCTATGCGTTACCAGGATTTCTATGTATTTAAAGGCGGCGACCCGATATATGAGGATATTAATAAAGACGGAAAAATCGATATCAATGATGTGGTTTATATTGGTGACTCAAACCCGAATTTTATCGGTGGATTTGGAACAACGCTGAAATACAAAAGCTGGGATTTTTCGCTGGCATTCCATTACAGGCTTGGTTTCGATATCGTGAATGGTATTGCAATTCAAACCGAGGGTATGAACAACAGGGATAACCAGAGTAAGGCAGTACTTAGCAGATGGCGTGTTCAGGGTCAACAGGAAGATGGTCTTTTGCCAAGGGCATATATGAATCATCCTGCCAATAACCTGGGTTCCGACCGTTATGTCGAATCCGGTGATTTTGTAAGACTGAACAATTTAAAGATTGCTTATACCTTCCCGCCTTCGTTATGTAAAAAAATTGGGGTGAGAAAAGCCAATATTGCATTAAGCGCGCGTAAATTGTATACCTGGACCGGCTATTCAGGCCAGGACCCGGAAATTAGCCAGGATGCAACAGATCCATTCTGGATTGGTGTGGATTATGCACGTACCCCTCCACCCAAAGTGTATACATTTAGTATAGGTGTCGGATTCTAAAATTATTGCAGAATGAGAAAGAAGATAAAATATTTACTGGTTACAATTTTGGTTTTAACACAAATTTCGTGTAACGACTGGCTGGAACTAATCCCGCCAAGTGGATTAATTCGGGAAGAATTCTGGAAAACAAGGGCAGATGTTGAAGCTGTTTTAATGGCAGCCTACAGTAACTTTTCGCATTTAGACGGCAAATTGTTCGTGCTTGGTGAAATACGTGCCGACATGGTTACCAACGGTCCGTCGCTTGGAGGAGATCAGTTGAAATTAATGGAAAACAATATTTATCCTGATAATGGCGAGTGCAACTGGCAAAGCTTTTATGAGGTAATAAATTATTGTAACGAAGTAATTAAAAACGCACCACTGGTTCAGGAAGTTGATAATACCTTTACCGATTATCAGGAACAGAGCCTTGTAGCCGAAGCTATATTCCTACGAAGCCTTGCATATTTTTACCTGGTTAGGGTTTATGGCGATGTTCCTCTGGTACTGGAGCCAACTGAAACAGATGATGCCGATTTTTATTTGACAAATTCCAGCGATGAAACAGTGTTAAATCAGATTGTAACAGACCTGGAAACCAACAAGCCGTTTGCTCCTTCCGAAAGTTTCAAAACAATTCGGGAAAACAAAGGCCGCGCTTCAAAAGCTGCGTTCGATGCATTACTCGCGGATATTGCACTTTGGAGATTTCAGTATGATAAAGTTATTGAACATGTAAACAGTATTATTGCTTCAGATAAATTTGAACTTATGCCAAGTGGCAAGTGGTTCGAATTGTTTTATCCGGGAAATTCGCTGGAAGGCATTTTCGAATTCCAGTTCGATGGAACATTGAGCCAAAATAACAGCATGTGGGGTTTGACCAACCGAAACGCTTATCAATATCTGCCAAGCCAGAAAGCATTGGAAATGCTGAGTTTCGAATATTCAAGTGAATTGGTAAGAGGTGAGGATTCATCGATAAGAAAATATGGCGAAGACGATTTTATTATCTGGAAATATGTAGGTCAGGCTCCCGATGGTCAATCCACAAGATCAGGAAGCGATCAACAAAGTTGTAACTGGATAGTATACCGTTTAGCCGATGTGTTGCTAATGAAAGCAGAAGCATTGTCGCAACTGGAAAGATATGTTGAAGCAAACAATATTTTAACAGAAATACGCGAAAGAGCAGGATTAGGCGCTAAAGCAGTGGCCAATAATCCGTTTTCGTGGGAAGATGCAATTATGGAAGAAAGAGCCCTGGAATTTGCCTACGAAGGTAAAAGATGGTTCGACTTGCTGAGAATGGGACGAAGAAACGATTACGCGCGTAAGGACAAACTAATTGAAATTATTGTAAGTAACGTGCCATCAACGCAAAAACGAATTCTGGCAACAAAACTGACAAATCCAAAAGGGTGGTATCTTCCCATTTTCGAAACAGAGATTGAACGGAATAAAAATCTGGTTCAGAACTCGTATTATAACTTTTAAATAAAACAAAAAGTGAACAGGCAATTATTAAAATACGCTTTTAAAAATGCAAATATGTTACATGTGTGCCATTTGAAAACTGTAAAATATTAAACACATGAAAAGAATAATTTATATCATAAGTTTATTGTCGGCAGTTATATTCTGGTCCTGTGATGACAAGATTAGAACAGCAGGATTTGAAGACGCCGAGCAATATACCATTTACGATTACGTCGTGGAAAAAAAGGACACTTGTTCCGATTTTCTGCAGATCCTTCAGGCTGGCGGGTTGGATAAGACCTTAAGCGCCTACAATCCTAATGGAACAGATTATACGCTTTTCCTGCCCAGTAACGACGCAATCGATAAATTTATTCAATCGACAGAAGGAATTTCTTCGATTAACGACATCATCAATAATAAAGAATATGCTTCGGCTTTTGCCCGCTATCATGTGGTAAATATGGGAGTGCTCTCACAGGATTTTCCCTTTGGCGCATTTTCAGAACCGACATTATCCGATGATTATTTAACCGTAAGTTTTGTGGTGGGAACAGATTCGTCGTATTATAAAATTAATAACCAGGCTGCTGTTATTAAGCGCGATATCGAAGTTTCCAACGGTATTATTCATGAAATTGAAGTAGCGCTCAAACCAATAACATATACAAGTTATAATTGGCTGCAGGATAATTCGGGTTATTCAATTTTAAAAGAAGCTATGGAAGTAACCGGTGTGAAAAGCCTGATTGATTTTAACTCAAAGGAAGAGGATAGCCCTGCGCCTGTTACATTACTGGTTGAACCGGACGATGTATTTAAAGCGAACGGCATTAATTCGCTGGATGATTTAAAACAGTTTATTAGCCCGGGTAAAACAGATTATACAAATCCAACCAACCCATTGTATGGATTTTGTGCATATCATATTCTTACAGGAAGCAGATATATAAATGATTTCGAAGGACAGGCAACAAATTATACCACATTTTCGGAAGTGCCGATTAGTATTAACGGCCTGGGTAACGACATATATATTAACAAAGGCAAACAGGTTTTCGATACTATCATTTCAGGTATCGACACGACTATTATCGATTATATTACATTTCTCTATGATGAAAGTAATATTACTTCACAAAGTGGGGCAATACATCTGATAGATCGCATTATGACCCAGAAAACACCATCGAGGGCACAACAGGACTTTCAGTTTTACGAAGAACCTTTCCTGAATGCATACAGAGGTAAAGCCGGGTCTTATTTAATTGAAGATCCAACATCGTTATATAATATCACCTGGGATGGGCCCGACTTGTTTTTTGTTGATGAAGGAGACCAGTACCGGGGAGCCTGGGATAACGATTACCTGGAAATAGATGGCGATTTCACCATAACCTACCAAGTGCCCAAAATCGTGCAGGGAAAATATACAGTGTATTTAACAGCAGAAGCTTTCAATTCTGCAAATGCTTTGGTTGAAGTATATATCGATGGAAAAAAAGTGAGTGGTCTGGTTGACCTGTCGCAAGGTGGAAATGCAAATAACCCGTTCCAAAGAATTGAATTAGGAACCATCGACTTTAAAAAATACGAGTCGCATATTGTGGAAGTCAAACCGCTAATTCCAGGCCGGTTTTTATGGGACCGCATTACGTTTGAACCAATTTAATCGAAAGAAAACATGAAATTTAAACCAGGAATAATAATCATTACAGCGCTAATTGTAATATTGGCAATTAGCTGTAATAAACAGTGGGACGAACACTACGGTGAATATCCTGAAACTGTGAATGAAAACATGTGGGATGCCATGCAAAAAGATCCGCAAATTTCGGAGTTTGTGGCAGCCATTAAGTCCTTTCAGTTAGATTCGCTTTTTAAACGGGATAATTCGTTTTCCGTATTTGCTCCTACAAACGATGCAGTTACAGGCTTTTTAAACAATGCCAGTTTCGATACAACTGTAATCCGCTATCATATCGCTTCATTGTTCATTAATACATCCGATATACATGGCATGCGGCAAATTCAAACCTTAACCAAAAAGTTCGCGCTTTTTGAAAATAATGGCGGCAATGTAAAAATCGATGGAATTGAAGTTAACAGTGAAAGCCCGTTGTATATAAACGGAAAATATTTTGTGGTGGACCAGGTAATTGAACCCAGACCAAATTTGTATGAATATTTCAGGATTACAAATCCGGTGTTAAGCAATTATATAGATACGCAGGATACCATTATTCTTGATAAGGAAAGAAGTAAACCACTTGGTTTCGACGATAAAGGAAATACCGTATATGATACTGTTTCTATTGTCGATAACAAATTTGAAATGAAATACTTTCCTGTAAAACACGAATTCAGGAATATAGCTGCAACAATTGTTTTTCCAAGATCAGACGATTACAACAGCGCTTTGGATATTGTTGCCGATGCATTGGGTGGTGACTATGTCGATCACAATGATATACCTGTTGAATGGCAGGAGCAAATCCTTATCCCGCATTTGCTTTCTCAGGGAGTTTTCTTAAACCGGCTGGAACCGGAGGAATTCATCTGGAAATCGCCAAAAGATACGCTGAAGCTCCTTAATGTTTTGGGCGATAGTGTGGTAATTAATTACACACCTATCGACAAAGCGCTTTGCAGTAATGGATATACCTACAATTATCAGAATTTTACTATACCTGACTCCTTGTACCAGGGCGGAACTAAATTCGAGGGTGAATCGCTGCTTAAACCAACCGGTTTAAAATTTACATGGAAAGACAGCGTTTTTGTCGACAGTGGTGGAAATACCTTTACTCCTCTACAGGAACTTAACGGCACAGCATCCAACGACTCGATTATCAGGGTTCCATTCCCGAAAGGATATGCAGGTAAGTATACAGTCGAGTTTAAAACCCCGGCCTTATTCCCACGGAAATATGTAATGATTGTCCGTACGCACATGGATATTGGAGGTATCTACAATTTTTATATCAACGGAGAGCTTATGCGTACCTTCGATTATTACGATTACATTTTGTACAGAGGCGTATTGCCGAGTGTGATAAGCGGTCAGAGGTATTTACCTGAAGGCCGTTTTAACAGGTTCGATATGTTCGTGGAAAACTTAACACAGTACGGACGTGCAAAACTGAAAATAGAATATACCGGGCCCGGATTTGTGGCAAGTAACGGACTTGTAATTGACTATATTGAATTTAAGCCTGTAAATTAGAAACAGGAAATAATATATAATTGAACTGGTGAATTATTTAATGAAAAAAAATTTAAACCTAATAACCTGCTTTCGTCGCTTAAAGAAGCTGAGCAATATGCTGTCGTTTTATTATTCAGCGAGGAAAATAAACGGATTTTCAGGAGATGTGAATTTTTTCTGGAAGCGACAATTGCAAACAAGTATTATTATGAATAATAAATACTTTTTAGCGAATTTGAAGAAAACAGCCGCCTTAACAGCATTGCTGATTTTTGGAATAACATCAGTTTATGCTCAGGATACACTGTTTGTTAAAGGAACGATAGTGAACGACGCTAATCAACCGGTATCAAATGTTTCGGTAGGTGTCGAAGGCTCTTTCGATTTACCAATCGTTACAAACGAAGCCGGAGAATTTACCGTTAAGGCAACATCAGGGAGTCAGTGGCTTGCTATTTCGCCATCGGATGATTATAAAAAGAAAAGGATTTTTATAAATAACAGGACAAATATCAAGATCTTTCTTACATCGCTGGAATTAGAAGGAGGAAATGATGAAATTAGTATTCTGTCGCAGGATTTTACCAAAAGAAACCTGATTGCATCATTCTCATCGATTAATGTGGGAAAAATTAAAGAGACACCTGTTTTGTCTGTCGACCAGTTTTTTCAGGGACGCGTTTCAGGGCTAAACGTTATTAACCGTTCCGGGTTGCCCGGAAGTGGCGCTGTAAGCTTTAACCGAGGTGTAAACTCAATTAACTCTTCAAATCATCCTTTGTATATTGTCGATGGAATTCCGATTATGTCAAAAGGGATTTTTGGTTCGAATATCAGTGGATTTGAATATAATCCGTTACTCGGAGTAAATACACTCGACATCTCGAAAACAACTGTGATTAAAGACCAGACAATAACCACAGCATTTGGTTCGAAAGCATCAAACGGCCTTGTTTTAATTGAAACGCTCGACCCGAGCGCGACACAAACCGTGGTTGAAATGGATTTGAGAAGTGGCTATTCACTGGCGCCATCCAACCAAATTCCTCAAATGAATGCGGGACAGCATAAAACGTTAATCAGCGAATTGCTGTTCTCTTCGGGAAAACCAGGTGAATTGATTGCAGAGGAATATCCAAATTTATATTTAAAACCTACAGATGACCGTTTTATCGATTATCAGCATAATACCAACTGGCAAGATATCATTTTTGCAAATTCATACTTTACAAATCTGAATGTAAAAGTTAAAGGCGGTGATGAAATTGCTCGTTACGGACTTTCTTTCGGATACATGAACAGCGACGGGATTGTAAAAACAACCGGCTACAATGGTTATAACTTAAGGTTCGTAAGTTTGCTAAACGTTTTTACCTGGCTGAAAATGAATGCAAGCGTTTCGCTTAGCTACAACAATTCCCAGTTAAAAGAATCGGCAATTGTAAGGGAAACCAGCCCGATTTTAACGAGCCTTGCCAAATCTCCGCTGTTAAATCCATTTCAATATGATGAGGAAGGCCGCGAATTAACCGCGCTTTCAGCAGTAGATGAACTGGGAGTTAGTAACCCACAGGCTGTTATCGATAATTTTGAAGCTAAAAACAACAATTTCAATTTTATATCCACTCTTGGATTTGGAGCTGACCTTAACAGAAATTTGTATTTGCACTCCAATTTCGGTATAACATATAACGTGCTTAAAGAACAGTTATTTATGCCGAACAGGGGAATGGAACTTTATTATAACTCTGAAGCAATAAATGTTTCGAAAGTTACCAATAACAGTATTTCTACATTCTATAACAATACCTATTTAAAATTCAGAAGGAATATTGGTAAAGATCATGAATTTACCTCCAATACAGGTATTAATATTTTAACCAACAAATTCGAACTGGATTGGGGATTGACAAAAAATGCCCATGAAAACGATGAATACAGAATGTTGCAGGACGGACAAAACGACGCCCGTGAGATTGGCGGGGCAAACCGTAACTGGAACTGGGTTTCGTTATACGAAATATTTACTTATACCTATAAAGACCGCTATCTCACTTCAGCATCAGTATCGCTCGATGGTTCATCGAGAGTGGGCGACAATGCTGCAAATACGATGAAAGTAGGCGGTGTTCCGTTTGGTTTGTTTTATTCGGTTGGTGCTGCATGGCGAATTTCAAGCGAATCGTTCCTGAAAAATGTGTCCGCACTCGAGGAACTCAAACTGCGGTTAACATACGGACGTTCAGGAAACGACGACATTGGAGAAGCAACAGCAACCAATTATTACAATGCAGTTAAATTCCGCGAAACTTCAGGTTTGGTTCCGGCAGTAGTTCCCAACGATGAATTGACATATGAACGCATTTCACAGTTAAATCTTGGGGTCGATTTGTCATTATGGGGTAACCGGATTCGTTCCAGTGTCGATGTTTACAAAACAACCATCGATAACCTGTTAATCTTTACTCCGTTGGAAGCCTACTTCGGTTTTGATTTCAGGCCTGAAAACGGTGGTAAGATGGAAAACCAGGGAATTGATGTTAGCGCATCGGTAAGGATTTTAGATCGGCCAAACTTTAAATGGGATGTGCTGGCCTCGTATTCAAGCATTATTAATAATGTACTCGAAATAAAAGGAAACAAGTTGGTTACATCTGTTCCGGGAGCACAGTTGGTAAATATGCCCGGTGAGCAGGCCAACAGCTTTTACGGATATATTTTCGACGGTGTATACGCTTCAACAGCCGAAGCGGTTAATGCCGGAAAGAGAAATGATAAATTGGTTCCGTATGAAGGTGGAGATGCAATATTCAGGGATATTTCAGGTCCAGGTGGCACCCCCGATGGTATAATTAACGATTATGATAAAACGGTTATTGGTTCATCGAATCCGGAGCAGTTTGGCGGAATCGGCAATACATTCAGTTATAAAAGATGGGCGCTAAATGCATTTGTTCAGTTTGTAACCGGAAACGACGTATATAATTACGTTCGTGCACAAAACGAAGGAATGGTTACTTTGGCAAATCAAAGTACAAGGGTTTTGGATCGCTGGGTTTATGAAGGACAGCAAACCGAAATTCCAAGAGCTTTGTATGGTGACCTTGTGGGTAACTCCGATTTTTCATCGCGCTGGATCGAAGATGGTTCGTATCTGCGATTGAAAAATGTTTCGTTGAGTTATACCATTCCCAATGAATTTCTGGCTTTTCAAAATGCACAGTTTTATGTATCGGCAACCAACTTGTTTATTGTATCGAAATACCTGGGATACGATCCTGAATTCGCCTTCTCAAGCGCTCATATTATGCAGGGAATTGACTATGGCTTGACACCACAGGCCCGACAATTTGTAATTGGAATTAAACTTGGTTTATAAACAATTTTTGAAAATGAGAAATATTCATAAATATGCGGCTATCATCGGAATCTTTTTGGTATCCGTGATTCTTTTTTCTTCCTGTAAAGACTTTTTAAATCCCGATGAGGAAATAAATATTACGGAAGACAAATTATATGACGATTGGTACGAATACCGTGCTATTGAAATGGGGCTGTACGGCATACAAGCCCAATTGGTGGAACAACTTGTTATACTTGGAGAATTAAGGGGCGACCTGTTGCAAATTACCGAAAATGCAACCGCCGATATGGTTGAAGTATATAATTTCGACATTTCAAAAGAAAATAAATATGCTTCGCCAACCACCTTCTTTAAACTTATTTCAGCCTGTAACAGCTTTATCGCGGTTTTGGAGAAGGAACATCCCGAAGTGACAGATCAGGCTAATAAAACCACCACCAACTACGATAAATTATATGGCGAAGCGCTTTGTATGAGAGCCTGGGCATATTTTAACGCAGTTCGGATTTATGGTAAAGTTCCTTTTATTCCTGAATCGTTAACCACAATTGATGAAGTGAATAATTTCATTAATTCTCCGGGAACATACACTTACAATGATTCTATTGTTTATGAGGCGGATGGTTGGACTGTGGACACCACTTATACGCAGCCAATACAACTTGAAAAACAGTATTACGACATTAGCCTTGTGATAGATCATTTTACAGATGAACTGGAAAACAAGGTAAAAGCGGTTGGTGTAAATCATTATATCGATAACAACGACCAGTCGTGGGAAATTTCAATATGGAATACATACGCATGGCATACCTTGCTGGGAGTTATGTATTTAACCAGTGGCGATTTGGCTAAGGCAAGCGATCATTTCGAAAAGATAATTAAAAATTCAACCGAAAATTATCGTTACCAGTTGGATCAGAGTTTTTCCTTTGGCAGCTGGAGGAATATTTTCGGTAATATTGATGGGCGGGAACATATCTTTTCAGTCTGGTTTGGTAAAAACTACTTTCAGCAAAACGATTTTCAGGTGTTTTTCGATGCCCGTGAGCCGCACAAATTTATGTTGAAGCCAACACGAAATGCAATAATTAACTGGGAATCGATATTTTCAAATTCCAGGTTTCAAACAAGCGATAGCAACCCGACTGCCTCAAGAACTATTTTTAGCGGTATACCCGGCGATTTTGCCCGGGGTTACGGCGTATCTTATGCCTATTTACAGAATGGTGTTCTTATTCCGCCTCAACTGGTACAACAAATGTTATGGCTGAAATCGAGGGAAGACTACCGTACAGCAAGTATCCTTGTGGAAGGTGCTGATACAGTGGTATGGAAATACTCGTGGAACAAGGGAGTTTTCGATCAGGATGCCAATTTCCCGTTATACCGTGCCGCCGGTGTTCATCTGTGGCTGGCCGAAATCTATGTGTGGAGGAAATCGATTGTAAATGGTGTTTTGCGTGAATCTACCGGAACTGCAGTGAGCATTGTAAATAACGGCTCCAATTACTCTACCGATGCAAGCCGTCCGCAGTTGGGAGTTAGGGGAAGAGTTGGTTTTGGCGGAACAAACGATGGTATTCAGGTTGGTAATATCAATTACGTAAAAGCGCCGTTTACCAACGAGATTATTGATTATATTGATTTAACCGGGGATTTTTACGGCAAACAAATTTACCTTGAAGATCAGATAATAAAAGAAAAAGCCAGAGAGCTTGCATTCGAAGGCGAGCGCTTCTACGATTTAATGCGCGTGGCAAAACGGAGAAACGATCCATCGTTCCTGGCCGACCGCGTGGCGTCAAAATTTCCTGAAGGCCAGAGAGAGCAAATCAGGAATAAACTGATGAACGAGGATAACTGGTACATTCACTATTTCGAATAAAAATAAAACCTATAACTGACGAAGGCAGGCAATAAATAAGTTACCTGCCTTTTTTCGATTAAATCAACTACCTATGAATGATTTTTATAAATTCATTTTTCTTTCGTGTTTTTTAGTATTTGCTTCCGGCATTTCGCATGCTTCCGATATTGTTCATATTGGCGCCTTAAACAGTAATATCATTGTTATTCATTTCGATGATGGCTACGTTCGTTATCATCAAAAAGGTGAATCAAGGCAAAACGAATGGGTGGTTTCGGAGCCGCTGGATGTAGTAAACGCAGTTAATACCGGCAATTATGAAATAAAATGTTCTGAAGGTTATTACTCAAATCCGCAACATCCTGTTCGCATTTCCCGGAAATCGAAAGGAACTGAATATACATGGTTATGTCAAAGCTATAATTCTTCTGTTGGTTGCGTAAGTGGCCAGCCTGACCATGCAAAGGAACACTGGATTTATCTTCATTTAAATAAAGCGCTGGAAATGGGGAAGACCTATACCATTTTTACCGGCGATGTGGCCGGGAATGGAAAAGAATGGACATTTGAGTTTTCGCTCGAAAAAAACAGGACGGAAGCTGTACATGTAAATTTGGTGGGTTACGATCCAAAAGCCCCCAAAAAATATGGCTACATTTATCACTGGAGTGGAGAAGATGGCGGAATTGATTTTTCCACTTATGAAGGAAATCAATTCTATCTTATTAATACAACTACAAAAGAAAAAGCATTATTCAGGGAAATTGAATTTCAGAAAAGCAAAAAACAACAAGGAAACCTATCAGACAAACGACACGCCCGACCAGAACTTTCTGGGAGCAGATGTGTATGAATGTGATTTTTCCGGTTTTAATACGCCCGGTGAATATATTCTGGCAGTTGAAGGAATTGGTTGTTCATTTCCTTTTAAAATTCAAGATGATATTTACAGGCTTCCGTTTTACACATCAATTCGCGGCTTGTATCATAACCGGTCGGGAATTGCACTCGAAGAACCTTATACTGAAAATACTCGTCCGGCGCCACATAATCCTTTAGTTACACCAGGTTTTGCAGGAAAACTAAAATATACAACATCGAGGTTTGTCGACTGGAATGAAGAAAATAATTCCGCTTCTGACCGTCCGGTTATCGAAGACGGTATCCTTGGCCCAGTCAATACATGGGGTTGGTACCAGGATGCCGGCGACTGGGACGGCTATTTTTCGCATTTGAAAATTCCCGCCATGTTAATGTTAACCTGGGAAATTGCTCCTGAAAAGTTTGGCGATGGCGAATTAAATCTGCCCGAAGGCGTAAACAATGTTCCCGATATTCTGGATGAAGCCGGTTGGTTAATCCGGTTTTATCAAAGAACAAGGCACGAAATTATGGACAGAGGTTACGGAACTGGTGGAATAGGTTCGCGCGTAGCTCCCGACTGGTTTGGAAATGCACCCGAAGGAACGCCTTCGTACCTCGACAATGGTCAATGGATAATCTCGGGCGAAGATCCATTTACAACCTATTTTTATGCCGGGCTGGCTGCGCACTATCAGCTTGTGCTTAATCAGCTTAATATAAGCGACAGCATCAATTGGAAAGCTGAAGCACTCGAAGCATACGAATGGGCTGAAAAAAATACCAAAGCCGGCGATGCTAATCCCGATAATGTGTTGGGATATAAACTTTCCGACTTTAAAATGTACGCTGCCGCAACATTGTTTCGCTTAACCGGAGAGGAGAAATACAAAAGCAGTGTTCTTGAAAACGGAAGTAACCTAAGTTCTGCCAGTGTAATCGATGAAAATCAGAAATGGGGCGCATACAGTTTGATTACCGGAACTGAACACCAAATTGAAGATGAGTCGTTTATGGCAAAAGTTAAAGGCGCAGTACTGGCGACCGCCGATCAAAAATACAGCAGCGTGGAACGCAGAGCATGCCGGTTCGGAGGTAACATTTATTTGCCAATGCTTGTCGGGCAGGGAACAACACCACGAGTGTTTGAAATAATGATGGGACATTTCCTTTCAAAAGAATATGCACCAACGAGAACCAACAATTATATATCGGCAATCTACACCACAGCCGATTATTTTCTGGGTTGTAATCCGTTAAATATGGCTTATATCACACATGTTGGCGTTCGATATCCTGAAAGGGTGATGCATATTGATTCGTGGTACAGTGAGAGTGGTGAAATGGTACCGGGAATAACACCTTACGGACCATGGAAAGATGATGGCGCTTCGCCTCCAACCGGTCCGTGGGATTTGCACTGGCCTTACAAAACGCTTTATCCTGCAAGGAATTGAGAACTGGCCGGGGCATGAGCGCTGGTTTAACAATTACACAACACCTGTAAATGCTGAATTCACCGTTCATCAAAATACAATCCTGTCTGCAGTGGTTTACGGATACCTTTGTGATGAGCCCGATGGCACTTTCGAAGCAAATAAACGGCCTTCAATAGGCATTGTTTCACCGGCGAATAATAGTGAGATAAGTGGAGATATCACCATGACGGTAGATGTAACAGACCCAAACGGAGAACAGGATATTGCCTGGGTTGAATATTATAACGACTGGCACAAGATTGGGCAAAGCAACGAAGCTCCATACCAATTTACATGGAAAAGGCCGGTATATGGCGATGTAAAACTTTTGGCTAAAGTGGTGGATAAAAGTGGTTTTTCGACAAAATCGGAAGTAGTTGAAATTAATGCAAAACCATTAAATTACGATATCACCATTTTTGTAAAGGATAGTTTAAAAGATATCGATATTCAAAATTGCCGCATTACAATTCAGGATTCATCGAAAACTACAGACGCCAATGGTGAGGTATTTTTTGAGCAGGTTTCCGGTCTAACAGATATTCAGTTTGAACACGAAAATTATGTTCCGTTAAACATAAGCAACCTGAGTATTTACAACGATACAACACTCGTTTTCTATTTACAGCAAAAAAAAAGTGAAGTTGGATTTGTAGTTCATGATAACGATGGTGGAGCGATATTTCAGGGAATTCCCGTAACTTTCAATTCTGAACTGCAGGTAACCAACCAGTTTGGCGAAGCAGTTTTTGAGGCATACGAAGGAAGCTATAATTATCTCATCGAAAAGAATTCCTATCAAACCGAAGCGGGAACCATTGATGTTATTTCCGATACCACCTTCCACTTTTTTCTTGTAAGAACAGAAGCTGAAATAAAATTTGTTTTAAAAGAAGAGTCATCGCCGGTAAATAGTGCAACTGTTGTGTTAAACCAAAACGATACGCTTTTTTCTTCAGTTTTGGGAATTGCAAGATTTAAAGGACAAAGCGTTCAAAATACATTTGATTATTATATTTACAAGAATGGGTATCACGATGTAACCGGAAGCCTTTTCCTGCAAACCGACACGACTGTAAATATTCAAATGCAACGAATACCGGTTGGAAATGAGGAAATAAATAAAAAAGAGGAATTAAAGATTTGGCCAAATCCTGTTTCCAAAGAATTAAATATTCAATCAGGCAGAGAAATAAAGGAGGTTAATCTGTTTTCAATTTCGGGAAATAAAAAATCAATCAACACTAAAATGGAAACCGAAATCTTAAAATTTGACCTTTCAAAAATTCAGTCCGGAATTTATTTGCTCAAAATCGAATTTCGGGATGGTGATTTTAAAATAGTAAAAGTTGTAAAGAATTAGTGTGGTTCTATTCAGCACAATAATGTCCAATTTTGACGGTATGCTACAAACTCACGTTAATTAGCTTCCTATTGTAAATCAATGGCAAGCCGCAATTCGTTTGGATGGATAGAAATGCTTTCGTTGGTGTATTCAACCTGAATTTGAGGTCCATTACCCGGAAGAGTGAACTGCATAAAGTTACTCAAATCGTACGATCCACCAAAGTTCCGCAGCTACACGCAGGGCAGGAGTTTTGCAATGAACTTCCTGCGAAGAACTGCTTTTCTCCCGATACATTGGGACCTGTCAATCCTGCCTGACTGCATCACGCAGGCAGAGAAGCACCGAAACCCGACTTGCCGGGTAGCTTGCTTTTATTTTCGTCGTCCGTTACTGTCCACTTGCTAATTGACTTAGGTTTTCAAAATACTTGGACCAGATTTTTTTTAATTGGCCGGGCAACATAAACTCCATTAACTTGAAAAAACCCGAAACCTTCATTGTTACTGACAAATCTACACGAGTTTTATTGTCTTCCGATGAAAATGTAAATGATTGTTTCGGTAACATTGACATTCCGCTTTGTGCTTCAATTACCAATTTCTTATTTGGAACATATTCCATCACCTTCATAAGTAATTGTTTCGTGCCCATAAAATGAACTTCTTCCAAGAAAGTTGTCCCGACTTGAGTAACTCCACTCACCTCGCTGATTTTTGGAACATCATTTCTCCACCGGGGAATTTGTCTCGGGTCAGATACTATGGTGAAAACTTTTTCTAACGGAGCATTGATAAGTCCCGATTGTTTAAATGTTATCATATTATTTGTTTTTTAAGTTGGTGTCAAAATGTATTAAAGTGTCTCTGCAAATATATTTATTGTCATTTTGAAGAATGATTGTCGGTCCGATATTTTTTTCTAAAAGTCAGCACGGGACTGTACCACGAGAAAAAGTTTGTCTAAAATGCAGAATTGTCCAGCCGAAAAAGTCCTGCGAAATGTCTATGAAGGACAGTCCGCCAATGACTTTACAAACTGTCGTATCTGATGTTGCACTTACAATGACCGCTAACGTTCCGCAGCTACACGCAGGGCGGGAGTTTACCCGATCAACTTCCTGCGAAGCATTGCATTTCATCCGGCAGCTGCCGGATCCAGTCAACCCTACCTGACAGCATCACGCAGGCAGGGAAGCACCGAAACCCGACTTGCCGGGTAGCTTGCTGTCGCAAGCAGGTTTTATTTTCGTTTCTCTATTATTCTGTTTTCAATTTTATCAATAAGGTTGAAAACATAATCAAAATAATGTGACGCATTTTCTTTGGCAAAATTTTCCATATTCACAGCCTGTAAAAATGGTATTACTTTTTGATTTAGGTTGATTTGATTGAATTCTCCGTGTCCTGAAAAATTCCCATGAATTGCAAATGTTTCATTTGGTAACCCAGCTAATATTTTGCTTAGGTCAGAGTGTGAAAATACATTTCTCATCAAGTCACGAATAATGTCAAATAGAAACCCTTTTTCTTCTATGGTAATTAATTCAAATTTTCTACATAATTCTATTGAATTGCCTAAAGGAATATTACTATATTTTCTATTAGGCTCCATATAAACGGAACTCCATTTTTCTACAGGTATGACTCCTATGCCAGCTTCATCATAGATTAATCCAAGTTTTAATAATCTTTCCAGAATGTGATTTGTCAGAGTTATTGATGCACTGTGTAAATCAAGAATAAGACATTTGTTCACTTGAAAGATTAAAAGCTCAAGTTCTCTAAACCTAAATACTTTAGTTTTGAATTCAAAATATTTTGAAAATTTAGAATAATTTTTCTCTAAACAATCAGCCAAATTCTTTTCAAATACAATCTGCTTCATAATGCCTTAATTTAACTTGCATACGAATATGTAATAGCACGAAGTTATTACGCTTTTTTATCATTTTCTTTATCACTGTTATTTTCTTTTTTAATTACCGGGTTGACCCCCAGTGCATACCACAGTTAATAATTCGTGTCTCTGCTTTTGGCTGAAATATTCCGGTCGGTTAACGAGGCCACCGATTTCAATGCGGTGCCAGCATGGGAGAGACTGTTACAGCCTGTCCCGATTTTTCATCGTAATATGGTTCTTTGCTTGTGCACCGTAGTGCTTCGGCACAAAGGTGTGAGAAGTTAGGGGTGAATATCCCCTGGCTTATTCGACTAGCGGTTCGTGATTCTTGTTGTAACGACTTGACTAGGTGTTATTTTATGGGTTCATCTGGCAAATACACGGTCTTTTTAATCGGATTATTCACCGGCTCTAATGTCCGCAAATATTGATAAATGGCTTTCAATTCTAAAGTGTCCATCCGTGAAAAAGCTCCCCAGGGCATAGGGCTTGTCTGATATACTCTACCAGCTTTAAACCTGTTGACAAACGTTTCTTCTGTCCAGTAAGCGATTATTCCGGTTTTTTCATCGGTGGTAAGGTTTGGAGACACGAATGTATATCCTTCTGAAAAAGCATCCGGCTCAAAAACAAAACCTCCGGAAAAGGGCGGCACAGTATAATTTCCTGACATTAAATCCGTAGCTGTATGGCAACCCATACAGTTGGCAACGCCTTTGGATAAATATTCTCCATAAACGACAGGATTTTCCTTAGATACTTTTTTGGGAGGAATAAATTCCTTTTTTTGTGGTTTTAATATACCGAATGCGAGCAAGGCTTTTCCAATAAATTTATATTCCGACGGTTTTATCTCATTTTCAACTGCCTGCTGGGAACGTAAGTAAGATATAATCGCCTGCAAGTCCTCATCACTCATTTGTCCGTATGGCATTACCGGGGGCAGAAAACGTCCGTCATGGGTTATGCCATATCGTATAGTTCGGGCTAATTCCTTATCTGTTCTGTTACTGATACCTGTTTTTGTATCAGGTGTCAGATTAGCTGCCCGCAATGTAATTAACTGGAGGTATATCTGCTTCCCATCCGCCTGTCAGCGGTATCTTCAAACCATTTTCAACATCTTTTATCTTGTCCATTGGCACATGGCAGGTAGCACAATGGGCGGGCCCGAAAACCAAATACTCTCCCCGTGCTATAATATCCTGGTCCGTGCTTGCTACAATATCGGGATAAGGCGCATCAAATTTTTTGCTGCCCGCAATTTGCACAAATACCACAAACAGCACTATCAATCCTGCAAGTATTGCAAGTATCATATAAAACTTTTTCATTATCCTGTAACCGTTTTACTTTTTTTAATAAGAACAACCCCTGCCGCTATCATCCAGCCAAGTCCGAAAGGGATAATGACAAATCCAAGAGCAACTATGCCTGTCACCATACCAATAACTCCAAGAAGTCCGGTAATACCTGCCAAATAACCCCATACAGCAAGCCATCCGGGAACCCAATCAGCTCTTCCTGCAATGGAAAGAAATAATGGGGATATGCCGACAATAAGTATGGTAGCCAAATCATCAAGTTTTGTACCTATCCATCCGATATTATTTGCACTGTCGACTGCAGGCGGATGAATGGATAGTGAAAGCATGATAATAAATGCTGCAATACCCATTGGCGCTGCAGCACGTATAAATACCAACGGGAATTGAGCCAGCCCGGGATTTGAAACACAAAATCCTGACATGAGCGATCCGGCGGTAGCCAAGAGCAGCACCCCCGATATCCAAAAGCATGTGTTGATGACCAGTAAGTGTCTTACCGATGGTAATTGTGACAGGTAAGTTTCCATTTGGCCGGAGGCAAGTGCCTGCCAAAGGTCTGTTCCCGATACGCCCCAAAAAGCTGCGCCAATGAACATGGATATTGCTCCAGCAATTGACACGCTGCCTATAAAAGCCATTGTTTTTTTGTGTGATACCTCTGCCATTTCTTTTAATTTTTGAATACACAAAATTGAAAGAAACGAACCGAAAAAAATTGTATGAATGTTCCATACCCTGAAACGGGTGTTACCTGAATATTTGACCGGGAATTAAAGACATCTGTTTTCGGTATTCTCCAGGGGTCATGTCTGCGAACTCCTTAAAAGTATGAATGAAATGAGATTGGTCGTAGTAACCGTAGTTATAACCGATATCAGTGAGTTTTCCATTTCTGTTGTGAAGCGCTTCAACGGTTCGGATAAACTGCAACAACTTTTGATAAGAGTGTGCTGAAATGCCAAACCAGTCATTGAACAAGCGGAAGGTTTGGGTCCTGGAATATCCCAGCAGGTTTTCAATGGTTTTAGAAGAACCATTCTGCTTCTTGACGAGATATTTTTTTATTGCCCTGTCAAGGTTGATGGCAGTATGCAAGTCGGCTGTTTCATTAATTTTTTTAAGTATGAAATTTTCAAACCATTGTGCCCTATCTGAAAAACTGTTTATGGAATGCAGTTTGTCTTCCATTATACTGATTGTGTCAAAAACAACATCACCTTCGATATAATAATCTACGATTTTGCAAAGCGGTAGACCAAAAAGCGCTTTCACTGCAACGGGTTTCATCTGAATACCGAAAGTGTGAAACCTATCAAAGGTCACTTTCAGTGGCTTGGTATGCAATCCTGACAGAAAACAGGAATGGTTGTTAATAGGATTTTCATGGGTAAGTATCTTTTTTGCAGTTATCTCTGCATTACGATACAACGGAAAAATTAACTCCACTTTACCTGAAGGCAATATGGTATAATTACCCTGAGCTGGTACTTCTTGTTCCCATATCAGGTCAACTAAGCCTGTAAGTTTGGTCGGTATGTAAGAGTTGAAATTCATCTGTCAATTCGTCTTTCAGTCATTGTCGACTCTGTTTGTAGCATGAACATTAACTATCTAATATCGCTAAGTTATCATACTTTTTTGTCTTTTTCTATATGATTGTTATTTTCTTTTTTAATTACCGGGATTACAATTAACCTGTCGGGTGGACTTTTTATCCGGGTTAATGCATTACTATTTGCATGCGAATATATCATCGTTGCTTTTATATTTGAGTGACCTAATAATTGCCTGATTTAGCGGATATCTGTTTCAGCTTTTGGTAAATAGGTAGTAAAGCTATGGCGAAGGTTGTGCACATTTTCATTCTTCGATAAACCCCCACCTGGCGCTACATGGGGTAGTTCACATGTCGAGCTGGGTGTAGAATTCGTCCCAGAGTATCTAAAATTTTTACTTTGTAAGCCACCCCTGGCTGCAAATTCCCACTCCTGTTCTGTGGGTAATCGAAAATGTTCTGAATATTTGGCGTTTTGTTTGCCAATAAATATTTGTACATCTACCCAGGAAACATTTTCAACAGGATTATTGTCATTGGTTTTATAGTGACTTGGATTGTCTCCCATTATTTCTTTCCATTGAGCCTGCGTCACTTCGTATTTCCCAATAGAAAAATCTTTAACAGTAATAGTGTGAGGGCATTCATCTGAGCAGTCAATTTTGAAGCAAACATACTTTGTTTTGATTGTTCGAAATAAAACAGGATTATACTAAATATTACAATTAAAAGTATTTTCATATCTGTTTGATTTATACCGTTTGTTTAGCGTGGCTATCAACGTTCCGCAGCTACACGCAGGGCGGGAGTTTAGCAATGAACTTCCTGCGAAGAACTGCTTTTCATCCAGATGTACATCTAGGCTAATTTCCTTTCAACTGAAGCACCGAAACCAGACTTGTCGGGTAGCTTGCTGTTATGCACAGGGTTTTATTGACGTTTCGGCTTTACGTTTTTTGAAGTATTCAATGATCTCTGCTTTAGACATTTTGGATAATTCTTCACTCAATTTGTCACGTTGTTGTCGCATAAACTTAACTGCGTCAAATTGTTTTTCTGTTGATTTTTTAGTCGTTTTCATATTTTTCAAATTCTCTTGGTGAACGAATTTCTAATTGTTTATATCCATTTTTTATATTGATTGAGTTGTAACCCTGAATACGTTGAACATTTACAATATGTTTGAAATTCCAACTTATCAAAAAGTCTGCACGGTTTATTGTTGCAAGGGCAATAAGTAAACAGTCGGCATAACTTGTCTGACCCACAATTTTTCTGCAATATATTCAGAAGCAAGTTCAACTGCTTCATCTGTAATGTCAAGGTAATCTGTCCAATCAGCTTTAAGTCCTTTTACAAGTTCCTTTACTTTTTCCGGAGCGTTTTCAAGTTCATCTTGAGTTACGGTCGAAAAGAGTAAAGTAAACTCATTTTTGCTAATTCTCTCGAAAAGCGGAATTGTATGTTCAGCAAATTCCTCGTCAAAGTATCCGCCAAAAACCGAAGTGTCAATGTATATTCTTTGTTTCATTTTTCGAATTTACTAAAAAATCGGTTTTGATTCGATTCTGTGTTGTCGCACATAGCCTTGTGCACAACCTTCCGCAGCTATATGCAGGTCGGGATTTAACCAATGAACTTCCTGTAAAGAACTGCTTTTCTCCCGATACATTGTGACCTGTCAACCCTGCCTGATTGCATCACGCAGGCAGGGAAGCACCGAAACCCGACTTGCGGGTAGTTTGCTGTTAGCTGTAGTTGTTCTATTATAGCGATGGGGGTGCGTCTATAAAATATTTATTTTTTCCGAAAAGATTTCCGAAAAATAAAATCATAGGAAATATTACCTTCTGGACAAACGGCGGAATCTCAAGCATGCCAAATTCAGATTTGTATCTATTTAACAAAAAGGCAGCATCATACATTCCTGGACGCCCACCATTTTCATTAGATGACTTGTAGATTTGAGAAAGAAAATAAACTAAGTTATAAGCAGGACTAACGTATCCAGAGCAACGTAATACGTCATTACCCGCGTTCCAAAATTTGTGAGGAGTACCAGCTTTAAATAAAAGAGTTTCGCCTGGATCAGCATATTTTAATTCTTTTCCCAGTTCCTGGTAACCCATTATTCCTGATACAACTGTCATAGATTCATCCTGTTTGTAATGAACATGCATTGGAGGCCCGGCATTCGGTTGAGCTTCAATTTCCGCCTCGAGATACTCAATTCCATCTTTGATGATAATTCTCAAAAACGTTAGTTTCTCACCTGTTATATTTTCAATCGTATGCGGTAATGCTATTTTCATTTTAAATTAAATTTTTAATTAGTGATATCGCTTTACAATTACAGCCAACCATGTAATATCACGAAGTTACTACACTTTTTTATCATTTTCTTTATCATTGTTATATTCTTTTTTAATTACCGGGTTGACCCCGGTGCCTACGCGGTTTTATAATCATGTCTCAATATTTGGCTGAAATATTCCGGTCGGTTGACCAGGCCACTGTTGCAGATTGGCGCTGGCATGGGGTTGATTTCATTGGTATTTTGAAGTCTGTATGTTTCATTAAAACAAAAGGTTACAGAAAAAAGACCGATTGAAAACACTATAGGGAAAATCGGGCATTTTGCAACAGCGGGTTAGTTCAACACAGCCTCTAATGTAAAGCTTTGCTCCGCTGAAGCTTCGCGAAAGCGAGCGTATGCAAGCAACGCTTTATTAGAGGCTAATTGTTAGCTTTAGTATTTTTATGTCAACCATTTTTCGAAGTTGTCTTTGTTTATTACTTCAAATGAAGAATCAGGATAAGCATTTTTCCATTGTGTTGGAATCTTAACTTTTGATTCTTTCCATTTAAATTCATAACCAAAAAGAGAACCATCTCTTTCTTCCACCCAGTCAACCTTTTGTTGCTCATAGGTTCTCCAGAAATAATTATTAGATGACAGTCTATTGTATTCCTGATATTTGAGCCGTTCGCTAATCATATAGTTTTCCCATAGTGCTCCAATATCATTTCGTGATTCAATTGGATTAAAGTTTGCAATCACAGCATTTCTTATTCCATTGTCAAGAAAGTACCATCGGGAATTTTTTGTAATTTCTTTTCTTAAGTTTCGACTAAATCCTTCGACTTTGTGAAGGATGAAAACTTTGCTTAGTAAATCAAGATACTTTTCTACAGTATTTTTGCTTATTCCAAGTTGTTTCCCTAATTCTTGCAATGACACTTCTCCTCCAATTTGAAATGCTATTAATCGTAAGAGGTTAAATATTCTTTGAGAATTCTTTATGTTTTCATAAACCAGGATATCTTTTAGGAGATATGAACTGACCATTTCATTCAGGTAATCTATTTTGTCTTCTCGGTCAGGCAGTTGAAGTAATTCGGGATAATTGCCAAAAATTAACCGTTCCCTTACTTTGTCAATTTTTTCAATTTTATTTTCAACCTGATTGAATTCATTTTCAGAAAGTGCAAAAAGGTTGAATGAGTATTTTCTTCCAGTCAACGGCTCTCCTGCATCCTTATGAATGTCAAAAGAGGAAGAGCCTGAGATGATAATTTTCAAGTCTTCAATTTCGTCAATCATAAGTTTTAGTTTTAAGCCAATCTCCGGAATTTTCTGAGCTTCGTCAATGTAGAGAAATTTGTATGAACCTAAAAGTTGCTTGTAATTCTCAACACTTCTAATTGCAAGTTTGTCGTGTACATTAATATCTTCACCATTTAAAGAAAGCACAGGTTCATTAATTTTTTCAAGTAACTCTTTAACAAGAACAGTTTTTCCAACTCTTCGTGCACCAAAAACTATTACAACTTTGTTGGATTGTAACTTCCTGATAATATTCTCCGATAAGTCTCTGACTAAATAATCCATAATACCGTCATTTGTTTGACGCAATTTATGCTAATTTCGGCGATTTGTCAAATTTGTACCCGGTTTTTTAATATTAAAGCTAACGGTCACTTGTAAGTTGTCGGGGCGGATTTCGAAGAGCCTTATTTTTATTTATTTTAATAGAATAATTTTATCTGTTTGAATATTATTGTCTGTTAGCACTGTTATAAAATACAAACCTGGTTTTTTGTCGGAAAGGTCAATTAATTTTTCATACCCTGAATAAACAATTTTCCCTTTTACATCTCTGATTTCTATTAGTTCAATTTTTTCTGATTTAATTGAAATCCTACCAGTTGTAGGATTGGGATGTATGAGAATTTTACTTTGTTTATTTAGCGAATTAACCGAGGTTATGTAATCACAATCTACATCAGCCATTTTTAAAAGACCAGTTCTGTCATTTTGGAAACATCTAAGAGAACCCCCATACGGAGGGTCTGCCCATGCATGTAATGGAAACATAAAACCTGTCCATCCAATATTTTCAATAATTTCACCATGCATATAATATTCATCACTTTCTGACTGAATTTGACTGACATATTGCACTTTTAATTCATTCCCATTAACATCAATACTAGAAACCGAATCAACATAAATATTAATTGTTGAATCTATAGATGCTTGGCGACAATATACCTCGACTGTGTCACCGGAATTTGCATTAAAATCATAGATGAGTTTGAATTTATTTATCTCAGACTCATAGTAGTAGACCTTATTGCTGTCAGATTTCATAAAAATTTCAGTTGAAAAAGTATCCTGCATAGACAAATTTTCTTCCAAAATAATTTTTACAGTATCACCATTAATTACGGTGTCTCCCATTGTGGTAAACTTAATATATCCAAGGTTGGGTGGAGTAGAAAAATTAATTTGATTATAATACCAGATAGAATTATATTCTCCCCAATTTTGTGAAAAGGAAAAAATGGGAATAATTAGAAACAGGAGTATTAATAATTTTCTCATATCTTGTTATTTAATATGTTGGGTAACGTGTAAATCCCGGTTGTTTATGGTCTTAATAAAGGAGCTTATTTCTTCCGTATTTCGTTCAACTATTTGCTGGTTTTTTTAAGTCCTTAAAAATATGCATAAATTCAATAGCTTATAAAATAATCGTTAAATAACAAGAGCCATGCATACCTCCTGCATTACACCCCGAACATAGATAAAAATCAATTATCTACCCCAACGCGTGCAGCCAGATAACCGTTATAAAAATTTACATCTCTTCGTTTAAAAATGCTCATCACCTTATCGAGCTTGTTTCCTGAGTTGAAGCAGTCGATTCGCAATTTACAGAGGTCGTTTGTCAATTCGAAACAATACCTGCTGTAGCAAGGTTGTATCGCTCGATTTACATCCGGCTTTTCCAACTGAAAACGGTACTGAAACTAAAATACCAAAGTATTTACCGATTTTGGTTTTAATTTAACAGTGGTCTTTCCGTTCAGTTTTTCAGTTTTTACCGTATTTTTCTCCCACGAATTGCTTTCGGTAGTGGTAACCGATTCCGACAGGTTTTTATCAAATCCTTCAATGTCAACAGTTACAGGGTGATCTTTTTTATTGATGAGTTGTATTACACTTTTATTTTTGGTGTTTACTCCGCAAATAGCAAGCAGATCAGGATCGGAAGTAAACGATTGTATAATTTGTGTCCCGGTATTCAGATAATCGGTGAAATGCCGGGTAACGTAATAAGAAGGGAATTTTGTTTTTGTGTCTTCCGACATAATCGCGTAATTGTTTTGCCAGGTCCAGTACATCGAAACGGATACTTCTGCGTACTTCATCATCCGGTGCGAAATAACGGCAAACCGGAAGGCATAATCCCAGCTTTTATTCATGTCCTTAATTCGCCAGGCCATGGCATCGAAACCCAGTTCGCTACACCAAACCGGTTTGTTCCAGGCTTTGGCAAACGCTGCAATTCGTTCAAATTCGCTGTTGGGAATATTCTCCGACCACCAACTGTGAAAACAAAGTGGGCCCAAATATTTCCATATGGTGGAGTCGGCTGCAATCATCGTTGCAAATTCAACCGTTCCTAAAGTTTGCGCGGTGTCGGCCCAAAGGAATTTCGTTTTTAACCCGGCTTTGCGAAACCGTTCTCCTGCCATCTTAAAGAATGTAATAGTTTCTTCCGGCGAGAAAATCGTCGCATAACCTCCATCCGATTCGTTGAATGAAAAGTTATCAACTTCAACACCGTATTTGGTTTTTGCCTCGACGAAGAAAGCTTCGAGCATATCGATTACATCGTTATAATATTCAGGTTTAATTCTTCTTTTGTCGCTTCTTTCCGGTTTGTCCACTATTTCGTTTGGAACGCGCCACACTGAAACCGTAAAACTGGTAACGCCAAATTCATCTTTCATCCGCTTCATCGATTCGAGCAACGAAATCACTGTGGGCTGTTTTAAAATCTTTTCGCCTTTATAATCTTCGTACTTAAGTTGTGTAAACTGAAGTGGCAACGCAACTCTCACATGACTTGGTTTCAACTCTTTCAAGGTAGCTTCTCCGATGGCATCCCAGGCATTATTGGTGTAATTTGCCTGACAGTAATCTCCGCCAATCGATACGATTTTTTGCTTCTGTATTTCAGGATAAATCTTTAGTGTTACATTTTGTGAGAATCCGATTGAAGCACAAAGAAGGATGAACAAAGCAGTTAAAATAAGTTGGTTCTTTTTCATTTTATGGTTTAGTGATTTGATTTTATAAAAATCCGGTTGAATTGCTTTTTTTCATTTTCAACTTTAAGCAGGTACATTCCGTTGGGAATATCGCTTACAGATAGTTGATAAATTTCATCTGATTTCATCTGAACGGACTTCAGACAACTCCCGTTTATGTTTAGCAACTGAATATTCGAGTTTTTGAAGCGAGACGGAATATGAATATTTATTACATCCTTTGCGGGATTAGGCCAAATTCTAAATTCACTTTTATCGGGTAACGCACTGGAAGTCGGATATGCAATCATTTCCAGATTTACTGTTGTGTCGTTTGTAAGCGTTATAGTTCCCGACAAATCGTTATATCCGCCTTTATAAATTAAATAGTTGTAATCGGAAGCCAGTTGGAGATCTTTAAAATTGGCAATTCCAAGTCCGGTGGTAATAAGCGTATCGCTATTCAAAATTACGGTTGCCTTAACAACGGGAGTGGCGCTGTTCTCCTCGGTAATTTTAAACTTGATGGAAGCGCTCGAACGCTCGAGGTAAAAATGAATCGTTGTGTCCGAATTCAGTTCCAGAGTTCCGCTAATATCCTGGTAAGAAGTCTTGCTTATGGTATAATCAAACAATCCCTGGTAGGCCTGAAAATAGGTTTCTCCAAGAATATTTGTAACGCTTGTTTCATTGTTGAAAGTCACTGGTGTACCTTCAAAAGTTGCTCCGGTAGCTTTGTCATGAACCGCGATTGTTACATTGTATTCCTGGGGAACAAGATGGAAAGTTAACGTGGTATCGCTAAAAATAAGGTATTGTTTATTGGTTTGAGAATAGAAATTCTGTTTAGCTAAATCGACAATAAATAATCCGTTTACCGATTCAAAAACCGCGTTACCCAAACCATCCGTGTTTTCCAGTTGATTTAAAATTGTCACTTTACAATCCGATAATGGCTCTTCAGATTCGCTGTGGACAACATTAATGGTCACTTTATATTTTGGAAGGCCTGTGCTGTCCTGCATCCTTTTTGCAAACTGGTCGAGATAGAGCGATTCAGGATATAAATTGTCGCCATCTCCAATCCCTTCAGCAAAATCGCGGGGAGTGGTATTGTAAGAATATCCGTTTATTGTTCCCGAAACCGGGTCTAACAATACTTTATCTGCCTCACCTGAAGTTCCGATGATATAGCCGTGGCCAAACTGACGCGATTCAATAATATACTGTTTGTTGGAATGATACGCCAATCCTTTTGTATTATAAAATACCGATTGCGTGGACGAATAGCCGTGAATAACACTTCCTCCATAAGGCCGGAATGTCGATTCAAGATAATCTTTATCAACCGTAAAATTGTCGATCAGGTTGGCCATGCTCAGGTACATGTGAAAGTCGCTGGCATATTTCGAGTTCTCGCCAATGCAATTATAAATCACATTTCCGTTGCTGTACGGATATTTGAAATCGTAATTGTGGCGGCTGTCGTTTGCACGGCAGTTTTCAATCAAACAGTCGTTGGAAGAAAGTGTAAACATGTAGCCGTTTCCGCCGCCGCCTTCGTACTGCGGTTTTTGAAAGAAACACGAGTCGACGGTTATATTCCGGCTTTGTTCCAGTAAAATGCCATTTGATAACAAATGGAAATCGTCTGTATTCGCATCAGGATGGTAGGTGTTTACCTTTTTAATCCAGCAATTTTGTGCATATTTTACATAAATCGCATGTGATGCATGCACGTCATAAGCGCCGTTTCCCGAAGTGGTATACGATTCTTCGTCCCAACCTGATTTTTCGCTTTGAAGATTTCCGATGCTCAGATTTTCAATGCCGCATTCAGTAATATGTTCCTTTGCATGGTAAATACGCGCATTGTCTCTTTTCTTCATAAAATATCGGGTAGGGGAGTCGATATAAATCAGCTTGTTCTCCACGTCAATCGAATCGATTTTGCGCAGGAACATGACGTTTGTCGCCCAGTCTTCCCAAATGCCTGCCATGTCGTGTTCTGCGATAAATTCTGGCGTTCCATCGGTTCTTAAAATAATGTCATCGCCTTTTTGAAATCCGTTAACCGATTCAACCGGAATTACACGTGTTGGATAAAGAAGATCGGATTTCAGATTGGTTGTTGCTCCATAGGTATTCGCCCAGGTGCACCAATCGCCCATCAGCCAGATAATGCTTTTCTGACGCATATCGGAAGTGTTGTTGTAAATAAATGTCGAATCGGTTCCGGCCCCACGTACAACTGTATTGCTGTATTGCATTCTCAGTGCAGTTTCTGCGTTTCCCGGATTTACCATATATGTTCCGGCAGGTAAATAAACCACGCCGCCACCGGCTTTACCAACATCATCCATAGCCTGCTGAAGTACCGAAGTCACATCTGTTTCTCCTGAATTATCTGCATTATACGGAGGCTGAGTTACATCCACAATGTTGCTTTCGATAAAAGGAATTTCTTTTTCACCCTGATGATAACCGGCATAAGAGAAATCGTGCAGAAAACGGCCCTGGCCATCGGAAAAACCGGGTTTCCAGTTTTCCGGATACAGTTTGCTCCGCCATGAACTTGCCGGCGGAGTGGTATAGTTTTTCAAATCCGGCATTTCATCCAGCGTAAGGACGTAATCATGCGAAAACATTTTCTTCCATAAATCGAGTGAATTGTATTTGCTGTCGCGCACAAAATCGCCATACCACGGCATATAATACGACCACGGCGCTTCATCTTCAACCAGATTATCAGCATCGGGAAAAGAACCACATTCACTAAGTGTAATCAGTTTTTTACCTCCATAATCGTTATTCAGCATGTTAAATTCAAGAATCTGGGAACTGTGGTCGCCATCTTTGTAAATATCGCGTCCGATAATATCGACAACTTCATCGCCGGGATACCAGTCATAATCGTTTTGCTGAGTTGTCCAGACCCAAATCAGGTTTCGCAAACCATGATAATTTACCATTCTGTCGTACATTAAGCGATAAAGCTTTTTGCACGGTTCAGCGCCTTTTGCTCCCCACCAGAACCAACCGCCCGATGCTTCATGAAGTGGCCGCCACAAAACAGGAATATCATCATCCTGAAGTTTTTGCAGCATTCCGGCGATATAATCGATATCCTTTACAATTGCTTTGTATTCAGCCGAAGTTGTATCCGAAATCCGTGAAACATCAAAATCGGTATCCGAAGTATAGAAAGCTTCAGTTTTTCCCGATGGATCGTGCCAGTGCCAGCACATGGCCGGGATTCCGTTTTTATTGTAATAATTCCTTGCATCAATTATCGGCTCATTGTCGTTGTACCAACTATAGCCCTGGCCGGAAAACATAAAATCGATTCCAACAAGTGCAGGTTGTTTCCCGGTATTTGTTTTTAGCCAGTTTATTTCGTCCATGCTATGCAGTGTCATTGCGCCCGAAATAATTTTCTTCCCATAGTTGTCCAGTAAAAACTGGTATAGTTTAGCTGTATGGTCTGTCGGGTTTGGCGTTACCAACGTTTTATTTATATTGAAACGATTGGATGGATCGACCGTTTCCAACGAAATATAATCGATGTTAATCCAGCCCCACGATTTCATAATTTTTATGGTGTGGCTTCCTGCAGAAAGTTTAATATAACTGACTACTTTTTGCGAAACATAATTATTGTTTTGCTGAAATGTAAAATTGATATTTCCTCCTTCGATGGAAAAAATGTTTGTTTTATATCCACTCGGGGCAGCCGCTTTGATATAAATATCGTAATAAGCATCTTCGTCGAGTGTGATTTAAATGTAAGGATTTCCATCTTTTTGCGCTACATATTGGCCGCCCGAAGCTGATTCATCATTTTCAATGGCTGCATTTCCACCGGCAGGTGTTGCATCTTCAGCTTCAAATATTTTGTGCCGAAAGAAGTTCTGCGCTAAGAAGCAGAAAAACGGAAAATATGAGTTTGAAATGTTTCATGGTTATTCTTCTGATGATTCTTTTTACAATTTGATAATTTTCTCTGCTTTAATAAAATCTTTTCCAATCAGGTTCAGAATATAATTGCCGCTCAACAGGAAACTTGCTTCGATGCTCTTTTCGGACTGGATTTTGCCTCTTTTCAGGATTTGCCCGGAAACCGATTGAATTGAAAAATGCCAATACTTCAGAATTTCCTTTTATAAAGATTTTGTTTTCCACAGGATTTGGAAAAATGTTGATTTTCTTTTCATTCGATTGTATTTCTGAAGCTGCTGTGTTTACTGATTATCGATGAGTAATTGTACCCATATTATAAGCTGCAAAATCGAAGAAAATTCGCAATGATATGTTCGCCTTGCCCGAAATATATACTATCGATTTTTGTGGGTATGAACTTGTTAAGTAGCTTCCCGAAGGAGTTGTATATATTAACACCTGTTACATCATTTTCATCAATTTCGATATGAAATGTGCCGAACCGGCCTAACGAAGCGAACAGAATTTCGATGTTAAAATTTCCAGCTTCCTCAACGTTTACTGTATATTCCAGCCATTCCCCGGTTTGAATTCCTCCAATTGAACCTTCCTCAATCCGGATTTCTGTGTCAACCCCTTGATCCTGTCGAATTCCATTCCCCAGATTATCAGTATTGGTATCGTGATAACCGATTCCTTCACCACCTAAATCATAGTGTGTTGAATTAATTGTTCCAGGCACAGGGTGAGGAACCCCATCAGGATACGCTCCTTTTTTCTCGGGCGCAAGGACTTCCGTTTCGCATTCGGCAGTAAATCCGCCATCCTGAGATTTTGCCGTAATTGTTGCAGTTTTGTTTTGCGTTGCTTTAGCCGTAATCAAACCGTTTTCATCGACACTTGCAACAGATGGATTTGAACTTGACCAGGTGATATTCTGGTTTTCAGCCAGCGCAGGTAAAATCCAGGCGTAAATTTGTTTTGTCTTTCCGGAAGGCAGAACCACTTTTTTATCCGAGATGTGAATGTCTTTAACTTTTAATCCGGCAACAGGTTCTCCCCACCAGTAATTTTTTAGGTTTTTGCATCAAAAATCAAAGTGTCCAAAAGTTCATTCAGGGAAATATCGCCCCAGTCACGCCAGTCAATCCATCCGGAACCAATGTTTTCCAGTGTTTGTGCATTTTCCTTAAAACCATCCACCTGTTTAATGTAATCCCAGTTTTTTGTTTTGGCTACAAAATCATAATTCCATTCGGTACACAAAACCTTATGGTAAGCCATTAATGTCTGCACTGCATTACTTGATGGTTGAATTATACATGTGATATGCAATCGTTGTATTTTCCCAGTCGATATCGTTTTTATAAGCTTCAACCACATTTACGATATCATTTGCGATTGTGTTAAAGCTAAACATCAGAATTTCCCTTTCCGGAGCATTCGCCCTGATTGAACTGTAAATTTCCATCAGGTTGGCTTTAAATTCAGGTTTCAGATAATCATTCCATCTGAAAAGTAGGTTCATTGGCAATTTCGTAATAAACGAGTTCATTATTTTTATAGCGGGGCGCAATGGAATCCCAGAATTCTTTTTCAAGTGCGAAAGTGTATTCGGTATCGAATTCCTGTTGTGCGCCAACATTGTGGAAATTTATTATGATGTTCATTCCGCTGTTCGCCGCATTTTCAACACATTTATCGAAATAAGGCAGAACTTCTGAAACCGTCCACGAATCAGAATTGTGATTTTTGTACCAGGGGTCAACCCAACAAACACGAATGGTATTAAATCCGTTGTTTTTTATGGTTTTCCAATTCTCAATGTTTGTTGCAAATTCAACCGACTCCGGAAGATTCTTCCCCAGAACCATTGGCGTTCCCCGCATGATTTCTCCTTTTGTGTCTTTCAATGTTCCGGTTTGTCTGTATTCGCCGGAATAAACGTTAAATTCCAGAATATCGTAACCCGACGAGCCTGATCTTGCAATTCCTTTAAACCGTACATATCTTCCCTGACCCGTTAAATCGGGAATAAAATCGATTCCTCCGTTTCCATTATTTTCAGTAAATATAGTTCTCCAATCGTTGGAATCGTCTGAAACCTGGATTTCATATTTTTTGCCATAGTTGATACCCCAACGAAGAATTACAAGGTTTACCGGAACAGTTTCTCCCAAATCGACCGAAAGCCATTGATCATTTAAATAAGTGCTGCTCCATCCGGTTTTCAAATTTTCATCGACTGCTTTTTGAGGCTCGTATCCGGTTCGAAATGCTGAGGAAGCAGTGATTTTTCCTTTTGCCCAACTGTTTAGTTCTTTTGGAATTACATAAACTGTTTTTGTATTTTCAACCGTATTTGTTTTGTTCTTTGCGACCAGGGAATAAATGGTAGTTGTATCAGGTAAAACAGATAACTCACCAGTTGAGCCAACCGGAGTACCGTTTAACGAAATATTCTCCGCACCTACAGATGTCCATTTTAGTTCAACTGATTCACCTTCAAGAATTAACTCTGAATCCGACAAGAAATTTGTTCTTAATGAAGTGATATAGCTTGCCGGCTTTGTGCGAAACGGAATAGCGGGAAAACCTTCAAGATTGTATAAACATGCTACTGCATTATTTTTCCAGGCATAACGAACATACATTGGTTTCGAAATCTGAGTATTCCATACCAAAACCTCATTTCCCTGAACTTCAACCATTGCCGGTAGAAAGTTTTGGCTACTCCCTGCAATCTCGAACTGATTCGGATTATTTTCATCGAGCGTTAAGCCACTTCCTGTATATTTAAAGAAGATGCGGATTTTGTCGTTTTCAATTCGAAGCGAATCATATTGCGGCCCTGCATATACCAATGAATCCCGTCCGTAAATATTAGCCAAAGCTTTTTGTGCCAGACGTAATCCTATGGGTTCTTTTTTCGGCGGGTGAATATTTTCATCATCGCCGCAATCCAGTGTTTCGGCCATTTGAGTATCATGAAGATTTAAGGCATTTGCCTGAGCCTCCCAAAACTCCGGAAGTGAACCTGTACCGTAGCCATTCCAGGGTGCAAGCTGCACGAAATAGAATGGCAGGTTTTCTTTTTGGAAGACATCTCGCCATCCTTCAATCATTGCAGGAAACAACTGCGTTAACTGTTCGGGCCTGCCAACATTTGTTTCGCCCTGATACCAGCAAACACCCGCAAAATTGAAAGGTGTAAGTGGTGCAATCATTCCGTTATAAAGTACAGTTGGAGTTTGATTATCGGTAGTGCTGTTGGGTTTCCACGGGCCTGAATTTGCATAGTCGGTGACAAAATCGAGCGATTCATCCGGCGCCCAGGTTTCACAGCTCGAACCACCCCATGCGCTGCTTACAAGGCCGATAGGAATATTTAGCTTTTTATGAAGTTCCCGGCCAAAGAAAAATCCTACGGCGCTGAATATTCTGAACTACAGAAGGCGCACATTCCTTCCACAGTAAATTGGAAGAGTTTACTATTTCGTCCTGAGGTTCCGCCGTAGAATTTTTGCTTATGGTAATTAAGCGGATATGGGGAAAATTGGCCGATGATATAGCTTGCGAGCCTCCTTCAACCGGAGCATCGGAATATCCTTGCATCGGCATATCCATGTTCGACTGGCCAGAAAGCAGCCAGACTTCGCCAATCAGGATGTTATTCAAAATAATAGTGTTTGAACCCGAAATTGTAACCGTGTAAGGTGTAGCTTCTGATGTTGCTGCCGGTGTTGATAGTTTCGCCATCCATTTTGAATTCTCATCCGTTATAGTTTTCACGGGAATGTTGTTTCCAGCTTCCGGTAACCGAAACCGTGTCACCCGGATTTGCCCAACCCCAGATGTTAGCCTCTGAATTCTGCTGCAAAACCATATTGTCGGAAAATATTTTTGCAACACTGATTTTTGCTGAAACAGTATTATATTGAAATAGAAGGTTTAAAAACGTTATGATGATAATGCTGTAATATAGAATCCTTTTCATTTTATATGGATTTATTTTGCGTAGTTGCGCAGTTTTTCCCTTGTTTTTAAACCGGATTCTTTTAAATCATCGTTTTTCCAGTTTCCAGTGTCAGATGCGCCTGGATTTAACATCGAGCAGGTTTCGTTTTTATCCGCAATCGACCAGCAAACCCAACTGATTTTGTTGGCTTCCATCCAGTCAATCCATTCATTCCACGATTTATAATCGATAGCGCCATTTCCGCTCGCTTCCATTCCGGCGCATTCGGAAACAAAAATCGGAATTCCCTTTTTTATGGCGTAATCGCTGCGATCGCGCAAATCTTTTTTATGAGTGGCGGCATAAAAATGCACCGTATACATTATATTATTGTATCCTTCAATCGGGTCGTCGGCTACGATATGAATGTCCTGATCCCAATGTGGACTGCCTACTAAAATAATATTATCAGGGTCGTTTGCGCGTATTGCTTTTATTACTTCAATTGAATACTCCTTTACCTTTTCCCACGAATCCCTTACAGGTTCATTAAAAATCTCGTAAATAACATTTGGATAGTTTCCATATTTTTTTGCCATTTCAGCAAAGAATGCTTTGGCTTCATCCTGGTGAATTTCGTGACTGTGCCAGTCGATAATTACATAAATTCCGTTATCAATCGCTCCCTGAACAACGGCTTCGATTTTTTGTTTCGACCATTCTTTTTTATCGAGATAACTTCCACGTGGACTAACGCCCATGGCAGCGCGGACAACATCGCATTTGAAATCTTCGGCAAGCCATTTTACCGATTCTTTGTTATAAAACCGGGGCCACCAGTTATGCCATCCGTAACTTACTCCGCGAAGTACAGTCGCATCGCCATTTTCGTTTACAAGAAAAGTACCTTTAACAGCGAGTTTTCCGTTTTCTTTTACCGGCTGTGCTGTAAGCGATAGAATTAAAACGAAAAAAAATAAAGTGGTAAAAATCGATTTAGGTTTCATGGCTGTCAGTTTGTTGTTAGTGTTGTAAAATAATTTTATTGCTTTGATTTCGATGTGCTGAATTCATTTGTAACCAGTACATTCCGTCGGGATATGCTGATAAATTTAGTGTTAACTTTTGTTTTCCGGTATAAAAATTATCCTGAATCAGATTCGTAATTTTTTGACCACTGGAATTATATAGTGAAATAGTCACTGTTTCCATTTGCGATAAATTGAACTCTAAGTTTACATTTCCGGCTGCAGGATTTGGGAATACTTTTAAACCGAAATCAGATTCTTTCATCTCTGAAACTTTCAGCGGAGCAGCTTCGAGCAAAAGCGCATTTACCGAAAGTGGTTCCAGTTCAACTTCAATAATGTATTTGGAATCCTTTATTTCGTTCGATTTTAATGCATTTTGCGTATGAGACACAAATGTTTCATTGTTCGGCAAATTTGATAAAGAAACCATTTGAATCGGATTATTCTTTACGGAAAAATTCTGCAAATCGATTTGAACGGTTTTCTTTTCGAGTCAAATGACGGTTTACCAAAAACAATGTCATTGAATCGGTATTTTCAGTAACGGTAGGGTAGGCCGAAACGTATTGCTCTTCACTTGAATTTGCATCAACAAAATAATTTTGTCCGTATTGGCTGAAAAGATGGAGGACCTCATACATTCCGGTTTTCCAGCTCCATGGCGTAAAAAAATCAACACCCTGTTTGGCAAATTCTCCTAAAGTTGATGCATACCAATTGGCACACACATCCGGATCGTTGCTGTTAATTCCGGTTTCGGAAACTCCAAAAGTAACCCCGTGGTTTTCGCCCAAATATTGGTTAAGCCACTCATTGCAACGTTCAAATACATACTCTTTGTTGATGCTTGCATTCCAGCCTCCTCCAATGCGGTGAACTCCGTTAGCGCCGGGATATACATAGTTCTTATCGAAGTAAACCCTGTGAAGCTGAACAATGTCTTCAGGGTTACTTTCTCCCGGATAAAAATGAATGTCAAGAACATCCAAAAGACGTATCCCCGTGGCTTTCTCTTCTTCGGAAATTCTCAAAATAAAATATTCCAGCCAGGTATATTTTTTTCCGTTATAACTGATTGCATCGTTTTTCCAGTTGTACCATTGCCATTCGTTCGCCGGAACCGGGCCGCAGATTTTTATACCCGGAAATTTTGCCCTGGCTTTTTTTGCAATTTCAAAATACATCTGCATAAACTCTTCGGCAGAAGGTTGTTCTTTAATAATATCATCGTGCGTTCCATTCCAGATTTCGGGTTCATTATCCATTCCCCAATAGCGTATTTTGGTTGAGTCGAGCCCAAGTTGATCGCTTTCGAACCAATGATCGAGAATTGCAACCGTAGAATCGGCAGGCCAGTCTTCGAGATATAAATCGGGATCGCCATCCTGTAGCGCCTCCGAACCACCGGCAGGGTTTACAATTCCGCCTCCCGCAAGATTCTGATTTACACCGCTCCACCATTGAGAATTATTGTAATTCCAGTCGCCAAAATTAGCCGCACTGGTTTTTGCCGCTTTCCCTATTAACTGAAACGACCACATTCCCTGCGCCGACGGAATATTTTCCTGCAAACTTTGGGCTGCATAATCCCAGCTATGACTGTACACATTGTTATACCAATCGGGATGACTTGAAAGCTTTCTTCTCCAATTGTATTTTGTTGAATTATTTCCGCCGCTTTCGCGAAACATAGTTATTCCCAAATCGCGTAACCTTTGCCACTGAACCTGGCTTAACGGACTGCTTTCTGAATCGGATAAACTATTGTTTCTACCATAAATATAAGGCGAAATGGCTTTCTTTTCCCGGCTGGCGTCGATTGTTACTTTAACCTGTGAATTGGATATGGAAGGCATTAAGAAGAAAGCTGTAACGATAAATGCCAGTATTTTTTGAATCTTGTTCATAACATCATAAATTATTATTTAATCACCATTTTTTGCGTGCTTTTCTTTTGCTTATAAATTCCCTGAATGAAATAAACTCCTTTCGGTGTAATATACCCGGGAATCGTGACAAGTGTCTCAGGCTTTGCCACTGAATAAATCAATGAGCCTGATACATTATATATATGGTATAAATCGATTTTTTCGGAACGCTGTTGTTTTATGGCCAGGTTACCATTGAGATTCTGATAGGCAATAAACGGTTTTTCCTTTGCTGCCGTCAAATCCGGAATCCCGGTTTTTAAATCGAATGTCATTTTATCGATATTAAAAAGCGGATCGCTTAATACTGTAAACCTGATGATTTGTTCGCCTTCATTTAAATACATTTCTGTGGTAACCGGTTTTGTGGTAAGCCAACTGTAAACTGTTGGAGCGGTTAACACTTCCGATTTTACTGAATCGACAGTTATTTGAAATGTGCCGCCGCCATATAGCGCTGCCACATAAACTGTAACATTGTACCATCCTTCGGTTTTTACATCAACGGAATATTCGTACCATTCACCGGCATTCGCATTTCCTATGTGATAGCCATCACCTAAACGATCGTAAATATCAACCGGTTCGTCGGGCCGGTAGTCGCCTGCAATATTGGTTTCATCGGTATCATGATACGTAAATCCTTCTCCACCTTTGTCAAAATCTTCAGCTTCGATAACACCGGGAATTACTGCGAGCGTATCGTTATATGGCGTACGCACAGGCTTTGTCCATGAAGGGAAAAATACCCGATAAGGTTGCGAATAAAGATCTGTGGTATCATTGTAATGTGCAAGTATCCGGTAGCTGTAATATTTACTCATTGCGGGTTTTACATCGTAAAATGAGGCAGTGTCCGGTTTTAATACAGCAATGTTTTTGTAATCCCTGTCGGTTCCCAACCTGCGCTGAATAATAATGCTGTCATTGTCATTCACCAAATTATTCCAGGTAACCTGAATAATGGAATCCTGAAAAACTTTTACATAAGGCTTTGGCGATTTTGCATTGGTATGAATAAGAATATCTTTTACTTCATTCCAGTATTTTTGTTGCCGTTCCAGAATTCTGAAATCACCGCCATCGTCCCAGGCAACTGCAGCAAATCCATATTTCTGTGCAAACTCCACATAAGCGCGGTAATGTTTCATCCTTGAATTATAGTCAGCACTTTTTAGTGATCCAAATTCGCCAAGAAATACTGGAATGTTATTGGCTTCCGACCAGTTTGCAACCGATTTAAATTTGTTTTCCATGCAGTATAATCACTCGATGTTCCCCATGTTCCTTCACCTTCGAGTCCGAAAAAATATGGATCGTACGAATGAAAGGATCCAATTACATAATCATCGTCAGGAATTGCAGCGGCGATTAATTCATTCGATCCTCCCCAATCGTGTCCCTGGAAAATGATTAACCGGGTAGGGTTGGTTTTTCTAATAATTGAGATAATGCGCTGATGCATATCGTCATTCTGGGTTTTGTTTAATCCGTGAGGTTCGTTAAGCACTTCAAAAATCAGTTTTTCAGATTTATCTTTAAATCGTTTTGAAATTTGCGTCCAGATACTGTCGAACCGTGCTTTGTTTGCATCGGTGTAATTTTGTTTTATCCAGTCATCGTGGTGAGCGTTCAATACAATAAATAAATCTCTTTCCAGGCCCCAGTCCACTACCTGTTCAATTCTGTTCAGCCATGTTTCCGAAACAGTGTAGGGTGGGGTTTTGCCGGTGTAGTTGTCCCAGCGAACAGGAATACGAACACACTGGAAACCAGCCTCCTTGTACATATCAAAATAATATTCTTCTGCTTTTGGATTGTTCCAGCCAGCTTCTGTTGGTGGTTCGTGGGTGTTGCCAAGATTAATTCCTTTTTGCATTTGAGCTATGGCTTCCTGAGGCGTTATCTGACCGGAAACTACACAGAAGAATCCCGAAAACAGAATAAATAAAAATATAAACAGATTTCTTTTTACAGAAAATTTAATTGATTTGGTAGTAATCCTTTGGCTCATAATTGGTTTTAATTAATTTCAGATAAATTCGAAAAATACTAAAAATTAATGGGTTCAGAAGTTTGATAGTTTTCTTTTTTAATTCTGTTATTGTTATTTATACAATTTCCAAACAGAATAAAAAAAGAGCCTGCAAAAATGCAAGCTCTTTCTTTTTATCATTCAGTATTGCTTATCTTTTAATAGCTTTAAAACGACCCAATACTTTGTTATTTCCACTAACAACTACCATGTACATTCCGGCAGGTTCATTTTGCAGAGAAACAGTTTCAATATTTCTTTGAACATTGATATTTCTAATCATTGAACCTACAGAATTGTATACCTGAACCACATTTCCAACTTCAACACCACTGATGTTGATTTTGCCGTTATTCGGGTTCGGATACAGTTCAATATTGGCATTATCCAACTTATTGGCAGACACGAGTGAGCTAATTGTGTACGATGCAGTGTGCTTACCATCCATAGAGGTAACTTTAACCATATCGCCGGTAGCAACTTCACCCGACATTTTTTCTGCACCGTTTGCATCAACCAGCATTGCTGTTGCACCCATTGCAGGCGTGATATTAGCGTAGAAATCGGCTACAGAAGTACCCTTGGCAACACCTTTTACCGTCATTGGGTATCCGTTATCTGCTACATTATAAGAATTGGAAGTTATGTAAGCCAGGTACGTAGTTTCACGTACATATTTTTCTGACAACATAGAAACGTAATATACTTTTGTATTAACTCCATTGGAAGAAGTTACTACAATTTTGTCGTCATCAGCAACACCACCGTCCATTCTTTCCTGTCCCATTTTGTTTACTAATTTCATGCTGGCACCTGCCGAAGGAACTACGTTGGCCAGAAACGACCGAACATCAGTACCACGAGGCACATAGCTAATCAGTAAGTCTTTCTGAGACACACCGTAAATATCAGAAGTTAAGAATGCATCGCTTTCAGAAGCATCAGGTATTAACTGGTAAACTATTTCAGTAATACCGTTTTCTGCAATTACATCGAGGTATGTATCAGAGTTAACCGTAACGTTAACATATGCCGTATCGTAGTTTAGGCGAACCTGAGGAACATAAGCTCCGTTACCATCAACAACATCCATTGTTGCACCCGGAGGCACAGTAATATTGTTTAGAATGGTTTTTAGAGTTGTGCCATAGTCGAAACCCTTAATAGTGGCAACACCTGCATTTTCATTTTCAGTGCCGCTTTTGGGTTGAGTAGTAATATCAATTTGATATCTGTCAGTCGTTAATACTGCATTTGAACTTAAACCTCCTTCAGCAACAGTAAGAAGATATTTTGTTACATTGATACTATCTGCTGACATTACAACCAATGTGTCGCCGTCGGTTAAAAGTGCATCCATCGCCACTTCGCCACCGGTACCTTTAACATGAAGTTCCTGCATTTCATTAGCTTTAACCAGGTTGCTTAGGAAAACACCGGCAGTAACGTCAGGAGTCATACCTTTTATGCTTTCTGTTGCACCATTTTTACCATATCCCGGGCTAACTTTGTAAACCACAGAATTAACAGTTGACATAAAATGAGTAGGTGTATTCAAGAAGTGTTTCCCCAAATCGTTGCCTTCGTAAAGAATCTCGTATGTCCATCCTGCATTCAGGTTTTGCCAGTAAGCCTGGTTGGTCCATGTCCATTCCGATTCTTCCGGAGTAGCGCCAAATGAACCACCAAATTCTGTATTTCCCTTCCAGATATCGGGTTTACGCATCCAGTTGGTAATCATTCCGGATACAACTCCGCCAGGGTTCCAGTCCGAACCATCACCGTTTCCAAAAACGTCAAGTAACTCGAAATCATTGGGATCATTCGCAGGTTTCAACCCACTTTTAACAGAGTCATTCAGAATTTTAAACAGATAAAGGTTTGCACCCTGCCATTGACGTGCACCAACTGCACCAACCGGTTCATTCCATGGGTTACCTTCAATTCCCCAATCATTAAAATCGTTATTAAACTGAACATCCAGTTGTGCCGGTACAGGCCAAATATAATCAGGAGCCCAATCCATACGAGTGAAAGATGCAGTATAAATACCACCCATGACAAATACGTCATTCGGCATAACAATTGGATTTACTGCAAGATCCTGTTCAAGAATACCAGGTGTAACAGCCCACTGGGACTCATTTACCCATTTATAACCAGGTACATATTTGCTGTATCTGTCCATCCAATCATCCGGTCCTGACCATGCAGCTGAAGCATCTGCCGGACTATTGATATATCCACCAACAAACATATAGTTACTCATATCCAACGGCTGGTTTCCGGGGTTGAATAATTCAACATACCCGTTACTCCATTGTCCCCAGAATAGATTTTCCGAGATAATTGGTTCGGTACTCCATGGCTGTACATCCAATGGGTTTTGTTCTTTAACCAGTTCGATATTGTATACACGCATTGTAGTGTCGTCCTGAGCAGTTACAGTAAACCGGATGGTTCTGTCTTCTTTGGAACCTACAAGGTTTGCTGCACGTTTTGTCTCAACACGGGCATTTGCACTATTTGTTTTTGCAACCAAGGCGGGAATTCCATCAACATCCACAGGAACTGTAAGTCGATAATTATATACCGTTGGACCGAAATTAGGAATAGTATCGCCAATCCATCCAAAGATACCTTTGTAATATACCGGAATGTCAGGCCATGTTATAGCTGATAACTGAGCATCGTGGCCTGCGCGGAACGGTAATACAGCAATATAGTAATCCTTTGCCATGCCGCTTTGTGATGTAACCCTCAAAATATCACCATCTTTTAAATCGGGTCTTTCAACGCCGTCTACCCAAACAATTTCCCAGGTAGCATTTGGTGGTACTTCCAGACGTTCCATTAAAGTATCAACTCTTGTAGCATAAGGAATTCCCCATCTTGAACCCCAGATAGAGTCCATTCCTGACTCATGCATAGTAACTCTTGGCCAACCCGTTGGGTTAATACCACTATAAACAACCGGTTGGCTATTACCGCCCCCTGTACGCCAGTCACCGCCTGCATCTTCGTTTGCTACAGGAACAACCATATTGGCATCTGCGGAAGGTTCTGCAACAACAATATTGAAGTCGGCTTTCTGCCAGGTATCACCTGCAACGGTAATTTTAAGAACATCACCTGTTTTTGCAGCATAGCTCAATGAGTCTGCATGTATTGCCATTTAATTCATAGTTCCAGGCTATCCCAGGTTTTCTCATCATTAAATGCATAATGCCGTCATGTTTTCTGGTTCCCCATGGCACTGTGATGGTTTTGCTAGCGAAATCCACATCAGCCACATCGCTTTGAAGTGTGTTTTCATCCAGTACATAAGCACCATGATTTCCAACAGTCCACATTACATCCCTCCAAACTCCACCTTCAACCTTAACGGCAATCCATTCACCGTCGTCTTCACCAATACCTGCGGCAGAAGAAAAGTCGAGGTTCCCGGTTTTTACACTGTGCTTTCTGATTAGATATGAATTTTGGGCTGCACCTGCAACACCACCAACATCATAGGTAGAACCATTGCCTTTGTTCAGATCCCTCTGTTGTTCCGTCAGGATCACCCGTCACTGTCGAACCAGCCGTTTACCTGGTCAATAGTAACTGAGTCAACATCCGACAAATTCTGTGAAATGAAAAAGCAGCTTCTGCCTCCCCAAATGTCAGTCCACATATTAGTGGCAAATTCATCTACAAGGTCAGTTTCATCACCGTTGGTTTCCCTCACCTGAAGTAATTCGATCAGCCAAGTCAATCATTTCCGGTTTATTTGCTCTTTCAGAATAACCGTCAAGTCCTTTTGCAAATTGTCTTGGGCCAAATTCCCACTGAGCAGCAATAACGTACGATTCGCCGGCGGCTAATTCGTATTCCGGCAATATCCACCAGCGGTCGGCCGGGTTTTCCCAATAACCATCTGCAAGCGGAACACCCCACGGTCTCATTTCAGCAAATTTGAACTGATTTAACTGAACAGGTTCAGTTCCCATGTTCGTCAATTCAAAGTAAGCAACATTGGCTCCTCCTACATAAGCTTCGGTGATTAGCAACGACTTAATAGTATCCTGAGCGTTCAGAATACCTGTTGAGAGCACCATAATAAGAAGTAAAAGTTTTAATCTCATAGTTTTACAGTTTAAATTAATATTAAATGTTTGTTTCTTCGACTAACAAATATGGGAATTATTTTGGATCAACACAATGTTTTTGTAAAAAATACAGTATTATTTTTTTTTGTAAATATTTATTTGTCGATTCTTGTGAAATAAAAGAGCAAAAAGTTCTAAAACCGTTGAATTTACTTAAGTGGCAGAATGCAGTTTTTTATTTTACGTAATCTTTTATATGATGCATTCAGGTAAGAAATATCACTATTTAGTAAAGGATTGATAAACAGCATATATTTCATGATTGTCTAAACTTTTTAAAACAAAAAAGAGCATTTGGGAACCTGCACTTCAATGTTGTTTTTTTCATTTTTGACATAAAAGATGGAAATAATGACGGTTAAAACGGCATGAGTATCTTTGGCACAATTATTATTATTCAGTTTTCAACCTTTTTTTAGGCTATACAATTAATTACATTTGCACTGGCTTTTTACAGTGAAAGAATAAACATTTAAAGAAATGGCTTTTATTAATAAAGTTTTAGGGAAAATTCTTGGAAACAAATCAGAAAGGGACATTAAGGAAATTGCTCCTGTAATTGATTTGATAAAAGAAGAATACAACAGAATCACTCAATTATCCAACGATGGTTTAAGGGAAGAATCGGATCGGATAAAAAAAATTATCGATGACCGAATTAAGCCCGAAGAAGATGAAATTGCGAAACTAAAGGAGGAAGTTGAGGAAGTCGATATTCAGGAATCAGAAAAAATATACGAAAGAATAGACAGGCTGGAAGAACAGATTGACGAAAAAATCGAAGAGGTTTTGAATGAAGTTTTGCCGGCCTCTTTTGCTTTGATAAAGGAAACCGCAAAAAGATTTGTAGATAATGAAACCATAGAAGTAACGGCTCGTGATTATGATCGTGAACTTGCGGCTACCCGCGACAGCATTATTATAAACGGAGAAAAAGCAAGCTGGAAAAACCATTGGATTGCCGGTGGTAATGAAATTGTCTGGAATATGGTTCATTACGATGTGCAGCTCATCGGCGGTATTGTTTTGCATAAAGGAAATATTGCTGAAATGGCAACCGGTGAAGGAAAAACAGTGGTAGCGACTTTGCCTGTTTTCCTGAATGCCTTGGCACGAAGGGGAGTTCATATTGTTACGGTAAACGATTATCTTTCGAAACGTGATGCCGAATGGATGGGGCCGATTTACGAGTTTCACGGTTTATCTGTGGATTGTATCGATAAACATCGTCCAAATTCTGAAGCAAGACGAAAAGCTTACAACGCCGATATTACTTTCGGAACAAACAATGAATTTGGTTTTGATTATTTGCGTGACAATATGGCAATCAATCCGGAAGATTTGGTACAGCGAAAACATCATTATGCCATTGTCGATGAGGTTGACTCGGTATTAATTGATGATGCACGTACACCTTTAATTATATCCGGACCAGTACCAAAAGGCGACGATCAGCAGTTTGAAGAATTAAAAGGTTATGTCGAAAAGTTATTCAAGGCTCAGCGTGATTTAGTAAACCAAATCTTTATCGATGCCAAAAGATTACTTAACAAAGAAGATGCTACTTCCGATGAGAAAAAAGAAGGTGGTTTGCTTCTGTTGCGTGCGCACAAAGGCTTGCCAAAAAATAAATCGATAATTAAATTTTTAAGTGAAGAGGGAATGAAAGCGCTTCTCCAGAAGACGGAGAACTTTTATATGCAGGAGAATAATAAGAATATGCATATTGTTACCGACCCGCTTTATTTTATTATCGAAGAAAAACAAAATTCAGTTGAGCTTACCGACAATGGCATTGATTTGATTTCTGCCGGTTTTGATGATTCAGAGTTCTTTATACTTCCCGATATGGGAGCAAGAATGGCCGATCTCGAAAATTCTGATCTTGAGCGCGAAAAAATTCGTGAAGCTAAAGATAAATTATTACAGGACTATTCGGTTAAATCGGAAAGAGTGCACACCATCAACCAGTTGCTAAAAGCATACACCATGTTTGAAAAAGATGTGGAATATGTGGTTATCGACAATAAGGTTAAAATTGTGGACGAGCAGACCGGACGTATTATGGAAGGTCGCCGGTATTCCGATGGGCTGCACCAGGCAATTGAAGCCAAAGAGCAGGTTAAAGTGGAAGCAGCAACTCAAACTTTTGCTACAATTACTTTACAGAATTATTTCAGAATGTACCATAAACTTGCGGGTATGACAGGTACTGCCGAAACCGAAGCTGGCGAATTCTGGGATATATATAAACTTGAAGTGGTTGTAATTCCCACCAACCGGCCTGTAATCAGAAAAGACATGGAAGATTTGGTGTTCAAAACCAAACGCGAAAAGTACAATTCGGTAATCGATGAAATTGTAAATCTCAACAAAGCCGGAAGGCCGGTTTTGGTTGGAACAACATCGGTTGAGATTTCGGAATTGTTAAGCCGGATGCTAAAAATGAAAGGTTTGAAGCATAACGTGCTAAATGCCAAAATGCACGCGCGCGAAGCCGAAATTGTTGCTGAAGCCGGTTATAAAGGAGGAGTAACAATTGCGACAAACATGGCCGGGCGTGGTACCGACATCAAATTAACAGACGAGGTTAAAAAAGCAGGTGGTTTGGCTATTATTGGAACCGAAAGACACGATTCAAGACGTGTGGACCGTCAGTTGCGTGGTCGTTCCGGCCGTCAGGGCGATCCGGGAACATCCCAGTTTTATGTTTCTCTCGAAGACGATTTAATGCGTCTGTTCGGTTCCGACAGGATTTCAGGGGTAATGGACCGCCTCGGGCTAAAAGAAGGGGAGGTAATTCAGCATTCGATGATTTCAAAATCGATTGAACGTGCACAGAGAAAGGTAGAAGAAAACAATTTCGGAATACGTAAAAGATTACTCGAATACGACGATGTAATGAACTCACAACGTGAGGTGATTTATAAACGACGGAAACACGCATTGTTCGGAGAACGGCTTGAAGTGGACGTGTTGAATATGATGTTTGATGCGGTCGAAGAATTGGTAAATGAATATCACGGATCCGATTACTTCGAAGATTTCAACATGGAGTTGCTGCGTCTTCTGTCACTTGAATCTCCCGTTAGCGAAGAAGAATTCAAAGGAATGGGAGCGCCTGAAATAGTACAGGTGGTTTACAACAAAATGATTGATAACTATAACCGCAAAGTTGAAGCGATTTCAAAACAGGCATACCCGGTAATCAAAAATGTTTTCGAAACAAAATCGCAGGTATACACCAACATTGTTGTTCCTATTTCGGATGGTAAACGGGTTTTTCAGATAGTTTGCAATCTTGAAAAATCGTATAAGAATAAAGGTAAAGAGCTGGTGAAATCGTACCAGAAACAAATCGTTTTAAATACCATCGACGAAGCATGGAAAGAGCAGCTTCGCGAAATGGATGACCTGAAACAATCGGTACAGAATGCAACATATGAGCAGAAAGATCCTTTATTGATCTATAAGTTCGAGTCTTTTGGTTTGTTCAAACAGATGGTCGGAAAAGTGAATAAAGATGTGGTTTCAACCTTAATGAAGGGATATATCCCGATCCAAAGTTCGGATCAGGTTCGTGAGGCAGAAGCGCGAAGAAAAATTGACATGAGCAGGTATAAAACACAAAAGTCGGAACTGCCTGATGCCGGTAATCCAATGGAAGGAGCCAATGCGCAGCAGGAACGGTCGAAACCACAACCGGTTGTTGTCGAGAAAAAAGTGGGAAGAAACGATCCTTGTCCGTGTGGCAGCGGAAAGAAATACAAGCAATGTCACGGCAGAGGTCAGTAATTTCCTGAAACAAATAAAACAATATTAATGATTGCCTTATTCAACTTCATCCACTGGAATGTTTCGCCCGAAATATTCAGGTTAGGGCCTTTATCGATTCGTTGGTACGGTTTGCTTTTTGCATCCGGGTTTTTAATTGGTTATTACATTGGGGAGCGCATGTTAAAATCGGAAAATGTTCCTCAGAAATGGATTGACAGCCTGTTCTTTTACCTGATAATTGCCACTGTTGTAGGCGCTCGCCTGGGGCACGTATTCTTTTACGGATGGGATTACTATTCTCAGCATCCCGAAGAAATAATAATGGTTTGGCATGGTGGCCTTGCAAGTCATGGCGGGGTATTGGGAATACTGGTGGCCCTGTATATCTATTCAAAAGTGGTAACAAAACGATCGATGGTTTGGACCCTTGACAGAGTGGTAGTTCCTGTTGCCCTGGTTGCAGCTTTTATACGGACGGGAAACCTGATGAATTCTGAAATTTATGGTATACAAACAACCCTTCCATGGGGCTTTATTTTTGAACGTAATGGTGAAACTGTTGCTAAACATCCAACACAGATTTATGAAGCGCTATCGTATCTTTTAACATTTTTGATATTAATTTTTATGTATTGGAAATCCAATGCAAAAAACAGGGAAGGTTTGTTGGTAGGTATCTTTTTTATAATGGTATTTGGGGCTCGGTTTATGATTGAGTTTATCAAGGAGGATCAGGAAGCATTTGAAGCAACCATGAAATTAAACATGGGGCAGTGGTTAAGCATACCGCTAATTTTGCTGGGAATATTTCTGGTGATACGCGCATTGAAAATGCCTTTGAAAGTGTATAAAAATGGTTAAAGTATATCTAAATGAATAAAGATTATCAAAGCTAAAAGACATTATAAAACAGAATAAACCGTGGTATTTATAACAGAAAGAAACTTATGCACGCATTTATGTTTATAAATTTGTAAATCAAAATTCCTATTTTTTTGTTAATATTACCAAAAAAGACTTTACGGTATTTTGTTCGATTCTTTAAAATGATTTATTTTGCGTGTTATTTCAAATTAGAATTATAAAAATTATTAAAATATGTTGGAAATAGGAAAATACTCGATGGTTACGTTAACCTATGATTTAAGAGTTGACGATGAAGAGGGTGAAGTGATTGAACAGGCCACCGCAGAAAAACCATTGCAGTTTTTATATGGTGCGGGTGTGATGCTTCCAAAGTTCGAAAGCCAGTTAGCCGGTTTGCGCGAAGGTGAACCATTCACTATCAGGTTAGGAAAAAACGATGCCTATGGTGATGTTAATCAGGATGCGTTGGTTGAATTGCCAAAGCATGTATTTTTAGTCAACGGCAATTTCGATGATGAGTTAATTAAAGTAGGAAACACAGTTCCGATGATGAGCAGTAACGGTCAAAGGCTAAACGGCCTGGTACTGGAAGTTGATGATGAATCCATAAAAATGGATTTCAACCATCCGTTAGCTGGTGAAGACCTGTTTTTTGCAGGAAAAGTCCTTGAAGTACGTGAAGCTTCCGATGAAGAAGTTGCACAGATACTTTCAGGTGGCGGTGGTTGCGGTTGCGGAAGCGGCGGATGTGGATGCGGAGACGAATCCTGCAGCAGCGAAGAGCACGAACACGAACATGCTCAGGGTGGTTGCGAAAGCGGTAGTTGCGGATGTGGCTGTTAACCTGTTGTTTTTTGATTATTAGTTCAATTTAATACTTAACCTCGTTTTCATGAATAGTACTGGAAACGAGGTTTTTGTATGTTTTTTTGCAAATATTTTATGTGAATCACTGAACACATTACGTTTTTAGAAGTTTAATATAAAGTGGGATTATCCGTTCAGATAATTTCTTGAAATACATGAATACATTTGGTAAAATATTTCGACTTACCTCATTTGGCGAATCGCATGGAAGAGGCATTGGTGGTATCATTGATGGATGCCCTGCAGGCCTTGTTCTCGATATAGAACAAATCCAAAACGATTTGGCGCGAAGAAAACCAGGACAGTCGAAAATTACCACACAACGAAAAGAACCTGATCAGCTTGAATTTTTGTCCGGAGTTTTTGAAGGCAAAACACAGGGAACGCCCATTGCTTTTGCAATCTGGAACAAAGATCAACATTCGAATGATTATAACGATTTAAAGGATGTATACCGTCCTTCTCATGCCGATTACACCTATGCTCAAAAATACGGAACACGAGATTACAGAGGTGGTGGCCGATCATCAGCAAGAGAAACAATTGCGCGTGTAGTTGCAGGTGCAATTGCGAAACAAATTCTTGCAAAATCGGGAGTTAGCGTGCAGGCCTTTGTTTCGCAGGTAGGAGAGATAAAGCTGGAAAAACAATATACCGAACTTGATCTCTCAGCCACCGAAGACAATATCGTTCGTTGCCCTGATAATGAAACTGCTGAAAAAATGATTTCACGTATCGAAGCTGCAGCAAAAGATCGTGATACTGTTGGCGGCATAATTACGGGCGTAGCCAAAGGTGTTCCTGCGGGTTGGGGAGAACCTGTCTTTAATAAGCTGCACGCCGATTTGGGATTTGCCATGTTGGGGATTAATGCAGTAAAAGGTTTTGAGTACGGCTCCGGATTTGCCGGTACTGCATTAAGTGGTTCGCAGCACAACGATGTTTTTGTGAACACCGAAACAGGTATTCGGACCAAAACAAATAATTCTGGTGGAATTCAGGGCGGAATTACAAATGGAGAAGATATTTATTTTAACGTTGCATTTAAACCAATAGCAACTTTGCTAAAAGAACAGCAAACGGTTGACAAAAATAAAAACGAAATAACCATTAACCCGAAAGGCAGACACGATCCATGCGTATTGCCAAGAGCAGTTCCGATTGTCGAAGCAATGGCAGCATTGGTATTGGTAGATCATTTTTTATTAAGTAAACTAAATTCAATTTAATATGCCAAGAAAAAAACGAAACAGAAGGATTCAAGTACCCCCGGTAATTAAAGGAATGTCAGTTTATGGTGTTCGTGGAAGAAAATCGAATGAAGTCATTTTGCATATCGAAGAATACGAAGCAATCCGACTGCTCGATTATCAGAATTTAACACAGGAGGAAGCAGCTGTATATATGGATGTTTCCAGACCGACACTGACACGCATATACGAAGAAGCACGAAATAAAGTTGCTACAGCATTTGTTGAAGGACGCGATCTTCTCTTCAAAGGAGGAGATATATACTTCGATAAAAACTGGTATAAATGCAATTCGTGCCAGGCAAGTTTCAGCGATTATTCCGATAAAAACGTAAATTGTCCTGTATGTAATTCAAGCGACCTTGTGTCGTTGAATGATTATTATTCTGATTAATAAATACTGGAATAAAAAAGGCCACCGGATCAGTATCCGGTGGCACCCAATTAAGTTGTGATAAAACCAGAGCCCTAGTACACTAGGAAAAGGCAAGTTAAAGATTAATTAAATACAAGTCAATAACTACTGTATTTATAATCAGTATTTTACATATAATTCTATTTTTTTAACAATTCAAGAATTCCAATTGCTTCTATTCTCAAAAATTCAAACCTTTTGATAATGGAGGTGAACTTTCTTCTTTTTGGGGACATGTCATCTCCAAACTTATGTTCAGCAACAATTCCAATAATATTATATTGTTGAATGTCCAATAAGTGACAACACTACACCTGCAGTTGTAAAAGCAGTTGTTGAATCGGTTGATGTAAATGTTGCTTGCAAAGAACATTATGTAAATAATAAAGTTAACATAAGAATATATATTGAAGATGGTGAGAAGCAATTCATCCAAAAACAGGAAAAGGAGCCCGTGTTAATGGAAGAATCCGAGGATAAAATAATCAGGTTGAAGCCGGTGAGCAAATCGGGGCATTTAACCAGTATCTAATGGGAAGAACTGGAAATAGAAGTTATATTCAGGGAGGCTTTACAGGTTTCCCTTTTTATTTTCATCATCCGGTATAAATAACATCGATACGGAGTTTACACAATGCCGTGTATTTTTTTTAGTGAAACCTTCGCCATAAAATACATGTCCTAAATGACCGCCGCAATTATTACAGGTAATTTCGGTACGTCTTCCGTCGGCATCCAGTGTTTTTTTAACTGCACCCTGAATTTCATCATCAAAACTCGGCCAGCCGCAATGCGCGTCAAATTTGTCGGATGAACGGTATAACTCAGCGCCGCAACGTTTGCAAACATAAGTACCCTTTTTAAAATTGGTTTCGTACTCACCCGAAAAAGGCCTTTCCGTTCCTTTGTTCACGATTACGTATTCTTCAAATTCATTCAATTTTCGATACTCATTTTTCTGAGCATCAGTTTTTTTGTTTTCCTGTGCATTCATAACTAAAACGATCCCCGCTAATAATAAAGTAAATATTATCTTCATAAAACATAAACAACTTTTCACGAGCTAAGGTTTATGAGCATATTCAAACTTTACGGATTCCAATTCCCGGCATATCATTCAAGGTAATTTTCCCGTCAATTACTTTCATTCCTTCAAACAAATCGTTGTTTATCAACAGGTTTCCATCCAAATCCGCCCAATCGGCTTTTGGTGAAAGCTGTGCGGCAGCAGAAACAGCACACGAAGTTTCAGTCATACAGCCAATCATCACTTTCATATTATTGGCCCGGGCAAGTGTAATCATTTTATCAGCTTCGCACATTCCTGTGCATTTCATCAGTTTTATATTTATTCCTGAATAAAATCCAACTGTTTTCATTACATCTGAAAGTCGCTGAACTGCTTCATCGGCGATTATTGGTAAAGGTGAATTTTCTGTAAGCCAAGCAATATCATCATGCATTTCTGTCGGCATTGGTTGTTCCACAAACTCAATTCCTTTTTCTTTTAGCCAGAAAATCATATCGAGCGCCATTCTTTTATCTGTCCAGCCCTGGTTAATGTCGACACAGAGCGGAGTATTTGTAACTGACCGAATAGTTTCGATCATTTCCTTGTCGTTTTCCCTGCCGAGTTTTACTTTCAGAATTTTAAATCCCGATGCTTCCTTTACTTTTTGTCTGACCACTTCAGGAGAATCGATTCCGATAGTAAACGAAGTATTTGGAGTTTCTTCAGCCGAAAATCCCCGGATTTTATGCCATGGATGTCCCAGTAATTTTCCAAGCAAATCGTGAAGCGCTATGTCCACAGAAGCTTTTGCCGCCGTATTGTTTGCGGCTGATTTATCCACATATTCAAGAATTTCGTCCATGCGAAACGGATCTGTAAATTGTTCCAGGTTTAAACCCGATAAAAACCTTGCTGCGGATTGTTGTGTCTCGCCGAGATATGGCGGCATCGAAGCTTCGCCATAGCCTGTAAATCCGCCAAAGTCAATTTTTGTGAGCATTACCGGCGTTGTTCTTCGCGAACTGTTAGCCAGCGTAAAAACATGCTTTAACTGAAGGTTGTATGGCTCAAAACTTAATTTTAATCCTTCTTTTGGAAGAATGCCTTTTTTCATGGTTAAAAACCTTTTTGTTGATTACTGTTAAACTTTTCGTTTTAACGATGAAGTGTTTCGCTTAAAATTATGCAGATATTATTCATCGTGAATCTTTTCGGTATACAAAATTTATTAGTACCAGGGATGTTTGCTAATCTCAATAATTCCTTGACTTGCCGCACTTCCGATAACTCTTCTGGCTCTCACAAAACTGTTTTTTCTGTATGCCGAATAAATATCACTTTCAGAATTAAAGCTGTTTCTCCTTATTCTGCCAGATGCATGAATATATTCTGTTTCGCCCAGTGAAAGCGCAACGTGTGTAACAGTTTCCGCTTGATTTTCATCTGCTTTTCGTCCAAAAAACAATAAATCCCCTGTTCGAAAATCTTTATAGTTTTCACCAGAATTTATTAATGCGCCATATTGCGTTTGTAATGAAGCATCGCGCGGAAGAATCAACCCGTTCATAAAATAAATAACTTTTACAAATCCGCTGCAATCCATAGCCCTGTTCGAAGTTCCACCCCAAAGATATGGACGGCCTGTTAAATCAATAGCCATAGTCCTGATGACGGAAGTATCTGGTTTAACACTGTTTTTAAATTGATTGAAATCGAGCCAGTTATCTTTTGTTACAAATCCAAATCTGCCATCAGGAAATTTAATTTTGAAATAGTGCCGAGTTTCACCGGTTTTTTCAAGGATATTTCCCAAAGTGATGTCTGAAACCGGAATTACAGCATCTTCGGATTGATAAGCGATCTGGTTATCTCCTGTAAAAATTATTCGCTCCGAATTTTTCCAGTCTGAAAGCTTCGCTTCTGTAAGAGCGAAAATACCATCATCATCAATCCAGGAAATGTAATTATCAGGTGTTTGAACAAGAAACCAACCATCCTTCTTTTTCAGGATTTTTATTGGAGTTCCCAACAACGCCTGTGTGGCAAGTTCGGCTGAATGGTTGGGCTTTGTTCGTAAATTTGCCACCGATAGATTTACCAATCCAAATGTCTTATTTCCAACCGTGGAATCAGGAAGAATCGTGATTTTATCCTCTGGTCCCATTGCCGCGAGTTGCGATAAAATCTCGTTTTTTAGCGCTGGTTTGTCTGTTTCGCCTACAATTACAAGGTCGCCGTTTATTTCTTCAGCGTTAATATTAAAAACAGTTTCCCGGTTGTCGATTGCTTTTTCAGAAATAAAATTTTCGATAATGGAATTTGCCGTTTCCTTTTTTTTATTTGAACATGAAACAGAAATAAACATTATAATAGTTAGAAGATAAATGCCAAATTTAATTTTGGAACTGTTGAATATAAATGGACGAGAAAATCGAATCATTGTAAATTTTATAAATCAAAAATCAAAGATAGAAAGAATGAAAAACTTTCAGTTGAATTAACCTTATGGAAAATGAAATGAAGATTGCGATTGTTTACGAGGATGAACATCTGATTGTGGTAGACAAACCAGTGAATTTACCGGTTCATAAAAACGACTTTATGCCGCATGATGCGCCATATCTTACAAAATTAATCGGGGAATCAACCGGAAAATGGATTTACAATGTTCATCGGTTGGATTCAAAAACGTCGGGTTTAACGGTGTTAGCATTTTCAAAGGAGATTGCTCATGAGTTGGCGCTAAAATTTGAAAACAAGCAGGTGGAAAAAACCTATTTTGCTATTGTTCAGGGCGAACCGGGCGAGGGAAGTTTTACGTCAAAAGTTTTGGTGAAGAAAAAATACAAAACCAGGAAACCGGCAATAACCATGTTCAAAACAATTGAAACGGTTCAAACTCCGGTTTCATATAAAGATAAGAATGATATAAAACTTAGTTTCGTGGAAGTTCAGACAAAAACAGGGCGCTGGCATCAAATAAGGCAACATTTTGCTCAACACCACTTTGATATTCTGGGTGATACGCATCACGGAGATTTCACGTTAAATAAAATAATTAGCGAATTCACCGGCATTAAACGACTATTCCTTCACGCAGGAAAACTTGAATTTAAGCATCCGGTAACAGGTAACCCAATGGTTTTTGAATCTTCGGTTCCGGATGATTTTAAAGCCACTATGGATTTCTTCAAACCAAATATAATAAGGCAATCCTAATTTATTTTGGAATGCTGTCGTTTTGGTTCACGATTAAATATGCAAACAATTATATTTGGATTTTAATATGTAAAACGCATTGGCGTACTTATAATAGTAATAGCTATATATCGGACTTCTCACGAAATGACATCAATGTAAGAATTCGCTCAATCTGACATTCACTTAGATCAAAAATAGACGCCGGGGTAGCTGTGAACTAATAAGTTATAAAATATTTAGCCAATGAATTATATAAAGCAAATTTTTATGAAGTATATATTCGCTATAATTTTTCTCTCTGTTCTCATTCAGTTAAATGCTCAGCAACCGGCAAAAAAATCGTTGTCGATAGATGATTTTAATTACTGGGAAACGGTTGATGGAAGCATTATTTCCAACGATGGAAAAAATATTGCATGGGAACAAAATCCTCAAAAAGGCGATGGAAATCTGATGGTAATAACCGGAAAAGACCAACATCAGTTTCCAAGAGGAGAGAAAGCAGCTTTTGGTTCGGAGAATGATTTTATAGTTTTTAAGATTAAACAACCCGAATCAATTATAAGAAAGGCAAAAGTGGATAAGGTGAAGAAAGACAAAATGCCACAAGACAGCCTGGGCATCTTTGTTTTTAAGGATGATTCGCTGGTAAAATTTGACAGACTGAAATCGTTTAAAATTTCCGAAGAAAACGCCTCATATGTTGCCTTTTTAACTGAAGCCGGAAAAGCTGAAAAAGATAGCACCGAAAAGGAGAAAAAGGGAAATAAAATAAAACAACCGGGAGATGATTTGGTATTGTTCAATATTCAAAGCGCCGATACAACCCGGTTTGGAAATGTCACAGAATATATATGGTCAAAAAACGGGAAATCGCTGTATTTTATTCAGCAAACAAAAGATTCGGCAAATACTTTTTCTCAGTTATCAGTTTTTCAAACTTCGGCCAAGGCCCGTAAAAAACTATTCGATTCGGAAGGTTTTGTAAAATCCGCTGTGTCGAATGAAAACGGAGATAATTATGCATTTCTTTTTTCCAGGGATACTACGGACAGAAAAGTTTATTCCATGTATTTTGGCAAGTTAAATACACAACCGGAAAAGATTGTTGATGAATATACCCGCGGAATTCCTGTTGGCTGGTCGCCCGGTGGTAACGGAAAAATCTGGTTTTCAGAAGATGGGATGAAGATATATTTTGGCACTGCTGAAAGCCCGGAGCCCGAACCAAAAGATACAATTCCGGAGGATGAAAAAGCCAGCCTGGATATCTGGTCATGGAAAGATTTAAAGATTCAGCCACAACAAAAAGTGGAAGCGGAAAAAGAGAAAAAAAGAACTTACCTGGCGGTTTATCACGTGGATAAAAATCGCTTTATACAATTGGCTGACATTAACATAAAAACAGTTTCAACCATTGAAAAAGGCAATGGAAATATTGGATTGGGATATGATGAAGACAATTATTTAAGAGCTTCAGGCTGGACAGGCAAACATTCGCGTGATTACTTTCTGGTCGATTTTGATTCCGGAATTAAACGCGAAGTTTTAAAGGAACAGAACTACGTTCGACTTTCCCCAAAGGGAAAGTATGTGGTTTGGTACGATTTTTCCGACAGCAGCTATTACGCCAAATCCACCGATATAAACCAGCTTGAGGCGATTCCTCTGACCAATCGAATTCCGGTAAATTTCTACCAGGAAATTCATGATACACCAAACGACCCAAATCCATACGGAATTGCTGGTTGGAGTGAAGACGACCGTTCCGTTTTTATATATGACCGCTATGATATCTGGAAGATTGACCCGGCCGGCGAGCGGGTTCCGGTGAATATTACAAAAGCATTTGGCCGAAGAAATCTGACCAGGCTGCGCTATGAAAAGCTGGATAAAGATTTGGAATATATACCCACAACCGAGCCGGTTATTTTATCTGCTTTTGACGAACGCACCATGTCTTCCGGATATTTTCAGACGCAATTAAATACAGTGAGAGATCCTTCGCTTTTAATCATGGATAAGTTTCGGTTCGAAAATTTAAAAAAGGCAAAGGAAGCGGATAAGATTATATGGACAAAGGAAAGCGTTTCGGTTTTTCCTGATTTATGGGTGAGTAATACAAAATTTGAACAAGCTAAAAAACTATCGGATGCAAATCCCTGGCAAAAGAATTTTATCTGGCCAACGGTTGATTTGGTGGAATGGAATTCATTTTCAGGCGAACAACTAAAAGGACTTTTGTATAAGCCTGAAAATTTTGATCCAAAGGAAAAATATCCGATGCTGGTATATTTTTACGAAAGAAGTGCGGAAACAAGATATTGGTATCAGCAACCAAAACCGAGTCGTTCAACTATAAATAAAGCGTTGTATACAAGTAACGAATACCTGGTTTTTGTTCCTGATATTTCATACAATATTGGGTATCCCGGACAAAGCGCATATAATGCAATTGTTAGCGGGACACAATATCTGATTAATACATTTTCATTTGTCGATAAGAACAAAATCGGTTTGCAGGGACAAAGCTGGGGCGGATATCAAACGGCATATCTGGTTACGCAAACCGATATTTATGCAGCCGCTATGGCAGGAGCTCCGGTTAGTAACATGACAAGCGCTTACGGAGGAATTCGCTGGCAGACCGGATTAAGCCGTATGTTTCAGTATGAACACACACAAAGCAGAATTGGCGGAACACTTTGGGATAAGCCTTTATTGTATATCGAAAATTCGCCGTTATTTTTTGCGCCAAAAGTAAAAACTCCGTTGCTTATCATGCATAACGACGATGACGGAGCAGTTCCATGGTATCAGGGCATTGAATTTTTTGTGGCGCTTCGAAGGCTGAATAAACCGGTTTGGTTGCTGAGCTACAATGGCGAACCACACAATTTAAAAGCTTCAAGTTGGGCTAATCGCGTTGATTTAAGTACACGCATGTTTCAGTTTTTTAATCATTATTTAAAAGGAGAACCGGAACCGGAATGGATGGAGAAAGGGATTCCGGCAATTGAAAAAGGGAAGAATCCGGGATATTAAATAAATTAAGTATACGGCAAATGTCATTTCGAAGGAGGTTACGACTGAGAAATCTCTCTTTTGGAACGGATTTCTCCTCGCATACTCGTGCCAATGACAATCGTAATTAGTTTGCTCATTAAAAATAAACGAATTACTGATATCTGTTTATCGTTAAATCAAAGCAGCTTATCGAATAAAATGTAATGTCGACTGTAAAAACTTCAATTTTGAAGTAACGAATTTATCAGTTGCACGTCATACCTGTATTAAATTTGAAATATCATGAAAAAGATTATACCATTCATCATCGCTGCGCTTTTTATTTTTACTTCCTGCGATACAAATACCGGAGTTTCTGAAGCATTTTTAAAATACGGCCATCAGAAAGGTGTAACTACCGTAACTGTCCCGGGATGGCTGATTTCGCTGGGCGCTAAATTTGCCGACCTTTCCGAAGATGAGCGCGAATTACTGGAAAGCATCGATAAGGTTAAGGTTATGACACTTGAAGACAGCGATATCAATGGTGAAGTAAATCTGAATAATGAGTTCAAATTTAAAATCAATCAGAAAGGTGAATATGAAGAATTACTATCCGTTAACGACGATAATGAAAATATAACCGTTTTCGGCAAAATGGATGAAAATGTGATTCGCGAACTTATCATCCTGGTTGGCGGCGACGATAATGCCATTGTTTATGTAAAAGGTGAAATCAGGCCCGAATTGATTAATAACACTATCGATATGCATCATCCTGATGATTTCTTCAGCCTGAAATTTTAAAAATATTTATACTGAATATTCTTCGCTGAATTATTCATGAATTATTCTCCCGATTAACGCTACGGCTAAGATTCAATACAATTTTTATTAAAGTTAAACTTTATTTGATACCTCTCTATAAACAAATTTAGCACGATATTTCGGAAGGATAATTCCATTTGGTCATGCAGCCGGATGGATGAAAGAACGCAATGATTCAGTTTAACAAAATTAAATGTGGGGTATTAATTCTTGTGCCATCATGAGTTTATGACATCATATATTCTACTTTCATAGCGAAGATTTTTATATTTTGCATCCTCATGCATTTTCTCAATTAAACCATGAGTAAAACTATCTTATCATGAAACTAAAAAACGTAACTATTTTTTGCTGCATTTTATTAGTAGCTACAAATTTTTCTATAGCTCAAAAGGTAAACGACGTAAGCACTCCGCTTCATTTGCTGCAGCCCGAATATCCGGTTCCATACAAAAAGCCGGAAGTGGAACAAATCGAAAAAGTCCTCACGCGCATTTATGAATATCTGGATAAAAGTACACCAACAAAACTGGTGGATAAAAACTCAGGAAATGAAATAAGCGATTTTTCAAAAGTCGATGAAAGTACGGTTCTGCAATCGGGTGATTTTCGCCTGAACAGCTATGAATGGGGCGTTACCTATGCCGGAATGTTACTGGCAGGCGAGACTACAGGAAATCCGAAATATGCAGCTTATACCACGGAACGGCTCAACTTTCTGGCAAAAACAATGGAAGCTTTTTCAGCATTTGAAAAAAATAATCCTGAACAAAAATATGCCTTGTATTCTTCAGTTCACCCGCATGCTTTAGACGATTGCGGAGCCATTTGCGCAGCGATGATAAAAGCTTCGAAAGCAAAAAAAGTTGAAAACCACGACGAAATTATTAATAGTTGGATCGAATACATCAGCACAAAGGAATTTCGGCTCGAAGATGGCACATTAGCCCGAAACCGGCCACAACCCAATTCCATCTGGCTCGACGATTTATTTATGGGAGTACCGGCACTGGCTCAAATGGGAAGTTATACCGGCGATACAAAATATTATGATGATGCCGTAAAACAAGTACTGCAGTTTGCCCGGCGAATGTTTAATTACGACAAAGGGTTGTTTATGCATGGCTGGATTCAGGGCATGGATGAACATCCGCAATTTCACTGGGGAAGGGCAAATGGTTGGGCAGTTATGACCATGGTAGAGCTATTGGAAGTTTTACCGGCGGATTATCCGGGAAGAGACCAGGTGCTGGATTTATTGCGCAGGCATATTCGTGGTTTGGCCAATTATCAGGACGGAACCGGGTTCTGGCATCAATTGCTCGACAGAAATGATTCTTACCTGGAAACCTCGGCAACTGCCATTTATACTTACGCTATTGCCCGTGCAATTAACCGTGGTTATGTCGATGCAAAAGTTTACGGTCCTATGGTTTGTCTGGCATGGAATGCAGTTTCTACTAAAGTGAACGAAAAGGGCCAGGTGGAAGGAACCTGCGTAGGAACAGGAATGGGATTCGATCCCGCTTTTTATTATTTCCGGCCGGTAAATGTATATGCGGCTCATGGATATGGCCCGGTTTTGTTAGCCGGAGCAGAAATGGTCGAATTGGTAAAAACACACGACATTAGAATAAACGACAGCGCTTTGCAATTTTACACCGACCCTGCCAAAACCAGTTGGAAATTCGATTTTGGAAATGGAAATGTACAGGAAGGATTTGAACAGATAAGCAATCAATCGGTTTACTCCAAAGAAAAGGGTTATGGAATAATTGCTTCAGGAGAAATTTCATCAGAAAATAGTAAAGGGGAAAACGCAATCACTTCCGACTGGATTGAATCTGACAAGCCATTTTATTTTCAGGTGGATTTGCCTGAAGGCAGATATAAAATTACCGTGACTTTGGGTAAGCAAAAGGAAAAAGCCGCTACAACGGTAAAAGCCGAATCGCGGCGCCTGATGCTCGAAAATATTCAAACCAAAAAAGGCGAAACAGAAATAAGGACTTTTATTGTAGATGTAAGAACACCACGAATAAATGCTACGGAAGAAATTCATCGCAAATCAAGAGAAATGACCTTCCTGAATTGGGATAACAGTCTTTCGCTTGAATTTAACGGAACAAATCCATCTGTTTCATCTGTAATTATTGAGAAAGCCGATGATGTGCCTGTGATATTTCTGGCAGGCAATTCTACGGTTACCGATCAGGAACATGAGCCATGGGCATCGTGGGGACAAATGTTTCCGCGTTTCCTGAAACCCGAAATTGTGGTAGCAAACTATGCAGAATCGGGCGAAACACTAATTGCATTCCGACATGAGAATCGCTTAAAAAAAATCCTCAGCGTGATGAAACCCGGAGATTACCTGTTTATGGAATTCGCGCATAACGACCAAAAACCGGGTTCAAGTCATGTGGAGCCTTTTACTACTTATCAGGACGAATTGAGATATTTTATTAATGAGGCCAGAAAAAAAGGCGGAAAGCCTGTTTTGGTAACTTCTACCAACCGACGCAAGTTTGATGAAAACGGGAAAATTGAAAATACACTGGAAGAATATCCGGATGCTATGCGACAATTGGCTACTGAGGAAAATATTCCGCTTATCGATTTAAATGCCATGAGTGCAAAATTCTATGAGGCTTTGGGCGTTGAAAATTCAAAAAAGGCTTTTGTGCATTACCCGGCAAACACATTTCCAAATCAGGATAAAGCACTGGAAGACAATACACACTTCAACCCCTATGGAGCTTATGAACTGGCAAAATGTGTGGTTCAGGGAATTTGGGAGCAAAATATGGATTTAAAGAAATATATTGTTGATGAGTTTAAAGGTTTCAATCCGTCAAAACCTGATTCATACGAAAATTTCTTTTGGCCCGACAGCCCGTTTATGGATTTAGTAAAACCGGAAGGAAATTAATTGGATTAAACATTTTATAAATACTACTCATATGTGGCTTTCCATAGGAATCCCCTTGGGGAAAGCCTGATACTTCAGTAATTTATTTTGACTGTCAGTTTGGCGTAGCCATCCTTTCGGGAAAAGCAGACGGCGAAAAATCGCAATAAATGAAATTAGTGGGTATTTATTGCCCCCGGGCTGGCTGTTCACTTCAGTGAACGGATTTTAATAATGCCTGTGGATATTCGGTTTTTCCCGTAGGGATTCCTTCGGAAAATCCATTTAGGTAATTATTTACTAACCGAAATTCTGGTTGATGAAACCAGTATTCCAATAGCAGGAGTCCTGGTGTGGAAGGTAAATGATTAAATTCGTACTTTAATATAATTTCCCAAAATAGGTATTGATTTTTGTAATCGCTGTTAAATGGCATATCAACAAAGGTTTTGTTTCTTATCTTTAGTACTGATGTTAGAAAATATCAGTACTATTGAGTAAATTCATCAGAACTGAAGATTCATGACATTTCAAGTAAAATATTAAACGGTAGTTGGTCTGATATAATTTTGTTCAGGTGAAGTTATTATTATCCACGGTCGGAAATTAAATAAAACCAGTTATGATTCATTTAAAAGCTATTACAAAACAAAATCCGTTTGATGCTGAAGGAACTCCAAAATATTATGCATCTGCTATACACAACGGAAAATCAGATGTTGACAGTCTTGCAACCGAGATTGCCGAACGTTGCTCGCTTCGGCGTTCGGACGTATATGGCACGCTGATTGCGTTAATGGATATCATTCCACAGGAACTTTTAAACGGAAAAGTGGTTTCGCTTGGCGAGTTGGGCACTTTCTTTCTCTCTGTAAAAAGCGATGGGGTACAAACCGAAGATGAACTTACTCCGCGAATAGTGAAAGGAGTAAAAATTCAATACCGCCCAACAAAAAGATTTAGGAACAAAGTTCAGAATGTGGATGTAAACTTTAAAAAGTAATTCACAGATGGTATCACCGATTCCTAAATGAAGTTTTGACTTCGCTTATTTTAATTCGTATCTCATACAATCGAAAGCCCCTGCAAATTTGCGGGGATTTTCTTTACAGGTTTTTCAGTTTCGGTTCTTTTCATATTTCTCCAAACTCCGTTGCGTTTTCCGGCTTAATTTGGCTTTGTTTTCAAGAAACCGGTAAGCCATTTCAGAAATACTCCGGTTGTCATTGCTGAGCAAACCGGCAACATTATCAGAAACCTGTTCATCATCAATTTTTTTATGGCTAAATAAATCCAGGACCTGTCGAACCAGCGATAAGTTTAGTGTTGATAATTCAGCAGAAAGATTTACAGCAGCAGCATTGTTTAACGAATGGGCTTCATCCAGTTTTTGCAGGATATAACGTTTTTGTATTTGTCCTGCATTTTTAAATATTTCCGAAAGTTGTTGCTGAACTGAATCCGAAAGTTGCGCGGAAGGAAAAGCATTCAATGCACGTTCGGTAAGATAAGCGTCGTTTCCTGAAATATATTCCAAAAGCTTGTCCCGAAGTTCGGGAGTAAATTCCAGTGATTTTGGGATATGGTTTAACATCCAGATTCTGTCTTCCGGTAAATCGCTGGTGAGAATTTCAAATGTGGATTCCGGAGTCAGTTTTTCCACCGTTATATTTTCCACTTCGCGTTTGGTTTGCCCGTAAACAGTATGCCAGAGCGTGTAAGTGGTGTAAACCGCTCCTTCAACTATATATGCCAGCAATGCTTTCATGGTTGCCGATGTAACTGCATCGACTCCGTTGTTTGTAGTGTCGCGCTCTTTTACCAAATCCTGGTAGGTGTATGTTGCCAGCGCCGATTGCCGGTTTCCCAACATTTCATGCAGACGGTCGTATTCGGCAGCCCCAAATTTTACGTGCTCGGTTTTACTTAGAAATTCTCCTTCAGGAAGTTTAAATCCCAGATACCGGCCTGTGCAATCCCAGTACAATTCGAGCTTAACCGGACGGCATTCACCTTTAATACATACACCGGTTACGATTTTTCTGGAATACATTATCGGGAATTTTTCAGCAGAATCATATTCAAACAAGGTATCGTTGGGAATTGTATCGTTAAATTCGATGATGTGTGGTATTACCTTTTCGATATTCGCTGTGAAGGATGGTTTATTCATCCGAACGATCTCCTCTGGTTCAGAAATTTTCTGCTTTTGTAAAAGAAATAGAGTTAAAAATATGAATAACAATAATCTCATGTTTCCTAAAACAAAGCAAACCATTAATGGTTAAGTTATTAGTTTTTTGTTTCTTTCACCGGTACCAATAGCGAAACAATAATACTTGTCGACATTATAAAAGCAATAATATACAACGAGTACTCAGGCTGAAATCCCCAGTCTTTTAAATAGTTGTGTAAACACAATTTTAAACCCACAAAAATGAGCAAAAATGAAATTCCGTGTTTTAGATACCTGAAACGATTAACAAGGTTGGCTACCAGAAAAAACAGCGAGCGCAAGCCAAGTATGGCGAAAATATTTGAAAAGAAAACAATAAACGGGTCGCGCGATACGGCAAAAACGGCTGGTATAGAATCAAATGCAAAAACCAAATCGGAAAATTCGATTAATACCAATACAAGAAAAAGCGGAGTAAAAAACAGTCTTTTATCTTTCCGAAGCCAAAACCTGTCGTTGGAATAATCGGGCAAAATATTGATATGGCTGCTTAAAAACCGGATAAGTTTTGTGTCTTTCGGGTCTTTGGCTTTTTTCTCTTTTTCAACCAGAATTTTTATTCCCTGGTAAAGAAGAAAAACACCGAAAACAATCAGCACCCATTCAAACTGCTGAATGATGGCAACTCCTGCAAAAATGAAAATAAAACGAAGTACAATTGCTCCCAGAATTCCCCAGAACAGCACTTTTTTGTAGTCTTTTTCAGGTACTGCAAAGCCCTGTAATATCATTAGTATCACAAAAATGTTATCGATGGAAAGCGTTTTCTCAATAAAATAACCCGACAGGTAATTAATTGCCTGCGACTTTTTATATTGAGTTAAGAGTGTTTCAAAAGGTTTTGTATAATCAAGAGTTAAATAGGGATTGTATTTCCCGGCAATTTCCTTTAATCGGTCAACGTTTTCAATTCCGTGTAGAAGATGCCCGAAATGGGCCAGGAAAAAGTAAAACGAAATTCCCAAAGCAATCCAGATGCTACTCCATATTATTGCCTCCTTTGCCGAAATTACATGAACTTTCCTGCCCACGAGCACCAAATCGACCAGCAAGATGAATATCACAAAGCTTAGAAAGACAATTGTGAAAAGGATTTCCCTGCTCATAAGTCACTTTTCTCAAATTGTGTAATACCAGCCGAAACCACAAACTTCATTACTTCGGCAGGCGGAAGATCGATTGTTTCAATTCTGTCTTTGGGAACAAGGTACAGCTCACCCGAAAAATTATAGGAATGCGGAAAATACACGGCAGCGAGTTCTCCATTCCCGATCTCATGCATGCTTTCTTTTGTGATAAAACCCAATTTGTAAAGGTTGTTTTCCTTGTTGAAATAGACTTTTACCGGCGTGTTAAATTTTTTCTCCTTTCCTACAAAAGCAGAGAATAAATCGTTAAACGATGAATACAGGAGATTCAGCAACGGAATTCTTTTGATAAGGTTTTCCAGCATTCGCCGGATTGGCCGCACAATAGCTGTTTGTCCCAGAAAACCAAGCAAGGTAAGTGAGATAAACAAAAAAACGATACCCAGTCCGGGTACGGTAAATCCGATAACTCTTTCAATATTTGCCGCTACCCATCCATCGATGGTGATAAACAGGGAATAAATAATATAAATGATAATGGCTATCGGCGCAACAAGCACTACTCCCTGGATAAAGTAGCTGAATATTTTTTTCATAGTTAATTGATTTTAGGATTACTTTTTAACACCACGAATTATTAAATGTTCTGAAAATTCAAAACATATTTTTAATGCGCAAAAATCGTATTACTCCCGGTAAATGAAATTACTTCACTGCAATTGGTCTTTCAAAAAATCAGTCATTTTGGTATACAAATGCATGGTTGTATTTCCACCCCTGATTCCATGATCGCGGTTGGTATAAATAGCCATATCGAACTGAACGCCGGCCTGAACCAATCGTTCTGTCATTTCGTATGTGTTTTGTGTATGCACATTATCATCGGCCGAGCCATGGATAATCAGCAGCCTTCCTTTGATATTGCCTGCATAATTGAGCGGTGAATTTTCGTTGTAACCATCCGGATTTTCCTCCGGTGTCCGCATATAGCGTTCCGTGTAAACCGAATCGTAAAAACGCCAGTCGGTAACCGGAGCAACCGAAATTCCGGCTTTGAAAAGTTCACCGCCTTTTTCCATGGTAAGCAAAGTCATAAATCCGCCATAACTCCAGCCATAAATAGCAATGTTGTTTTTATCGACATAGGGCAGGGTAGAGAGGTATTTAGCGGCTTCTACCTGGTCATCCGATTCGTAATTTCCCAGTTGCTGGTAGGTTTTCTTTCTGAAATCTTCACCGCGGGCAGCAGTTCCTCTCGGGTCGACACAAACCACCAGAAATCCCTGCTGGGCAAGATACTCATTCCATCCCGGGCCATTTCCCCATGTGTCAACCACGCGTTGCGAATTCGGGCCGCTGTATTGCGTCATAAAAACCGGGTATTTTTTGGAAGCGTCGAAATTAGAAGGTTTAATCATAAAGCCATTTAATTCCACACCGATAGATGTTGTAAAAGTGAAAAACTCTTTTTGCGGCACATTTTTCACTTTCAGCGTATTTTTCAACACGGTATTATCCTGGAGAAATCTAAGTTCAGTTCCTTTATAATCGTGAACAGTAATCAGCGTTGGTGTTTTGCTGCTGCTGTAGTAATTCACATAATAATTGAAGTTTTTACTGAAATCGGCATCGTTGGTGCCTTCCAGCGTCGATAGCTTTCCTTTTTTCTTTTCATCCAAACTGACAAAGTAAACCTCTCTTCGCAACGGCGATTCGGCTGCAGCCTGGTAATAAAAAATACCTTTTGCTTCATCGTAACCATAAAATTGCGTTACATCGAAATTCCCCTTGGTAAGTTGTTTGATTTCAAAGCCGCTTTTATCGTAGAGATACAAATGCGACCAGCCATCGCGTTCGCTGGTAATCACAAACTTTCCATCTTTCAGGTAAGTAAACGCATCCATAAAATTCTCATCGATATATCTTTGGTTCTTTTCGGTAAACAGAATTCTCGAATCACCGGTGTACGGATTGGCATACATTACATCCAGATTATTTTGATGCCGGTTTAACCGCATAATCACCAGTTCGTTGGCATCGGGAGTCCATTTTAAACGCGGAACATAAATGTCGGTGTCTTGTCCAATATCGGCCGTAATGGTTGTTTTCGAACGAATTTCAAAAACCCTTACCGAAACCGTTGAATTGGTTTCTCCGGCTTTTGGGTATTTATATTCCACTTCTCCGGGATAAAGTTTATTTTCGTCATGTTTTGGCTCGAGGCCTGCATACATGGGAATGGTGTACATCGGAACCTCATTTTCATCGAAACGGATAAAAGCAAGAAACTTACTGTCGGGCGACCACCAAAGCGCTTTGTTAAAACCTGTTGGAGCAGTGTAATCGCCAAATTCTTCTTCGTAAACCCAGTCGGGCAAACCGTTTATAATTTTATTTTTTTCGCCATCGTATGTCACCTGGCTTTCGCTGCCAAATTTCAGATTTTTTATAAAAATATTGTTATCGCGAACAAAGGCACAACGGTCGCCATCGGGCGAGAATGTTGCTCCCTGTTGTCTTCCGTAAGTTGAAAGTTCAGTAAGTTCTTCGGTTACTGAATTCCAAACGTAATAAGCTGCAGTAAATGAATGGCGATAAATCGGTTTTACATTGGTAGTCAGCAATATTTTGGTTTCGTCTTCGCTGAATTCATAATCGCTAAACGATGAGATGGCTGCATCCCGCACTTTGGTAATATCGAAAACAACGCCAACTTCCTTTCCGGTTTTGTAACTGTATTTTACGATTTTAGTGTTGTTCTCCAGCGTGGTGTAATGTTCACCGTCGTTCATCGAACGCAATGCTGTAACCGTTTGCGCGGTAAAAATCCGATCAACAAAAATATCTTCAAGTGTAATTTGTGAATTTTGTTGCGCAACTGCAGCAATTGTAATTATAAATGTCAGCGACAAAAAAAGTATTCTTTTCATTTTAATTTGTTTTCTGTAGTCCGCAAAAATAGAAAAATGTTTCTCCAATGTCCAATGAATAAAGGTTAATATATCTTCATTTGTCAGAATAAATTGAATTTCTCGTATATTGATACGATTTAATAAATTTAGTGGAATATTGTATTTTCAATCTGTCGAACCTGTTGGAATGAAAGGTTTTAAAATCGTCCTGTTGTTTTTTTGCATCTTATTGCTTGCAATTGGTTGGGTAAAAGCCGATCCGGTAAATAAAAAAAACCTGGGTTTTGAAAAAGGCGATTTTACCGGATGGACAGGCTATACCTGGATTTATCAAACCCGTCCGGTTAATTCAACTCCAAAAATTGAAGGTATTGTTAACGGGAGGCATACCATTATGACAGACCCGAATGCATTTGATCCGAATACAGGAGGACGATTGAAAATTATTCCAAACGGTTATAAATATTCAGCAAAAATAGGTTCCACAACCCGGGGCGGGCGTCATCAAAGTCTTTCTTATACCATGAAAGTTGATTCATCGAATGCTTTACTGGTCTGGAAATTTGCCATTGTACTTGAAGACCCTGAACGAAATCATGAAATTTGGGAAGAACCGCGTTTTAAAATAACCTTATACGATGAAAACGGAGATACAATAGACGATTGTTCCAATTACGATGTTTATGCAACAGATGCCCGGATTGGTGGGTTCAATACGTATTGGCCGGCGGATTCAAATTCAATAGTGGTCTGGAGAGACTGGACAACCGTTGGAGCAAATCTGCTGCCGTACTATGGAAAAACGGTTACCATCGAATTTCTTGCTGCGGATTGCACCCACCGCCGACATTATGGATACGGATATTTTGTTGTGGATTGTATGCCATTGAATATCACTGTCGATTTTTGCGCCGACGATGTGGATGCAGTGCTTTCAGCGCCTTCAGGCTTTCGCGATTTTAAATGGAAAGATATTGGCGGTAATGTGGTCGATTCGGTACAAAATCTCCTGATTCAAAATCCACAGGAAGGCGACACGTATACGTGTGATATGGAATCGGAAACAGGATGTTCGCTTAGTCTTTCCGCTGAGATTATACGATACGAACAGGAAGCGCTTTTTTCTTCAAAAATGATTGATTGTTTTTCAAATGAAGTTCAGCTAATAAACGAATCGACACATACCAACGGCTCTCTAAGTTATTTATGGGATTTTGGCGATGGAAATACTTCGGAGGAAAAGGAACCGCTGTATAAATTTGAAACTTCGGGAATGCACCGGGTCAGATTGATTTTGTATAACCCGCCATCGGGGTGTACCGATACTCTATATAAAGATGTGGAGTCGTTTTCGCCACCATTGGTTGGTTTTACAGGCGATTCAACCTATTGCCCGGCTTTGGAAACAGAACTGACCGCTTATGGCGCTTACCGGTACGAATGGAATAACGGCGCGACTTCCGGGTCGATTTCCGTGGGAGACCCGGGGGGAAAATACTGGATGCTGGGTTACTCAACTCCCGAAGAAGGTTGTGTTTCGGATACCAATTTTGTAACGATTATTGAAGAACCCGACTGGCCGTTTTTTATTACAGGCGATACCTTTCTTTGTAATGGGAACAATGAATTTCTGCGTGCCATCGGTGCAGTAGATTATCTCTGGGATTCGGGCGAAACCATCGATTCAATCCTGGTCTTTCAGGAAGGAAGTTACCGTGTGGAAGGAATGAATAAAAGAGGCTGTGTGAAAGAGTCCGGTATAAAAATTACGGGAGTTCCGATCCCTGATCTCGATTTCGAAATTTCAACACATTCAATAAACAGCAGGCACAATCTGCTTGAATGTTCCGCTTCGTCGAAAGATAATAATGTAAACTTTAAATGGGATATGGGAGATGGCACAGTAAGCAATTCTCCCAATTTATCATATTATTATTCGGGCACAAACGATTTGATAGTGTACAATGTCGATATTACGGCAACCAACGAATATGGTTGTTCGATAAAAAAACGTTCGTATGTTGAAGTGGAGGTTTTTGTTCCCAATGTATTTACGCCAAACAACGATGGTGTAAACGACAGTTTTATGCCGGGATATGAAATTCAGGTTGTCGATCGGCACGGAATTGTGATGTATAACGGACAGAACGGATGGGATGGTTTTTATAAAGGACAAAAGGCCGACCCGGACACCTACTTTTATTTGCTGAACTATACCGACGCATACGATGAAAACAGAGTAAAAAAGGGTTACATTACTTTGGAACGATAAGTCCTGCAAAATGAAACAAATCGGTTACATAATTGCAGGCATTTTGTTACTTTCCGGAATTCAATCGTTTGGCCAGACCGAAATCAGTTCAACCACACACTGGTACAACCGGGCCAGCTTTAACCCGGCTTTTATTGCACGCGAAGGATATATTTATTTTTTCTCTAATGTGCGCAAGCAATGGGTAGGGATTGATGGTTCGCCAACAGTTTACAACATCCAGGCTTCGGGATTTTCCGATTTGCACCAGTCGGCCTATGGCATTTCATTAATCAGGGATGATATTGGAATAACAAGTGCATTAAATCCTACATTGCAATATGCCTACCGGGTTGGATTAAAAGATGACTGGTATTTATCCCTTGGCCTTTCAGCAGGAGTTTATACGCGCAAAGTAAGAGCCTCAGCTTATGAAGCTGAAAACATTAACGACCCGGTGCTGGATTATGCCGACGAGCGTTTTACTTCGCCCGATGCAAGCGTAGGTGCTGAATTACAGAGCAGATATTTAATATGTGGAATTTCATCGACTCATCTTTTTTCGTTGTGGAAAGCAGACGATCTTTTCTTAATATCCAATCACCGTTATGCCTATGCCATCTACCGGAACAGCAATTCGGAACTTTATAATTTCACGGGTGGAATTCAGGTGGCCAACCGGAAAAATCTTACCGTTGTTGAAGGAACAGCCATTGTCCGCTTTAAACGCCCAACCGGTTTGATAAAAGGCCCTTCGGAATTATTTGATTTAGGATTTTCCGTGCGTTCGGTGAAGCAACTGACGCTGATTTCCGGAATAAATATCACTTCGAATATGCGTTTGGGGTATACCTACGATTTTAATTTCAGCAACACGATAACCGGATACGGAACCCATGAAATTCTGTTTGAATACCGCATTCCGCTAAACGTCAGCAATGATACGGGATTTTATTGGTATGACTGAGCTGATCAGAGTTCAGAGTGTCAGAGTTCAGAGTTCAGTGTGTGTGTTCAGTGTTTCAGTGTTTCAGTGTTCAGTGTTCAGAAGTTCAGTGTGTAAAGTGATAAGTTCAAAGAAAAAGTGCTATCAATTGAAATAATGCTCGTGGCTCGTGGTTCATAGCTTGAGGCTTGAAGCTTGTGGCTTGCAGCTTTTAATTTTAGCATTCAAGCATTTCTGCATTTAAGCATTTAAGTATTTCCACATTCAATCCTTCAATCCTCTCCAATCCCTCAATCCCTCAATCCCTCAATCATTTCTAAGCAGTCGCAGTTTTCAGTCACAGTCTCAGTCGCAGTTTTCAGTTAGGAATATATTGGATGGTTAATCTTCCAGATACTTTTTATACAAATCAGGCCTCAACTTCTTAGTTCGTTCGACAGCTTGCTGGTGATTCCAGTCGTCAACCAGTTTATCATTTCCGCTTAAAAGAATTTCTGGAACTTTCATGCCTTTATATTCTGAAGGCCGTGTATAAATTGGTGGACTTAATAAATTATCCTGAAACGAGTCGGTGAGCGCCGATGTTTCATCGGAAAGCACGCCCGGCAAAAGGCGAACAACGCTGTCGGTAATTATTGCCGCAGCCAGTTCTCCACCTGTAAGCACATAATCGCCAACCGATATTTCCATGGTGATATAATGATCACGTATGCGCTGATCGATTCCTTTATAATGACCGCAGAGTATTATCAGATTTTGCTTTAAGGAAAGTGTATTCGCAGATTTTTGGTTGAATAATGTTCCGTCTGGCGTGGTAAAAATTATCTCGTCGTATTCTCGTTGGCTCTTTAAATATTCGATTGCCTTTTCAATAGGTTGTATCGCCATCACCATTCCGGCGCCTTTCCCAAACGAATAATCGTCTACACTTCGGTGTTTGTCATCAGAAAAATCACGAAGGTTATGAATATATATTTCAGCAAGCCCTTTTTCTTTGGCTCTTTTAATAATAGAATGGTTAAGCGGACTTTCCAGAATTTCAGGTAACACCGTTATTATATCGATTCTCATGGAATTGTTTTCTGCAAAAATAAGTAATAAACTGAGAATTCATTTTGTCCAATCATATATCCAGAAAGTTAGATAAGATGACATCATTACATGCTTTATTTGGTTGTTGCGCCGTATTGACATGTAGTTAATATCGATTTTTGAAGAAATGACTTCTTTTACTATGTGGAATAAAAGTTGGATTAACAGATTCAGAGTTTAAAAACAACAATTTTAAAAATAAAAATGGAGGGAAAAGTCATGAACGTAGTAAAATTTCGCAATCCGTATTTCACAGCAAATGGTAACTTAGTCGACGAATTATTTAACGGCTTTTTAAGTAACGATTATCACGAAAATTATCTGCAAAACAGCAGGAAACCGGCAACCAATGTTTTCGAAACCGAGAATGATTTCAGAATCGAACTAATGCTGCCCGGTTTCGCTAAAGACGATGTACAATTAAATTACCACAAAAACCTGCTAACTATTAAGGTTGAAAAAGAAGCAAAAGAAGAAAATAAAGAAGACTTCAAATATTCGCATCGCGAATTTAGCGCCTATAATTTCGAAAAAAACTTCAAACTGCCGAATTCGGTAGAAACAGAAAAAATTGATGCAAAATTTGAAAACGGAATATTAACCGTTGTTTTGCCTAAGAAAGAAGAAGCTTTGGAAAAAGCGCCAGTCAGTATTAAGATTTCATAATTTGGTTTGGTTTTGATTGAAATGAGGTCCGGCAATTTGTCGGGCCTTTTTTGTACATTATTATTAGTTAAGTTTGCATCCTAAGTTTTTAAAAACTGTTTTGATGTTTTAAATTAAGTGTTAAATTCACGCTTTAAATATTTTATCGCGTTCAACCTAAAGTAACCGGATTAACAATGAAACTACTGTTCTTATCTATCTTTCTGTCTTTAATTGCATTAAGTCAGATTCATGCCGATGAATTCACAATTTCATCTCCCGATGGAAAAATAAAAGTCTCTGTTTCGGCAGATAAGGAAATTTTGTATTCGGTGAAATTTAACGGTAAGGAGATCATTCAGCCTTCATCCATTTTATTCCAATTTAAACAGGCTCCGCCATTAGGAAAATCTATGAAAGTCCTTCGTTCAAAAAATAGTGAGGTTGACGAAACCTGGAAGCCTGTTTTAAAACGGTACGAAACCATCAGAAATAATTTTAAAAACCTGTTCATCGAATTACAGGAAGAAAAGTTCCCCGCTCGTAAAATGAATATTGAATTCAGGGTTTTTAACGATGGCGTGGCATTCAGGACTGAATTTCCAAACCAGTTTGGAGATCGCGAATTTGTGATTACCGACGAGTTAAGCCATTTTAATTTAGCTGGAAATTATACCTGTTGGGCGGTAAATTACGGAAGTTACACAACATCGCAGGAAGTTGAATTCTTCGAACGGAAAATCAATGCTATTTCTTCGGAAATGGTTATCGGTTTGCCAATGACAATAAAAGCAAGCGATAATTGTTACGCCGCAATTACAGAAGCCGATTTGGATGACTATGCAGGAATGTATCTGAAATCGGATTTTGAATCCGGAGATTTTGCCGTGAGGACAGCCTTATCTCCAAAAAAAGGCCAACCGGAAAAGGGAGATAAAGTAAATTTTAAAACTCCGCATAAAACTCCATGGCGGGTAATAATGCTTGGAGAGAAACCCGGAGATTTGGTTGAATCAGAAATCATTCAGAATTTAAATGATCCCTGTGAAATTGAAGATCCTTCCTGGATAAAACCCGGATTAAGCGCCTGGGATCACTGGTGGAGCGGCGAAGTAAAAATGGAACAATCCGTAATTCTTGAATATATTGATTTGGCATCGTCGATGGGTTGGCCATATATGCTTATCGACTGGCAATGGTACGGGCCATTTAATCAACCTGATGCTGATATTAAAAAACCGGCGCCACAGTTAAACATGCCTGAAATTCTGGAATATGCAAAAAGCAAAAACGTAAAATGCTGGCTTTGGATGTACAACACAGATGTTTTTCGTTTCGATTTTGAAGAGGCATGTGCTTTATTTCAAAAATGGGGAATTGCAGGAATTAAAATCGACTTTATGGACAGCGACGATCAGGAAATGGTAAACTGGTATCACAAAGTAGTAAAAACCGCTGCAAAATATCATTTGATGGTTGATTTCCATGGAGCATATAAACCAACCGGCTGGCGCAGAACTTATCCAAACCTGGTTACCCGCGAAGGTGTTTTGGGAAACGAGTATAATAAATGGTCGTTGCGCGTAACACCCGAGCACATGTGCACGTTACCATTTACAAGAATGCTTGCCGGGCCGATGGATTTTACTCCCGGAGGATTTTTAAACCGTAATCCCGATAAGTTTTTAAACGGAACTCCTGCCAATGTTTTGGGAACACGTTGCAATACCTTGGCGCAGTTTGTTGTTTATGACAGTCCGTATATGGTTGCCTGCGATCATCCAAAAAACTATTACGGACAAGTTGGCGAAGAATTTTTGAAACAGGTAAAATCGGTTTGGGATGATACAAAAGTTCTGAACGGTGAAATTTCGGAATATATAACCACGGCCAGAAGGAGCGGAGAGAAGTGGTTTATCGGTTCGATGAATAACAGCGAATGAACGCGAACTGGAAATTAATCTTGATTTTCTTCCTGATGGAAAATATAAAATGACAAGTTTTTCGGATTCGGAAAAAACAAAAGAAAATGCCGAAATTGCGGAGAAGAAAATCGTCACTGTTTCGAATAATGATAAAATTAAAATAAATATGGTTCCCGGAGGTGGTTTTGCTGCCTGGCTGGAACCGATAAAGTAATCAGTTTTCAGTCACAGTGATCAGAAAATCAAAATGACTTTAAACTTTGAACTTTCAACTTTAAACTCTAATGTCATGTTGGAAAAATTAAAAGAACAGGTATATCAGGCCAATCTCGATCTGGTGAAATATAATCTCGTGGTTTTTACCTGGGGAAATGTAAGCGGAATTGACCGGGAAACCGGATATGGTGGTGATTAAACCCAGCGGTGTTTCCTATTCAAAAATGAAACCTAAAGATATGGTGGTGATGAATTTGTATGGAAAGGTTGTGGAGGGAAATTTAAAACCATCGAGCGATGCTGCAACTCACCTGATTTTGTACCGGCAATTTCCAAATATTGGAGGAATTGTTCATACGCATTCCGAGTGGGCAACTTCGTGGGCACAGGCCGGGAAAGGGATTCCAGCAATTGGAACAACTCATGCCGATTATTTTTATGGTGAAATTCCCTGTACACGAAAAATGACCAAAGAAGAAATTCAGGGTGAATATGAACTGGAAACAGGAAAGGTTATTGTCGAAACTTTTAAAGATATAAATCCCGACCAGATTCCCGGGGTTTTGGTGAATAATCACGGGCCTTTTGCCTGGGGAACCGATGCTGATAATGCAGTTCATAATGCTGTGGTTATGGAAGAAGTGGCAAAAATGACGTTTCGTTCATTCCAGTTAAATCCGGAAACAACAATGAATCAGGAATTACTTGATAAACATTTCCTGCGAAAACATGGAAAAGATGCGTATTATGGACAGAAGTAGTTTCAGAGTTCAGAGTCTGCCCTGACAAGTTACTGACAGAGAGCGTCATGGGTTCAGAGTTCAGAGTTCAAGAGAGTTCAAAGTGAAAAATCAATAGAAATTAATCAAAATAAAAACTAAAAATGGCAAAATATACAATTGGATTAGATTATGGATCAGATTCCGTTCGATCGTTAATTGTGAATGTGGAAACCGGAGAAGAAGTAGCAAGTGTAGTGTTTAATTATCCCCGCTGGAAAAAAGAAATGTATTGCGATGCGCCGAATAACAGGTTTCGCCAACATCCGAAAGATTATCTGGAAGGTTTGGAATATACCATTACCGAAGCCTTAAAACAGGCTCCTGACGGCGTTGCTGAAAATGTGGTTGGAATATCAGTGGATACAACAGGTTCAACTCCGGTTGCGGTTGATGAAAAAGGAACACCGCTTTCGTTGACACCAGGATTTGAGGAAAATCCAAATGCCATGTTTGTGCTTTGGAAAGACCACACTGCGGTAAAAGAAGCCGAAGAAATCAATCAACTGGCAAAAAATTGGGAAATGGATTTTACCAAATTCGAAGGTGGAATTTATTCTTCGGAATGGTTTTGGGCAAAATTGCTACATGTGATTCGTGAAGATGCAGGAGTATTTCGTGCAGCCTATTCATGGGTGGAACATTGCGACTGGATTCCGGCGATTTTAACCGGAAATACCAATCCGAAAACTTTAAAACGAAGCCGTTGTGCAGCAGGCCACAAAGCCATGTGGCACGAAGCTTTTGGAGGTTTGCCATCCGAAGAATTTCTTACTGCGCTTGATCCAATGCTCAGTGGGTTAAAAGACCGGCTTTACAAGGAAACTTATACCTGCGATGTTGCTGCCGGAACACTGACAAAGGAATGGGCAGAAAAGCTTGGTCTTTCAACAAATGTGGTTGTTGGTGTTGGAGCCTTCGATGCACATCTTGGAGCTGTTGGAGCTGAGATTGAACCCTATTATCTTTCGAAAGTGATGGGAACTTCCACCTGCGATATGCTTATTGCACCAATGGAAGAAGTGGGCGATAAACTGGTTAACGGAATTTGCGGCCAGGTCGATGGCTCAATTGTTCCCGGAATGTTGGGGCTGGAAGCAGGACAATCGGCTTTTGGCGATATTTATGCCTGGTTCAAAAAAGTGCTGGAATGGCCGTTGGAAAATATTCTGAAGGAATCGATCGCTAGTGGATGAAGCAACCAAACAAAAGCTGATGGATGAAACTTCGGATAAAATAATTGCCAAACTAAGTGAGGAAGCAGCAAAAATTCCGATTGGCGAAAGTGGAGTAGTGGCGCTCGACTGGATGAATGGCCGCCGTACACCGGATGCCAACCAGAATTTGAAAGGAGCGATTGCAGGATTGAATCTTGGTTCGGATGCTCCGCGAATTTTCCGTGCGTTGGTGGAAGCAACTGCATTTGGCTCAAAAGCGATTAACGACCGTTTTATTTCGGAAGGAGTTCGCATTGACGGTGTAATTGCTTTGGGAGGCGTAGCTAAAAAATCACCTTTGGTAATGCAAATTGTTGCCGATGTGCTGGATATGCCAATAAAAGTAGCCCGCTCAGAACAGGCTTGTGCGCTGGGTTCGGCTATGGCGGCTTCTGTTGCTGCAGGCATTTATTCAAACACTGCCGAAGCCCAGAAAAAAATGGGAGGCGGCATTGAAACCGAATATCACCCCATTCCTGAAAATGTGGAAAAATACAAAGCGCTTTACGAAAAGTATAAAAAGTTCGGGAAGTTTATTGAGTTTGAATATTAAACGATATTATTGATTTTTTTAGCGGGGGTTTTACTTAATGTCAAGCGCCCGCTTTTTTCTTTTACATTTTTGCTCCTTTCAAAGCTGCTAAAATTATATCGCGGGTTGTGCTGTAACCATCCTCAATACCGGTTATTCGCCATGAGGAGCCTTCTTGCTGTATTCCAATTTCCCTGTCGTAGCCCAAACTTTCAAACGGATACCACGGATTGGAATCCGCATGCATTTGCTTATCGGGTTCTGAACCGGCGTACAACAGTAAACTCCAGCCATGTGCATCAACCGGTTTTCCTTTTTTATCCACCTGAATCATGGAATTACTGCGCGCCGATGGATAGATTAAAGCATTAATACCCATTGTTCGCAGCCACGAACCAATTCCTGCAGTAACTCCCGATCCTCCGAGGTACGGATGAAACATCGCCGGCAACATTTCGAAAAACGAACTTGCCGGTTTGGCTGGTTTTACAAGGATGGCCCCGTCACCGGCACCAAAAAACCGAAATAACCATTCCTGTACCTCAGGCATTCGCATATCGATGACGTGTGGAATTTCAACATCGTACCACCGAACCGGCATTGGTAAAATTTTAATACCGTGAGGGTCTGCAAGAAAATTAAACACCCGGTTGTACGCTTGCTGATAATCGTAACGTTTACTTTCGTCGAGCGGTTCCAGTAGTATAACATATAAGCAGTTGCGTGCCTCATCGGGAAGCCGGTCACCTCCAAGCGCATAGTATAACTGGTTGTCCCAGGAGTCGCCAACGAATGCCCATCCCGGAACAGAAGAGTTAATGTAAGCGAATATCTCCCTGCATAATGTTTGGGTGTCATCTCCGTTCGGGCTATTGCAAACTGTAAAATAGCGTCCCCGTGACAAATTTCTGTCACCAGCATAACGGCGTTCCTGACGCTCTTCCCGTGGTTCCTGTTCAGCTAAAAATTTTACCATGGTATCCAGAAATTCCGAATGGCTGCCATCAAGGTCTCTTCTGACAGCGTTTTCAGTCTCTTTGGGATCGAATTTTACGGTGTTTGAAAAAGTGGGAAAGACAGTATCCATAACCGTCTTTGCCATATCATTCAATACGGGCGGTTGCGGAATTTGCTTAATCGTGCCGCGAAATGTCGAAAGCGGCGCTCCGGCTTCTGCCAGCAAATGTTTCCGCATTTGTGCCACATTGCGGATTCCCGAAGCCGACCAGCCTCTCTTTTCACCGGCGATAAGCTCCTCCCGCAATTTCATTACCTGGTCGAAATACATTTTATCGTCTAACCAAACAACAGCTTTTTTCTTTTTTTTCATTAGTAGTAAAATTTCATTTACAGGTTTGGCAATATAAAGTGTGGATTTTTGAATTGTTTCAATTTTTCTCTTACACTATATACAAGCCAATTCGCTTTTTGCTATTTTCATTTTGCATCTTTCCACCGGATGACGAACAATTTTGTCATGTTGCACAGACGGCGGAAGAGCAATTTCTTCCATTTTCCTTACTAAAATAATGTTTTGTTTTTTCATTTAAAATGAAAAAGCTGCAGGCAGAGTCCGTGCAATTCCTTAAATTTGATAGTGCAGAAGTAAAAGTAATAATTATCAGTAATTTATTTCCATTAAATAAAAGAGAGGGAGGCTATTATGAATTCAAATATTGAAGAAATAAGGACGCAGCTTAAAAGCTCAAAAAAGATCTTTTGGACAAGCAAAATGTGGTTGCCACCGGAATCGGATATAAAACCGTCGCGGGAAAAACTACTTCCAGTCTTGCCATCATCTGTTCGGTGGATGCGAAAAAGCCAAAGTCCGCATTGGACGAAAAGGATCTTGTTCCCCCGTATATTGGCGAGATTCCCACCGATGTAAAACCTGTGGGATTTTTGAGGGCATTCCAGGCGCCTACCGGCAGGTTCAGACCGGCGCCGGGGGGAGTCAGCATCGGGCATTATCAAATTACCGCGGGCACATTGGGCTGCCTCGTAAAAAAGGGCGGTGCCATCTATATATTATCCAACAATCATGTGCTGGCCAACAGCAACGAAGCCTCCATCGGCGACATAATTCTGCAACCCGGTCCGTACGACGGTGGCCTAAGCCCGGCAGATCAGATTGCAGTTTTGAGTGAATTTATTCCCATTGGTTTTACTACCGACAACGGAAACGGTGGCGGTGGCGGTGGCGGAGGTGGTCCTGCCTGCGGTACTGCAAAAGCTGTAGTTTCGGTCCTTAATGCCTTGGCTGCGATGACAGGCAGCTCTACCCGGCTGAAACAATACAGAATAATCCAGCAAATTGAAAATAAGGTGGATTGCGCCATTGCCAAACCGCTGAATGAAAACGATGTTATCAATGAAATTCTGGGGATAGGCAAAATTGCCGGTGTTGCTGAAGGGGAATTGAATATGGCGATACAGAAAAGTGGCCGGACAACCGGGCTTACCAACGGAACAATCGAACAGATTGATGTAAGCGCCCAGGTAAGTTATGGCACTAATAAAACCGCACTTTTTACCGACCAGTTGCTTGCCGGGGCAATAAGTCAGGGCGGGGACAGTGGGTCGGCAGTTCTCGACAGCAATAAAAACCTGGTAGGGCTGCTTTTTGCCGGAAGCGACACCACTACAATTATCAACAGGATAGGTAACGTTTTCAGTGCACTGGGCGTTACTCTGGTTTAAATAATGTGCAGCAAATGTCAAAACAGTTGGATGAAATAAAAATGGTGAAACAGCGCCACGAGAAAAAATGGCTGGCTATTAATGGCGTAGTGGCTGTAGGAATCGGGCAGGTTGGAAATACTGCCGGTATTATTGTTTCTGTGGATAAAAATACCATAACGGAACACATTAAAATTCCACCTGTTGTTAACGGGATTCCGGTAGAAATAAAAATAACCGGCAGATTAAGCGCACAATAAAAAACGGTCAACCTAATTTAGGCATGCACATCTTGTGTCTCAAATCTAATGACTATCAACTCCATGCAACATCAAAAACGAATGAATTAGTATTTTATGAATTTCAGTTAAATATTCGTTTACTGCTTTTGTGCTGCCGGGCATCGAAAACAGGAGCGTTTGATTTTTTACTCCGGCGATGGAACGGCTTAAGCAGGGCGTTGGGTTTTTCCATTCCATATTTTATGCGGATTAAATCCATGATGCCGGGAATTTCAATATCGATAAAATTTTTAATGATTTCCGGTGCAACATCACGTGGGCCGATACCGGTGCTTCCTGTCGTATAAACAATGTCGAAGTTTTCATCAACTGCAGATTGTAATTCTTTTTCGAGGATGCTTGTTTCATCGGGAATTACGACTCTGTTGCTTTCGGATAAATATCCTTGACTTTGAAACCAGTCTTTTGAAAGTTTTTCAATTAGTGGCCCGCTTTTATCCTGGTAAATTCCTTCAAACGCACGGTCGCTAAGTGTAATTACTTTAATTCTGAAATTCTTTGGAACATATTCAAGAACATCATTCTCCTTTAATTTTCCGCCTTTAATTACTCTGCAAAAAATCCCTTCAGTGGGCATTACACATTTCCCCGTCTGCTGAAAAATTTCGCAATTGGTGCCGTGGCATTTTTTCCCTATTTGCGTTACTTCAAGTTCAACTTCAGAAGTTTTAAACCGGTCGAAAGGTTTGGTTTTATGAACCTGAAAACCAAAAGTGGTAATGTTTTCGGCAAACTCGCCAAAATTGATTTTTCTTCCGAGCTCACTTTCAAAACTGTGAATACTTTCTTCAGCAAGCAAACTTACCTGGCGGTGCCATTTACCGGCATGGGCATCGCCTTCAATTCCCAGTTTATTCAGTATGATTTCTTTTCGGGGAGTTTTTATTGTTCCCTTTTTTTCTGAAATATTGAGAGATTTTACAATAAAAGTTTTTTGTTCCATTTTGTATTTGTTTTGTCATTTCGAAAGAGGAATCCCGAAGACTCGGGAAGAAATCTGTTTCAATTGAGAGAGATTTCTCCTTCCGCCAGCCGGCGGATTGAAATGACAATAATGCTATGTGTTTTTATCCTTTTTTTCCTTAAAGTCCAGTTTTATATTGGTTAACCCCATCTGTTTGTCCACTGCCTTGCACATATCGTAAATAGTTAACAGCGCTATATTCACTGCCGTTAAAGCTTCCATTTCCACGCCGGTTTGACCTGTACATTTTACCGTACTTTCAACAAAAACACCATCTTCTTTCAAACTGGTTTTTACTTCAACCTTCGATAGCATTAACGGATGACAAAGCGGAATTAATCGTGAAGTTTCCTTCGCTGCCTGAATTCCAGCAATTTCAGCAACCGTTAAAACATCGCCTTTTTTAATCAGGTTTTCACGAATCAATTTTACCGTTTCTTCCTGAAGTTCAATAAAACCAGATGCTTTAGCAGTCCGAATCTGTTCGGGCTTGGCGCTTACATCTACCATATTCGCTTTTCCCGCTTTATTAATATGCGATAATTTGTTCATTTTATCCTCCAATATTTGAAAATTCGTGTGAAGAAGTACCCATACCTTTTTCCGGTTTAAACTCAACAGCTTTAGAAAATGCCTCCGCAATTCCCAGTTCTTTTATATTATATCTCAATTCTGAATGAAGACAAGGTACGATATAACCATCAGCAGTAAGCCGAAGCCGGTTGCAAATTTCGCAAATTCCGCCGTAACCATTTTCAACAGATGAGAACTCACCGGTTTTTAAGTTCATCTGGCGAATATAACGAAGTTGCAGGTTCTTGTTTTTGCAGAATTCCCGAACTTGTTTTTCATCCTCTTCATTAACGCCCGGAATGCGGACAAAGTTGATTTTAACGGGTAATAGTCCGGCTTCCAACGCAGCGTCTATTCCTTCAAAAACATCAGTCAGATTTCCAAGCCGGGTAATTTGTTTGAATTTATTTGAGTTTAAAGTATCGAGACTAATGTTTACCCGGTTTAACCCGGCTTCTTTCAGAAGTTTTGCCTGCTTTGGTAATAATACGCCGTTTGTGGTTAATCCAATATCGTTTATGCCTTCGATTTCTGAAAGCATTCTTATCAGAATATGTAAATCTTTTCGGATTAGCGGTTCGCCTCCGGTTATTCTAATCTTTGACAGGCCAAGTTCAACACCCTTTCTTACGATTTCTGCTATTTCATTATACGATAAAATATCTTCATGCTTTTTCAGGGGAACTCCATCTTCAGGCATGCAATAGGTACAGCGGAAATTACACCGGTCGGTAACAGAAATCCGCAAATAGTTTATTCTTCTGTTATAGCGGTCTAACATAAACGAATTCTCCTTTTTTTATTTCATGAATATCATCAGGAATTTCCATTAGGGCGTTGGCAAATATCAAAGCATTAATGTGCGCCGAACCATGAAAAGGAATCGGATCAATTTCACCTTCGGAGTTAATTATAACGGGTACAATAGCTAAACGGTCGGCAATTTTTCTTTGAAAATCAGACGTTAACCTTGCTTTAATTCTCATCGGTTCAAACTGGGCTCCAAGCAATATATAGATTACTGGTTTGGCAATAAACTCAAATTGAACCAGCGAAGAGACCGGATTACCTGACAATCCAAAGCAATATTTATTTCCCTTTTGCGAAAAAGTCATTGGATTTCCGGGTTTAATTCCTGTTCGGTTCCAATAAATCTGAAAACCGTGCTTTTTTAAAATTTCAGGAACAAAATCGAAGTCGCCTACAGAAGCGCCGCCGGTAAAAAACACAAAGTCACTAGCGTTTAAGGCCTGATCAAATTTTGCTGAAAGAAGGCTAAAATCGTCTTTAATCAATCCGAGATAATCGACTTCAAGATTCATCTTTTGAATCTGGGAAATCAACTGGCTGGAATTACTGTTTCTGATTTTACCTTCACGGGGAATTTCGTGCGGTTCCACCAATTCGCTGCCGGTTGTAATAACTGATATTTTTGGCTTTCTGCTAACCTTTAATTTGTGCTTACCGGCGCCCGCCAAAACTGCCATTTGCGATACATTAATAATAGTTCCTTTTTTTATTAAAACTTCACCTGTTTTATAATCTTCGCCCCGGTAACAAATGTTTTCCCTTGTTTTCGGATTTGTGCAAATGATAAGGTTTTCACCCACTTTTTCAGAATCTTCGACCTTAAGAACAACATTGCAACTTTCAGGAACAGCAGCGCCTGTCATTATTTTGGAACACTGGTTTTTACCCACTTTTTTGGTTGGCATCATACCAGCGTGAATCACTTCAAGAACTTCCAGCTTATTCCCAATATCATCCCAATGGCAGGCATAACCATCCATGGCCGATTTATGAAATGGCGGCATATCCATATCGGCAATAACATCTTCCTGCAAAATGCGGTTCAATGCATTTTTAAGTTCAATTTCCTCCACTTTAAAACAGGGTGGGAGCGTTTTTATTATTTGTTGTATTTCCCCAAATTTATTCATTCTGATATTTCGAAATTATTCACAACTTTAATGGGAAGGAGTAATAGAAAGCAAGAGTGATAAACTCTGTACTTGACTTTCTCCTTTCCAATTTGTCCGCCTTTTTAACGAACGCGGGAGGATAACCTGTTTCCGGATTATCCCATCGGCCGGATTGCCATACTTCATTTCAGGCGATACGGCTCGGAGATCAATAAATTCAGCACAAATTTATAAACAAAAGATTATCGGTAAAGAAAAAAACTAAAGTTTCATATCGATTGGAGCCAATTTGAAACCGTTCTTTCTTAGCTTTTTCGACCTGGAAATAATAATTACGATATTTATTTCCTTCTTCTACCGGTATAACCTGAGTTTGTTGGAATAAGCTCAAAAATATTACCGGGGCTTAATCCTTCTTCATCACGATGCGAAACATAGATTATAGCTGTGTGATTTTCATTTTTTATATTATTAATCATTTCCACAAAACGGATGCTGTTTTCGTCATCAAGCTCAATAGTTGGTTCGTCGAGAATTAGCAGCGGGGGATGTTTTACCATCGCACGGGCCACCATTACCATTCGTTGCTGGCCGATAGACAGATTTCGAAATTTCACTTTCCCATGTTTCATTCCAAGCAATTCCAGCCAGCGATTTGCAATTCGTTGTTGCATATTACTTGCTTTTGAATACAATCCGACTGAATCTTTAAAGCCCGACATTATCATATTTTCTATCGAGTCGTTATGATTGAACCTGTGCATCATAGCAGGAGTGAAGTATCCGATTTTTTGCTTTATATCCCATATGGATTCACCACTTCCTTTTTTTCTTCCAAAAAGAATCACATTTTGTCCGTATCCGAATGGATTATCGCCGGTAATGAGTGAAACAAGTGTACTTTTCCCTGATCCATTGGGGCCGGCAAGCTGCCAGAATTCATTTTTACGGATAACCCAACTTATATTATTTAGCACCTGGTTTTTTCCATAGCTGGCAGAAACGGAATAAAGTTCAACCATTTTTTCTTGCATAATGTCCGTTTCGCGATAAGCTTCAGGGATTTTATTGATGTGGAACCCGGTTTCATAAATTTGGTTGCTATTGGCAAACTCATGTTTTGTTTGTTTACTTTGAATTTGGTTTTCGGAATTTATGGTTAGAACCGTATTTATTCCTGGCAGTAAATCGCTCATTCGTGAAAATAACTGAATTAAAATAACTGAATTCTGAGGCATTGATAGTTTTTCTCGAACCTCTTTCTGTGTATCAACATCGATATTGCTGTAAATATCATCCAAAATTAAATACTGCGGCTTTTTGTTCAGAAGATATTTCAAAAGCGCTTTTTTTTGTTCGCCGCTCGACATGGAATGCAATCCCTGGTTTTTATCTGAATGAATAACAAACCGGTCATGTCGTAATTCTTCCTCTATCATGCGGTTTATGGTTATGGATGAAAATAGTTCACCCGATAAAGCATTTAATTCGATATAATCATCAAGAAATTGATTTTTTATGATTTGCTCAATAATGTATCTTCGATCACTATTATTTTTCAGATACAGGCCAATATTTGAATTTCCCTTCATTATATAATTTGGTAATGATTCAATATTAACAATATTTTGGTATGCATTTAGGTTACCAAATTAAATTTCAAATTAAAAATTAATTGTGCCTGAAAAAAATTAAAAATTATTGGAAAAAGATAATTTCTGGCAAACACATTTATGGCTGGTGATAGGTTGCTGAAAATCAGAAATTAAGGGTAACTAATTGATATGTTTTTATTCGATGCTAAAAAAATTTAGCATTTGTTAACAATATTTTTTGTGCAGAAAAATTGGTGTGAAAATAATTTTTACTACCTTTGAAATGCTTAGGCCATTCTGGCCTATTGTGTGTTTGGGGGTTAACATTTGAAAGAGCGGCTATTGAGCTGCTCTTTTCTTTTTTAATCTATTGATATTCAGTAATTCCCAATGTATTAACACAATTTAATCGTCTTCTTCTATAATTTCTTTTTGACCGCGATTTGAAACAAAAGCAGCAAAAATTACCATGAAAACTACTATTACTGCTATATATACTCCTGTAGGAATAGGTGCTGGTTCTCCTTGTGCGTATGAATGTAATCCGGATAAATAGTAATTAACTCCGAAATATGTCATTAATACGCTGCTGATTCCAAGTACTGCGGCAGTACTAACGGCAAAACTTCCTCTGAATCCCGGGATTTTATGCATGTGTCCGATAAAAGTATAAACCAAAACTGTTACCAGCGCCCAGGTTTCTTTTGGATCCCAGCCCCAGTAACGTCCCCAGCTTTCGTTTGCCCATACACCGCCCAGAAAAGCGCCAATGGTAATCATCAAAAGGCCAATTATCATTGCAATTTGAATGATGTTTACCAATTCCTTAATTGTGAAATTTACGCGAACCTGATTCTTTTTATTTCTTAGAATCATTAACAGCAAATTAAGAAATCCAAGTAAAGCGCTAATTCCCAGAAATCCATAACTGGCGGTAATTACCGCTACATGAACGATTAACCAGTATGACTTCAAAACCGGAACAAGGTTTGTAATTTCGGGACTCATCCAGCTCATGCCTGCAACCATAAGCGCAAGCCCGGCCAAAACCGTAGTCAGTGATAGTGTTATTTCGGAGCGATTGGCAAAAATCAATCCTCCAAGACAAGTCGCCCAACTTATGAATACCATCGATTCATATCCATTACTCCATGGCGCATGACCCGAAATGTACCATCGGATTGCAAGTCCGGCAGTTTCAGCCAGAAACAGGATTAATATGAACAGAAAAGCAAGTTTTTTTAATCTTATCAGTTTAAATTTGGCATTGAATAAATTTGATAATTGAATAATCAGCAGAATCAGGCCGGTAAACATTAAGATTTTTGAAAGTTTACCAAATATATTCAGATTGTTGTAGATAACTTCAAGTTTGATTTTTGTTTTCGACGGAATTATTCCGGCCCCGTTTTTCTGCTGGTAGTTTTTAAGATTTTGATAGTAATTGATTGGCAGTTGCCCAATCGTTACTCCGAACAGCGTTTATATAGGCAAGCATTGTTTCCCTTGCAAATCGTGCATTCTCGGCATCCAGCTCATTTGTCTGGTTTACTGAAATCCATTTTTGGTTATCATGTCCGGGAACCGGGAAGATCGTCAGAAAATCGCCTGAGAAAACATTCATCAGGATATTGATTCGCTCATCTACATTCATTACCTCCTTATCAAACTTATTTCGTTCGTTGCTTTTCTTTTCATACGCTGCCGAAACCAGACTGCTTAGTCTGTATCCACCCATTTCCCTTGTGGCTACTACAGAATTGAATGTAACATATTTGCCGGTGGCGCCAAGCATTTTTCGCAACTCCGGATTTGAGACTTTTATAAATGCTATGTTTTTCCATTTTTCAGGATTGGCTTGCATATCGAGAAAAATTTCAGTTGATGAAATTCCCTGCCAACTTGTTTTTTTTGCGACTTTTCTTAATATTTCCGATGCCAGTGTGGATACAGGTTCCAATCGTCCCTGCCTGCTTTGTGTAACGAGTTTACCAAACTCAGCGACATGGTCGTTATCCATTGAAACATTGGTCGCAATCTGTGCGTTTGCATTAAATGCGAAAATAAATCCAAGAACAAGAACTGCAAACAGTTTTTTTCGTTCCTCGCGTAATTTAGCTGATTTTCTCAATAACGATTTAAAACGGCTTTTTTTGGTAAACAACGTTAACACCATGCCGATAGCCATAATCAGGTAACCAAAATAGGTTACAGAAGTACCTAATGAATCGTGATTGACAGATAAGATCGTTCCTTTTTCATCGGTATCGTAACTTGACTGGAAAAAGCGGTAACCTTTATATTTCAGAATGTTATTCATAAATATTCTGAATGGTTTTTCCATACTTCCATCTTTTAAAACAACTTCGCTGGCATACGAAGAAGGACTATTGGATCCGGGATATCGTTCCAGTTGAAAATCTTCCAGATATATCGAAAATGGCAATTGAATAGCTTTCGATCCAAAAGATACGGAAACATGTACTCCGTTTATTTCGGTTACGTATTCTTCACCAACCTGGCCCGTAGTTCCGTAAACAATTAAATCTTTTGAACTATTTCCTGATGATAATCTGGTTTGAAGTGCATCAACAGCAGGCATTCCTCTTTGTGGTTGTGAATACATTAATTGTGTTCTGCCTTTTAAAAAGAAGTTCTTGACGGCAAAATTTATTGAACCAACCGAATATGCATTGTTAGTATTCACTTCGGTTTCTTCACCCGGAGCAATGATTTCCGGATTATTTTGCATCATGCCCGATATGCTAATTGTATCTGAAGATGATATCAGTAAAGCACCTTCTGAAATTCTGAAATTTATAACGTTTCTATTATTGTTAGCTTCAAAACCCAACGTAATGTTATCGAGCTTTTTAATATCACCTTTTCGAAGATTGAAATCGATACGTTGCATTCTGTTTCCAATAGCCATAAGCGAAATTATGGGTTGTCCGTTTGGATCAATTACCAGATTTTCGGTGGCTGACGGCATATATTGCAAATTTTCGATATGAATGTTTTGACCATTTACCGATATATTTTCAGAAAATCGGTTGGCTGTGTATGGCGAGAATTTTACTTCTTTTTCTTTAATTACGGTTTGATTTTCGCTGCTTGCTTTAACGGTAACATATCTTGCTTCGGAAACCACGTAATTTGAAGAATCGCCTTCACGAATGTGCATTGATCCTTCGTAACCTACATAACGGGTAAGAAGTGAGCCAATTGCAATAACCAGAAATGCGATATGAAAAAGAAAAATCGCCCATTTCTTTTTAGTGATTAGATTATTTGCAATAACGCTGCCAATTAAATTAATGCTTAAGATGAAAAGTAATATTTCGAACCAACGCGCATTGTAAATCAATATTTTAGCTGTAATTGTTCCATAGTCGTTTTCTACAAATGTGGCATATCCTATGGCAATTGCAAAAATCATCAGCAATATGCCGGTAAACAACATGGAAAAGAGAAATGAAATTACTTTTTTCATTTTTATCTGTTTTTATTAAGAAAGTCGTATTTACAAGAAAATGAAATCTTTTAAGACGAGTTTTAATGGTAAAAATCAGATTGCAAATTTACACGATTAATTTAAAACTCAAACCGAAAACATAAGAGTGTATATTTCAATTGTTTTCATTTGTCAATTGTTTCAGGCTGAAGGTTAAAAAAATTCCTTTGCTTTTGCGGCAAAGGAATTCATTTTTCCAATATGTAAACAGACCTTAATTGGTCGTTGTTGGATCGTCGTGAGCAATTTTAGCTACGTATTCCTTAAAGTTAAATCCTTTGTAATTAGGACTTTCCTCGTTATGGCATTGCTTGCAAACCTGTTCGGTTGGAATAACTAAACCTTTATCGATTGCCAATTCACGTTTTTTCATAATGGCTGCCGATTTGTAAATACTACCAGGTCCGTGGCACGATTCGCAAGATACGCCTTCCTCAACTTTAATTCCGGCCAACAGGCTTTTGTCGACACTTGCCGCTGTTGAATGGCATTTAATACATTTAGGATTTGTTGCATCATCTCCCTTTAAGCTTTCCATAGCTTTAGCGTGAGGGCTGTCAGCCCACTTGTTATACTGCTCTCCTTTGTCGGGTTTGTTGTGGCACATCTTACATTTTGCAGCACCAATGTACTTGGCTTGCTGTGCAAATGTAGCTGAGCTGACAAAAACCGCAATTCCCAGTAAAAAGATCAACTTCTTAAAATTCATTTTCATTGTAATTAAAGTTTTAAATTTCAGACTTTCTATTTTATAAAATTGTTTTTCCTTCTTATTAATGAATTAAAAATGCGATTATTTTTTCTTACAACAAAAGAAATATCCGCTATTTTAATCCCATAGCACATTGATATATATCAATATAACGCTGAGTGACACGTTGAACACATCTCGGTTTTCCAGGCCTGATCAATATCGACAGGATGTTGGAATTCCAAGGGCTTAAACGATTCTGAATATTGCATATTATCCGGTGTTCCCTGTGCTAAAATGTTGTGGCACAAGTTACAATCTTTAGAAATTATACTGCCTGATGCCGAAGCATGCCGGTCGTTATGGCAACGGTAACATCCATCGGATTCCATATGGCCAATATTATTCGGATATGCTTTCCAGGTTACTTTCATTTCAGGAAATATGTTTGTTGCATAGCCTTGTTGAATTCCATTTATTGCCTGTTCAACTTCGGCTTTTCTTTCTGTTAAAACGTCGGGATATCCCGATTCATAATATTCAGTTACCTGGCTTCGAATGGCCATAAAAGCGCTGTCTTTTGTGGGATATTCCTGATTCAAAGCCATCATTGCAATCAACTTGATTTCGGGCAATGTTTTTGGTATTTCTCCATCGCTCATCAATTTATCGGTAAAATTCTGTGGTGCATTGTAATTGTGCGATGGCCTGTTATGACAGTCGATACAATCCATAACGCGAACTTCAAGCGAATCCAGTTGTTCCTGAGTTAAATAGCTTTCAGAATCGGTAAAGATTTCTGTTTGCCCGGTTTTCAGGTTTGTATATCTTACCCATGGAATAACCTGACGATTTGATTCTGTTGTTTTGTATTCAATTTTAATATCCGGATTAATATGCTGATGTATACCTGTAACATAGCCATTTGAAGTCATTTTTGAACTGGTCTTGATCTGCATCCTGATTATTCTTTCAGTATTGGTTTCATCCGACAGAAAAGAATGTTTTTCTTTAACTTTATTATCATAGAATTTTTCGGGCCAGTGACATTGTTCACATGTTTCCTGAGCCGGACGCAAATTTGCAATTGGAGTTGGGATAGGAGTTGGATATTTCTTTGCCAAAACTGAATATACCTGGTATAAGCCTGATAATTTACTTTTCACATACCAGCTCGCTCCTGAACCAACATGACATTCTACGCAGGCAACTCTTTCGTGCGATGAACCATGATATGTCGTATATTCAGGTTCCATTACCTTGTGGCAGAGTTTACCGCAAAACTCAACGGATTCGGTATAATGGAATGCTTCGTAACTTCCAACGGAAGAAATAATCAGAAGAAATACCGTTCCAAAAATGAAAATAGTCGCCGCATTTCGGGTTTCGGGAGTATTAAAATTAAGGATTGGCCAGTTCTTTTTGTCACCTTTTGCTTCGGCTGCCCGAATTCTTTTACCGTAAATTCTCATTCCAACAGGTATAAGAATCAAACCGGTAACCATAAAACCGGGCAAAATAATGTAAATAAATATGCCTATATATGAACCTCCAAAATTAAATGCAATATTTAATAGTGAGAGTGACAAAATAGAGGCAAGATTGAATACAGCAAGAACTGCACCTGTAATTGAGATCCAGTTTTTTATTGAAGATGGTAATTTCATTCTTAAATATATTAAATTCGGTTGACCTTTTTAGATGTACGCAAGTTTGCAAAAATTAGGGATTAATTCAATATATTCTGCTAATTTATAAGACTTCTATATATGCCTGATAATAATGAAATTATGTTATTATCAGGCATATATTAAACATATTTTTCAATAGGAGGATCCCGTTATAATAAATTGTCTCCTAATTGTTTATTCAATAAAAAATAGTGGTTAATGAAATAGTAAAGAATAGATGATTAAGCCTACCAAAATTATTCCTGTAAATAAAGCTATAAATCCGAATGCCTTAATCCACCGCATTTTTTTCGGCGAAAATTCCTTTTCAACCAGTACATCTTCAAGTTTTCCTTTAAGCTTGAGCTGTTCGTATTCATGAGGCCTGTCGGCTTTATATTCTTCTACCGGAACGTGTCCTGTGAATATTACAGTATCCATTGGAAACGATTCGGGACGTAAATGAGTATTAAAGAAATGTATGGTAAAAATAAATCCAACGGCTAAAAGTGCTTCGTCGCTATGAATAATCTGGGCGACATTTATTAACCAGCCTGGTAAGAATTTGGTGAAAATCTCAGGAAACCAAAGCATAAGCCCGGTTGAGCCAATAACCAAAACTCCCCAGAACACAGCGAAATAGTCGAATTTTTCCCAGTAAGTCCATCTTCCGTAATTTGGACGCGGGCCGACGCCGGTAAACCATTTAATCGATGCCCAGAAATCTTGGATATCTTTTTTATTAAACATCAATGAATTACTGCTGAAGATAAATTTACTGACTTTAACTCCTTTTTTAAATTTAATTTTTAGCATAGAAACAACATGGAATGCAAAATAGCCGAATGTTATTACCGCTGAAAAACGGTGGATGATTCCTGCAACATGCGCACCTCCGATAATGTTTGCCAGGAATTTCGCCCAATCCATATAGGCAAATTTCAGTATCATTCCAGTTAAAGCAAGCAGTATAAAACTAACTATTACGAAGATGTGTGTAATCCTGTTTTTCTTCGAAAAACGTCTGATATACATATGTTTACCCACAATTTTTGGATGCTTTTGCCTTTTTATTAAAGCTCCAAGCGAACGTGGTAACCATAACAGCGTATGAAGTCCGAAGAACACAAATACACTTAGTAACAATGCCGTCATCGCCCAGAAAGTATAATAAAGCCATGGAAATTTGCTTCGGTCGTAATGTGTGGCATGAGTCAGATATCCTGTAAATTTCATGTTGGCATCGGTATGGCATTTTTTACAGGTATTTACGATATTCCTTGGGCTAATGGTTGATTTAGGATTATCCATTTTATAGATGTTATGAGCGCCATGACAATCGGAACAACGCGCCGCTTGCAAATAACCCAGTTGGTGTACTTTCCCGTGATAGGTTTCGAGATAGGTTTCAGCCAATTCTTTATGGCACTGACCACATTGATCCGTAATTTCCGACATAAATTTGTCTTCGTGTACCTCCGAAATATGATGTGCAGTGTGACAGGTTTCGCATGTGGGGAATCTTTTATTTCCAACATTGTCTTTATGACCATGATCACTGTCCATATATGTATCATAAATTCCTTTGTGGCATTTTCCACATGTTTTTGCCAGGTTGGTTGGATTTACGGATGACCGTATGTCTTCTTCCTTCAGCATAAAATGCGTGGTGTGGCAGTCGGTACAAACCGCAGCTGATAATAATCCTTTTTCTTTTAAACTCTTTCCATGTACAGTTGTGGAATAATCGGCAAATGCATTTTTCTCCTGCAAATCGGTACCTTCAAGCGCTTTGCCGTTTGCGCGGTGACAATCGCCGCATAATGCTGGTATCGCCGATCTGAATATAGGAGAAGTTTCGTCTTCTTTTGGTTTTACAAGGTGCGTACCATGGCAATCGGTACAATACGGAGCATTTTCATGTTTCGTGAAATAAGCTTTGCCATGGCCACTCTCGAAATAAATTTCAGCTTCTTCGGCATGACAGTTGGAACAGTCGACTTTATTTGCAGTTTCGCAGGGTCGGGCAATATTTGCGGTTACATCGGAGTGGCATTTTACACAAGTAATGGTTTTATGCGTAGAAGCCGCCAGTTGGTTCACATCTACTTTTAATGAAACATTCTCGCCATCGACAACCTTGTGAACGTTTTCCTGTTCGTGGCATTTTAAGCAGGTTTTATCCGATATGTTAGCCAATACATTTTGCAGTTCCACTTTATGCGGAGGATGGCAATCGGTACATGCCGGAATTGCACCCGGTTGTTTTTCCCACAATTCTTTATTAATTACTTTAACATGAACATCTTCAATCCTGGCATGACATTTCATACAAGTTGTGGCTACATTCTTTTGCGAAATACTGGATTTATTGTTTGTGTGCGGCAGAATAAGATGGTTTCCATGACAGTCGTTACATGTGGCAGTTACAACCAGTCCGGCATTGAATAGCCCTCTTCCATGAATGCCCTGGCTATAGTTTTCAATAATATTTTTTTCGGATATATTATATGATCTCGAAACCGGGGCGCCTTCACTGTGACAGGTTCCACACAAAACAGGGATATTCATTTTGTACGTTCTCGACTTCGGGTCGGAAGAGCTTGTTATCTGGTGAGTTCCATGACATTCTGCACAATTCGGCGCGTTTTTGTCGCCTGCAATAAATGCATCGCCATGAACACCGTTCAGAAAATCATCCATCTCAACATCGTGACATTCGCCGCAGTTTACAGGCTGCAATGTATCGGCATGGGGAAAATCTTCCACTGCAGCATCGGTATGGCACGAAACACATTCCAGATAGGAGTGAACCGAATGTTCCAGTACATTTGCCGGAATGTACCGTGATATTTCACGACCATTACGTATGGTGGTTAATCCAGGATCATCGTGACACATTGCACAATCTTCGTTGGATTGAGCATAAAGTTGCGTACCTCCAAAAAGAATCAGAACTGCAACTAAAAATGTATTTAGATTAAAAGCCCTAACTTTTTTGTGACTAATAATTTTATTTCTCAAGAATATTCTTACACACAAATCACTTACTATTCCCCGCATTCTTCTCTTGTTAAATTAATTATCTTATTTGTTTGTTTTTGTTGTAAACTTTTTAGTGTTAGTTCTTTATGATTGTTCGATTATATGATTTAAAAAAAATGGTTAATAATTATACATATTTAAACATGATGCCATCCGCTAACAATGCTCTTGAAATTCTCCAGAGGCGATTTGCCAATGGATGCTACATAAAGATGAATGATTAAGAAAATTGAAATAAAAAATCCCATGGCAGAATGCATAACTGCTGTTACAAAAACACCACTGAACCGATATACCTGTTCGATAATAATTTCAGGAAATAATAATCCTACTCCGGAAATAATGACCAGCGGAACGGCAAGATACATTACCATTACATAAAAATATTTCTGAAGCGGATTGAATTTTCGTTTTTCAGAAAGAGGGTAGGGTGCCTTCATTCCGTGAAACATTCCCCAGGCATAATAATAGGCTTGTTTCATTGGCCTTTTTAAAAATCCCTTCGGTTTAATAATATAGAATTTACTGTTGGTTGTTGAAATGTTCCCCAACAAATAAAGCAGATAGCTGATTGTTACCAGTGCACCGGCTAAATTGTGTAGTGTTACTGCCGTATTAAATCCAATAAACGACGATTCAATGGATTGCATAGAAATACCGGTAATTATTAATGTAATTATGCCAATTGCATTTAAACCGTGCCAAATCCTCAGCCAGGCCGGGTAAAAATATATTTTGTCTGATGATGTATTCATTCTATTTCTTTATTTTAAATCTGAAAAAACTATGGACTAATATCCCAATTACCGAAGCAATAAAAATAATAATGCTTAAGCTCTTTAGAAACGGAACCTGATGTGTTCCAATAACATACGATTCGTTGGCCATAACTGTATTAACTGAAAATTTACCCGCACGCTTTTGTAAATTCTGGTATTTGTAAAGCGATGCTTTAAGCCTTGAATTTGTAGTGTGGCATTCCACACAATTTCGCACTGCATTGGCTTTACTCATAATGTTATGCGAAATGTTTAAACTGTCTTCAACCTGAGTATGGCACTCAATACAGCGAACGTGATTAAAATGCAGCTCCTGGTTTGGCAACCAACTGTGAACTTCAACCAGTTTTGGATTTTCGTGATTCGCTACCGTTTCATACTTTTTCATATCGTTATGGCACGACAAGCACATTTTATTACTGTATTCAACAATTTCAAGCACGTTGTCGCTGGTTCTGGCAATTGGCCGGTAAGTATGCTGGCTGTGGCATTTTGAACATGTAAAAACATCGCCATATACCTGGTAATGTATACTCTTTTTTACGTCTTCATCAATCCGTTCAAACTGATACGATGCAAAAGATTCATCGCCTCCGTGACAATCAAGACAGGTCATCAGCGGTTCGAGCTTCAGATTTGATGCATGAGGATAGGTTTCATATTCAAAGGAATGGCAGTCGGTACAGTCGAAGTTTTTATGCACGCCATTTGCCATCGCAATTGTATCAAGAATGTAATAAGGGTTCATCAACCGTTTTTCTTCCGTATCCATTAAATTATTATGATAAGAATACGTCTGGCTTGAGTGACACCGCAAACATTTATGATGTTTTGCATCCTGGTACGATTGCGCTTTTATGCCCCGGCCTGCAAAAACTAAAATTAAGCAAGTGATTAAAATTCGAATTTTCATTATTCGACGGTTTTTGGTTATATACATTGATTAGCATCTCTGCGTTGGCAATGTAAATCGATTTTTGGTTTTATTTAATCTGTTTAAAAATATCTAAACAAAAAATGGTAATAAACCAGCTTACGGGATATTACCATTCTTTAGGTTCATTTTAATCTTTCAATTATTTAGAACATCCAGAGCCTGGTAATTGTAAATCCTAAAGCAATGCCTTTTTTATCAAAATTACTCCTGGTAAACATCATATTGTCCATTGGCAACATTCCAGGTGAATTGCTTAAATAAATCTGGAATGCATGAGTATATGTAAAAATCTGCCAGCCAACTGATATGCTTGGTTTGTAATCAGGAACTGTAGTTTGTTCTGATATGGATTGAATTTTTAATGGAGCATTGTAATTAAATGTAAGCGATGATTGCGGGCTTAATTTAACTTTTGCCAAACCATGTACGCCAATCAAATCGTGATCTGCCACTTCTTTAACTAAGTTGTAATGTGTAAAACTTACACCTCCCTGAATTGCAAGTATCTCACCAAACTTTCTGCTTATTAATAATTGTGAAAAATAAGACCATCTGTCGGTGGCAGAGAAACCATATTCAGCATCTCCTTTACCCGGTTGATGAGATTTGCCTGTTTCAAAATAACTTTCGTCAAAGCTTCGTCCATCAATAGCCAGATCGCCATAAATTGCTACACTTACCGGAATTTTGTTGTCGCTTGTTTGCTTGAAAATGCAATATTTTGCGCTAAAGTCGGTGTACATTTTTTCTTTGGTAATTCCAATTCCCAACTGAAGGTTTTTAACCGGAACATATTCCAGTCCCAATCTAATATTTCTTCCGGCACCGTAGATACCAAAAAGGTCGGAAACACCATTATTAATTGTTCCAAATTTATGTTGAATTGCAAATCCGAGTGTTTTCTTGTCGTACACCATGGTAGTTTGATCGTCGACAATATAATTACTCTCAAAGGCATTTACAGGTGTACTTTGAGTTTCCTGTGCAAACAGATTACCAACAATCAGCCCTGAAAGAATCAGAAATAATATATATTTTTTCATAATTTTCATATTAATTTGAGTTAATTGTTTTTGGCCCCCTGTTCTATCCATGCTAATATTAAAGCTGCCTGAGATGCAGAATATTTCTTTCTGGTGTGTGTATCGGTATCAGGATTTGGATACATGTAAATTAAACTTTCTTCAGGAGTAGTTCTTTTAATATACCTTGAAGTGTTAATAGAATTATATGCATTTCCGGTTGTTAAATCAAGCGCCTGGTCAACTCCGTTATGACAAGATGTGCAATAATTGCCATCGTTAAATATTGGCTCAATTTCATCCGCAAAGCTAATTTCAACGTCCGGATCGGGCACTACTACCTCTTCAGGTACTATAAAACTATACCTGCATTCAGCTAAAAAAGAATGCAAATAAGCCGGCAGCCAAAAGAATTTTCAGGATTTTCATGTTGATATTTTTAATTTTTTAAACATTTATCTGCAAATAACAGATAAAAACCTGGCACTAAAATTATTTCCAATTATTACGAAATTATATATTGCCAGGCTCATTTTATAAATTTAAAAAAAAGACTTCTGTTTAACCAGAAGTCTTTTTTTTTATTCGATAACATCTTTTATTCGAATACTTCAATTGAATTATGCAATAGAGCAGTATATATATTTTGGGTTATGAGCTCCCAAACTACGATCTTCTTCCAATCCAACCCAGTTGAAGAATGCACGTGCATGATCCATTGGATATGTACCAACAACCGGTTCGTAAGCATCATCAGCTTCTACATATTCTACAACTCCTGCTTCAACCAATCTTGTCTCTTAATTCTTCCAGTAAACCTTCAACTTCAGTTTGATCACCACCATAATTGTAATCTTCCATTTCTGTACCGTGACAGGCAATACATTCAGCAAGGTTTGGAATCCATGAGTGGCCACCAGTTGTATGTTCAGCACTAAATTCTCCCATATGACAACCTACACAAGAATTGTTTTCGCCATTGTGTACCAGGTGAAAATTAGTTCCTGGTTCAGGATAAGCAACAGGTCCTTCAATTTCAGCAAAACCTAAACCAGCAACAACATTGGATTGTGCTCCGTGGTGTGGTCCGTAATGTGCACTTGTAATTCTGTATGTTTTAGCCCCAGGATTGCTGTCCATTAAAGGTTCAGCTCTTCTTGACTGATGACAATTGGCACATAAATTACTGTTTCCTTTTAAATCCATTGTTGTACTTGGATCATACAATAGGATTAACAGGATCACTTAAACGAAGCGCATAATCTGTACCTTCAAATGTTTTGTGCAATCCATGGCAAGTGTTACATTTCCAAGCAGTTGGATTAGTAATGTCACCCAAAACTTCTCCAAAAACAGCAAATTGTACAAATCCTTCGTGAGAATGGCATTGTGCACATGATGCACGTCCGCCTGCATAATCTACAGCAACCAAACCAGCTCTGTGTACTGACATTGCAAACTGTGCTTGTTTAGCATCCATGTTTGTACCTGCATGGCAGACCAAACATGTTACCTGTCCGTCTTGTCCGTCAACGCCGTCAACACCATCAACTCCGTTTGCTCCGGCAGGACCCTGCGGGCCTTCCTTAACACACGATGTAGCGATAAATGCACAAACAAAACCAAACAGTAAAATCTTAAATAATGAATTGAATTTCATAACGCAAAAAATTGATTAGATAATAGGTTTCTTTTCTTTAAAAAAATCTGGTATAAAAGTACTCTTCTATAACATCGAAAATACAACAGATATGGTGATATAAAGAATACGGAATAATGATAAAAAGCACCACGCGAATTGATATATGTCAATTAACCGTTCCGGCTTATCGACAATAAAGAATCTTCGTCAATTATTTCAATAGTACTTCCCTGAGTTTTAATGATATCCGATTCTTTGAACTGTTGAAATATCCGCACAAGACTTTCCTTGGTCATGTTCGACATTTCCGCAAGTTCCTGTCGGGTGAGGTGCAAATCGAAGGGATTTGCATTGTAAATTTCATTTTTTAAATACAGCAGTGTTTCGGCTACACGTCCAGGCATATATTTTTGTGTAAGGTTTACTAATTTCGATAATAAATTATTGCTCTGCTTCGTGTGATACCGTACCAATTCTGTTGCAAAATCGTTATTATCGGCAAATAGTTTTACAATTTTTGATGATTCAATCAAGCAGCAGGTAAGTGGAGTTAAAGCCGAAATAGTAAAGTGCTGAATATTTCCGTTAAATAGTCCGCCTCCGGTTACGAAATCGTGTTCCTTTAATAATTTTACAATGGAATTTTTTCCCTTGGCGCCTTCCACATATAATTTTCCCAAACCTTCCTTCACACAAATAACGTATGTTGAAGCTGTATTTTGTTTGATTATTGTTTCACCGGAATTGTAATGAATTTGTTGTTTGCCTTCGAGCAAAAATTCCATTTCTTCATTTTTGAGGCTTCTAAAAATACTGTACTCATCCTCTTCAAAGCATCCTTTACAGCAGCAACTAAATAAATTTGTACATTCCGAACATTTATCATCAATCATTCTCGCCACGTTAACCTCCTTATTATCAAATGGTTGATTTTAATCTATAATTTGAATTGTGTTGTTTTTTCAGATCGGAAACTTAATAATTTCTAAGGTGAATACCATATAATTTCAAAAAAATCTTATTGTGCTCTTAAGTTCATAAAAATCTGATGTTTAGGATATTTTTAATCGCTATTTTTCTGTTTTAATTAACCTGTATTTTAAACCAGCCTGGTACCTTTTCCGGTAGCAATATTTTCGGCATTTGTTATTAACACTTCCTTAACACCTTTTAGCTTCGCCCGAAATCCATTATCCAGTTTTGGTAGCATTCCTTCATTTATAATTCCTTCAGTCTTATATTGATTATACAATGGAAGATTAAGATCGTAAATAATTGACAATTCGTCGTTTGGATCGAGTAAAACACCTTTTTTATCGAAACAGTAAAACAGATAAACATTAAAATAATCCGATAATTCTGTTGCTATTTCTGATGCAATTGTATCGGCATTTGTGTTTAATATCTGGCCATTTCCATCGTGCGTTAAAGGCGCGATTACAGGAACAATATTTTCATTTAGCAGAAGCCTAAGCTCTCTTGAATTGACATCTTCAATATCGCCAACAAAACCATAGTCGACATCTGTAACAGGACGTTTTTTCGAACGAATCAAATCCAGGTCGGCGCCTGTTAATCCAATAGCATTGATATTTATCGCCTGCAAAGCTGCCACAATGCGTTTATTTACCAAACCGCCATAGACCATGGTAACCAGTTCGAGTGTGTCTTTATCCGTTACTCTCCGGCCATCAACCATTCTGGTTTTAATTCCAAGTTTTGTCGCCAGGTTGGTTGCGGTTGTACCTCCGCCATGTACAAGAATTTTATTGCCCGAAATTCTTTTAAATTGTTCAAGCAGTGCATTTAACGACTGGACATTTTCGACAACTTTACCACCTACTTTTACTATGGTTAACCTATCCATTGCTTCGATTCTTAAGTTTTTAACATTAAAAAGTTCTTTAATATATCAGCGCCAACCGTACCGCTTTTTTCTGGGTGAAACTGCGTGGCATAAAAATTATTTTTTTGAAGCGCCGCGCTAAATGGCACAATATAATCACTTGTTGCAATAGTGTGTTCACCCAATCCTGCAAAATAGGAATGCACGAAGTATACATACTGATTTTCAATTGCCTTTGAAAAGAGTCCGCTTTTCAAATTGGTGATGGAATTCCAACCCATATGCGGAACTTTAGTGATAAATTCTTCACCTTTTTTCGGAATAAACTTTTTTACCTTCTCATCAAAAATTCCAAGGCATGTGGTGTCGCCTTCCTCAGAGTGAGAACACATTAACTGCAGTCCGAGACAAATGCCCAAAACCGGTTGTTTTAAAGAAATTATCAGCTTGTCAAGTTTATGCGCCCTGAGGTAATTCATGGTTGTACTGGCTTCACCAACTCCCGGAAATATTACTTTACCGGCATTTCTGATTTTCTCAGGGTCGGCGGTAATTTCAGCAGTAACACCTAATCGGTTAAGTGCATTGCGTACTGATTCTATGTTTCCGGCATTATATTTAATTATTACAATATTCATGAAAACAGGTTGGTTTAACGTTTAGTGTTAAAATAACTTACGAGGACTGTATATGCTTACAATGAACTTTCTAACAGATAATCAATTACATCTACCATTTCCTTAAACTCATCTTCGTTGTATAATCTCGTCAGATAAACAATTTTACCGTTTTTATCGATAATCACATTTCGGGTTACGCCTGCTCCTTTAGCTGCAAAAGTATAAAACAATTTTGCTCCGGGATCCAGTGCCAGCGGGTAGCTGATTTTCATGTCTTTATGAAATTTAACCACTGTTTTCAACGGTTCGTCCATATCGATTCCGTATAATGCAAAATCGGGATTATTTTTGTGCTTTTGCCAGATATCGCTTTCGATATGCGGCATTTCTTTGCGGCAAACGCTACACCAGCTTGCAGTAAACTGAAGCATTACAACTTTCCCTTTTAAATCGCTGGTTTTAACTATGGTGCCATCGGTTAAAGTAAATTCAATTTCAGGCATTTGCTGGCCTGGTTTTACAATATATCCGTAATCTTCAGGTATATCCTGTTTGGGAATTTGTGCGATTTGCGAATAACCATGTATGGTGAGAAATAAAACTGTTATGGAAAAATAAATTGCTTTCATAATTCAATTAATTAAATACTACTGTACGGTTTTTAAATACCAGAATTTTATGCTGTAGATGTTTATAAACTGCCTGTGAAAGTACGATTTTTTCCAAATCGCGACCCTTTCGAATCAGTTTTTGTACTGTATCGATATGGCTGCAGCGCGTTACATCCTGGTCGATAATTGGGCCGGCATCCAAATCGGAAGTTACGTAATGACTTGTTGCACCTATAATTTTTACGCCACGTTCGTGTGCGGCATGATATGGTTTTGCTCCCGCAAATGCCGGTAAAAAGGAATGGTGAATGTTAATTATTTTATTTGGAAATTTATGCACAAAATCTTTTGAAAGTATTTGCATATAACGCGCTAAAACCAAAAAATTGATATCGTATTCCTGCAGTAATTCAATTTCCTTTTTTTCCTGATTATCCTTGTTTTCATTATTAATCGGAAAATAATGAAAATCGATGTCAAAACGTTCAGCAACCGGTTTCAGTGTTTCGTGGTTGCTGATTATCAATGGAATCTCCACATCCCATTCACCTGCGGTATAACGTCCCAAAATATCAAACAAACAATGCGGCATTTTCGAAACAAAAAGCGCCATTTTTGGCGTATCGTCGGCAAAATAAAGTTTCCATGTCATTTGCAATGGAAATCCGATTAGCGTGTCAAAATACTCACCGATTTTTTCCCGTGGAATGGCAAAATTCTCCAGTTCCCATTCCACGCGCATGTAAAATATTTTTTCATCGCGGTCGACATGCTGATCGAGATAAATTATATTTCCTTTGTTCTTATTAAGAAATTCAGTAACGGTGGCAAGAATTCCCTGTTTGTCAGGACAGTGAATCAACAAAATTGCCGTATTTTTTTTCTCCGTGAGAGGTTTTATGGTTTTCATATTAAGAGCCCCCAAGCCCCCAAAGGGGGCTTTTGCCCGTGGAAGCGCGGTTTAACTATTTATTTTTTTCTTTTCATCTTTTCTTTTCATTTCCCCCTCATTTGGGAGGTTGGCTTGCCTGACTGACAGGAGGGGCTTCTTTACAACTTTCCTTTTGTCGAAGGTAACTCAAAATTAAAAACATCGCGCTTAATTGCCATTTTAATCGCTTTTGCTGTGGCTTTAAAAATAGCTTCAATTTTATGATGTTCGTTTGTGCCTTCCGCTTTAATATTAAGATTGCACACTGCTGTATCGGAAAATGATTTAAAAAAGTGCATAAACATTTCTGTGGGCATATCTCCAACCTTTTCGCGTTTAAATTCCGTTTCCCAGATCAACCATGGCCGTCCGCCAAAATCAATTGCAGCCATTGCCAGGCAATCATCCATTGGCAAACAAAAACCATAGCGTTCCATTCCCAGTCTATTACCAACAGCTTTTCTGAATGCTTCTCCCAATGCAAGAGCCGTATCTTCAATAGTATGATGTTCGTCAACTTCCAAATCGCCATTTACTTTTATTGCGAGGTCGACTCCGGAATGACGGCCAATCTGATTTAGCATGTGGTCGAAAAAGTGTAAACCTGTCGAAATAGTACAAACTCCTGATCCATCCAGATTCAATTCTACCAGAATATCAGTTTCCTTTGTTGTTCGTTTAATCGTTGCAATTCGTTGAGGCGCTGCAACACAAGCGTAAATATCATCCCAGTCATTTGAAATAAGTACACAGGTTTCATTCAAATCCGTTTTCTTGAATATTTTCGGATAAACTGCCATCGTTGATTAAAATTCCTTTTGCGCCGAGGTTTTTAGCAAGTTGAATATCGGTTAACCTGTCGCCAATAACAAAACTGTTGGTTAAATCGTAATCGCCGTTTAAATATTTGGTAAGCATACCGGTTCCGGGTTTTCTTGTCGGAACATTTTCATCGGGAAAACTTCTGTCAATGCAAATTTCATCGAAAACGACGCCTTCATTTTCAAAAGCTTTTAAAATAAAATTATGTACCGGCCAGAATGTATTTTCAGGAAACGAATCGGTTCCCAACCCGTCCTGGTTGCTCACCATTACCAGTTCGTAATCCAGGTTTTTCTGAATAAGAAACATATTTCTGAACAACGCCGGGTAAGAATTCGAGTTTTTCAAACGAATCGATTTGCTCGTCTTCGGTCTCGATATTTAATGTTCCGTCGCGGTCGATAAATAGTACTCGTTTCATTTTTATATCAATTCTTTTAAGGCATTAAGCAGCGATTCATTTTCTTCAAAAGTGCCGATTGTTATCCGCAAACTATCATCACACAAATGGATTTTAGAACGATCGCGGACGATAATTCCCCGTTCAACAAGATAGGTGTAAATTCCTCTTGCATCGTGCATTTTTACCAATAGGAAGTTGGCATCCGAAGGGTAAACTTTAACGACAAACGGAAATTGTGTTAGCAACTCTGTCATTTTCTTTCTTTCGGCAATCAGAATTTTTATCCATTTTTCAATCCTGTCGCGGTTGTTTAATAATTCCAACGCTTTTTGCTGCGTTAAAATATTCAGGTTGTACGGGTATTTTATTTTATTCAGAATCCCGATTATTTCTTCTGAAGCAAAAGCAACACCCAAACGGATTCCGGCCATTCCCCATGCTTTAGAAAATGTTTGCAAAATTACCAGGTTAGATAAATCATCCAATTCCGGTAACAATGATTTCCCCGGAGCGAAATCGATATAAGCTTCATCCAAAACCACAATGCCTTCGAAATTCTGCATCACCTTAAGCATTTCCTCTTTTTGCAAACTGTTTCCGGTTGGATTATTCGGCGAACAGAGGAAAACCAACTTTGTATTTTTATCCACTTCCTGAAGAAGTTTATCAGCGTTCAAATCAAACTCTTCGGTCAGCGATACATTCTTTACCCTAATATTATTGACATCGGCTGCAACTTTATACATTCCGTAAGTTGGATCGATAGAAACAATATTATCAATTCCCGGCTCACAAAACGCACGAATCAGCAAATCAATCGGTTCGTCGCTGCCATTTCCAAGGAAAATCTTTTCTTCGGAAACATCGACCAGATTTGCGATTTTTCTTTTTACTTCCTTCTGAAGCGGGTCGGGATAACGGTTATACGGCTCGTTAAACGGATTTTCGTTAGCATCGAGAAAAACCATGGCTTCCCCGCTGTATTCATCGCGCGCAGATGAGTAGGGTTTTAGTTCTGCAATATTTTTTCTAAGTAATTTATTTAGTTCCATTTCTTTTATTTAGAACCTGAAACAAGTTCAGGTTGACGTTTTATAAATGTTTTCCGTAATGCTAAACTTGCTTCTGTTTATTTAATTATTTATTTCTTTAAGCCGCAAAGTTACTGCATTTTTGTGTGCATCCAACTGTTCGGTTGCAGCCATTATTTCAACGGACGGACCAATTTTCTTTAAACCTTCAGCAGTAATTTCCTGAAACGTAATTTTTTTCATAAAACTGTCCAGATTGATTCCGCTAAATGTTTTCGCCCATCCGTTAGTCGGCAGGGTATGGTTAGTCCCCGATGCATAATCGCCGGCGCTTTCAGGTGTTAATTCACCTAAAAAAACAGAGCCTGCATTGGTTATTTCATCTGCAATTTCCATATAATTTTTTGTGCTGATAATTAAATGTTCCGGCGCATATTCATTGATAAAACTAATTTGATCCTTAATATCCTCCAAAACAATGAGAACACTGTTGTGCAATGCTTCGGATGCAATTTTACCTCTTTGAAGCTGCAACACCTGTTTTTCAATTTCGCTTAGTACATCTTCGGTTATTTTACTGTTATTCGAAAGCAAAACGACCTGGCTATCCGCACCATGTTCTGCCTGCGAAAGCAAATCGGAAGCAACAAAAGCCGGATTTGAAGTTTCATCGGCAACAACCAAAACTTCGGACGGACCAGCCGGCATATCCATGGCAACTTCATTCATGCTTACCAATTGCTTTGCCGCCATTACATACTGATTTCCCGGGCCAAAAATTTTATAGACTTTTGGAATAGATTCGGTACCATAAGCCATAGCTCCAATAGCCTGAACGCCTCCCAGTTTGAATATTTTTGTTACGCCCGAAACTTTTGCTGCATATAAAATTGCCGGATTTATTTTTCCATCTTTTCCCGGAGGTGTGCACAAAACAATTTCGCGGCAACCCGCAATTTTTGCCGGAATAGCGAGCATTAATACCGTTGAAAAGAGGGGAGCGCTTCCGCCCGGAATATACAATCCAACTTTTTCGATGGCCACAGCTTTTTGCCAACAGCTCACACCTTTTGTGGTTTCAACCTTATTTTCCTTTGTCTTTTGAGCTTCGTGAAATTTCCGAATATTATCGCTTGCCAGGGAAATCGCATCTTTTAATTCAGCGCTAACCAAATTAGCCGCTTTTTCAATTTCACTGTCCGAAACCTGAAAAGAATCCAGTTCCACACCATCAAACAACGTGGTATATTTTTGCAAAGCTGTATCACCCGATTTCTTAATTTCATCCAGTATAGACTGTACTTTTCCATATAAATCTGAAACCTCAAATAGCGGACGTTTCAAAATTTCTCCCCATTTACTTTTATCCGGATTGATATATTTTTTCATACTACTGATTTTTTTGTTTTAAAACGAAGCGCCAGAAAATTTCCTGAGAATAATAATAGAATGCCCAAAACAGCAAAAATATCCCAACTATATCCTTCAAAAATAGTAGATATAACAATGGCAATTGCAGGTGTAATTATTGCAATGTAAACCGATCTGTCGGGGCCGATTTCGCCAAGCAGTTTTAAATAGGTTGAAAATGCTACAATTGAACCAAAAGCAGCAAGGTAAATCAACGACATAATATATTTTACAGAACTATCGAAAACAATTGGTTTTTTTAAAATCAATACAATAATAAACATTGAAATTCCGCCATAAAGCATCCCGAATGCATTGGCCTGCAATACCGGAATTTGTTTTTTTTGTTTGTACGCCGACAAGATATTTCCCAGTGAAGCTGAAATAATTCCGCCCAAACAAAGAAGGAAAACGAATGCGTCTTTTCCTTTTAAGGTGAAAGAACTTAACTCATTTTTAAAAAGAAATATAGTTCCGATAATCCCAAGTATTGCAGCAATAATAACATCGGGCTTAATTTTACCTTTTAACAGAATGGCATTGAAAATAATATTGAATACAATAATTAATGAGAAAATTACAGCAACTACACCACTGGTTAGTGCGGTTTCAGCCTCGTATACAAACCAGTAATTTATCCCGAACAAACTTAAGCCTAGCAATAAAATAAGAGCATGTTCTTTTGTACTGAATTTCATCTTTCTGCCTGTAGCAAAGCAAAATGTCGTCAATAAAATCCCTGCCAACATAAAGCGGTAGGCCACTGAAAGTAATGGATCTACCATTCCAAGCTGAAACTTAATAACATACCAGGTTGAACCCCAAATTAAAACCGGTATGGCAAATAATATGTATTGTCGTTTGGTCAATGTTTAAAATTAAAAAATCATTTTTTCAATCGGAACAACCAGAATTCCTTCGGCGCCGGCTTTTTTTAGTTTACCAATTACTTCCCAGAAATCATTTTCTTCGATAACTGAATGCATCGAGCTCCATCCTTCTTCTGCGAGGGGAACAACAGTCGGGCTTTTCATCCCGGGAAGCAAAGCCGCAATTTCCTGAATTTTATCGTTAGGAGCATTTAGTAGAATGTATTTCTTTCCTTCCGCCCGCTGAACCGATTCCATTCTGAAAATAAATTCGTCGAGGATTTCCTTTTTTTCAGGTGAAAGATTTGGATTGGCAATCAAAACCGCTTCCGATTTAATTACCACTTCCACTTCTTTTAAGCGATTGCTGACCAAGGGTAGAACCAGAACTTACAATATCAAAAATGGCATCAGCCAGGCCAATTCCCGGAGCAATTTCCACCGAGCCTGTAATTACATGGATTTCAGCATTAATATTGTTTTCATTTAAAAACTTACGCAGAATGGCAGGGTAGGAGGTAGCTATTTTTTTTTCGTTAAAAAATTCAAGTCCTTTATAATCGATGGATTTTGGAATAGCCAGAGAAAGCCTGCATTTACTAAAGCCAAGTCGTTTGGCAATTACTACATTCTCCTGTTTTTCCAACATTTCATTTTCACCCACAACTCCCACATCGGCAACGCCATCGGCAACGGTTTGCGGAATGTCGTCATCGCGAAGAAACAACGCATCCATCGGAAAATTTTTTGCCGAAGCTACCAGTGTTCTTCTTCCCGGTTCCAGGTCGATACCCGCCTCATGAATCAGTTTCATGGAATCTTCGTTTAATCTGCCTTTGGTCTGAATCGCAATTTTAAGTCTGTTTTCCATAATATTTTATTGTAATTCGTAATTTTCTTGCATCCCCCCTGTTATCGTCCTCAGCCCGTCGAGCGGGCTTACCTGCCCGGCTACTCCGGTCAGACAGGCGGCTCAAACTGTCCCCCTTGCTAAGGGGGACAGTTGAGGAAAGTGGCATGGTTTAACCGGGCCATTTCCGAAACGGGGGGTACAGTATATTAATTCACTGAACTTTTCTAAAACAAAAAGGCTCACCTTTTCGGCAAGCCTTTCTTGAAATTATATCTTTTCAACAGAACAATACATTTACCGCCTACCTTTTGATTGGTTTATCCAGTGATGGCCGTGATGTACTTGTCCGTATTTCATCTTATCTTATTTTGCTGCAAGTATAATTATTAATTTGATTTTAGCCATATATTTGGGTGGATATTTAAAATTTCGGATTAATAATTCATTTTTAATTTTACTTTGAATCTTGCAATCGGTTGCATAAATTTGGCCAAACTTAAATTGATACCATGAATAAACTACTTTCTGCCCTTATTGCCCTTGTAATATTCTTCGGAACATCATTTGCCCAAAAGGCTGGTAATGAAAAGCTTTTCAAAGATTCTCATATAAAGAAAGCAATGAAGAAAGCCCTCGACTGGCAATTGCAAAATCCAAAACATACCTTATATGACTGGACCAATGGCGCATTTTATGCCGGTGTTTTTGCAGCCTGGGAAACTACAGGCTCAAAAAAAATCTGGAAAGCGATGTACCAAATGGGTGAAGCCAATGAATGGAAACCCGGCCCTCGGTTGCATCATGCCGATGACTATGCCATTTGCCAGACGTATGTGGATATGTATCGTGAAGCGAAGGAACAAAAAATGATTCAGCCCTTTATCGACCGTATGGATGAATTTATGGCAACGCCTTTCGAAACAAAAGGAATTGAAAAATGTACCTGGTGGTGGTGCGATGCCCTGTTTATGGGACCACCGGCTTTTGTGAAACTTGGAATGACCGTCGATAATGACAAATATTTAAAATTAAGTGACAAGCTTTTCAAGGAATGCTATGATTTGTTGTATAATAAAGAAGAACATTTATATGCACGTGATATTCGCTACAAATGGGATGAACCGGGAATAGATGTGATAAAAGAAGCCAACGGTAAAAAAATATTCTGGTCACGAGGAAACGGTTGGGTAATGGGTGGTTTGGTAAGGATTTTAAAAGAATTACCAAATGATTACCCGACACGCGATTTCTATATTCAGAATTATAAAGAGATGGCTGCCAAAATTATTACGCTACAGCAGGCAGATGGCTTATGGCGTTCAAGTTTGCTCGATCCCGAATCCTATCCGGGTGGTGAAGCGAGTGGTTCCGGATTTTACATTTATGCGCTTGCATGGGGAATCAACAACGGAATTCTGGATAAAGCAACTTATTTGCCTGTGGTTGAAAAAGCCTGGGTTGGACTTAACGGTTTAATACAACCCGACGGACATGTAGGCTGGTGCCAGCCAATTGGCGCAGACCCAAGAAAGAATTTTTCGGCCGATAGCTGGGAAGTGTACGGAACAGGTGCGTTTTTACTTGCCGGTAGCGAGGTTATTAAATTGAAATGATAAACCTGCCTTAATTGTTATAGCCGGTTATTTTATTTTCAACACTTTAGAATGATATGTTTCATTTTTTAGTGATTTGATTTTAATAATATATAGTCCTGCAGGAATATTTTTAATGTTCAATTTGTTTTCACTAATCTCAGAAGAATAAATAACACTACCCGAAATATCAAACAATTCAATTATTTCTCCAATATCATTTTAATATGATAGCGGCTATTCTCATTTTCTTTATATTATTTGCTATAGCGGTTTGGCTGTAAGTTTTTCCTTCGATAGCGCCGTGTTGAGTGGTTAGTCGGAAATTCCGACACACCACATTTTCATCCAGTTCGCCATCGGCAAATATTTTTTTCAAGTGTTCGGTAATGGTGCTCCGTCCTTTTTCAAAAAGTTCGGCAATTAGTTTTTGTGTAGGCCACAACGTTTCGTCTTTAAAAAAAACATCGATTGTTAAACGGTCTGATAGAATTGCCCTTCCAGTTCATTTAGTTTTTCTTTTTCAGACTTGTAGCTTCCTAATGTATTTTCATTAATTAGTTTTAAAATTGAGAAAGCATTATCAATCTCCATATTAAGAAGATAAAATATATTCTCAATATCTGAATATCCATGGAAATTGGTCTTGCTGGGTATATCATTTCTTTGTTATTTTCATATTAGGCATTACGGTCACTTGCAGTTGTCGTTGCGTTCCGAAGCATCGGAATCGGAGCGCGTCAGTCCTGAAATCGGGATGATGATTAAGATAGGAGCGGAGACAATGTAGCGCACGAACCCTGCAATGCAATTTACAATTTGGCGGTAGGCTTTTAATTCTCTTGAACAAGAATTGATATAATATTGGTTTCGATAGTTACTCCAGGTTGTGAGCTATTATCAAAATTACTATTCATATCGCCTTCAAATACCCATTTTTTAACCAATCCATTTTTAGTAAAATCTTTAGTGTAGTTTGCTAATCCTTTTTGCTTAAGCTTAAGAGCCTTGCCGCCACCACCAGGAACACCATTTATCATATCCCATTCAGCATAAACCGTATATGGTTCAAATATCAAGTGAAGTCCTTTGTTATCTCCATATATAAATTGACCGCTGTCCACTGTTCCCGTTAATATCTTCCTGATTTTTTTGCTGGTGTCATTAGTATCAAAGATTATAAATGCGTCTGTTCCACTTGCTTCAGTACTATCTCGGTCAGGTTCTTTTGCTTTAAAATACAACTCAATGTATAGTTTCGTTTGATCGTCAGATATTTTTAAAGTTGCTGTTGAAGATAAGTCACAGTCTCCATCAAAATTTTTGTCGCCTTTTACATGTGACGGAATATAGGTATGCTTTAAAGCAATTATGTCTTTTTGAACAACCCTTGACTTCATTTTGATTTTTGGTGTTCTATATAATCATTTTCTTTTTGAGCGAATGAAAAACTGAAAATAAAACATAAAGTGCAAGTCAAGATTAATTTGAAAATTTTCATATATAAATTGTCTAATAGAATTTATTAAAAGGTCATCGGTCGGCTTACCGCCAATGGTTTGTATAAAAAACGTAGGGCTTTCGGAGCACTTTTCTCTCAGGTGAGTAGAAAGTATCTTGTGAACCCTAAACTCTATAAAACCCTTGTCTGCCCTATGTCTTTTATACATTATGTGAGCAGCTATTTTATTTCGCTTTCATTTTATTTCCTCTTTTCTCATGGGTTACTTCTGCAAGTCCCAAATGTTCCATCAAAGGAGGAATGTACATGCCAAAACGCCCCCTGAGGTTTTTCTTAAGTCCATACCAACCGCTAATTGGATTAGCAGCCGAACGTCCCCAATGTTCAATTGTTCCTTCGTTCGTATCTTGTTTTTCGTCTTTGCTACCCAACTCCATCCAGTCACCATGCTCCTTTAGCATTTTATGAAGGTCATTTAAACAGCGAATGTCATAATGAAGCACCGTTGAGCCAACTGTGCAAACAAGAATGTCTTGCCCGTCTTTCTCGTCCACATGCATGCTGTACTCCGAACTCAATGGGGGAGTTTTTAATTTTAAAGGTTCGGCTTTTGTTCCTATTTCCTCTCTGTAATTCATGATTCTGTATTTTAATTGGTTTGTGAAATTGTCTCTGATTCCTTCTTTAAATCGGCTGCAAATTGTTCAAACAATTCATCAAATGGTGGAATGTACATGGCGTACATGGGAAACAGCAGTCCCCCAATTTTTTCTGTCATTGTAAAGGTCACTCCATTTCCTTTTTTGGTGATGGTATAAACCCTTTTTCCCTTTCCGTCTCCCCAAACCATTCGCTTCTCTGGCTCAAACTCTTTTACTTTTAGTTTGAATGTTCAGTTTTTCATCAAGCGTAGATTTTAGTTTTATTTTCTCACCCAATTTTATTTGTCCTTCCATAGAAACTATTGTTGAATTCCATCTTGGAAAATCAGCTGCATTGGTAAGCAGTGTCCAAACAATGGAAGCATCTGCTTCTATGTTTATGCTCACCGTTGTTTCACGGCTGAAAGTTTTCTTAATTGTTGTGGCTTTCTGTGCCATGGCTGCTGTTGTTGTCATAAGAATTAGCGTTAAATTTTTCATTTTGAATATTGTTTTAGTCTTTTGACGACTGGGCAATTCAGAATGATAGGCAATTCACTAACTTTTTTCCAAATATTTTTCCATTACCTGTCTATTGTGTTCTAAATGATGAAGTTGCAAATCTGCTGCTGGTGACTCAAACGGATCTAACTCTTTTAGTATATTCATCCGCAGGTCCAGCAATTTTTCTTTGTCCTTGTTGTTTGCATCTCTCACCATTTGAATTTTTACCTTTTCCACTTCAGCGTTCTGTTTTGGATTGAAAATACCGTTCAGTTCCGTACACTGGTGGCAAATACCTTTTTTGTTAATGAGCGAGCAACGGTGGTCGAAAATCTCAATCATCTTTGTTCGGCTGGTATGCAAATAATACTTTATCATTGCTTCTGTCTGGTTGAGTATGCTCGCAATTTCCTTAAGCTTGAATTCGTACACTTCTTTCAGCAATAAAGTAAGTTGTTGTTCTAAAGGAAGTGATTTGGATACACATGTGAAACAAAAAGCAATATGCTCCTTTATCTCAAACTGACCTTGAGGGGAGGTTTGTCTGATTTGCATGGCTTCTTGAAAGAATTGCTGATTTTGCATGGCAGCTTCCTTGCATATATCAGTCGTGTTTTCAGTCCATCGCTTTTTTGATTTCAAAAAGTCACGTGCCTGATTACTTGCAATGGCAAACACCCATGTCTTTAATGTCGATTCACCCTTGAAGGTTTCAAGTCTTGAATGAGCCTTGATATAAGTGTCTTGCAGAATATCTTCAGTGTCATGCACACTGGCTGTTATTCGCAGGATGTAAGACTTCAGTTGTCCTCTGAATTCCTCAAATTCTTTTGTTAGTGTTTCTATCGTCATTTTTTTAGTTGTGCAACCGGGTAACTTATGCCCCCTAAGAACTGTACGTCCCGACGTTATCAGCCGGGATACAGCTCAGGCACTTTAAAAGCAATCACAGCGAAATGACACCCGGCTGTTAAACCTATTTTTATTTGACATAAATGTAGTAATTTGTTTACATTCTTTGGCTAAATCTTCTCTCCATTTAGTTCTCTGAAAGAAGTACCTGTCAAATTCGGGCAAAAAAGGATTGGCCCTGGCTTTCACTTTCACATGATACTGGATAGGAACATACGCAATGCGGTACAAACGATTATGCTCGAGACCTTTGGGAGTAGTTCTCTGAGCTTGTTTTTAAACGATTGAACGGCTTCTTTTGATGGATGTATTAACAGCTTGCCCTTGTATGTCCGGACATTCTGCGACAGGAAGTTAAACCCCTGGTTGATATGCGTGATTTTCAATTTTTCGGGCGAGAGTTCCAAACCCCGCTCAGCCAGAAACGCCTTTACCAAAGGAATAATTTGGTTGGTAATGGTTTGTTTGTCAATGGCCGTAATAACGAAATCGTCGGCATAACGAATGAAGTTTACCTTTTGTCTTTTCCATCGGGGAAACTTTTTCATGATTATCGTTTCGAGCCCATCAAGAACCATGTTCATGATTGTCGGTGAAATTGTACCGCCCTGTGGCGTCCCTGTTTTAGTTGGGAACAAACATTTTTGTTCGATATACCCCGACTTCAACCATTGTTGATGGGAATATTTTTCAATATCCAATCGTGCCGGATGTTATCGTCCGCAGCCTTTAGACACAGAGCGTATCAGTCTCTTTTTCGCTCCTGACTTCTCCCGGCAGCTACGGAATGTTCTCCCGCAAATGCGGGATAGCCATGCCCACTTATCCAGGCCCTTAATTGGTATTGAGACTCCAAAAGACCGGTCTCCTCAAGGTTTCCGACCCCGTTTATGGCTGCACGAGCCAACGTTTGGTACTGTTTCCCGGAGGCTTAATCTGATAATAGTTCACCCCGTTAAATAATAGCTTTGCTATTTAATGGGGCAAGCCATACATCCGATGCCCCGGTAGGATACTGCTGAAGGAACAGCAGGTTTTATCAAGCTGTAGAAGTTGAAAATCGAATTTTCTTTATTCCCAACTGTCCTCCATTAATGAACGACATCGCCCCTGAAATTTTTTGGGGAGAAAAGTAAGGAACCACGAGGTAAAGCCTCGTGTAATTTGTTGATTAAAAACAGCAGAAGTGAAAGTGAACCTGCATCAGGATTTATTGTTTTAACAACAGAAAATAATGTTTCGAGGATTATTTTCCCATGACTGTTACCTTATTTACACAGGTTAATTTCCGGTTAAATGAAGTTTCTGGCAATAAACCATAATAAATAAAATTAATAGGATAAGCATTTCCTTCAAATTTTATTTCAAATTAAAAAATAAATGAAATGCTTGAATTCCATATTTGAAAGACCTATATGTCTGAAACAAAATATTTGGCTGAACATAAATTCAAAAAATACCTCTATGCACTTTGAATTAGGTGTTTTTTAATTTAATGCTTTTTATAAAGGGTCTGCTTTTGTGGCACATTCTTTGGCCTTTCCGTGCCAAAATAAATTTAAATTGAAAATAACTTTATGACTTATAAAATAATTATTCCTTTTATACTGGTACTATTATTTATGCCTCTGGTGAAAGAGAAAATGCCTGCGGCTGATGCTAAAAATATGTCTGCAAAAGACAGGTTAAATGATGTCAGGGTAAACAATTATTCAGACATGTCTAATTCAGCTCTGTTTTCTTCTGAACTGTTGCGTTTATCAAAACCGCGACAATAAACTTGCCTGGCTCAACAAGGGCAGGGTTAACAGCAATATCCGGCAACTTATTAAAAAACTGGAAGTTACATATAAAGAAGGTTTGCCCGGCGAATATTACAACCTGGATAAAATTAAATCGGACATAAAAGAATTAAATCATCTCACACCAAAGGATGAATCCTGGATTTCGCAAGTGGTAGAACTGGATGCATCGTTGAGTAACGCTTATATGAAATATGCCTCTGATATGTCGGAGGGCAGGGTGAACCCGCACAAGCTGGGAATGGTGTGGCAGGATTATCCTGTTAAGTCAGGACCAGATGTTGTGAAATATCTTGAAAAATCGATTGAAAACAGGGATATTGCTGAGTCTTTGGAGAACCTAAAACCCATGAAGGCTCAATACAGTTTATTAACAGATGCATACAATCAAATCAGAAATGTAAAATCTGAAGGAGGATGGCCTAAGGGTTATTTTTTGAAGATGGAAGAAAATGATACTGCAAATGAAGTAATTTCGTTAAAAAAATACTTGCTGGCCACCGGCGATCTCAACAACAAGGATACTGATTACATTCAATCAACTGTTTTTGATAAGGAACTAACCGGCAATGCTGTTTCCCATTTCCAACACCGCCATGGATTGAAACAGAGTGGAATAGTCGGTAAAGAGACGATAAAGGAAATGAACATGTCGATAGATTACCGTCTTGATCAGATAAAACTTAATCTTGACAGGTTACGTTTGTTACCCGATGATTTCGGCAAAAAATACATCATTATTAACATACCGGATTTCAGGCTTAAATATTACAAAAATGGAAAACTGGCGGAAGAAATGAATGTGGTGGTGGGGAAAGACAAACACTATACACCGGCTTTAAAAGACACGATAAACTATCTTGTGTTCAATCCACGGTGGAATGTTCCCCAAGATATTGCTACAAAAGAAATGTTACCTAAAATAAAAAAGGATACTTCCTGGCTGGCAAAAAATGGTTATATGCTGCTGAAAGGCTCTTATGAAGGTAATGATACCATTAACCCGGCGATGGTAGAATGGTCGGGATTCAAGATAATTTTCCGTTTTTTATTGTACAAAAACCGGGTGGCAATAATGCACTTGGAAGAATAAAGTTTATGATGCCCAACTATTTAGTATTGATTTACTACTATTCTCGGCGCAATTATCTGTTTAATAGAGCTCAGCGGGACTTCAGTCATGGTTGTATACGGCTTCAAAGTCCGGTGAAACTAGCCCAAAATATTTTGGGAAAATCAATTGCCCCTGGAGTATACAAAATTACCTGGCCCAAAAAGATACCAAAGTGGTTGAATTGGAAAAAGGAATTCCTGTAAATATTATTAATCAAACAGCATGGGTCGATTCATTGGGGCAAATCGAGTTCAGGGAGGATGTGTATGGTTTTGATTCCATTTCGCTTGCTGCATTCGAAGGTAATTCCGAAAATGTAGGGATAAACAGGTAGATAAGTAAATCGCTGAATAAATTCTACTTTTTCTATATATGTTTTTTTGCCTGTATTATATTTAAAATCTTCTGAAATGCTATATCAAAACGGCATTTTAAGCCAAAATAATTTCTAATACCAACTTTTTATTCCCATGAATTATTAATTTTTATCATTCTTTAACATTTTTCCTCTGTAATGTTTTTTATTTTGCGCCGCTGAAAAGGAAATTGAACTGTATTTTTTTGGCACTTTTTTATTGATTGATTTACAAATTACTAAAACAAAAATTTGTCTTTTATTTTGCTGATATACAGTACTTTGATAAAAAATATATTATGGCATAGTAATTGTTCAACAGGAGCAATCACAATTAGAAAAAGCAGTTAAATTCCTCAAAAAAAAGGAAAAATCAAACGAACAAGTTGAGCAGTTTGTTTTTGACAGTGTAAATAAGAACAGAACGGAGATTGAGAGAGATGGTAAAAAAGAATTTAATTACAATTTTAGTATTTGCTTTTTTTGGTGTTGTACAAATCAATAGCCCGGCCAGGGGATCAAATGCTGGTGTTGAAAATAGCAATACATATAATTCACAGCTTTTATATCAACAGTTAAAATTGAACCCGACCATGTACTTCCCTCGTGGGAAGCATTCTCACTGGCTTTAAAAGGGTTACAGTAGCCTGAAATCAGTTAATCCTCAGGTTAAAAAGGATATTATTACAGTGGTTGATTTCAGTCTGGCTTCGAATAAAAAACGGTTGTGGGTGATCGACCTGGCAAAAAAAGAAGTGTTATTTAACGACTGGGTAGCACATGGTAAAAAATCGGGAAATAATTACGCCCAGAAAATTTTCGAATCTTCCCAATTCCAATGAAAGTTCCATTGGATTTTACATAACCGGTGAAACTTATACAAAGGCAAACACGGGCTTTCACTCCGTCTCGACGGTATGGACAAAGGCTTTAACGACAATGCCAGAAAACGCGCCATTGTTATGCACGGTGCAAAATATGTAAGCAGCGACTTTGTTAAAAAAATACGGCCGGTTGGGGCGCAGTCTTGGTTGCCCTTCTCTTTGATGAACATTTACAAAGATGTAATTGATACCATAAACGTAATGGAAGTATTTTGTTCATTTATTCGCCCGATGTTGAATTTGTTACAAAATCATCGGTGTTGAATTCAGTGACAAAAGAAGATACAAAACTGGCTTCGCTGCGAAACTAAAAATAGTTAACAGCAAGTAATGTTGGCTTTCCTCTGAAGATGGTAAGCCATTGGTGAAATTGTTTTGAAACGCCAGAGAGAAAACAGCTTGAAAAGTTTTTGGAAGTTGATGAATCCTGTCAGGCAAAAGTTATCATAAAATCATTTTTATAAATCCACTTGAAAAATACGTTATTTTCAAACAGGTTAAATTAGTGCAATATGAGACAAAAAGTTTTACTGCTGGCTAACACAATTTCACTGATTTTTGCATTGACCTTTAATGCTCTTGGCGGTTCGGGCGCTTTTAATGGTAAGAATGTGGGAGAAGTGAGTGCGCAGTACGATACACTTTTTGCACCTGCAGGTTATGCATTTGCCATTTGGGGGCTAATTTATATTTTACTGATTTTATTTGTTGGTTACCAGTGGTTTGTATGGTTGAAACAGCAGCGATGAAAAAACTGGAAACAGGGATTTTGGTTTACCATTAGCAATCTTGCCACGGTTCTGGAGATTACGGCGAAGCGATTATATTGGAGTTTCAGTTATTTTAATGCTGATTTTGCTGTTTGCGCTGGTAGTGCTCACCATTCAGCTCCGGCTGGAAGTATGGGATGCACCGGTACGGATAATTGCTTTTGTGTGGTGGCCCATTTGTATTTATGTAGGATGGATTATTGTGGCAACTGTGGCCAATATTGCAGCATTCCTGGTTAGCATTAACTGGAATGATAGCTTATTGCCGCCTGAAACCTGGACAGTTGTTATGGTTACGGCTGCTACCTTTATTTATTTACTGCTTATTTATTTCCGGAATATGCGCGAAGCCGCAATGGTTGGAGTATGGGCGCTGATTGCCATTGCAGTCAGACGGTGGAGCGATTACCATTCAATAGCAATTGCCGCAACCGCTTCCGCAGTTATTTTATTTTTAGCTGTTGCTGTGCATGGATACATAAACAGAAATACCTCGCCCTTTGCAAAATTGAAACGCGGCGAGTGGGCGGAAAGACAAAAATGACGGCCAACTTTGGTCTGAGAAAATTGTGTTTTTAAATTTGAATTATACTTGTTTTGTGTTATGTCTTGCTGGTAACTCAACAGAACGGCTTAACTGAAATGAACATTAAACAGCATTTAAAATTAACTGAACCAAAATGCATAAACTATTTCAAGCGGTAGTATTATTTTTCTTCCTTTTCTATTTGGCTTCCTGCAGCAACGGGAACAAACGTTTCAATATAACCGATTTTGGCGCCAAAGCCGATTCAACAATGATCAATACTGAAGCCATTCAGACGGCTATCGATAAATGTGCTGAAGACGGTGGAGGCACGGTGGTTGTGCCGGCAGGAACATTTATATTGGGTGCGCTTTTTTTTAAACAGGGAGTTAACCTGGAAATTGAAGCAGGTGGTGTTTTGAAAGGCACCACCAACATGTCCGATTACAAACTGGTACAAAAATCTGGATTTGTCGGGACTTTCGATTACGGTTGAAGAAGGCGAATCAATTATCCGGCGAAACATTACCGGGGATTAAAAGGAGACAGAATACGTAACTTTTATTCATCAGGTGACTTCGAGTCACCATGTGAATGTAATAAAATTGAACGGTGGCAGGACGAGGAATTTAACGACTGATCATTACAGTATTATCGTATGTTTTCGTACTTTAATCATAAAAAAACATTAGGATGACTTGCCTTGAAATAGCACAACAATACCTGGATGCATGGAATGCCCATGATGCAGATGCACTTTTAAAGTCTTTCGCTCCCGATGGCACATACCAGGATCCAACGATCAGGCCGGATTTCGGGCAAAGCGATTGGTTACTATGCAAAAGCGATGTGGAGGGCTTTTCCTGATCTTTCATTCGAGATTATGAGTATTGAAGAAGCTGACCCGAACCGTGTTGTGGTTGAGTGTATGATGAGAGGCACGAATACAGGCCTAAATTTCGGAAAGCCGCCAACCGGCCAACGGATTTCCCTTCCGGGGGTTGATGTTATGCAGATTGATACTGATGGAATAAAAGCTTTGAAAGGTTTTTTTGACAAAAAGATAATTCAGGAACAACTGGGATTAGAGTTAACGGCACAAAACCACAAGGAGAAAAGCAAATAAGCCTTAGTAGTTTCGAACTCTCGACCGTTTTGAAGGCAGCCAGTCGGAAGGTAAACTAAAAGCTGTACTAATGGCACCAGCCATTTCCGATGTGGAACTGTATGTGAAAACAAAAGGGAAGTTAAAAAAAATTACTACACTCACATATCCCAAACCTTCGTCGCGTGAATATTCGCTGAAACCCGGTAATCATCCAATCCAACTGCGATTCAAAAATTCAGAGGAAATTTTATACAGCGGCGAAGTGAACCTGCCGGCAGGTAAACTAACCACGTTGTTTGTTTTCGGAAAAAATACAGCTTATCCTTACACACTTCAGGCTTTGACTGTTACAAACGAATGAATCAAAGCTACACTTTAAAATTGTGCAGTAGCTAAAGATGTTATTTATCTGCAACTTATTTCAATGCCGCTTTTACCGACTCGGCCATAGGAGTGGTTGTTCTCCCAATCAGTTTTGAGAGTTGGTGAGAATCATCAAACAAATCGCCTTTTGATGCACCGATATCCCAACTTGCAATTGCATCGGCATACATATCCGGTAATCCAACATTTTTAAGCACCTTTGCATATTCTGCTTCAGGAAGATTATTGTAAGGAATATTTTTGCCTGTCTGGCTTGAAATTTCTGCAGCCAAATCACTTAACGTGTAAGGTCTCATCGCCTGCCAGTTCATACACTTTTCCTTTATGATTTTCGTCGGATACAACAACAGCAGCAGCTTCAGCAAAATCGATACGGGCTGCCGATGAAATTTTTCCTTCGCCGGCACTTCCCACAAATGCGCCTGCAGCCAGCGCTCCGTCTATCGACCCGGTGTAATTCTCCGTGTACCAACCATTGCGTAATATCGTATATTCAATTCCTGATTCTTTTAAGGCCTCTTCGGTTGCAAGGTGTTCTCCGGCAAGATTCAGCGTTGAAGTATCAGCATGCAGCAGACTGGTATAAACAATCCATTTCACACCTGCTTTTTTTGCTGCTTCAATTACATTGAAATGCTGTGTTGCACGCTGCCCCATTTCACTGCTTGAAATAAGGAGCAGACGGTCGATGCCTTTCAAGCGCAGCCGCCAGATTTTCCGGTTTAGTGTAGTCAAACTCCCGAACTTCTACTCCAAATCCTGCTGCTTTTTCCGGTGTACGCGCCAATGCTGCAATATCTTCTGTTGCGACTCTCTTTTTTAATTCTGCTACAACAAGTTGTCCCAATTGTCCTGTGGAACCAGTTACTGCTATTTTCATTTTTTTGAATTTTAACTATTAATAAATGTCTGTTTCCGTTTTTATCCGAAATTCTCCGGATAAACTCTTAAGTAGTAAACAATCAAAACATTGATTTAGTTAATTGTGGATTTCCAATTGTTTGGTTATTTGCCTTTATTCACCTGATGGCTCTGAAGTCATCTGGTGAATGAACCGGAAGCGTTAAGCAGTAGTTTTATGTATGTTTGGTTTATTTTCGATTCAATCGACTGAGAGCAAACCCCTGGTTACAAAAGAGGGGGAGTAGAGCCAATTCGTTTATTCATATTTTCTTTTTTAAGCCAAATCGTCAAAGACGAATTGGCGGTGTTGCAACGAAGAACTGCGGTTAAATTATCCGCTGAACCCCGCATTACATATAGCTTTTGTTACAAACTGGGCTTTAATTTTTTCTATTCTATTTCTACCAATTCATAACTTGTACTTCGTCCGCCTCCTTCAGTCTTTCTCAAAATATTTTTATTTATCAAGTCCTGTATATCTCTCAAAGCAGTGTCTGTTGAGCATTTGGCAATTTTCGCCCATTTTGATGAAGTCAAATTTCCATCAAATCCATCTAATAATTTATTTAGAAGTAATTTTTGCCTGTCATTCTGAAGTTTTGTTGCATTCAAATTCCAGAATTTGTGTTTGTAAATTACTTTTCCTAAAACCTGATTTGAAGAATTTAGAGCATTAAATAAGCACATTAAAAACCATTCCAACCAATTTGTAATTTCTACTGTTCCTTTTTGTGTTTTTTCAAGAACGTCGTAGTATTGCTTCCTTTCTCTGCTTATTTGTGCAGACATGCTATAAAATCGTTGTGGTATTCCATCCGACTTTGCCAACTGCATATCAGTTATTGCTCTTGCTATTCTACCATTTCCGTCTTCAAATGGGTGAATCGTTACAAACCACAAATGCGCAATTCCTGCTTTAATAACAGGGTCTTGTGTTTCATTTTTGTTGAACCATTCTAAAAATTGGTTTATTTCATTCTCAATATTTGAAGCATCCGGGGCTTGATAGTGAACTTTTTCTTTTCCCAAAGCACCGGAGACAACTTGCATGGGGCCTGTTGAATCGTCTCTCCAGTTTCCAACAATTATTTTATACATTCCACTTCTTCCAGTTGGGAACAAGGCAGCGTGCCAATCAAAAAGCCGTTCTTTTGTTAGTGGTTTTGAATAATTTTGTGTGGCATCCAACATCATTTCTACAACTCCTTCAACATTCCTGTCGGATGGAATTAATCCTGAAATTTCCATTCCCAAACGACGAGCCAACGATGAGCGCACTTGTTCTGGATTTAAAATTTCTCCCTCAATTTCGTTTGATTTTAAAACATCAAGAGTCAAAGTTTCCAGGGTTGCTTCATTTCGAAGGTCGAAACCCAGTGATTCCATTTTACCAACAAGTTTCCCTTGTAAGTTTCTTACTTTTCCTAACAACGAAAGCAGTCTCTCATTGTCCCATTTAAAGTCAGCCCAACCTTCTTTTTGATATATGTAAATCTTCATTCTCCGCAATATTTGCGATAAATATACGACTTATTCTCCGCATATTTATTCTATTCATCGCATATTATGCGACAAATAAAGGTCTTAATCGCCGCACATTTTCTTTTTTAGCCTTGTTTGACCGGGTAGGTCAGGAGGATTTCTCCTCCCTTCCCCTAAGAACCGTACGTGCAAGTTTCCCGGCATACAGCTTCAAGCCCTATTAAGGCTGTCCCGGCGAAGGGCAACCCGGCTGTTCTTACTATCTTTATTTGACATAAAAGTAGTAATTTGTTTACATTCTTTGGCTAAATCTTCTCTCCATTTAGTTCTCTGAAAGAAGTATCTGTCATATTCGGGCAGAAAAGGATTGGCATTGGCTTTCACTTTCACATGATACTGGATAGGAACATACGCAATGCGGTACAAACGATTATGTTCGATACCTTTAGGAGTAGTTCTCTGGTCGGTAAAATGATTGTCGTGAAAGTACCGATGGTATATCCACCAGCGGTTTTTATTACCGTGTTGGTATTTAGCCCACCGTTTCAGTTGCCAGTAAATGAAAGTCCCCAACCGCGCAAAAGTGCGTTTGGAACAGATGCCTTTGTGATAGTTTGACCACCCCCTAATCACAGGGTTAAGTATTCGTATCAGGGCATGTGCCGGAATGCCACGGTTTTCTTTGAACAGTTTTTTGATTTTATCTTTGAACGATTGTTAACCACAGTTTTTATCTTATTCTTCCAGTTGTTTTATTTGATACAGCTTTAGCTTGGAATTTAACCATTGAACTGTCTTTTTATCTTCTTTTAGGCAGAGGTTATTTTTTACATCGGCTGCATCTGATAGATACTTATAAATGAAATCGTATCTATTATTCCGTGTATCAGGATCAGCGGCCAAAGCCTTCTGCCATTTAGGACAAAAGCGACTCCAAAAATAAATCCAATGCCGCCGGTGAGCAAAATACCGGTAAGTCCCTGATAGGCGTAAATAAGGGTCCAAAGACTAAAGAGCTGATCACAACGGAAGTCCACATAGACCATTTAGTGCCACCTAACAATCTATCGATTGCATTAAGCAGAAAACCACGGAAAATTAACTCTTCCAGAAAAGCCGCCGTGATCCATACCAGGATAAGTGAGATAATAAGCCCCTGTAGATTTCCAGGTATATTCATTAAATGGGAAATGTCCGGACGATCTCCAATCTTCATAATTTCAGGAACTAAATAACTACCAAATAACTTATAGGCAATATATATGCCCACCAACACAAGTATCGGTTGCCACCAATTCTTTGGTTTCCCGAATCCCAAATCACTCCACTCCCAATTAGCCTATTTTTTATACCCAAGGACAATCAATGTCATTAAGGTAAAATTTAAAATTACAAGCCAGAATCCAATGCTATTATATGCTGTGACATCAGTCATATACTGTGGGATGAATATACTGGCTATATAATTAGAGGTCAGTAATACTAATATTGTAAGACCGAGCACCAGTTTATTGTCTTTCGTTTTATAGGTTACTGTCATTTTTATTATTGTGGCTAACGGATGGCAATAAGAAACGTAGGGCATTTCGAAGCACCTACTTATCAAGTTACCAAGCCGTTTATTATATGTTATGTCGTTTAAATTTAGCACTTTCCGCCCTATGTTTTTTATTGCGTGTGTGTGCCCAGCATGAAATGATTGCACACTTTACCGAGACTCTGAAAAAATGTTGAAAATACAAATTTTTGGTGTTAAAAGGTAGAGTGATGCATGAAATTATTCGAGAGGTTTCGCCGTCGGCAAGCCTATGGCTCGACCGAGGGGTGTAAGTCCCTTAGGGCGGGGGTAATCCGCATATCTGCGGGACAGGCTGCCTCGAACCGTTAGCAAGTGGCAAGCTGATTTACCGTGCCGCACGAGTTGCTGGAACTGTTCCGTTTCAACCGCGAAGTGATGTACAACCTGCTGATAGAAAAATCGTGGGAAACCCTGTGCCTGTTTGCCCGGGACCCGAAATTGCTGGGGGCACAACCCGGGGCAATCGCCATTCTGCACACCTGGGACCAGCAGCTCAGGTTCCATCCGCATGTGCATTTGATTGTCCCGGCAGGGGGAACCGATAAAAACGGCAACTGGAAAAACAGTAAACAAAACGGCAATTTTTTGTTCGATGTAAAACAAATGTCGGCAAAGTTTAGTGCGCGTTTTGCCAAAAAACTTCGCAGGCTAAAGCGGCAGGGAAAAATCAAAAAGTTTGTGCCGCGCGACCTGATTAAAAAACCATGGGTGGTTTATGCCAAACAGGCTTTCGGTTCGCCCCAAAGCGTGGTGGAATACCTGGGAAGGTATACCCACCGGGTGGCCATTTCCAATGCGCGGATAATTAAGGTAACCGATACCCACGTTACATTTAGCTGGTGCGACCGGGAAAATGGTTATCAAAAGAAAACCGAAACGATTCCGGGCACGGAATTCCTGAAACGTTTCCTTGACCATATTGTACCGCCGTATTTCCGGAGGATTCGCCACCTGGGATTTTTAAGCCCGCGCAGCAAAAAGCAAAGCCTGGCAGCTATCCGCGAAAGCCTCGGGGAAGGACTGCCGGAGGCAACGCCACTTTCGCGGGCACAGGTGCTGGAACTGCGATTTGGGGAACGTTCCCTGCTCAGGTGCCGCGATTGCGGCGGGGAACTGCAGTTGCTGGAAACCTACCCCAAAGAGCGGGCGCCGCCGGGTATGGTAAGCGCCGCAACCTGTTAAATCCCCAACATTACGAAAAGGAAACTGATGCGCTGGCTGGCGGCGCAAATAGGAATGGTATGCCTGGTATTGAAAGTTTGGGGTATAAACACCTGTTTATGAATGAAAAATAATATCGAATGGTAAAATTTATTTTGCATTATGCCCGGAAGATTAGAAAATCACCCACCGAAACAGCGATAAAAACCCGTAGAAACACCAAAAAAACCGATTGAAAACACTATTTGCAAACTGCTGTCCATCAGGTGGTTAAAAGAAGGTGATGTTTAGTTCAACATCAGCCTCTAATGTAAAGCGTATGCAAGCAACGCTTTATTAGAGGCTAATTGTTACCAATAGTTATTTAATACTAATTTCTAAATTTTTTCCCAGTCCGGTTTCAATAATTTTTCTTAATGTACTCAACTCAACATCTGATTTGTCATTTTCAATTCGGGAAATATAAGTTCTTGAAGTTCCACTCATTAATGCCAACTCTTGCTGGGTTAATCCCAGAGACATTCTTGATTCTTTTATTAACCGACCAATTTTTAATGCTAATTCCGATTTTTCAGGACGACTGTATTTTAATAATACGTCAGCACCAATTTGGTATGGAACTCTCATTTTTTCTTTATTTCTCATTGTAATGTATTGCTCAACATTATTCCATGATAAGGTATTATTTTCCAATTCCACTTTTTTAAATTCTTTTGAGTCATAAAGAATTCGTGCAGGGGAATTTTCGACTAAATTAATTTTGTTTAATACGTTTCTAAAATCAATAATTCTTGATTCTCCATTATTAAAAACAACTGAAATTGATAAATCTTTTATCCAGTTTATTTTTAATATCCTTGGCATTTTAATTGTTTTTCTCATAATAATTCTGGATTTAATTCATAAAATACTTCCATTGCCCAATCCGAATTTCCTGCCAGCCAGTCAAATACTTTCTTAAGTTGTTTGTTTGGCAAATCTCCTGCATAAATGTTATTACTCTCGATTTCTATAACGACTTCAAATTCGTTATAGATTGCATGAAAATGAGGAGGTCTGTGTTCTCCACCATAAATGCAGATTTTTATTCCGTCAAAGAAATCTATTGTGGGCATACAAATTTTTTTCAACAAATGTACCTAATTAGATACACTTGTCAAATTGTTTTTATCAAATTCTGTGTTGTAGAATGCTCTTTTCATAATTATTGGTAAAACGTAATAGTATTTTATCCATCGTTCTGCCAAATTACAATAATGAGCATACATTTGCTATTATTTGAAGGGTAGATTATTTCTAAATAGAATGATGGATAAAATATAGTTGGACGATGCCGCCGGCTGCACGGCAATTCCACAGCTGCTGGTTTGCTATGTGCTTCTTATGGCTCATTTTCCGGGCTGGAAACTGTTGAGGATGGTATCTATCCTCTACTGATTCGTACGCAATAAATTTTCTATTCATTTTCGGGCATATTTATCCTGTTCCATTTGTGTCATGGCTTTCCGGGTTTTCTTTTATTTTAAAGAACGCTGTTTGTTTGCACTGCGTTAACCAGGCGCTAAATCTATTTCGCTTCTTATCATTGTGCCCTGTTTACATTTGGGGCAACGGGTGGGGTCGCTTCCTGTCACTTCCCGGTACACTTCGTAAGCATTCAGCCCTTCCAGCACCGGGAGCCATATTGTTTTACCAATTAATGCAATGGCCTGTTGCCTTTTGGTAGCGATATTTGCCGTTGCCAAAATGCCGTAGTACCTGATTTTGTAAAAACCACCGGGCAACACGTGCATCAAAAACCTGCGGGCAAACTCTGTGCAACCGATGGTAATGATTTCCTGCCGTCCACGGTCGCGGTAATTTTTGTACCTGAAGGTAACCTGTCCGTTTTCGATGTTTATCAACCTGCTGTTGGAAATGGCCACCCGGTGGGTATACCTGCCCAGGTAAGCCAAAACGCTGTTTACCCCGCCCAGGGCTTTTTTGGAGTATACGTTCCAGTTCTTCTCATACAACATTTTTTTCATTGGGTCAAACCCCGGAAAATCATCGGGGAGTTTGAGTTCATTTTTATCCAGGTGTTCTTTAAGCAACCTTATGAATATTCCCCTGAACATGGCCGAAAGCGCTTTAACGGGCACAAAAAACTTTTTGGGGGCAGCAATCCATTCCATGCCGTCTTCAGTTAAACCGCCTGCCGGCACCAGCATATGAATGTGGGGATGGTACGAAAGCGTTTGTCCCCACGTGTGCAGAACAGCAACCGCACCGGTTTCTGCCCCAAGAAAAGAAGGGTTCCTCCCCGCATTTTGCAGGGCCTGCGAAGCGGCATTAAAAAGCAGTTTGTAGCATAAACGCTGGTTGATGTAAACCAACTTGTTCAGCAGGTGCGGGACAGAAAAAACAATATGGAAATACCTCCCGGGGATAAGCCTCCCTTTGAGTTTATCTACCCACTGTTCCTGTTTTAAAAACTGGCACTTCGGGCAGTGCCTGTTGTGGCAGGAGTTATAGGCCTGTGTTGTATACCCGCAGTGGTTACATGTACTGATATGCCCTCCCAGCCGGGATGTCCGGCAGGAAAGGATGTCGTTGAACGCTTTGCGCTGCTCGTGGCACAGGTTGCCCCCGGCCATGAAATCCCCGCAGCAGGAATTAAAGACCAGGGCAACCTCTGTAGTTTGTCTTTTATTTAAAACTTTTTCCATAGCGCGTTATTTTTCGGGTGAAAGCAAATCGGGCAAATCCGTCGAATCAAGGTCGGCCAGGTGAAGGTAAATGGAAGTGGTTTTCAAAGAAGAATGCCCGAGTATGATTTGCAGGCGTTTCAGGTTTATCCCTTTTTCGAGCATGTGGGTGGCAAAAGAGTGCCTTAGAACATGCGGGGAAATATTCTTTTTTATCTCCGCTTCGGCAGCAGCCTTTTTTACGATTTCCTGAAAACTTGTTGCAGAATACGGGCTGCCAGGTTTTGTCCCTTCAAAAAGATAGGTTTTAGGATGGTAATACGTATAATACCGGCGTAACTGCCCGATTAAAGTGTTTCGTGCAGGCACCTCCCGCGATTTATTGCCTTTGCCTTTAATAACCCGCACCACACTCCTTGACGAATCGATGTGGGTTAATTTTAATGCCAGCAGCTCGGCCCGGCGTAAACCGGTGGCATAAGCCACTTTGAGCATCGTACGGTGTTTCAGGTTTGCCAGGGCATTAACCAATGCAAGGGCCTCTTTCTGTGATAAAACAACCGGAATCCTTTTTTCGCGCCTGGGCCGTTTTAACCGGAACGCCTCCCACTGGTTGCCCAAAACATCTTGCTGGAAAATTTTCCAGGCGCTGATTAACTGGTTGATGGTAGATGGTGCAGCCTGTTTTGAACGGATTAAATAATAGGCGTAAGATTTTACCTGTTCCCCTGAAAGTTTATCAGGCGGGATTTTGTAATACACGGAAAGTTTGGAAATTGCAGACAAATAACTCGTTACAGTGCGTTCACTGTAATTGCGTACACGCATCTCCTGGAGCATGCGCTCGCGTAATGTTTTTTTTTCATTGTATTTTATTTTAGTGTATATAGGGTAACGACGAACTGTCTTGATAGGTTAGCGCCGGAGGCGGTTTCGTTCAACGGTCACTTGGTCGAGTAGGCAAGGGGAATTTCACCCCAAGCCTCTCACAGAACCGGACTTGAAAGTCTCCCCTCATCCGGCTCTTGTTATACAAATCTATACGCTTCATCAACATAATCCAATTTGCCAATGGTAAAACAGACCTGGAAATTGTTCCCGAACTGTAGTAAACCATCGAAATGCTCGTTTTATGCTGGTTTTGTAGCGCTTGTACCGTTTCCTTGCCCAGCGGATTAAACGCTTATTCAACCATTGAAAGATTGAGTTCATGGCACTTTTCCTAAACTTACCATAGTAGCTGACCCATCCCCGAATATAGGGATTTAGAAATTGGGCAACGCCTACAATACTTTTATGGGTTAGTCCCACAATGTTCAGCTCTTCCATCTGGTCTGCTATACGTTTCTTTGAACTGATGCTTATGGCACAATCATAACCAAGAAACAGTTCTCCTGTTTTCTTTGATTTTGTCGTACGCGGCTGGAAAGAATACCCCAGAAAATCAAATTTGACTACCGGGTAATTGTCACGACGTCGATAGTCTTTACAATACACCAGTTTAGTCTTTTCCGGGTGCAATTCCAGTCCACATTCTATCATCCGTTCACGAATGGCATTCAGCGTTTGCTCTGCATGGGTTTTACTCCGACAATGCAAGATGGCGTCATCGGCATAACGCACAAACTTTACTTCCGGATGTTTCAGTTCAAGCCATTTATCCATTGCATAGTGCAGAAACAAGTTGGCTAATAACGGACTTATCACACCTCCCTGCGGCGTTCCTTTACCCTGCTTCGGAACCAGTTTTCCTGATTTCTTTTGCACAGGCGCGTTTAAGCCATCGTTTGATGTAATATAAGCACCAGTTTTCGCTAACATGCTTCTCCAATGCAAGCAGCAGTTTCCCATGGTCGATATTATCAAAGAAACCTTTGATGTCGAGGTCGATTACCCAGTCGGTCTTTCTACAGTTTTCGCGTACCGATTCGAGTGCCTGATGAGCATTCTTGTTCGGACGGTAACCATAGGAATTTGTACTGAATATCTTTTCAAACCTCGGCTCTAAATAATCTTTAATCGCCATTTGTCCTATCCTGTCGGCAATGGTTGGGACACCAAGTTTGCGGATTTTACCGTCTTTCTTGGGTATCTCAACTTCTTTAACAGGTGGTGGAAAATAACTGCCCGATGCCATGCGATTCCAAAGTTTGTACAAGTGTTTCGACCGGTCAACATCGAATTCTTCCATGCTGATTTCATCAACACCTGCACTTCCCTTGTTGGCTTTTACTTTCTTGTAAGCCGCCCATACCATTTCGCGGCTTACCGGTACCGATTTTGTCTCATTCCATAAATTCATCCTCTTTCCAGAGTTGTTAAATGTTATGCTACTGTATAACCTAACCCCTTCGCTCCATTCCCATTACAGAAACTTCATCACTACTACGGATTAGTCCGTCCCTGTTCCTGCTCATCGGTATTCTGCCTCTCGGCTGTTAGCGCGATTGTGCGTTTCCCTTTGCATTGCAGGACAGGTTCCCGAGTTCCGTAATTAAGCCCGGATAAAGGTCATGCCGCCTGAAAGACGCCTGCCGCACAGCCAGTAAACAGGTGCCCGCTGTGCTTATCACTGTATAACTTACTCTCCAGCTTTTGACAGAATGTGGCAACTTCTCGACTCCTCGTCAGCGGTTACGGTTAGTTCATCTCCTTTATCCATACCTGATCATGCTCATGGCATAGCCTTTTCCTAAACGCTCAACACCATACCTCTTAAATACAGCACCTTTAGGTGGTTTGATGCCCCCTCCTGCAAGGCGACACCGGTGGTTCTACCTTACAACTGGTATCCACCATCTCAATTACAGCATGCAATGAACTTTATTTTGCCGAATCATTGCTTCCCGGCACACTAAGTTGTCGTTGCGGATTTCGGAGCTCGTTCCTGTCCGGCAGGACGGAACGATGTTGCGAGAATCCAGCGTACGACACACCACGAACCCCGCAATGCAATTTACAATTTGTTACCACACGTTTTTTTGTGTTTATCAATAACAACGCTTTTTTATAGTGTCATAAAGTATTCATTTTATTGCTTTTTATTTTGGAACAGAGATTATTTTGAACGAACTAGCCCCGAAGATGGTTCGAATTCAAATTCCATAAAAGACTTGTTTGATTCGTAACTTTGATAATCAATTTGTGAAGAGTTATTAAAATAGGTAATCTTCTCTTTATATCTTACTCTAATATATTTAAATTGCTTTTGATTGTTTTCACTATAAGGGTCATATCCGTTAAAAAAAATTGAACCTTGCTGCCAGGCTCCGTTGTTCCACCAGTTCCATTGCCAAATATTACCTCTATTATTTTCAACAAAGCTAATATCAATACTTTCCAAGGACTGAATTCCTTTGAGTTTTAGTTGTAAGGTATAATAGGCATTTTTAAAATTTAGGCTTTCATGACTGAACCCAGTTTTTGATACTATTAAGGTGTCTTTTATTGCAAATGTTTTTCCTTGAATGTTGTCAGGAGCAGGTGTTTTTGATGGATTATAATTAATAGTATATGTGCCAATTGAAAGTGTAACATTTATACCTTCTATTATATCAATGGGTTTTACATAGTTTTTTTTATAGACTTCCTCTCCATTTGAATCAACTATTACGAAGTCTGCAACTGCATTAGAAAGAGAACTTTCTGGTTCATCAAAATTAACTCTAAGTTTACCTTCTTTATAGACGATATGCAAAAATTCGTCTCTATAATCTCCATTATACTTATACATATCAAATATGCCAATCACGGCACCATCCCAGTATGATTCTTTATATTGTCGATATAAAAAGGTTGCTGATGAATTCATATTTGCGATGTAGTCGACATAGTTCTCTCCCGTTTTATTGTCTTGAGAAAATGAAATATTATAAATGTCCTCAATTTTTGTGATTAATTTTTGAAAATTATCTTTTGAAAATGAATTATCTGTTCTCATCTCGGGTAAAAAAGCCACAAACTTCTCTATTGTTGTTTAACTTGATTCTCCATGTAGTTTCAACTCCGAATTCAGATGTAACAACTGGAGAATCTTGCATCGCTGTCTCTCCCAGTTTTACTCCACCAATACTCACTTCCTTATTAATGTCTACATCTTCTTTTTCTTTTGAACAGTTTGTCAAGGTTAGTATAAAAAGAACAATCAACGAGAATAATTTTATTTTTTTCATAATTTACAAATTGATAAGTATTTAAAGCATATCGTAAAAATGATATTATACGTTTGCTAAATGATTAATTGTATTTTTTTTAATAGATTAAATGATAAAATAAGCTCGACTTACCTTTTTTTACCACTCATTAAATTGATTATTATTTGACATATTCGAACTGGCATTTTTCGAGAAGTTTTTTTTTAATAGCAGGGGATAATTCATTTGCTATTTGTTCTGCGCTAATGTTTGACTTTGTATAATGCTTATCACATAGTTGAATGACTGTTCCATCACTATAAAAAGTATAGTCATTATCGAAACAATTTTTAGAGAGCGAAATAGTACAAATTTCTTTTTTCATTTTGGGTTTGTTTATATTGAATTTTAAGAGAAGCAAAAATAAAAAATTATCGATGTATATTTATGTTAAGATTTAAAATATGTGGTATGTTTATCCATTCACCTTTTCCGAATCTATCAAAACAACGGTTGTTTGGTATGTTCACATTAATGTAGAAATCTATCTCTTCCTGAAATCCCACGGTGGCGTTCCCTGCCTGCCCTGCCCGAATAGTCAGGCGGGCGTTTGGCAGTTCAGGCAGGCTGCGCTGCGAATCCATCTTATGTGTCACCGGGTTTTCGGTTTTAGTGGTTTAAATATAAACATAAAATCAGTAAATTCTGTGGCCTGCATTTGAAAATGATTGTTGTAGAACTGCGAGCGGCGAGCGTAAAGGCTGAGAGACTTATGACATAAGAAACGCATTCAGCTATAAAAAAATTAACCACAAAAAATAAGGAATTAAGGAATAAGAAATAAGGGATGAGAAACAGATACGAGATACAAGACTTACAGATGTTGCAGTGTTGCTGTATTGCTGTATTGCCGTGTTGCCGTGACTTCCGACACAGATTTCTTACTTTTTACTTTTTACTTTTTACTTTTTACTTTTTACTTTTTACTTTTTACTTTTTACTTTTTACTTTTTACTTTTTCTACTCCCGACTCCCAACTTCTTCTCTAAACATCTTGTGTCTAAACGTCTTGTGTCTAATCGTCTTGTGTCTAATCGTCTTGTGTCTAACGTCTTGTGTCTGAACGTCTTGTGTCTAAACGTCTTGTGTCTAATCGTCTAATTCCAATAACCAATGTCTCCTCAAACATATTTACTTACAACTTCCTTCATCAAATCGTACTGTTCTTCCATACTTAGCAGCAGTTTATATTGTGCCCGTGTACGAACCAGGTTGTGCTCCGGCGATTTGGTTTTGTAATAATTATCGCCATCGATATAATCCATTAAAAACCGCAGTACTTGTTCGTATGTAATATATTTTGCCGAGAATGCAAGATATTCTATTTCCTTTTCTGTAAGAAACGATTTGGTTTCTTCGAGATAACCTTTGGTAAATGCTTCGAATATTTCCATGCTCATCGATACATTTTCCAGGTTGGGATCGTCCTCCGCCCCGGTGTTGGTGTAGGAGCGCATAGCATCGCCAAAATCGTTTAAAACCGTACTGTTTAATACGGTATCCAAATCGATAACGCAAAGAACATCACCTTTTTTATCAAAAAGGATATTGCTGATTTTTGTGTCGTTGTGCGTTACCCGGGTTGGAATAGCGCCGTTTTCCACGAGTTTCCAAAATTCGAGCATTTCATCGCGGCGGTTTTCAATCCAACCGATTTCTTCGCTTACCTTTTCTTTTCTGCCGACCGGATTTTTGGCAAGTACCTCATCCCATTGTTTAAACCGGTAACGAATGTTGTGAAATCCGGGAAGAATATCGGTCAGCGGCTCTTTTAAATCGGAAACCAGCGACTGGAATTTCCCGATTCCTTTACCACCTGAATAAGCCAGTTCAGGCGTTTTGGCAGCATCGTAGGCAATGGTATCTTCAATAAAAAGGCTTACAGCCCAGTATTCTTCGTTTTCATCGAGGAAATAAAGTTTTCCGTCTTTTGTACGAATAACAGTCATTGCCTCGCGCAGCGGATTGCCGCCTGCAGCTTTAACTTTCTTTTTAATGTGCCGGCATACCTTTTCAATGTTTTCCATCATGGCGGGAATGGGCGAAAAAATATTTTTGTTTTTGCTCTGAAGGATATAATCGGGCTGGCCTTGTTGTGTTTTAATAACAAAAGTATCGTTAATAAAACCTTCACCCAAAGTGTTGATTTCAACAACTTCCCCTTCTATTTGAAACTGGTTGGCGATTTGATTCAGATTAATTTCCATGTGTTAGTTTTAATAAATTATTTCGGAAATAAAAGTTTGAAAAAGAAAAAGTTGCATCACTTAATCCCAAAGTTTTTCAGGATATTCTCCTTTGGCTATTAATGCATTTATTTTTTCGATAACAAACGGTTTGTCTTCCTTATAGGTAACACCAAACCATGGCGAATTCGCTTCCAGAACTTTTGTTGTAGCAAGGTTTTCATCTATTAGTTCAAAAACTACAGAAGGAATGTACATTTCCGATTTAGGTTTATCAATTTCGTTTTTAAGAATCGGTGAATTTTTTTCCAGTATCGGAAAAACGGATGGCTTAAATCCCCAGATGTTCATTGATACATTTTCTTTTCCGGTTAATGGAGTTTCGCTGCCGTCGTTTTCAATTGATATGACTTTATCTCCCTTTTTACAATTTTAATTGTTTCAACAATTTTCTGGAAATTATTATTTTCATCGACCTCGCAAATACCACGCGAAACCGAACCAAATTCGGAAAGTGTATTCCATAGTTGATATCCCACCATTGAATATTCTGTATCGTTGTTCGATGTGGTGAAGAAATCGGCCATTACCTTATAGGCTTTAAAACCATAGAAATCGTCTGCATTTAAAGCGCAAAATGGTTGTTTTACCACATCTTTTGCA